>NZ_ARVX01000001.1:1953207-2604277 GCF_000384375.1 Methylotenera versatilis 79 | reverse complement strand
CTAGTACGAGAGGACCGGAGTGGACGCACCGCTGGTGGACCAGTTATCATGCCAATGGTATAGCTGGGTAGCTAAGTGCGGAAGAGATAAACGCTGAAAGCATCTAAGCGTGAAACTCGCCTTGAGATGAGATTTCCCGGGGGTTTAACCCCCCTAAAGAGTCGTTCGAGACCAGGACGTTGATAGGACGGATGTGGAAGTGCAGTAATGCATTAAGCTGACCGTTACTAATTGCTCGTGAGGCTTGATCCTATAACCTTAAGACTTGAATTGCTTATTATTAAGTTAATGAGTAATCTAAGATGAAGGTTTGTTCTAAAGCTGATAATGTAATCAATACACCATTTGACCCCATACGAAAGTATGAAGACTTTACTTCTTCCAATTTGTTACAGACGCCTCATGAAAATGAGACGGCAACACAGCATAATCGCTTGTGTGTTTGGGTGAAAACCAGTAAACGCATGAGATACCAGTTATGCTTGGCGGCCATAGCGGTTTGGACCCACCCCTTCCCATCTCGAACAGGGCCGTGAAACGAACCAGCGCCAATGATAGTATGCTTTTTGCATGCGAAAGTAGGTCACTGCCAAGCTATTTATACCAAGTCATCTTCGATGGCTGACAATAAACCCTCCTCGTGAGGGTTTATTCGTTTCTAGAGCAGAAATTTTGTCAAATGCTCAAGCTGCGGTCTCACAATAGACAAGACCTTAATAGTACAGCTTAAGAATCAAGTGCGCTTTAATACATAAAGCTCTTAAGTTAGTCAGTCTTAAGCGGTGATATCAGCTAAAAGCATTGTGTTTTATATGTATATCACGATATAGTTAAGTCATGATTTAGGGAGTAACTTAGATGAAGGCACTTACTATATGCGTATTACTATTTATTTTTTCGCCCGCATTTGCTCAAACCACAGAAACTAATCGCGATAAATCGGTATGCAATCAGCATTGTTTACCAGTGAATTTGACGCGCGGTGCGCCAGATGAGCCATTAAAGCGCAGTAATCTACGCGATGATTTACTGCCTGGCAAACCGACAGACGATTTAAAACAAACTAAACAGCCTGATGATTTGTCGCGTGGTAAAGAGTCTGCGGTATTGGAGTCAGGCAAAAAAAGTGATGAATTAAGCCGTGGTCTAGATACGCGTCCTTTACAGTTTCGTCAAATTGGCGATGAATTAACGCGCGGTAAAGTCACTAATGATTTAACTACTGGTCAAAAGACAAATGATTTATCACATGGTGCGACTAGTGATATATTAACTATTGGTAAAGTCAGTAATGAGTTATCCCGTGGCAAAGAAACCGAACCATTAAGTCGTTGCGAATAAGCGTTAATTCTCAACGATTAAATCGGGTACATAGTTAAACGCTATTTTTACCTGAGACGCATATAGCGCATTATGCGCACCGCCCAGATAAATCGTATTTTTTCCGTATTTACTATTCAGTTTATCTACGGCTGAATTTAATTTCTTGTTCGTTTCTACTATTTCAGTTTCAAATAAGTCGACAATATACTCCTGATTATTAATAAAACTTGAGAATGAAATACCGACTGCTTGCGGAATCACTTTCTTGGCTGGATAATTTTTCCAAAGTGTTTCAAAAATATGCGTAATGCTTAATGTATTATCGGTGGGCGAACAATTCGCTTCAATCACCCAAGTCGGATGATTGGTAAACTTAACGCGCACATGTATTTTAGACGCGCGTAAATCGTAGCTACGCAAGCGTACACAGGCTTTTTGTAACAGTCTGTGCAAAACGGAAAGTGCGCCATGTTCCGTACGTAACTCTGGTGGAAGAACATGAGAGTGACCTAGGCTTTTTCTCTCATTGTTCAGACGTGTTACTTCAACGCCGCGCAATTTATCATACATACGCTCGCCTTCTACGCTTCCCCATGCGGCACGTAATTGCTGCTTATTCGCTGCATATAGCGCTTGCATGGTGGTTAAGCCAAAATGATTAAGTCGTTCTTCCATGCGCTTGCCAACGCCAGTCAAGTGTCTGGGTTTTAAGCTATAAAGTTTTTCAGGAATATCCTGTTGCTCGATGACAACGCAGCCATTGGGTTTTTGCATGTTGGAGGCAAGTTTTGCCAAAAAAGTATTCGGCGCAATACCTATTGAGCAATGAATAAATTCAAACTGTTTATTGATTTCACGCTTAATTTTTGCGGCGAGTTTAAGTGCATTTTCTTTTTGCTGTTGCGACCCCGTTAATTTGCACACCATTTCATCAATGGATAATACTTTTTCTACATGCGTGCAGGATTCTACAATTTCTATCAGCTTGTGGTGGTACTCTATGTAAAGTGGTGGTCTCGCTTCTACAAAAACCATGTTTGGGCAAAGCTTACGCGCGTCACGCACGCCTGTGCCGGTTTTAATGCCAAATGCTTTCGCCTCATAACTCGCTGCTATGCAGCAAGTCGTTTCCGCTAACACCGCTAAAACGCCAATTGGTTTGCCTCGTAAATCAGGACGCAATTGTTGCTCAATTGAAGCAAAGTAAGAGTTAAAATCAACGTATAAAGCGTTTAAAGACATGGTTAAATATTAAGAAATTTTAAAGTAAATGTAATGTTTTGAATGAAATGTTGACTAACTATTGTAAGACTATTAACCAGTAATTTAGGTCAATTTTTAATAAAAATTTAAAGGTGAGTATCATGAGCAATCAACAAATCGCAATTTTCGCAGGCGGCTGTTTTTGGTGCACAGAACCCGTTTTTAGCCAACTAAAAGGGGTTAACAAAGTGATTTCTGGCTATATTGGTGGTCATACGCTTAATCCTGATTACAAGCAGATTTGCAACGGCGATACAGGGCATGCAGAAGGCATACAGATTACTTTCGATGCAGACCAAGTGAGCTATGAAACTTTGTTAGAAGTATTTTTTATATCGCACGATCCAACTACGCCAAATCGCCAAGGTAACGATGTCGGCACGCAATATCGTTCTGCTGTGTTTTGCCAAAATGCTGCGCAACGTGAAGCGGTTGAAAAAAAGATTGTTGAGCTAAATGCAACACACACTTTTAATGCGCCGATTGTCACAGAAATCAATGGACCTGAAACGTTTTACCCAGCTGAAGATTATCACCAATATTACTTTGAAAAAAATCCAAATCAGCCTTATTGTTTGGCAGTAGCTGCGCCTAAAAAGGAAAAGGTACGCACAAAGTATTCAGACTTAATCAAAGATTTATCGCAAGATGCATAAGTTAGCTTAGGCCTTGCGACTTAATTTTGATCGCTTAGCCTTTGCTGCTTAACCCTTGCTAGTTAACCACTGCCTGCGCCAAAAAATCATAATCATGATCAGCGCAATAGATGCCATCAAGCCGATTGCCCACCAAAAGCCGTCGGCATGTTTTAACCATGGCATATTTTCAAAATTCATCCCAAAAATGCCAGAAATCAGCGTGGCTGGCATAAATAGCATGGTGACGACCGTTAATGCGCGCAATTCCAGATTCACGCGATTACTCATACTCGCCATATAAATATCCATCATGCCGCTTAAGTTGTCGCGGATCGATTCCAGTGATTCAATAAAATTCACTGTGTGGTCATACACATCGCGCAAATACGGCATGGTGCTTTCTTTAAAAAAGTCATTTTCATTGCGAATTAAGTTGTTAATCACCTCACGTAGCGGCCAAACTGCGCGACGCAACTCAACACTCACATGTTTAAGGTGATGAATGTTCTGTAACTCTGCATTCGATGGCCTAGATAACAAGGCTTCTTCTAATGTCTCACTGCATTCGCCTACATCTTCCAGCACGCTAAAATATCTATCCACCACGCTATCCAGCAACGCATAAGCCAGATAATCCACACCAAACTCGCGAATATGTGCGCGACTTGCGCGCATACGTGTACGTACCGGCTCAAAAATGCCAGTAGAGCGCTCTTGAAACGTCAACAGATAATCATGCCCCAAAATAAAACTAATCTGCTCAGTTTCCATACTGGTGTCGGTTTTATCATATTTAAAACTTTGTGTTTCAAAAAACACATAGTCGTCATATTCATCGATTTTTGGGCGTTGCTGCGTGTTAAGTATGTCTTCTTGCACTAATGGATGCAGATGAAACAAATCGCCAATTTGCTTAATCAACGCCGCATCATGCACACCATGAATATTCAGCCAAACTTTTTTGCCAGCATTGGTGTAATCTGTAAAGTTAAAACCTGCTAGCGTATGGGCGGTTAATTCATGTTCTATAAATTCAGCTGCGTTATAAACCGTCAACGTTATTGTCGGCTTAATCGTAGCGATATCTGTATCCATATTGCCCACATAAACCAATGAGCCTGGCGCCAAACCGATTTTTTTGGAAAGCTTGTTTTTTGATTTATGAGGACGGTTCTTTTTCATATTCAAACCTTATATTGAAATTGCGAATTGTTTATATTTTGAATGCTTCACCAATTGCCATAAAGTTGCCGCCTGCAATATGGTGGATGGTACGTAAGTCATCGTGACCATCAAAATGCCAATGGCCATCAGTGAACACGCGACTATCCGCTTGAGCCGCCACCACTTCAGCTAGAAATAAATCATAAATATCTTGAATAGGCGGCTGACTGATTATTTTACATTCTAGCCAAGCAACACAACCTCCTAGTAAAGGTGAGTCAATCTTTGTAGCAGGAAAAGTCGGTAATTCGAAAGCGAGAAGCTTGTTGTCTACCTCTTTGCCCAAAAGCTCACGCCCACTGCTCGAACCTACTTTTACTACCATTGCTGCTTGAGCATGACATGGCACATTGATGGCAAAACTGCCAGAAGCTTCCAGCAATTCACGAGTAAACGTATTTTTATCAATAACAATCGCGATTTTAGGCGGATCGAAATCCAAAGGCATATTCCAAGCTGCTGCCATCACGTTACACTTTTCACCATGCTGCGAAGAAACCAGAACAGTTGGCCCATGATTTAAAAGGCGATACGCTTTGTTTAATTCGACAGACTTAATCATAAAAAATACTCAATTATTTCTGCCAAGCATCCCGCAAAGTAACGGTGCGATTAAATACTGGCTTGCCAGTAACACTGTCTTTTTTATCTGCAACAAAATAACCGTGGCGTTCAAATTGGAATCTGTCTTCTGGCTTTGCATCTTTTAAGCTTGGTTCCAGTTGTGCAGTAATCACTGTTACAGAATCTGGATTTAAGTCATTCAAATAATCTCGGTCGCCTGAACCAGGATGCGCCTCTTTGAACAATCTGTCGTATAAACGAATCTCTGCCGCGTAAGCATGTTGCGCGCTTACCCAGTGAATATTACCTTTTACTTTTACGCTATCTGAACCCGGTGTGCCGGATTTTGTATCTGGCAGATAGTCGCAATGCACCACTGTGACCTTACCTGCAGCATCTTTTTCAAAGCCTGTACATTTCACCACGTAACCATAACGTAAGCGCACCATGCCATCTGGCGTTAATCTGAAAAAGCCTTTACTTGGCGTTTCCATAAAGTCTTCTGCTTCTATCCATAGTTCACGCGTTAATGGCACAACGCGTTTGCCTAACTCTGGTTTTAATGGATGGTTTGGTGCAAAGCAATCTTCTACCTTGCCAACTTCATAGTTATCAATCACCAACCTAATCGGATCTAACACGGCAATTCTGCGCTCTGCCGAATCATTTAGCACTTCGCGCATGCAATCTTCTAATATGGTGTATTCAATCCATGAATCCGCTTTGCTTACGCCTATTCTATCTGTGAATAATTTAAATCCTTCTGCCACATAACCACGGCGGCGTGCGCCAGCTAAAGTGGGCAAACGTGGGTCATCCCAACCTGAAACGTGTTTTTGCTCAACTAAATCGATTAACTTACGTTTTGATAGCACCACGTAGGTTAAGTTAAGGCGCGAAAACTCATATTGTTTTGGCAATGGGTTCGCCAACAAACCAGCTTCGGCAAGTCGCTCTAACAACCAATCGTAAAACGGGCGTTGATCCTCAAATTCCAGTGTGCAAATTGAGTGCGTAATTTGCTCTAATGCATCTTCAATTGGATGTGCAAACGTGTACATGGGGTAAATGCACCATGTGTCGCCTGTGTTGTGGTGATGCGCACGGCGTACGCGGTATATCGCAGGGTCACGCAAGTTGATATTAGGTGATGCCATATCAATTTTAGCGCGCAATATCAAACTGCCATCCGCATGTTTACCATCGCGCATTTCGCGGAATAATTGCAGATTTTCTGCTACAGTACGATTACGCCAAGGCGAGTCTGTGCCTGCCTCAGTTAATGTGCCGCGATTCGCACGCATTTCATCCGCACTTTGGCTATCCACATACGCGTGACCATTTTCAATCAAGCTTTCTGCTGCGCGGTACATAAAATCAAAATAGTTGCTGGCGAAATACAAATTGGATTCGCTGTCATTTTGCCAATCAAAACCTAACCACTTCACCGCATCAGAAATGCTATCTACGTATTCTTGGCTTTCTTTTTCTGGATTGGTATCGTCAAAACGCAGATGGCAAACGCCAGCATAATCGCGCGCTAAACCAAAGTTTAGAAAAATACTTTTTGCATGGCCAATATGCAGATAGCCGTTTGGTTCTGGCGGAAAACGGGTGCGGATTTTTGCTGAGTCTGGTTGACCTGCTGCTTGATGCGCTGCATCACCTGGGCTGCCTGCCCATTTTTTTGCGGCATATTTGTTATCAGCTAAATCGTGTTCAACAATGGCACGAATAAAGTTAGAACCTAATGGAAGTGGTGTTTTTTCTGCAGACATAGATGTTTTTGTATCGTTTTTTATAAGCTAATAATCACGATATTTTACACGCTTGAATTGCATTATGGCTGCTTTGATTTACTAAAGCCGCACGCATCTGCTGTGATAAAATTTGGCTGATAGAACAAACCCATATGAATAAACTAACTTTCCCCATTTTACAATTGCTATCTGATGGCCAGTTTCATTCTGGTGAGGCGTTGGCACAGCAGTTTAAAGTGACGCGCGCCACGATTTGGAATGCGATTAAGCAAGCCGAAGGGTTGGGCGTTACCATTTTTTCAGTGCGCGGTCGCGGCTATAAATTACCGCAAGCGATTGATTTTTTAGATAAAAATTTAGTGTTAAGTGCAATTGGTGAACAGCGAGAATGGTTTAACTTAATCATTTTAGATGAAGTCGCTTCTACCAATACGTATTTGATGCAACAAAAAAACGTGCCGCACGCGACTTGTGTAGCCGCCCACATTCAAACCAGCGGTAAAGGCAGGCGCGGCCGTACTTGGGTTTCGCAATTGGGGGCAAGTTTAACTTTTTCTTTAGTATGGCGTTTTCAATGTGGTGCGGCGGCTTTATCTGGCTTAAGTTTGGCTGTCGGCGTGGCATTAATGCGTACATTAGCGAGTCTTGGCATTAATCAGGCACAATTGAAATGGCCGAATGATGTGTTAATCGATGGCAAAAAACTGGCTGGGATTTTAATTGAGTTACAAGGCGATTTAGATGGGCCAAGTACCGCGGTGATTGGCATCGGTATTAATTTGAATCTGCCAAAAGTGGTGATTGAAAGTATTGACCAGCCGACAACTGATTTGCAAAAATCATCTCATCATCAGATTAACCAAAATATTCTATTGGGTACGTTATTAAAGCATTTGGCAGATGTATTAAATAGTTTTGAACAGCTTGGCTTTGTTGGCTTGCGGGATGAATGGCTAAGTTATCACGCTTATCATAATCAGGCGGTGCGTATGTTAATGCCGAATGCTACCGAAGTATTTGGCGTGGTAAAAAATGTGGCGGATGATGGCATTTTGATGGTGCAAACCTCACTTGGATTGCAGCGTTTTTCAGCTGGCGAGATTTCGTTAAGACCTTTAACTGCAGGAGATTCTGCGTAATGTTATTAGTGATTGATAGCGGTAATACGCGCACCAAATGGGCGTTGGTCAATAGCGCTGGCGTGATGCAAGCGACAGAAGTTTGTATAAATATTGATTTGAGTAAATCGACATTAGCACAAGCTGCGCAAAAAGCCAGCAAAGTGTTGATTGCGAATGTGGCGGGCGAATCAGTCGCGCAGCAAATCGCACAGTTAGTTGCGCCATTAAACACGTATTTCGTTGTGGCAAAACAGCAGGCTTGTCATGTGATTAACCAATATGAGCAAGCCGAAAAACTGGGTGCTGATCGTTGGGCGGCGCTGATTGCGGCTTGGCATATAACTCAGCAAGCGACTTTAGTCGTGAATGCGGGCACGGCAATCACTATCGATGCTCTAGTTAAAAGTGACCAAGACAATAAAGCGGTGTTTTTGGGCGGTACTATCATGCCAGGTTTGCGCTTGATGCAAACCGCATTAACGCAAAACACAACACAATTACAAGTGGGTGAGGGTGGTTTTAGTCTTTTCCCAACCAATACGCAGGATGCGATTCAAACAGGCTGCTTAAATTCAGCCGTTGGTGCGATTGCCGTACAGTGGCAGCAACTGCAAAAATACAGTGATTGTTCGCCTAAAATCATTATTAGCGGTGGTGATGCTTCTGCAATTTTTGCGGCATTAATCGCACATTTAAACGTAAGCGAAAAACAGGTTATGATGGCAGAAAATCTTGTACTGCAAGGTTTAGCAATATTAGAGAAAGAAACGATATGAAGTGGCTGTTGTGGTTTTTGCTGTTAGTTAATGCAGGTTTGTTAGTGTATTTTAATATCGATAAGATTGCGCCACCACCAACTGTGGTGACTAACGAAATTTCACCCGAAAAACTCAAGATACTAGACCAAGTAGCGTTACAAGCTATGCCGAAGAAAGTGGCTGCTTTGCCTGTTGCTCCTTTGCCTGCTAACGCTATGCCAGTTAATCCAGCGACTGAAGCAACTGCGACAAGTTGTTACGAATGGGGTAATTTTACCGCCAGCAATTTGCCATCCGCACAAGTGGCCTTGGTTAAATTGGGCTTAAACGGAGTTGCCAAAATAGCAGAACCACCGCAAACCGAGAGACGTTTTTGGGTGTATTACCCGCCTTTAAAAAATGCAAAGCTTGCGCAAGAAAAGGCAGATGAAATTAAGGCGTTAGGTGTGGGTGAGATATTTGTTGTGCAAGATTCGCAATGGCGTCATGCGATTTCTTTTGGCTTGTTTCAAGATGAAAAGTTAGCAACCAATTTATTAAATGATTTACTAGCCAAAGGCGTAAAAGGTGCGACTAAAGCCTTGCGTAGCCCTGGTAAAAATATTTCCAGTTTATTGATTAAAGCCGTTACGCCAGAAGCGGCATTGGAATTACAAAAAATCAGCCCAGAATTTGTAGGCAGTGAATTGAGAGTGGCGGCTTGTTCTTAGGGAATTTTTAAGCAAAAAAATGGGTTAAGTATGCTTAGTGCGTATGCTTTTAAATGACTGGACTTAACCAATTATTAGCATGAATATTTAATAAACGTATGCCCAAATTAACGATGTTAATTTGGGCATACGTTGGTCATTCTCTAGTCAGTTCATATTCAAATAAAGCACTTATTCCGCCTAGTTCAGGCAGATAACTACCTTTTTTTGATGTACAAATCCGTTATCGTGCCTTCTTTCATTTCTGCGGCAAAGCAAATGGTTTCTGATAAGGTTGGATGTGCGTGAATGGTTAAGCCTAAATCATGCGCATCTGCACCCATTTCAATCGCTAACACGGCTTCTGCCAACAATTCGCCTGCGTTTACACCCACAATGCCCGCACCGATTAAGCGATGTGTGGTTTTGTCAAAAATCAATTTAGTTGTGCCTTCGGTGCGGGCAATCGAGATAGCACGACCACTTGCAGCCCAAGGAAAGCTGGCTTTTTCATATTCGATACCTTTGGCTTTAGCTTCGATTTCCGTCACGCCAGCCCAAGCGATTTCTGGGTCTGTGTAAGCAACGGATGGAATGCAAGCAGCTTGAAACTCTACTTTATGACCTGCAATCACTTCCGCGGCGACTTTACCTTCATGCGTGGCTTTGTGCGCCAGCATAGGTTGGCCGACGATATCGCCGATGGCAAAGATATGCGCTACGTTTGTGCGCATTTGTTTATCGACTGCAATAAATCCGCGCTCATCTACAGCAACGCCAGCTAATTCTGCACCAATGTTTTTTCCATTTGGACGGCGACCGATTGATACTAAAACACGGTCATATAGTTGAGGCTCTTTTGGAGCATCTTGGCCTTCAAAACTGACCAAAATTCCCTCTTTTTTGGCTTCCATTTTTGCCACTTTGGTTGAAAGCATGATGGCTTCAAAGCGTTTTTCCATGCGTTTTTGCAGTGGGCGCACTAAGTCACGGTCGCAACCTTGTACTAAACCATCTGTAAATTCGACCACGCTGACTTTTGTGCCTAGTGCATCATAAACGGTACCCATTTCCAAACCGATAATGCCGCCGCCGATGACTAGCATGCGTTTTGGAATATCCGCCAACGCCAACGCACCTGTCGAATCCATGATGCGCTCATCACTCGCTGTCGCTTGGTCTAAACCAGGAAATTTAGTCGCTTGTGAACCTGCCGCGATAATAGTGTTTTCAAAGCCAACAGTTGTGACTTTGCCAGCGCTATCGGTGACTGCGATTTGATTTGCGCTGGTAAATGCGCCAACGCCTACAACAACGGTAACGCCGCGTTGTTTTGCCATTTGTGCAAGGCCGCCGGTAAGCTTGGCGACCACATCGTTACTTTTCCAGTTGCGTAGCGCGTCTAAATCAATATTTGGCGAACTAAAACTCACGCCATGATGCGCTGTTTCTTCAGCTTCTGTAATGACTTTGGCTGTATGTAATAAAGCTTTAGACGGGATGCAGCCTACGTTTAAACAAACGCCGCCCAATGTTGGATAACGTTCAATTAACACCACTTTTAAGCCAAGATCAGCAGCGCGGAAAGCAGCGGTATAACCGCCAGGGCCAGAGCCTAGAACGACGACTTGTGTATCGATATCGCTACTGCCAATCGTTGAAACAGTTTTAGGATTTGCATCATTTTTAGCAGCAGCGTTACTAGGTGCGCTTTCTGTAGCAGATGTTTCTGCTTTAACTGCAGTTGTATTTTGTGTGGATTCTGATGCGCTTACGGCAACGGCTGTTTCAACAACCAAAATCGCTGAACCCTTAGCGACTTTATCGCCCACTTTGACTTTTATTTCTTTCACTACGCCGTCATGCGAAGATGGAATATCCATCGATGCCTTATCTGACTCAACCGTGATTAATGAATCTTCCTTAGCAATCGTGTCACCGACTTTTATTAATACTTCGATGATATCAACGCTGTCAAAATTGCCAATATCGGGGACTAATACATCCACTAAATCGCTCATGCTTACCCTTTGTTTACATCTAAAGAAATTAGAGTGATTTTATCATTAAAGTGCGAGTTTTAAGCTTTAAAAGGGCAGCTTTCAAAACAGAACTTTAGTTAGAGCAGAAATAGATTAATTGGTGAATATAGCGTGCAAGGCTTATGTTTGAAGTTCAATAGAAAGTGCTTATAGTCCAGATTCGGCTGGACTATAAGCAAAATTAAATTGCGACAAATTAAGTGGATATTTAGCCTGAAATTGCGATTACTCTACTTTAATACCCATTGCAGATTTAAGATCGTTTGCGGCTGTTATGTCTAAAACATTCAGTGCAGCAACCATATTTAAGGCTTCAATTCGTTTGCCATTTTGCTCTGCAATCAAGCCTAAATAATAAAGTGCACTAGCGTGATTACTATTGGTCGCAACCACTTGCTTTAAATGTAGTTCTGCATAAGCGGTATTTTTTAAACTATATTCTGCTACGGCGCAATAATATAAAGCTTCAATCGTATTCGGCTCTTTTTCTGCCCACTGTGCTGCAATCTTATTTAGCTCTGCCCAATTTTCAGTTTTAAGTGGTTGCACGACACGCATAAAGAACGGCCATTTTTCTTCAGACTCTGCCCAGAATGCTAACTCACTCATACTAGTGACGCTTTGTTCCGGTTGATTGAGGAGTTTTTTCACCCATTCGACAGACATGTTGTAGTAAAAAGCATTGCGGCCTGGGCTTTTAACGGTGATGATTCCCACTAGATTACCCGCTTCGTCAAACATGCCGCCGCCACTATCGCCTAGCCTGAAAGCGTTGCTGGCTCTGATAACCACACTGTCATCCATTGGATAGAGCCCTTTGACAAAGCCAAAAGTACCATTTGGACGTGGTGAAAAACTGGCAAAACCGACCGTATAAACGGGTTGCTCGTATTTAAGGTTTTCGCTAGACCCAATATTAGTTGCTGGTGCGATTAAACCTTCCGTTTTTAATATGCATAAATCGTGGTGCCAGTCTGACTTAAGTGCGCTGGCGCTATAGTTTTCATTATTGGTATTCACGCTGACAGACACTGCATTAGCGATAACATGGCAATTGGTGACTACTTGGTCTTTTGCCACCACCACGCCAGAACCCAATCCGTATGCACCATTGGCAAGAGCCACTTGCACTTTGACGACATGCGTACTAATCTTTTGTACTAATTCATCTGTTGGTTCAGCATAGATAGGCGTTGCTGTTAGTAAAGACAAGCCTAAAAGTAAGCCAGTGGAAAAAAATAATGCAGGAGCAAGCGTAGGAACAAACATGGTCATGATAATCCCCAATCGTTAGTCATCAAGCAAAAATGCGCGCTTAATAATACTTAGCAATAGTCGTACCAGTTTGATCAGACAAAATTACAGGGGATTTGGATGGATTTACATCCATTAAGCTGCAGAAGTAGCAGGTTAATGGATGATTTTTAAGAATTTCGCACTAAAACAGTGCGATTTTTTGCTGCAGTTGGACTAAAGTAATAAGCGACGTACGTCAGATAACATCATGCGCATATGACTAGTAAAGCGCGCGCCATCGGCACCATCAACCACGCGATGGTCGTAGGAAAGTGACATCGGCAAGATTAAGCGCGGTTCAAAAGCTTTGGTCTTCGCATCGTAAACTGGCTGCATTGATGAGCGTGAAACGCCTAAAATCGCTACTTCTGGGCAGTTAATGATTGGCGTAAACATTGTGCCGCCAATGCCGCCAAGGCTGGAAATGGTAAAGCAACCGCCTTGCATTTCTTCTACTTTTAACTTGCGCTCGCGCGCTTTGGTGGATAACTCACCCAAATCGCGCGCGATATCCAGCACATCTTTTTGCTGCACATCTTTCACTACTGGCACGACTAAACCGTCTGGCGTGTCGCAGGCAAAGCCGATATTGAAGTAATTCTTTAAGATCAAACTATCGCCATCAGGTGAAAGCGACGAATTGAAATTTGGATAAGCTTTTAATGCATTTACAGAAGCTTTAATTAAAAATGCCAACATGGTGAGCTTAACGCCACGTTTTTCAGCATCCGCTTGCATGGACTTTCTAAAGTCTTCTAAATCCGTGATATCTGCTTCGTCAAACTGCGTGACGTGTGGTGCAGTAACCCAGTTTCTATGTAAGTTTGCGCCAGATATTTTTTTAATACGTGACAGCGGTTTGTTTTCAATATTGCCAAACTGGCTGAAATCAATCACTGGCATTGGAAGCGTAGCCAAGCTGCCTAATCCTGCACCCATATTTTCAGTGCGCGGTTTGGCTAGTTCGCCTTTTACGAATGCTTGTATATCGGCTTGTGTGATGCGATCCTTTGCTGCGCTACCCTTAACAAACGCCAAGTTAACACCTAATTCACGTGCAAATTTACGCACAGAAGGGCTAGCGTGTGAAGTTTTGCCGCCATTAATCACAACGCTTTCACCTACTGGCAAAGGCTGGTGTGCCGGTTGTACTTGTTTTGCTGGTTCTGGGGCAGGGCGTGACGCTTCTGGAATAGCTGCTGCAATCTCTGCTTTTGGTGCGCTAGCTGGCGCTACTTTTGCCTCTGTAGGCGCAACCGCTGGTTTACTTTCGGCTGCAGCATCCGCTTCTATAGTTAATATCAAATGGCCTTGTGCGATTTTATCGCCCACTTTTAATTTGACCTCTTTCACCACACCAGCAAATGGCGCAGGAATATCCATTGACGCTTTGTCAGATTCCACTGTAAGGAGTGAATCGTCTTTGGCAATCGTGTCGCCTGCTTTTACCAGTACTTCAATCACATCAACGCTATCGAAGTTGCCAATATCAGGCACTAAAACATCTTGTAAACTCATTATTAACTCCAGCCAGCAGGCCTTAATTTAAGCATTAAACCGTTGTTGGATTTGGTTTATTTGCATCCAATTTATATTTTTTAACCGCTTCCGCTACTTTAGCGGCTGGCAATTTTCCTTCATCGCTCAGCGCTTTTAAAGCGGCGACTGTGATGTAACGGGAATCCACTTCAAAGAAATCACGCAATGCTTCGCGGCTGTCAGAACGGCCATAGCCATCAGTACCCAATGCGACGAATTTGTTCGGCACAAAGCGTTGAATCTGTTCAGCAAAACTTTTCATGTAATCAGTTGAAGCGATCACTGGGCCTTTTGCGTCTTTTAAGCTCTCTGCCACATAATTCAAGCGTTGTGGTTTTTCAGGGTTCAGCATATTCCAACGCTCGCAATCCAAGCCTTCGCGGCGTAACTCGGTGAAGCTGGTTGCACTCCATACATCGGCTGACACGCCCCAGTCTTTTTCTAGCAACTCGGCTGCCGCGATGACTTCGCGCAAGATAACGCCGCTACCCATCAATTGTACTTTCTCACCTTTAGCTTTTGATTTACTAAAGCTGTATAGGCCTTTCAAAATGCCTTGTTCCGCGCCTGCAGGTAGTGCAGGGTGGCTATAGTTTTCATTCATCAAGGTGATGTAGTAATACACATCTTCTTGATTCTGTACCATGCGACGCAAGCCTTCTTGAATAATCACGGCTAATTCATAAGCAAATGTCGGGTCGTAAGAAACACAATTTGGAATCGTGGCAGACATTAAATGGCTATGACCATCTTCATGCTGTAAGCCTTCACCATTTAGCGTGGTTCTACCAGCTGTTGCGCCTAGCAAGAAGCCGCGTGCACGGCTATCGCCGGCTGCCCAAGCCAAGTCACCAATACGTTGGAAACCGAACATGGAGTAGAAGATGTAGAACGGAATCATCTGCACACCTGTGACGCTGTACGATGTTGCTGCCGCGATCCAGCTTGAGAATGAACCAGCTTCGTTAATGCCTTCTTCTAAAATCTGACCGTCTTTAGACTCTTTGTAATACATCACTTGATCAGAATCCATTGGCTCATACAGCTGACCCAAATGCGAGTAAATGCCCAACTGACGGAACATGCCTTCCATGCCGAATGTACGGGCTTCATCTGGCACGATTGGCACTACAAATTTGCCCAGCGTTTTATCGCGTAGTAGTGTCGATAAAATACGCACAAAAGCCATCGTGGTCGATATTTCGCGTTCACCCGTGGCAGTTAACATGTTTTCGAAAGCAGAAAGTGCTGGCACAGTTAACTCGTTACCCTTGCGGCGACGTTGCGGCACAAAACCACCCATCGCAGCACGGCGTTCCGCCATGTATTTCACTTCTGGCGAATCTTCCGCTGGCTTGTAGAAACTTAAGTTTTCAACTTGCTCATCAGTAAGCGGTAAATCAAAACGATCACGGAATTTTTTCAGTGATTCAATATCCATACTCTTTTGTTGATGCGTGGTATTTTGGCCTTCGCCTGCATCGCCCATACCATAGCCTTTTACAGTTTTGGCTAAAATGACGGTTGGTTGACCTTTATGATTAACCGCTGAATGGTATGCGGCATACACTTTATGCGGATCGTGACCGCCACGGTTCAAGCGCCAAATGTCTTGGTCGCTCATTGCGGCAACCATTTCTTTTAATTCTGGATATTTACCAAAGAAATTTTCACGCGTATAAGCGCCACCTTTGGCTTTAAAGTTCTGGTATTCACCATCCACGCATTCTTCCATGCGTTTTTTTAGAATGCCGTCTTTGTCCATCGCTAGTAACGGATCCCAATACGAACCCCACACCACTTTTAATACATTCCAGCCAGAACCGCGGAAATCAGATTCTAATTCTTGAATGATCTTGCCGTTGCCGCGAACCGGGCCGTCTAAGCGCTGCAAGTTACAGTTAATCACAAAAATCAAATTATCTAATTTTTCGCGTGAAGCCAATGAAATAGCGCCCAATGATTCAGGCTCGTCCATTTCGCCATCGCCGCAGAATACCCACACTTTACGGTCGCTAGTGTCAGCGATGCCGCGGTCATGCATATATTTTAGAAAGCGTGCTTGGTAAATGCCTTGAATTGGACCTAAGCCCATTGAAACTGTTGGAAATTGCCAGAAATCAGGCATTAACCATGGATGTGGATAACTAGATAAACCATTGCCGCCAGTCTCTTGACGGAAGTTATCCATTTTATCTTCAGGAATTAGCCCCTCTATAAAGGCGCGTGCATAAACACCTGGCGATGAATGGCCTTGGAAGTAAACACAGTCACCACCGAAGTTTTCATTCGGCGCACGGAAGAAATAGTTAAAGCCCGTATCATATAAAGTCGCGGCTGATTGAAAGCTCGCAATATGACCACCAACCCCCGGCGATTTTTCATTGCCGCGTAGTACGGTCATAATCGCATTCCAGCGCACCAATGCACGAACACGACGTTCCATTTCTGGATCGCCTGGCAAACGTTGCTGTAAGTGGGTTGGGATTGTATTTACATAAGCGGTTGTGGCGTTGTAAGGCAAGTTGCTGCCTGAGCGGCGCGCCTTGTCAATCATGGCCTCTAGCAAAAAGTGCGCACGTTCCGTGCCTTCATTTTCTATAACGGCGGTAAGTGCATCTAACCATTCCTGTGTCTCTAATGGATCGGTTTCTACTAATTTGTTTTGCGTGTTCGAGGTCATGCAGGGATAGTCTCCGTTGAGAGTGCTTGAGTTGGTATAATACAAGCAACTAGTTAAATGCAAGCAGGCTTCTAGATTTATATAATTTAAGTTTATATAAACGGGATGAACTGGCTTGATTTAATGCAATCAATTAAAGACGCTAGTGTGGCTTTTTTAGGCTTTTTGGTCAAGTTAAACGCGTGTGTTAGCCAGTGTTTTTAAAAGATTTGCTAGGTTTGTCTTACATTATATATAAGAGTTAAGGAAGTTTAAATGTCGGTAAAATTAAGTCAATTTGCAGAAATAAGCGATGAAAAGACGTTATCTTCGCAGAAACACAGCCTTTTTGTATTGGATGAAGCGGCTGAAAACAAGCACGTTTTTAGCGATTTACTGCAAAGTAAGCTCAAACGCAGCCAGGCAGAATATAAAAGTTTAAACAAAACGCCGGTTACTTTAGATTTACCTAACGGCGGCGTGGCTAGTTTTGTAGTGTTAACTCAAAATTTAACTGTGTTCCAAAAACACACTTTATTGCGCAAAGCGGTTAAGCCTTTGTTGGATGAAAATCCTGAAAGTTTGGCTATTAATGTTTATGGCGATGAGGTTGCGCGCGAAACCAATGCCTGTGCCGCTTATTATGTGACGGCAGTGAATGCTGCAGAATTGCCTAGTCGCAAAAACGCTAAAAATAAGCAAGGTAATAAACATACGCCATTAAAAGAGATCAGTATTTATGGCTACAAAGCAGCGAATGATTATGCCGAAGTGAATGTGCGTGTTGCGGCTAATACATTGTGCCGCAGCTTAACAATATTGCCGCCAAATGAGTTAACACCTGCGATCTATCGTGAAAAAGTAAGCGTATTAGCAAAACAATATGGCTGGCAGCATGAAGAGTTTGATATGCCTGCGTTAAAGAAAATGGGCGCGGGCGCTTTTTATGCGGTTGGGCAAGGCAGTGAGCCAATGGATGCAGCGATTGTGCATCTCACTTACAGCCACGTAAATCCTAAAAAGCATATTGCGCTGGTGGGTAAAGGTATTTGTTTTGATACGGGCGGACATAACCTTAAACCTGCGAAATATATGCAAGGTATGCACGAAGATATGAACGGCAGTGCAGTTGCGCTGAGCGTTTTGCAAGCAGCAACTGAAATGAAGCTAGAAGTGAAAATCGACTGCTGGTTGGCAATTGCGCAAAACCATATTGGACCGTTGGCTTATAAACAAAATGACGTGGTGACTGCATTAAATGGTATGAGTATTGAGATTGTGCATACCGATGCGGAAGGTCGCATGGTGTTGGCGGATACATTAACGCTTGCTAGCAGACAAAAACCGGATGTGATTTTAGATTACGCCACTTTAACTGGCAGCATGGCGGCTGCGTTAAGCGATCGCATGAGTGGGATTCTGGCCAATCGTCCGGAATTATCTCAACTGGCAGTTGCAGCAGGTGCAGCGGCGGGTGAGCGCATTGTGGCTTTTCCAAATGAAGAAGATTTTGACAGTGACTTGGAAAGTGATATTGCAGATATTAAGCAATGCACTTTAGAAGGCGGCGGCGACCATATTCATGCCACACGTTTTATGGGTAATTTTATTGAAAATGATGTGGCGTGGTGTCATGCTGATTTGTCCAGTACCAATCGCAAAGGCGGTTTGGGCGCGGTGCAAAGTGATGTGAATGGTTTTGGTGTTGGGTTCGCGCTGGAGATGATTAAGGCATTAATTCGCCAATAAGGTTTGTGTTAACTAAGATAGCTTGAAAATTAAACAGCAAGAGCTTTAATATTTAAGTGTTTTTTAAAAGTTAGCGAGGAGATGTATGGAAAATTTGGATTGGCTGGCAAGCTTTCCAGCGTTGATGCAACTTGAAGCACCTGCACGGGATATTTTGACAAAGTCTGCCCGGATTGTAGAAGCGCCCATCGGCACGGTTGGTTATCGTGAAGGCGGTGTTTGTGGCGCTTATGTGATGCGCCTTGCTGGACAATCACGCGTATATAAAATGTCTACCAGTGGCCGTGAAATTTTGCTTTATCGCGTGGCAGCGGGTGAAACCTGCGTGATTACGACTACCTGTTTATTGGGCAATAGTAACTATCCCGCTTCTACTATTGTAGAAGAACCGATTCGTGATGTGATTATTCCAACGGCTGCTTTCAATCAGCTGATGATTGATTCGCCTGTATTTCGTCGATTTGTGATGACGAATTATGGTGCATTGATTAGCGATTTAATCGTGTTGCTGGATGAAGTGGCTTTTCACAGTTTAGATGCAAGGTTGGCAAAATTGCTGCTGGATGCGAATAACACGACGATTAGTCGCACGCATCAATTAATGGCAGATGAGCTGGGCACAGCGCGTGAAGTGGTCAGCCGCCAATTAAAACGTTTTGAGCAAAAATCTTGGGTTGCACTTGGGCGCGGGCACGTAGAAATCAGTAATCGCGCCGCATTGGAAAAATTAGCCAGCAGTTAAAAGACCTTTAAGCTTTCTATTAGGCAATATTCAAATTATATAAATATGAATGTTAAATTCAAAGGTTCAATCCAATGTTTAAGCAAATATTCGATGATGCATCATCGACTTATACCTATTTAATTGTTGATGATGCGACGCAAGAAGCGGTGATTATCGACCCAGTTGCTAGCCATATTGATGCCTATATTCAACTGATTAATGAGCTGAATTGCCATTTAAAATATGCATTAGAAACGCATGTGCATGCCGACCATATTACTGCCAGCGGTATGTTAAGAGAGTACTTTTCGCTGCAAACTGGTGCAAGCGCGCTATGCGGCGTTTACACCGCTGATATGCAATTGAACGATGGTGATGTTTTATTGATCGGTCAGCAGGAAGTCAAAGTGATCGCAACGCCAGGACATACAGCTGGCGCTATTTCATATTGGTGGAATGATAGAATTTTTACTGGCGATAGTTTGTTAATCAATGGTTGTGGGCGCACCGATTTTCAGGGTGGCGACGCCGGAACGCTGTACGACAGCATCACAAATCGCCTTTTTACTTTACCCGATGAAACGCTGGTTTATCCCGCGCATGATTACAACGGTAAGCAGGTGAGTTGCGTAGGACAAGAAAAAAATACCAATCCACGATTCGTTAACAAAAGTCGTGATGCGTTTATTCAATTAATGGATGCACTGGATTTGCCAAAACCTGACTTAATCGATGTTGCCGTGCCAGCTAATCGTATGGAAGGTATTTGGGAAGGAAGTATTCAACAAGGTTAACACTCAAAATAGCTTTAAAAATACAGTTAAAAATAGGGTTAAGTACAGACTTAACCCTATTTTTTGCGCAATATTAAATTAAGCCGTTTATTTAAGTTGTGCCGCCTGCATTTTGCAAACTGCTGCTTGTTTTGCAGCCACCAAATTAACTGGTTCATCTGCTTCTATTGCTGCTGTAACTTTGCAATCAAGACATTTGCCTTTAACGGTATCAAAACCTTTCACTGTATTTAAGCCTTTTACGTTTTTAAAAATAGCATCATCTACATCCGCATCAGTGAGATTCGCGCCAGTTAAATCGGCGCCAGTTAAGTCGGCTTTGGCTAAATCGGCACGATACAGATTCGCGCCACGCAAATTCGCATTTCTTAGATCGCCAAATCGAAATGCGGCGATATTCAAATCAGCATTCTCGAAATTCGCGCCTGAAAAATTTCCGCCAACTGAATCAAATTTCATTTGTCCCATTGGCTGGTTGCCCATATCCAAACCAAAGCGACCATTGTGAATATCTGCGCCGCTCATATCCACTTTGCCCAGCGTGCCGATCATGCGTGCATTGGTTAGGTTGGCGCCTTTGAAATTGGTTTTGTCAAAAATAGCCTGAAAGATAATCGCGTTGGTTAAATTGGCATTGGTGAAATCAGCATTTTCTAAACGCGCTAGATTTAAGTAAGCGCCTTTTAAATTTGCGCCAATCAATTTAGCACCTTTTAATTCTGCGCCAAAAAAACTCACGTTTTCAAGATTGCAATGACTGAGGTCTAAACCGTTAAAAATCAAATAGCCGGCATCTTTATTTTGCAGCGTACAAGTTTTGCTGTTTATTTGACTTAACGCATCTGCTTGGCTAATTTTTTCACGCTCTGGTTCTGCGTTATTGGCATAAAAAACTGTGGCCTTTGCAATCATATTATCTTGATCGAACAGAAAAGAGTCGCGCGCGCCATCATTACTGAAACAATAAGTTTTACCTTTATATAATTCGTTAATTGCGCAATCGGTTTGATGGAATGTGTTTCTGGATAAGCCGTTTGTGCAGTAATTGGCAAATTCTCCTGCCAATGCGCTGGTGGCAAAAAGCACACTAAATCCTATTAACCAGCAATTGATGAGCATGCGCATTACACTTTTCAATGTCAAATTTTGCAACCTTAAATTTATCATTTGGAACTCCGGTTAAGTAATGTGCGTGTGGCAATGTGAAGTGAGTATAGGCGCAATAAAGTTAGCGACAGTGACTTTGGTTACATTGCACTTTTATATCTATTACTGCAAATTCCATTTCTTTAATCTAATCACTGTTTGAATCAATTCACTAAGTAAATTCATTAGTTTTAAATTATTTATAAAGCGCAGTCGTCAAACCGCTTATGAGTCCGTTTAGTGAGTATCTGCGTAGATTTTATGATTTGATTTAACAGCGCAGAGACAAAAAAACAGGAGATTAAAATGCGTCAAACATTATTATTGGGTTTAGTTGTGGCAACGATCGCAATGCCAGCTTTGGCGGATGATGATTATCAAGATAGAGCGCGCGTGATTTCAGTGACGCCGCAAGTGGAGCGTGTGAATAGCCCACGCCAAGAATGCAGTACAGAATATGTGCGCGAAACATATTATGAAGCGCCACAGCGCTCATTAGGTGGTGCGATTCTAGGTGGCTTAACGGGTGGATTGGTCGGTAGCCGATTCGGCGGTGGTAACGGACGTATCGCCACTGCGGCGATTGGTGCCGGTGTTGGCGCAATCGTGGGTGACCGCATTGATAATAATGGCCAAGCGAATGGTCGCGAGCGTGTACAAACTCGCCCAGTAGATCGTTGCGTTACGGTTGATAATTGGCAGACTGTGAACGCTGGATATTTGGTGAATTATGAATATAACGGACGCCAATATTCAACGGTGATGGATAGAGATCCAGGTCCGTATGTACCTTTGCAGGTTGCGGTGAGAGCGTCTGGCGGGAATGTTTATAATGCCGATTGGGATGACGGAAACAGAGGTCGCGGAAATGGACATCGTAAAAACCAAGACCGTCGTTATTGGTAATTTGTAGCAAGCATTTAAATAGCTAGTTAAAGCCGCGCCAACTTAGTTGGTTGCGGCTTTTTTTATTGGAGTTGATCAACGATTTGTTAAAAATTATTTATTGATAAATTGCTTGTAAATAAGGTTAACTATTGAAAATCGGACAAGGTATTAATGAAGTGATTGAAATACTTCAGTGTTAAAATCACGCCATGCTCGATTTTATTAAAAAACTGTTTCAACCCACACTTCCCAATGCAGCCATTGCTTGGCAACAAGCAGGTAATAATGCTGGGAACACTTATTGGCTGTATGCCGCGCCTGTTCATCTAGTGTTACAGCGCGATAGTTTTAGTTTGGCAGAACCAGTGCCGCAGCCTCTGAAACAACATGAAATAGATGCACTGACAGCAGATTTGAATGCGCATTTTGCTAGTGATAATAAGCAGTTTTTTTGGCATGAGGATAGTTGGTTTCTACGCTTGCAGCACAATCCTCAAATCGATACCACGCATCCGCAATTGGCTATTAATAAAAATATCACGCCGTTTATGCCGACAGGCGAAGGCGCAATGGCGTGGGCGAGCTTTCAAAATGAAGTGCAAATGCTGCTTTTTGCGCATCCAATTAATGCCGCACGCGAGCTAAAGAAAATGACGATGATCAACAGCATTTGGTGTTACGGTGGCGGGCAAGTCCATGCAAATTAAAGCGCGTCAATTTAACGCTGTCGTCGTTGAGGCATTAGCGGCGATTGGCACAAATCCACTATTGGCAAGGCTTTTCTCCTCGCGTGGTGTGACCAATAAAAATGAACTAGAAACATCGTTAAGTTTGATTATTCCGCCAGATCAATTAACTAATAATACGCAAATGGCTAAATTATTAGCCGATGCGCTTATCGCCAATAAAAAAATTCTGGTGATTGGCGATTATGATGCAGATGGTGCAACGGCCACCGCTGTGGCGGTAAAAGGTCTACGCCAACTTTGTCAAATTTTAGAGTCAACGGCGCAAATAGATTTTTTAGTGCCAAACCGTTTTGAATACGGATATGGGTTAACACCTGAAATCGTTCAACTTTCTGCAACAAACGCACAATTTGGTTCAAGCACACAAAAGCCCGATATTTTAATCACCGTAGATAACGGTATCGCAAGTGTTGATGGCGTTTTAACGGCGAATCAATTAGGCATGCAAGTATTGATTACCGACCATCATTTACCTGGCGACATTACGCCGGCGGCAGCTTGCATTGTGAATCCGAATCAACGTGGCTGCGATTTCGCTAGTAAGAATCTAGCTGGTGTGGGCGTCATGTTTTATGTGTTGCTGGCTTTGCGTGCAGAATTAAGAACGCGCGGTGAATTCATAGGTAAAACCGAGCCTAACTTAACCGAATTGCTGGATTTAGTTGCCTTAGGCACAGTGGCGGATTTGGTTAAATTAGATGCGAATAATCGTATTTTGGTTGAGCAAGGTTTACGCAGAATCCGCGCGGGTGCTTGTAGTGCGGGCATTACCGCTTTATTGCAAATTGCAGGAAAATCCGCCGAAAAAGTCACCGCGCAAGATTTAGGTTTTTATGTTGGGCCAAGACTAAATGCCGCTGGCAGGTTAGATGATATGTGTTTAGGTATTGCCTGTTTATTGGCTGAAAGTGCCGATGATGCGATGCAAAAAGCAGAAACTTTGCAGGCGCTGAATATGGAACGGCGCAATATCGAAGCCGATATGCAAGATAGCGCATTGACGACTTTGGATGCGATTGATGTCAGCCAGCAATTTAGCATTAGTTTGTTTAATGCAGATTGGCATCAGGGCGTGATTGGTATTTTGGCTTCACGATTAAAAGAGCGATATCATCGCCCGGCGATTGTGTTTGCAGAAGCTGGCGATGGCTTGCTGAAAGGTTCTGGTCGGTCTATTTCCAGCCTGCATTTGCGCGATGCGCTGGATTTAATAACCAAACGCCAGCCTGACTTAATCATCAAGTTTGGCGGCCATGCGATGGCGGCTGGTTTAAGTATCAAACAAACAGATTTTGAAGTTTTTGAAAAAGCGTTCGAAACAGTGGTGCGTGAACTGTTGACGGAAGCCGATCTGCAAGCGGCGATTGAAACTGACGGTGGTTTGCAAGGCAACGAAATGAATCTGGCTACCGCACAGTTGTTGTCTAAACAAGTGTGGGGGCAGGGTTTTAATCAGCCATTATTTTTTGATGCTTTTAAAGTGGTTAACCAGCGCATTGTGGGTGAAAAACATTTAAAGTTATTGTTGGAAAAAGACCAAAAGCGCTTTGATGCGATTTATTTTAACCATCATGATGATTTACCAGAAAATATTTCGGCAGTTTATGCACTAGATGTAAATGAATATAAAGGCCTGCAAACCGTGCAGTTACAGTTAAAACATGTTGAGTTAAAGCCTATTGAATTAGCCAGTGGTTTGAACTGATTAGCAAAGACGCATCAAACAGAGCGGGTAAATGGTGGTTTTTACAGTATTTTTGCAGTAGTTAGATTAGGGAATTGTTTGCTGGCATCTTCTATAAAACGTGTTTTGGCTGTTCCGCCGTTTGTATTGAACGCGCTGTTAGCATTGTTGATTTTATGTTGCGGCTTCAATTTGCAAGCCGCTGAAGCTATTAATACGGGCACTAGTTCTAATGCCAATACTAAAAATACCAACCAATCAAGTTACAAAGTAGAAATCACAATAACGCCCGACAGCGTTTCAAAAACAGAAAAAGATGTGCTGACCGATTTAATGGATAAGCATCTTGAGATCATCAAATGGCGCGATAATCCGCTTATGTCGCCAATAGAATGGCAACGTATCTATCAGTTAACCCCTAAAGCTATCGCAGATTTATTGGCGACAGAAGGATATTTTTCGCCAGAGATTGAGCCAACGATTGAAAGAGTAGGCAACGCAGTGCAAGCGCGTTTTTTGATTAATCCGGGTAAGCCAATATTGGTGAGCACGGTTGATTTAGTATTTACCGGCGGCATTTTTCAGCAACCAACAGAAGCTTCAAGACAATCTGTGACCATTGAAAAATTAAAGCAAGATTGGTTATTACAGGCTGGCGCGCAATTTAAGCAAGAAGATTGGAAACAAGCGAAAAGACGGTTGCTGATTAGTTTATTAGTTCGGCAATATCCAAACGCAACCATTAAAACCAGCAAAGCAGAAGTGAACCCAGATGCCAACTCAGTAGCTTTGCGGGTGGAAGTGGATAGCGGGCAAAGTGTGCAATTTGGTGCACTGCAAATCGAAGGTTTGGAACGTTATCCAGCCAGCATCATTGAAAATTTGAATCCCATTAAATCAGACCGCACTTACAGTCAATCTAAGCTGCAGCTTTTTCAAGCGCGTTTGGAAGAAAGCGGTTTTTTTCGCGGCGTAGAAGTGACGGCAAATACCAGTTCTGCAGATTCGGATGTCGCGCCTGTTAAAGTCGTTGTGCAAGAGAATCAATCGGTAAAAGTGGGTATGGGAGCAGGTTTCAGTACCAACACGGGCGCACGGGCGCAATTAACTTATGATGATTTGAATTTATTTGATCGCGGTTGGCGTTTAACCAGCAGCTTAAAACCAGAACAACGCGCGCAATCATTAAGCGCTTTGATTCGTTTGCCAACCGACAGCAGCGGTTATCGCGATAGCATCAATGCGGGTTTGGATCGCAGAGTGATTGAGGGGCAAATCACTACTTCAGGGCAGGCGGGCATTAATCGCAGTTGGGGGCCACGCAGAACGGAACAAACGATCGGTACAGGCTATTTGATTGAGCGACAAGAGGTTGAAGGCTCTGAATCTGCCACCAAAAAAGTCGCGACTGTTTCTTATGGCATCACACTACGGCGCACGGACAATGACCGCAATCCTACGCGTGGCTATCTATTTAACGCGCAATTTGCCGTTGCGCCGCTTGAACAGCTTTCTGAAGGTACTTTTGTGCAAAGTCATTTGCGAGCACAGGGCTATTATCCAGTAACCGAATCAACGCAATTTATCGCGCGTGCAGAAATCGGCATGGTCAGCGGTAAAAATAGTGCGCCAGCGGCCTTTCTATTCCGCGCGGGTGGCGATCAATCGGTGCGCGGTTACGCTTATGAAAGTTTAGGTGTGACGGAAGGCGATGCGATTGTCGGTGGGCGTTATTTGGTGACAGGCAGTGTGGAAGTGATTCAATGGTTAACCAAACAATGGGGCGCGGCGCTTTTTGTGGATGCAGGTAACGCGGCAAATACGATTCAGGAATTAAAACCAGTGTATGGCTACGGTTTGGGCGCACGCTGGAAAAGCCCAATTGGCGCGATTGGTGCAGATATTGCCTACGGTGAAGCGACAAAAGACTTCCGCTTACACTTTAACCTAGGCGTTGCTTTTTGATCATGATGATAATCAATATATCTACGCGGTTGCGACATTACTTAACACTTATTTTGATGGCATTTAGCATGCTGTTGTATACGCCTGCGCAGGGCGAAATGACCATCAGCGGCACGTCTAATCTGGATACGCTTGATTACGATTTAGACAATATCCATATCAAACTAGAAAAACTGGAGTCGCGCTGGCAGCTTTTTCCCATCGATAACAAACTTTCTGTAGATAAACTGCGTGCGCGCCGCTTGATTATTACCATGCGTTCCGCGGCAAAAAAAGCGGGTGATTCTGCATTGCCAGAGCAGATTAAGTTGCCATTTCCGATTAAGGTTCAGCAAGCAGAAGTGGTGGAGTTGGTAGTTATTACGCCAACTGAACAGCATGTTTTAAACAATGTGCAGTTTGATATTGAGGCCGACGCTAAAACGATAAAGTTGACCAGATTGAGCGCCGGCACGCCATTTGGGCAAGTAGAAGCGACGCTTAACCTGGGCACGGCCAACCCATTCGTGCTGGCTGGTGCGGTGAGTATCAAACAGGATGCTAAAGAAATTGCTATTGAAAAAGTCAATCTTGAGAAGGCTGCTTTTAATACAAATACTGTTGAGAAATCAAGCACATCAATGCCTTACGATATCAACGTGAATTTATCGGGCGATTTAAAACAATTAAAGTTTGAATCTGCAGCCAAGTTAGCTTTGCATAATGGCCAATTGGCTGTGATGCAAGCGGATGTTGAAAGTGCTAATGCCGCGAAAATACAAGTGTTTGGTGAGCTTGGGTTAACGGGTGAATATCCGTTAAAACTGAATGCGCAGATAAACGATTTTCAGCCTGAAAATTTAGGTAGTTATCCAGTTGGTTTGTTAAATATTGATTTAGATGTGCAAGGCAATCTGTCGCCAGAGGCCAATTCAAACGGCTTGCAAATCTTGTTATCGGCTAAAGATAGTTATTTGCAGGTGAAAAATCAGCGACAACCATTCATTATGGATGGCAAAATGATTTTTATCAAAAACCAGCTAAAAGATGTCGATTTTAAAGCCAGCATTGCCAATAACACATTAACGGCTAGCGGAAATTTAGGTTCGCCAGATAATGGTTTGCAAGAAAGCGTATCGCCACAAAATCAGCTAGCAAATAATCAACTGCCAAAAAATCAGCTTATAGTTCGTGCAGATTTGCCCGACTTAACCACATTAGGCAATCAATTTTCGGGTGAGGCGCATGTGAATGGCGTGGTCGCAGGTGCGTTTGACAATTTGGCATTTAGTGTGGATTTGGCGGCGCAAAAATTAAAATTACCGAATAACATTAAACTCGAAAAACTAGATGGAAAAGCCACGCTATTGGCTGGTGCGCAAGGCAAAGTTGATGCCACATTGAATGCTGCTGGTTTAAAAATGGCACAAAATCCAACGTTAAATGCCAACTTGGTTTTGCAGGGCACGCGTGCGCAACATCAGCTGAAATTGCAAGCAGTAGAATCGCCATCATCCACATTGGATCCCAATAATCTATTGCAATTTGAGACCACGTTAGCAGGCGGTTTGGATGCTGGACAATGGCAAGGCCTTATTCAAACACTGAGTTTAAAAGGCGAAACGCCGATTACTTTGCAAGCACCCGCAAAATTGCGCTTAACCAGTCAAGATGTTGCTTTGGAAAATGCGACTTTGCAGTTATCAAAGGGTCGCGCGGTGATTGATGTGCTGAATACGGGCAGTAAAGGTTTTATCAGTAAAGGTAATCTAAGCAATTTTGCGCTGGATGATATTCCGTCCAGTTTATTTAAGCTGCCAGCGCATTTACAAGGCAATCCTGTTTTTTCTGCTAAATGGGATGTTAATGCGGTGGAGGCGGTGAACGGCAGCGCGATTTTCAATCTTGAGTCCGGCGATTTAACTGTTGATACCAATGGCGTCGCAAAACCATTAGGCCTGCAAACTGCACTTGCTGACCTTAAAATGCAGAATAATAAAATAGATTTTGTACTGCAGCTAAAAGGTCAACAGCTTGGCACTGTAGATGCGAAAGTGAGCACAGTGGCCACAAAAGTTGAAACGGGTTTTGCGTTGATGGCGAATGCGCCACTGACGATAGTTGGCAATGCACAACTCAATACGCTGGCTTGGTTGCCAGTATCGGCCTCATTGGCGGATGCTAGTTTAGACGGCGCATTGAATCTAACCGTCAATGCGGATGGCACCGTACAAAGGCCTAATTTACGTGGTAATGCAGTCGGTAAAAATCTGCAATTTCTGCTGCCGTCGCAAGGCGTTGCGCTGACAGACGGTACTTTAGATGCGGTGTTTGAAAATGATGAATTACACATCACCCAAGCCGCATTTAAAGGCGGCACTGGTTATTTACGTACCACAGGCGCGCTGCAAATGGAAAACAAACAACCTAAAATAACCTTGGATTGGGTCGCCGAGCAATTCACGGTTATTTCTGGCGCAGACAGATTGTTAATCTTGGATGGCACAGGTAAAACGACTTTGCTGGAAGGTCTTTTTTCAATCTCTGGTGATTTTAAAGTGGCAAAAGGTTTGCTTGCGCTACCAGATGATGACATCCCCACGCTGGCCGATGATGTGGTGGTGCTTGGGCAAGTCGATGCAACAGCAGAACCAACGTTAAAAGTACTACTAAGTGGTTTACATATTGATTTAGGGGATGATTTTAAACTGCATGGACGTGGCTTGGATGCGCAACTTTCAGGCGCATTAACACTGTTAGGTTTAACACAATATCATCCTTACGCGGAAGGAAGTATTCGAGTTAAAAAAGGTACTTATATGGCTTATGGCCAAATTCTGAATATCACGCGTGGCATCATCAGTTTTAGCGGTCCTGTAGATAATCCTGGTTTGAATATTCGCGCCATGCGTAATGCCGTGAGTGATAGTGAGAGAATAATTACCACTAATGCAGAAACAGTGAATAACACGGGTGAGATTACGGGTAGTAACTTTAGCCAAACTACTTCAACTAATGTGCAAAACGTGAATGCCGGCGTAGAAATTACGGGTAGCGGACTAGATCCTAGAATTAAATTGGTATCAGAGCCGAATGTACCAGATACGGAAAAACTATCTTGGCTAGTGTTGGGGCATGGCACCGATTCAGCGGGAAAAAATGATTTCGCCATGCTGTCGTTAGCGGCTGGTGCGGTTTTGTCGCAAGGTGATTCTATGCCGCTACAAACGAAATTGGCACGCGCTGCTGGCTTAGATGAATTTGGTTTTACTGGCTCAGATGCTGAAACAGCATCGCTGACTTTTGGTAAACGTCTGTCTTCTCAACTCTATTTAAGTTATGTGAAAAGCGTGAGCGGACTATTAGACGTAGCCAGATTGACTTTTAATATTACACCGCGATGGGCATTGCAAGCAGAAACTGGTACCGAAAGCGCCGTGGATGCGCTGTATACATTTAGATTTAAATAAGTCGCCCAAAAGTTGTACTAGTTAATAGGATAAATAAGCACAATTTTCTATTTAATATGTCCACTAAATATTTCTTTAAAAACGCAGTAATTCACTTATATTTTATAATTATTGCTTAAATATAAGCGTTAACTTAACGTTGACCATGAAAGCAGGCGCGCGTAGAATTCGCGCAATTCTTAAGGCAATTTAATGAGCCAATTCGCACCAAAAAATCTCGCCAAAAATCCAATAGTCCCTAAAAAAATTGTAGTTGCTAATTGGAAAATGCACGGCAATCTTGAGCAGAATCAAACGCTGCTAGCAGATTATGTCGCATCACTTTCTCATTTAAAGCAGTCAAAAGTAGTGGTTTGTGCACCTTATCCTTATCTCGCACAACTGCAAAGTTTGTTACAAGACACTAATATTGCTTGGGGCGCGCAAAATATTGCCAAAAATGAAGAGGGTGCATTTACCGGTGAAGTAAGTGCCGCGATGCTAAAAGACTTCGGTTGCGAATATGTGATAATTGGCCACTCAGAACGCGCAACCGCTTATTGCGAATCAGATGAAAACATTGCGCAAAAATTTTTACAAGCGAAACAATATGGGTTAACGCCGATTTTGTGCGTGGGGGAAACCTTAATTGAACGTGAAGCAGGCGTGATGGAGTTGGTTGTTGGTAAGCAGCTTGATACGATTATTCAATTGCACAGCGCCGCTATTTTTGCCGATAGTATTATTTCGTATGAGCCTATTTGGGCAATCGGTACTGGCTTAGCGGCTTCACCAGCACAAGCAAAAGCCATGCATAAGTTCATTCATCAAAAGATTGAAAATCTAGATAAAGATGCTGCAAACCGCTTAAAAATCCTATATGGAGGAAGCGTAAATCCGCAAAATGCGGTACAATTATTCGCTGTGCCGAATATTGATGGTGGGCTAATTGGTAAATGCTCACTTGAGTCGCAAGCGTTTGAAAAAATATGCATGGCGGCAGAATTGGCAACTTAAAGTGCCAAGAAAACCTTAATACACAGTTGGTTTGCAGGTGAATATACCTGATTTAATGCGAGCCACTTTTAAAAAATTTAGTTGGAACCTAGTTTGATGGAAAATTTAATTACAGTAATTCATGTATTAGCAGCAGCGGGTGTTATCGGCTTGGTGTTATTACAGCACGGTAAAGGTGCCGATATGGGTGCAGCATTTGGTAGTGGCGCATCTGGCAGTTTGTTTGGCGTAAGTGGATCATCGAATATCTTAAGTAAATTAACTGCGGTTTGCGTAGTAATTTTCTTCTGTACTAGTTTGACGCTTGCTTACTTGGCAAGTCATCGTGCAGCAGGCGGTAGCAGTGTGATTAAAGTGCCCGCACAATCATCTAGCACTAATACGAACACAGCAAAACCTGATGCAACAAAATCACCAGAATCAACCCCAAATGCTAGTGACTCAAGCACTGGTAATGCAGCCTCAGGCAACACTGCTAAGGATGTGCCAAATTAAATTTTAGGGTTTGATTTGATAATTTCAAAATATAAATCCTTGGTAATTGCCGTCGTGGTGGAATTGGTAGACACGCTATCTTGAGGGGGTAGTGGCGAAAGTCGTGAGAGTTCGAGTCTCTCCGTCGGCACCAGTAATTCATTTCAATTAGTATCAAAAGCCCTCAATCTCCAGTAAGCTCAATCTGAAATACCTAGTAACTTCAAAAAATCACTATTTAAAATCGCACAACGTCAATTTTCATTCGCATTTCGCTGAGCAATGCGCGTAAAGAAGCTAACTCATATCGCTCGCTTTATCTAGCAAAAATAAGGCTGATATTAAAGTTATTACTACGTAATCTCAACTATTCCAAAACCGCTTTTTCACAAAAGTGTCACACATTCAAAGTGCATAGCAATCTATACTCTTCACATTAAATTTTGCTAAGAGGGAAGATGATGAAAATTAGAGCGCCAAATGAAGAGTACATAAAAGCTGCCAGCAACTTGAACACCGATCAAAAGGAAAGGCTGTTATGTAGAATGCGCGGTAAGCTGACTAGGAAATTAGAAAACGAAAAGCTTGATACGATAGAAGCGCTGGCAATTCAACTGGAAATTGAAGATGCTGAATTGGCTGATTGGCGTGAAAAAATGAATGAAATTACACAGAAAGAAAAAGACAAAGAAAAAACCAAGAAGAAAGATTAGTTTTCTTACTCAGAATGTAATTTCAAAGTCGCGAAATATTTGCCTTTAGATTCAACCCTCCAAATAATCAATTAAACTATTTATCATTTGCCGATATATTCTTTACCCAATCAAGCAATGGGTTCCACTGAATTAGGTCTTGCTCAACCACTGAATTCCGCATATCAAACAAGCTTAATCCTTGTTCCGCAGCGGTGACATAGGCTTGGGCATTACGAAGATAGGTCAGTACTTCAAAGTCAGCTTTAGCCATAAATTCAGCCAGTGAAATAGCAGATAATGTCCGGCTATTCACGCGCACTCCAACCAATGCTACAAAAGTTTTATTCTTACGAATAGCTTTTTCCTCAATTAAAATATCTAAAAAATTACTGGTGGCGCCGATATCAAAAGCGGAGGGTTGGATTGGCACAATCACACAATCAGCTTGCTTAACGGCATCGGATAGTTTTTCTTCGCGCAAACCAGCAGGTGAATCGGTAATAATCCAGTCGGAATCAATTGGTTGAGATTTGCTTTTTAGATTTTTAGAGTGGATTAGAGGTAGTTCGCCAGGTCGGCGTTCTATCCATCTTGTTGCCGATTGCTGGCGGTCTAAATCACGCAGGGTGACGATTTCATTGCGTCTAGCAAAATATCCTGCAAGATTAGTCGATAGCGTCGTTTTACCACTACCGCCTTTAGGGTTTGCAATTAGGATATTAACCATCACTGAACTCCATTAAATGTATTTAGATTACCGCAGGTATAGTGTAAATAATATGACTAAGATTGTATTGATATTTTTTGTTCTGCTATCTTTTTATCTGAGCACTAACTTAACGGCTAGAGATAGCCATTATCACCTTAAAACAACCTTTTGCAGAAAGACGTTTCTAACTAATTACCATATGTAAATGCCTTAAATGTTTGCATTTGGCTTTGCAGGGTAAGCGCCTATTAGGTTACAATCTCACATCTAAACAAATTTAGAACGTTTTTAAAGTTGATTGTCAAAAAAATAATTAATCAGTGAAAACGTAATAAAACGACTAAAAATTGATCTAAAAATGTAGTTAATGTTTTGATTGTTAGCCAAAAGCAACACAATCAAAAGTCTGTTACAAACCTTGTTAGGAAGTTTCTGTGCTGGAAAACTACTTTCCAATCTTGTTGTTTATCTTAGTGGGCCTTGCTGTTGGTCTTGGGCCACTTATCATTGGTCAAATCGTTTCCCCTAGTAGGCCTGATAGCGAGAAAAACTCGCCTTATGAGTGCGGGTTTGAAGCATTTGAAGATGCGCGTATGAAGTTTGATGTGCGCTATTATCTTGTCGCCATTCTGTTTATCCTATTCGATTTAGAAATTGCGTTCTTATTCCCGTGGGCAGTTGTGCTGCAAGAAATTGGCTTGGCTGGTTTTCTTGCCATGATGCTATTTTTGTTTGTGCTAGTCGTTGGCTTTGTGTACGAATGGATGAAAGGTGCATTGGAATGGGATTGATGCGCTTAAATGAAATTTACCTCAATAAATGGGTTAACTTCGGGCTAGGTTTTGGGGCCGCAATATGAGCTTAGAAGGCGTTCTAGAAAAAGGTTTTGTCACCACCACGTTAGATACGGTGATTAACTACACGCGCACAGGTTCACTATGGCCAATGACATTTGGTTTGGCGTGTTGCGCAGTTGAGATGATGCACGCTGGCGCTTCTCGCTACGATTTGGACCGTTTTGGTATCGTCTTTCGCCCAAGTCCAAGGCAGTCGGATGTGATGATTGTTGCTGGCACTTTGGTGAATAAAATGGCGCCCGCGTTGCGCAAAGTGTATGACCAAATGGCAGAGCCGCGTTGGGTAATCTCAATGGGTTCGTGTGCAAATGGTGGTGGTTATTATCATTATTCTTATGCCGTTGTAAGAGGTTGTGATCGTATCGTGCCGGTTGATGTTTATGTGCCAGGGTGCCCACCAACTGCTGAAGCTTTGCTCTACGGCATTATTCAGTTACAGAAAAAAATCAGACGTACCAACACTATCGCTCGGTAATCTTAAGAACAAAACTCATGTCTGCCAAACTCGATCAATTATCTGCTCAACTCAAACTTGCTTTAAGCGGACAAATATCGCAATTAACTGTTGCTTTCGATGAAATTACCATCGAATGTAAAGTGGAAAACTATCTGACGATTTGCACTAGATTACGTGATCATGGCGAGCTTAAATTTGAGCAATTAATTGATTTGTGCGGTGTAGATTATAGCCAATATGCAATAGAAGAATATACCGATGTGCAATGGGCAGGCAGGCGCTATGCGGTTGTGTTGCATTTATTGTCAGTTAGTTTGAATCAACGTGTGCGTTTGCGCGTTTATGCGGAAGACGATGACTTTCCTGTTTTACCAACGCTGGTAGATGTATGGCCGGCGGCCAATTGGTTTGAGCGTGAAGCGTTTGATTTGTATGGGTTAATGTTCGAAAATCATCCAGATTTACGCAGACTTTTAACCGACTATGGTTTTGTGGGCCATCCATTCCGTAAAGATTTCCCCATGATTGGCAATGTAGAAATGCGTTACGATCCAGAGCAGCAGCGTGTTATTTATCAGCCCGTTTCAATTGAATTGCGCAATAACGTGCCGCGCATTATCCGTGATGAAGGGGTGCATAATTAATGGCTGAGATTAGAAACTACACCATGAATTTTGGCCCGCAACATCCTGCGGCACATGGCGTTTTGCGTTTGGTGTTAGAGTTGGATGGCGAAGTGATTCAACGCGCCGATCCGCACATTGGCTTATTGCATCGCGCGACTGAAAAGTTGGCGGAAAATCGTACTTATCTGCAGTCAATTCCTTACATGGATAGGCTAGATTATGTATCCATGATGTCGAATGAGCATGCCTATGTGATGACGATTGAAAAGATGCTTGGCTTAGCCGTGCCGATTCGTGCGCAATATATCCGTGTGATGTTCGATGAGATTACCCGCGTTTTAAATCACTTGTTGTGGTTAGGTGCGCACGCGCTAGACGTTGGCGCGATGACGGTATTTCTGTATGCGTTCAGAGAGCGTGAAGATTTATTTGATTGTTATGAAGCCGTTTCTGGCGCGCGTATGCATGCGGCTTATTACCGTCCGGGCGGTGTGTATCGTGATTTGCCGAATCAAATGCCACAGCATGAAACCACTAAATTCCGTAGTGCAAAAGAAATCAATAAGCTCAATGAAAACCGCCAAGGTTCATTTTTAGATTTTATTGAAGACTTTACTAATCGCTTTCCTAACTATATTGATGAATATGAAACCTTATTAACCGATAATCGCATTTGGAAACAACGTACGGTCGGCATCGGTGTGGTTTCGCCTGAACGTGCTTTAGCACTCGGCTTTACTGGTCCAATGTTACGCGGCTCTGGTATTGAATGGGATCTGCGTAAAAAGCAACCGTATGAAGTGTATGCAGATTTAGATTTCGATATCCCTGTGGGTGTTAATGGTGATTGTTATGATCGCTATTTGGTGCGCATGGAGGAGTTCAGGCAATCCAATAATATTATCAAGCAATGTATTAACTGGTTACGCGTAAATCCTGGCCCTGTGATTACCACTGATAATAAAGTGGCGCCGCCAGATCGTGAAGGCATGAAAACCAATATGGAAGACATGATTCACCATTTCAAATTGTTTACTGAGGGTTTCCATGTACCAGCGGGTGAAGCGTATGCGGCAGTGGAACATCCAAAAGGTGAATTTGGTATTTACATGATTTCTGATGGCGCGAATAAGCCTTATCGTTTGAAGATTCGCGCACCCGGTTATCCACATCTTGCGGCATTAGATGAAATGACTAAAGGACATATGATTGCTGACCTAGTCGCAATAATTGGAACGCAAGATATTGTATTTGGAGAGATCGACAGATAAAAATCTGGCAGATAGCTTATGTTAAGTAAAGAATCCATCGAAAAAATTGATTACGAACTCACTAAATATCCGGCTGATAGACGTCAGGCGGCGGTAATGAGTGCGTTGCGTATTGTGCAAACGGAACGTGGTTGGTTATCAAAAGAAAGCATCACTGAAATCTCAGAATACTTGCGTATTCCTGAAATCGCTGCGATGGAAGTCGCGACTTTTTATAATATGTACGATTTAGAGCCAGTTGGAAAATACAAAATCAGTATTTGCACCAATATCTCATGTATGTTGCGTGATTCTGATGCCATTGTGACGCACCTGCAAAATAAACTCGGTGTTGGTTTTAACGAAGTGACCTCAGATGGAAAATTCTGTTTAAAAGAAGGTGAGTGCATGGGCGCTTGCGGCGGTGCGCCGTTATTGATTGTGAATAATCATACGATGCATGAGTTTTTAACTGTGGATAAAGTAGACGCTATTTTAGAGGAGCTAAAATAGTGGCAACTGGCGCAAAAACTAACGTAATTACAGCAGCGAAAAAACCTGTAATGACAGATTTAAAAGGTCAGACTTTACTGACTTTGCGTACCCTCAATGAAGATAATCCAGCTTCATTAGAAACCTACATCAAGCTTGGTGGATATGCACAATTAAAAAGAATTGTGACTGACAAAGTAAAAGCCACCGACATTATTACGCAGATTAAAACATCCAATTTACGCGGTCGTGGCGGTGCAGGTTTTCCAACAGGTCTTAAATGGAGCTTTATGCCGCGTTATTACGACGGTACAAAATACTTGGTTTGTAATACAGATGAAGGTGAGCCTGGCACATTTAAAGATCGCGATATTATTCGCTACAACCCGCACCAGTTAATTGAAGGAATGGCGATTGCCGCGTATACATTGGGCGCGCGCGTTGGCTACAACTATATTCACGGCGAAATCTGGCAAGATTACGATATCTTCGAAGCGGCACTGCATGAAGCCAAAGCGGCAGGTTATTTAGGCGAAAATCTGTTCGATAGTACTTTCAGTTTTGATTTGTATGCAGTACATGGATACGGTGCTTATATTTGCGGCGAAGAAACTGCATTGATCGAATCCATCGAAGGCAAAAAAGGTCAGCCACGTTTTAAACCACCATTTCCTGCAAGTTATGGCGTGTTTGGCAAGCCGACCAATGTCAATAATACCGAAAGCTATACCAGTATTCCTTGGATTTTACAGCATGGTGGTCAAGCATTTGCTGATTTAGGTGTGCCTAATTCTGGCGGTAGCAAACTATTTTCAGTATCTGGCCACGTAGAAAAACCAGGTAATTACGAAGTGAAAATGGGTATACCTTTTGCTGAGTTGCTGGAATTAGCGGGCGGCATTTGGAAAGGTCGCAAATTAAAAGCGGTGATTCCTGGCGGTCCATCCACAGCTGTGATGACGGCAGAAATGATTCAAAATGCAACCATGGATTATGATGGATTAAGCAAAGCAGGTTCTAGCTTAGGTGCAGGCTCTATGATTGTGATGGACGACACGACTTGCATGGTTAAAACGCTTAAGCGTCTTAGTTATTTCTTTTATGAAGAAAGTTGCGGTCAATGCACACCTTGTCGCGAAGGTACTGGCTGGGTCTATCGCGTGATCAGTCGAATCGTGGATGGCAAAGGAAAAATGGACGATTTAGATTTGTTAACTGATGTAAGCAATAATATTTCAGGTCGCACAATTTGCGCATTAGGCGACGCTGCGGCAACGCCTGTGTTGAGTTTTATCAAGCATTTCAGGCACGAGTTTGAATATTATATTCAACATGGTAAAAGCATGGTTGAGCAAGATAGCCTACAAGCAAGCGGCATTGAAAACACAATGGCAAATGAGCATGTGAGCGGCGTTGAATTATTAACTGAGCGCGTGTATGCGAAAGACGGCAGCGATAAATTTGGAGCAGAACCAATTGCTAAATATTGAAATTGACGGCAAACCATTAGAAGTCGAACACGGCAGCACCATTATTGATGCGGCTGATAAAGTCGGCATCGAGATTCCACGTTTTTGCTATCACAAAAAACTATCGGTCGCGGCCAACTGCCGTATGTGCTTGGTACAAGTTGAGAAATTTAATAAGCCATTACCCGCTTGCGCGACACCTGTAGCGGATGGTATGAAGATTTTCACGCGCAGTAAATCAGCGGTTGAAGCGCAAAAAAGCGTTATGGAATTTTTACTGATTAATCACCCATTGGATTGCCCAATCTGCGATCAAGGCGGTGAGTGTGATTTACAAGATATTGCGGTAGCTTATGGCGCTAGCGGCTCACGTTATACAGAAGAAAAACGTGTCGTTCTAAATAAAAACATCGGTCCATTAATCAGCACGGATATGACACGTTGTATTCAATGCACGCGTTGTGTGCGCTTCTTAAAAGAAGTGGGCGGCATGCAGGAGCTTGGCCTTGTTGGCCGTGGCGAACATGCGGAAATCACCGCGTATGTGGATAAATCGGTTAACTCCGAGTTAAGCGGCAATATTATTGATTTGTGCCCTGTCGGCGCATTAACCAATAAGCCATTCCGCTATTCTGCCCGTAGCTGGGAGTTAACACGTCGCCCAAGCATAGCGCCGCATGATGGTTTGGGTTCACATATTGAAGTGCATGTAAAAGACAATAAAGTCATGCGTGTATTGCCGCGTGAAAAAGAAAGTATTAACGAATGCTGGTTATCTGACCGTGATCGTTATTCTTATGTGGGATTGAACAGCCCAGACCGTTTAAAAGTGCCAATGATCAAGCACAACGGCGCATGGGTGGAAACCGATTGGAAAACTGCTTTAGAGTTTGCTGCTGGTCAGATCAAAGATATTACCAATCAACATGGTGCTGATTCATTAGGTGTATTGGTTTCACCCAATAGCACAATGGAAGAGGGCTATTTAATCAAGCAGTTAGCCAGTGGCTTGGGTTGCGGCAATGTGGATTACCGTCTACGCCAAACCGATTTTAGATTGGATGGTAAGCGTGTTGGTACGCCTTGGATGGGCTGCAATATTCAGGAAATCGAAGAGCTAGATCGTATTTTGATTATCGGTTCTAACTTACGTAACGAGCACCCATTATTAGCGCAGCGTTTCCGCAAAGCGGTTGCTAATGGCGCGGAATTATCGATTGTTAGTCCGCTGGATAATGATCCATTAATGAAGATTGCGCATAAAGTGATTGTGCGTCCGAATGACATGGTGAATGTGTTGGGACAAATTTTAAAAGCCATGTCTGGCTTACAACGTTTGTCGCTTTGCTTACCGCCATCATTAAATGCTCTGCTAGAAACAATTACAGTGCGCCCGAATACACAAGCAATGGCCGAAAGCTTAGCGGGTTTGGCTGGTTTAAATGGCATAGTGGATTTGGTTGCGCCAAAAGTGGGTATTTTCTTAGGAAATATGGCGTTAAGTGATCCACGCTTTACCGAAATGTACAGTGTGATGGAAGCGATTGGCGGCATTTGCGGTGCGAAAGGTGGCATATTGCCTGCTGCTGCAAATAGCACGGGTATGCATTTAATGGGTGTGATGCCTAACAGTATGGGCATGCATGCGCGTGCCATGCTGGAAGTGCCACGTAAAGCCTATTTATTATTGAATATCGAGCCGGAATTAGATTGTCAGCATGCAGCCCTTGCTAAGGCGGCAATGGCGCAAGCTGAGTGCGTCGTTGCTTTAACTGCGTTCAAATCTGAAGCATTAGAAAATGCAGATGTGTTGTTACCCATTGCGCCGTTTACCGAAACATCTGGCACATTTATGAGCATGGAGGGGCGCGTACAGAGTTTTTCTGCAGTAGCTAAACCCTTAGGTGAATGCCGTCCAGCTTGGAAAGTATTACGTGTTTTAGCGAATACATTAGGCTTAGAAGGGTTTGATTTTGATAGCAGCGAAGCCGTTAAGTCCGCCATATTTAAAGGTGAAAAACCATCAGCAGTGGTTTGGCGCAGCCTGAATAACAATTTAAAAGAATTAGTCGAAATCGAAGTCAATATCAAATCCGACGGTTTGCAACGTATCGGTGAAGTGCCTCAGTATGAATCTGATCCAATCGTACGTCGTTCTGTACCCTTGCAAAAAACCAAATATAACATCCGGCCAATGGCGCGTATGCGTGCTGAACAAATCGCGCAATTAGGTTTGGTAGAAGGCGATATTGTTTTGGCAAGCCAAGATAAAGGTAGCGCGGTGTTGCAAGTAAAGCTGGATAATCATGTGGCAATGGGTTGTATACGCGTTGCGGCATCACATGAGTTAACCATTGGTTTGGGCGATTTAATGGGCGATATTGCCATTGAAAAAGCCAGTAAAGAGCTTTACAAACCTTATGAAACCACGATGATGAAAGTGGTTGCGTAATGGATTTTTTGGCAAATTTATTCGGTAGTTATTGGCCAGCGGTTCAGTTAACAAGCTGGACATTGATCAAAATCGTCGCCATCGTATTACCATTAATGATTGCTGTGGCTTATCTCACTTTGGCTGAGCGTAAAGTGATTGGTTACATGCAAGTGCGTGTTGGGCCGAATCGGGTCGGTTACTTTGGATTGCTACAGCCTTTTGCAGATGCGATTAAACTAATCTTTAAAGAAATCGTCGTTCCAACAGCTTCTAGCAAAGTGCTGTTTTTTGTAGGCCCAATATTGGCGATTGCGCCTGCTTTTGCGGCTTGGGCGGTTATCCCATTTGATGCGACATTAGTGTTGGCGAATCTTGATGCTGGACTGCTTTATATTTTAGCCATGACTTCAGTTGCCGTTTATGGTGTGATTATCGCTGGTTGGGCATCTAATTCTAAATACGCGTTTTTAGGTAGTTTGCGTTCTGCAGCACAAATCGTGTCATACGAAATTGCCATGGGTTTTGCGCTGGTTGGCGTATTAATGTGCGCAAATTCACTTAATCTAGGTAAGATTGTCATGGGCCAAGCTGGCGGCTTTTGGCACTGGTATTTCATCCCATTATTTCCCCTGTTTATTGTCTATTTTATTAGTGCAGTGGCAGAGACCAATCGGGCGCCATTCGACGTAGCAGAAGGCGAATCCGAAATTGTGGCGGGTTTCCATGTGGAATATTCCGGCCCAGGTTTTATGATATTTTTCTTGGCAGAATACGCGAATATTTGGCTGGTTTGTGCGCTTGCCGCGACCATGTTCTTAGGCGGTTGGCTGTCACCATTTCCATTTTTGCCAGATAGCATTTTATGGTTCTTCGGCAAAATGTGTTTCTTGGTGTTTTTCTTTTTATGGTTTAGGGCAACATTCCCACGCTATCGTTACGACCAAATTATGCGTCTAGGCTGGAAAATATTTATTCCGATCACATTGGTGTGGATTATATTCGTAGGCGCGATGATGCAGACTTCATTGGGGTATTTATTCCACTAATTATGTTGAGACAAATCAAAAATACGCTAGGTAGTTTAATGCTATGGGAGCTGCTAAAAGGCATGGCAGTTACAGGCCGTTACTTTTTTGCGCCAAAAATTACCATCCAATATCCTGAAGAGCGCACGCCGCAATCCAACCGTTTTCGTGGCTTGCATGCTTTGCGCCGTTATCCAAATGGTGAAGAGCGTTGTATCGCTTGCAAATTATGCGAAGCGGTTTGCCCGGCACTGGCAATTACGATCGAATCAGAACAGCGCGAAGATAATACGCGCCGTACTACGCGCTATGACATTGATTTAACTAAGTGTATTTTTTGCGGTTTGTGTGAAGAGTCTTGCCCTGTAGATAGTATTGTTGAAACGCGTGTATTTGATTATCACGGCGAACAACGCGGTGATTTGCTCTATACCAAAGAAATGTTGTTGGCCGTGGGTGATAAACATGAAAAACAGATTGCTTTAGATCGACTGCAAGATAAAAATTTTAGGTAACTTAAAAAGCATTCAAAACCGATGATATTTAACGATTTTATTTTTTACACTTTAGCCGCAATTTTGCTGTTTGCAGGTATTCGTGTCATAACAACGCGTAACCCTGTACATGCAGCTTTGCATTTAGTGTTGGCGTTTTTTACTGCGGCGGGTATTTGGTTATTGCTAGAAGCTGAATTTCTGGCGATTGCCCTAGTATTGGTTTATGTCGGCGCGGTGATGGTGCTATTTTTATTCGTGGTGATGATGTTAGATATTAATATCGATAAGCTACGTGAAGGATTTTGGGATTATCTACCGATGGCTGGCACAATTGGTTTATTGATGGCAGTCGAAATGGTGATGGTATTGAGTGGTAAATATTTCGTTTCAACGACTGTTGCGAGTAAACCGGCGGATTACAGCAATACAGCAGAGTTAGGGCGTGTGCTATATACCGATTATTTGTTACCGTTTGAGTTGGCATCGGTCGTCTTATTGGTGGCGATTATTGCAGCAATCGTTTTAACATTAAGAGATCGCCAAGATAATAAATCCATGAACCCAGCTGAACAAGTGCTGGTTAAAAAGCAAGATAGATTGCGTATTGTGAAAATGGATGCTGTGGTTGAAGAGCCTGCAGTTGAAGCTCCGCCAGCAGAAGCGCCAGAAGCCGAAAAGGGGAAATCTTAATGGCTAATTTATCAACAGTTGGCCTGTCGCATTATCTAGTGTTAGGTGCATTATTATTTGCAATCAGTGTCATCGGTATTTTCTTAAACCGTAAAAATGTGATTATTTTATTGATGGCAATCGAATTAATGTTGCTGGCAGTTAACCTGAATTTTATTGCATTTTCTCACTATTTAAATGATATCGCAGGTCAGGTTTTTGTGTTCTTTATACTCACTGTTGCAGCGGCAGAATCGGCAATTGGTTTAGCGATTCTGGTCGTATTATTCCGCAATTTACGGACGATTAATGTGGATGATTTAGACTCTTTAAAAGGTTAATTAGCACAAAAGTTAACACCAAAAAATAACGCAAAATAAAACACACTAAAAATGACACTGCCACAAATATCCCTGCTAATTGTTTTACTGCCACTCATTGCTGCGACTATTGTTGGCTTAGGCGGACGTTATTTGCCACGTGCAAGTGCGCACTGGTTAACCATCGCCGGTGTCGGTGGCGCGTTCATTTTGTCTGCGTTAGTATTTAAAGCCACATTAAACGGGTACACCGCTAACTACAATTTGTATACATGGTTAAGCTCTGGCGACATTCAATTTAACGTTGGATTCTTGATTGATAATTTAACCGCCATGATGATGGTCGTAGTGACATTCGTATCGCTGATGGTGCATGTTTACACCATCGGTTACATGAGTGAAGATCCAGGGTACAGCCGCTTTTTTAGCTACATTTCACTGTTTACTTTTGCCATGTTAATGCTGGTGATGAGTAATAATTTCATGCAACTTTTTTTCGGCTGGGAAGCTGTCGGCTTGGTTTCCTATTTGCTGATTGGTTTTTGGTACACACGACCAACTGCAATTTATGCCAATTTAAAGGCATTTTTAGTCAACCGTGTTGGTGACTTCGGCTTCTTGTTGGGCATCGGCATGGTGCTTTATTACACTGGTAGTTTGGATTACGCAGCTGTGTTTCAATTAGCGCCATCTTTGGCTGACGTACAGGTAACGCTTATTCCCAATGTGTCTTGGTCATTAATGACAGTTACGTGCATTTTGTTATTTATTGGCGCGATGGGTAAATCAGCTCAAGTGCCACTACATGTTTGGTTACCAGATTCAATGGAGGGCCCAACGCCAATTTCTGCATTGATTCACGCGGCAACCATGGTTACGGCAGGTATTTTTATGGTGGCGCGCATGTCACCGCTATTTGAGTTATCAACGACTGCGCTATCATTTGTGATGATTATCGGTGCAATCACAGCTTTGTTTATGGGCTTTTTGGGCATTATCCAAAATGATATTAAACGTGTGGTCGCTTATTCAACGCTGTCGCAACTTGGCTATATGACAGTCGCTTTGGGCGCATCAGCGTATTCAGTCGCCATTTTCCACTTGATGACACACGCATTTTTCAAAGCCTTGCTATTTTTGGCGGCAGGTTCAGTGATAATGGGTATGCATCATGATCAAGATATTCGCAATATGGGCAACTTGAAAAAGTATCTGCCAGTCACTTGGATTACTTCCCTGATTGGCTCATTAGCCTTAATCGGCACACCATTTTTTGCAGGTTTTTATTCAAAAGACAGCATTATTGAGGCGGTTGCTTTATCCAATATTACTGGAAGCGGTTTTGCCTACTTTGCAGTTTTAGCGGGCGTATTTGTTACGGCATTTTATTCATTCAGGCTATATTTCTTGGTATTTCACGGCAAGGAGAAATGGCGTGAAACCAGTCAGAGCCATAATCATGCACACGCGGCTGAAGCACATCATGATGAAGATGATCATGGCGTTGAAACTCACGATACGCATGAACATCATCACGGATTAAACCCACAAGACAATCCACATGAACCAGGGTGGGTTGTGAAATTGCCGCTTATTTTATTGGCAATTCCTTCAGTAATTATTGGTTTTATTGCAATTGAACCGATGCTGTTCGGTGAGTTTTTTAAAGGTGTTATTTTTGTTAATGCTGAAAATCATCCAGCGATGGAACACTTAACCCATCATTATCATGAAATATTGCATTCACCTGCTGGCATGGCTTTGCATGGCTTTATGACACTACCGTTCATTTTGGCCGCTTCTGGTGTATTGCTCGCTTGGTTCTTTTATATGAAGCGACCAGATATTCCTGCCGCTATTCAGAAAAAATTGTGGTTTATTAACCAAGTTTTAGAAAATAAATACGGTTTTGATGCATTTAATGAGCGTTTTTTCGCAGGTGGTGCACGTTTACTCGGTGAAAAATTATGGAAAATTGGTGATATACAGCTAATAGATGGTGCAATCGTTAATGGTACTGCACGCTTGATTGGTCGCATTTCGAGTAAAGTGCGACATTTGCAATCTGGCCTTATTTACCACTATGCTTTTGCCATGATTATTGGTGTATTTTTGTTCTTAACCTTTTTTATCAAAATCAATTAAATGTCATCAGCCAATATTTTCAGTCAGTATGTGCTCAGCTCGTCCATTTGGATGCCAATATTGGCGGGCGTTGTGGTGTTGCTTTTAGGCGGCGATAATAAGCCGAACTTCACACGTTGGCTTGCGTTGGCAGGTGCATTGATTGCATTTGTAGTCACTTTTCCGCTTTATACCCAGTTTGATTATGCGCAAGGTGCTTTTCAGTTCCAGGAATTAGCACGCTGGATTCCCGCATTTAATGTGAATTATCATTTGGGCGTAGATGGTATCGCCGCGCCATTAATATTGTTAACCAGTTTTACGACGGTGATTGTGGTGATTGCCGCTTGGGAAGTCATCACCAAAAATATTGCACAATATATGGCAGCGTTTTTGATCATGAGCGGCTTGATGATTGGCGTGTTCAGTGCTTTAGATGGCTTGCTTTATTATGTATTTTGGGAAGCTATGCTGATCCCGATGTTCTTAGTTATTGGAATTTGGGGTGGCGAAAATCGCGTTTACGCGACTATTAAGTTTTTCCTCTATACTTTGCTCGGCTCATTGCTGATGTTAGTGGCATTTATCTATCTCTATCATCAGACTGGCAGTTTTGAGATTGTCGATTACTACCAATTACCTTTGCCATTAAACGTACAAATACTGATTTTCATGGCGTTTTTCATGGCGTTCGCGGTCAAAATCCCGATGTGGCCAGTGCATACTTGGTTGCCTGATGCGCACGTGGAAGCGCCTACTGGCGGTTCGGTAATATTGGCAGCGATTATGCTAAAACTGGGTGGTTATAGCTTCTTACGTTTCGCTATGCCAATCGCGCCAGATGCTGCACATTATTTATCTGGCTTTATGATTACATTGTCGCTTATAGCGATTGTGTATATCGCTTTAGTCGCGTTAGTGCAAAAAGACATGAAAAAGCTCATTGCTTATTCGTCTATTTCGCACATGGGCTTTGTGACACTCGGTTTCTTCTTGTTTAGCCAGTTAGGTTTAGAAGGCGCAATCGTTCAAATGATCTCACATGGCTTTATTTCTGCCGCCATGTTCTTGTGTGTAGGCGTGTTGTACGACCGCATGCACAGTCGCCAAATCGCCGATTATGGTGGAGTGGTGAATACGATGCCTGTCTTTGCTTCATTTGCCGTGTTATTTGCGATGGCCAACAGCGGCTTACCTGGCACTTCAGGTTTTGTCGGTGAGTTTATGGTGATATTGGCTGCAGTCAAATACAATTTCTGGGTAGGATTCTTAGCCGCGACTACATTGATATTTGGCGCTGCCTATAGTTTGTGGATGGTTAAACGTGTTTTTTATGGTGACGTTGCCAACAAACATGTGGCCGAATTAAAAGATTTAACTAAACGTGAATTTTTAATATTAACGGTATTAGCATTAATGGTGATTGGGTTTGGCATCTATCCACAACCGATTACTGAATTTACACACGCAACTGCGGTACAATTTTTGAATCATATGGCAATCAGTAAATTGCCAATTGCTGGGCTTTAATTTAGGCTAAATTATGGAATATATTAAAACAGACCTTATTACAGCCTTGCCTGAATTAACCGTGTTATTTATGGCAATGTTTATTTTGTTGCTAGATTTATTTATTAAGCCGAAAAATCGTATTGTTATTTATGGTTTGGCACAATTTACGCTTTTAGCCGCGGCTTACTTTACAGTCAGCACTTATACTCCTGCGGTTGGTTACGCGTTTTCCAATATGTTTGTAGATGACCCACTGGCCGACATACTTAAACTCATGACATTCTTGGGTACATCAATGATGCTGGTGTATACCCGTCAATATATGCAACAGCGCGGCATGTTTAGAGGCGAATATTATGCGATGGTGCTGTTTGCGCTATTAGGCATGATGATTATGATCTCAGGGCAAAGTTTGCTGACTATCTATATGGGCTTAGAATTGCTTTCGCTTTGCTTGTATTCTTTGGTTGCGTTTGATCGCGACAATGCCCGCGCAACAGAAGCCGCGATGAAGTATTTTGTGCTAGGTGCATTGGCTTCGGGCATGTTGTTGTATGGTATGAGTATGATTTATGGCATGACAGGTAGTTTAAACGTCACTGAAATCAGCAGTGCCTTATTGGAAATGAATACTAAAAATCCTGTGCTGATTTTAGGTTTAGTGTTTATTGTGGCAGGCTTGGCATTTAAATTTGGTGCAGTGCCTTTTCAAATGTGGGTGCCAGATGTGTACCAAGGTGCACCAACTTCTATCACAATGTTAATCGGCTCTGTGCCCAAGTTTGCTGCTTTTGCAATTACTGTACGCTTGCTTGCACAAGGTCTACAACCACTCGCCATCGATTGGCAAGATATGCTGCTGATCATGGCAGTATTATCCATTGCGATTGGTAATCTCACCGCGATTGCACAAACCAACTTAAAACGCATGTTGGCTTATTCGACTATTTCTCATATTGGCTTTTTACTATTTGGCTTAATGAGTGCAAACTTAAATGGTTTTGCTTCTAGTATGTTTTATATCAGCGCTTATGTGTTGATGACACTTGCGGGTTTTGGCATGATTTTACTGTTAAGTCGTCAAGGCTTTGAGGCGGAAAATTTAGATGATTTAAAAGGCTTAAATCAACGTAGTCCGTGGGCTGCTTTTCTCATGCTAATCACTATGTTTAGCATGGCTGGCGTGCCACCAACATTGGGGTTTTATGCCAAATTTACGGTGTTACAAGCTGCGTTACAAGCAGGCTTTATCTGGGCAGTAGTATTTGCAGTGTTGATGGCAGCGATTGGTGCTTTTTACTATCTACGCATTGTAAAGCTTATGTATTTTGATGCACCAAAAGACAGTACACCGATTAACGCCCCAATCGATATGCAGTTGATATTAAGCATCAATGCGATTGCACTATTATTGCTAGGCATCATGCCACAAACGCTCATGCAAATTTGCGGTGTAGCGATTGCTACTAGTCTGCAATAGCCGTTTAAACGTTAATTACATCGATTAGTAGCACCTTTATCATTAAAACCAAGCACCTATGACGCAAATTATTATCTTATTATTAGCATTTGTTGCGGCTAATTTACCTTGGTTCTCCAATAAACTGTTCTATGTAATTCAATTAAAACCTAATGCTAAGAACCTAGCATGGTGTTTATTGGAGTTGGTTGTTCTGTACTTAATTGTAGGAGCGATTGGCTTTTACGCGGAGCATGTAACTTTTGGACAAGTTTCAGCGCAAGGCTGGGAATTTTATACTGTCACGTTTAGTTTGTTTTTAGTGTTTGCATTTCCAGGTTTTATTTATAAAGTATTGTGGAAAAAATAAAGGTCAGCAAAGCTGACCTATATTGATTGTAACTTTAAGGTAATTAATACATCATTCGACCATCACCTAACAAGTGCGCATGGCAATCTTTTTTAGTATTGATGCAATTCTTGATAATGCCTTCTATGAATGTTCTATCCCACCCTTCAACGTAATCACTATGACCAGAATACCCACCATTTTTACCGTTAAAAGCATAGTTATCACTTGATAATCGCCACTTATCTAACTTATCGCCTTCTTTAACAGTGTAATGAACATTGACAGTTATTTCTGGAATCGCTACTGGATGCGTTGCTGGGCAAGTACTTGAATTTGGATAAGCCATATGGTCTTTGTGATTTGGACTGTCTAAGTTTTTACCATCCCAACATTGGGGGAAAAAAATACTGAACATCAAATCATCACCTAGCTCACAATTTTGGCCACTCGGTATTTCGGATGTGCGTGGCCAATTAGTACGCTTAGAATTAGGTCCAGGGTGGCAAGTAAATCCAGTTCGATTATAAACTGAATTATCTTTAGCTTTCATATCGCCAGCAATCATGCGTAACGCCTTAGGCGGTGGTTTTATTAGAGAACCGTCGATAGAGCCGTGTTTGTAATAAACAAGTACGTCACCATTTGGCTGAATAGGCGCATTTGTTTCTGTATTGATCATAGATGGAACCCAATATGCGGAACGATTCATAATGCCGCCTGTGCATGTTGAGGTGCCAATAGAGCCGAAACTATTTAAATCACTTTTATAATTGACTGATGTATTACCAAAGAAAGTGTGGTGATGCGCCGCACCTTGTTGGTTAGGATAAACCAAAGGATCGTCATTGCTCATATGACTTACTTTGCAGCCAATTCTAAACTCGCCACCACTATTAGGCGCAATTTCGGTAGTAGGTTGAACTCTGATTGAATTAAATCCGATGACAGGAGTTATATTTTTACTGATATTTACTGCTGGCATTAATGCCGTTTGAATAATGTTAGCTACATCACTAATAGGCGTGCTAGGGTTTGTTGTAGGTGACGCAGTAGCAACTTGTGTTGCTACAAGAGGCTGTGTTGTAACGACGGGTGCGGGTGTTGTTACAACAGGTTGAGTAATGACAACTGGTTTTGCTGGAGTTGTTGCGGTAGGTATAGCAGCAGGTGCGGCCGCTACGTTAACTGGCGATGGTGTTTTAGAAAATCCCATTACAGTTACATTTTTTGTGCCAACTGTAATGGTCGATGTAATATTTTTAGCTAATGTTGCAGCTGGAGATGTTGCTGCTACGTTAACTGGCGATGGTGTTTTAGAAAGCCCCATTATAGTCACATTTCTTGAAGTTGCCGCAGCGACCGTTGCAATGCTTTTTACAGGTGTTGCAACTGTTTTAGTCTTTATAGTAAAGCCAGTAAAAAAACCACTGTAATCTTTAGTAGATGCTCCAGTCGATACAACATTTTTTTTGATTGGGCCGACAGTGCATAAATCTTTTGTTTGCAATGAGTTAACAAGTTCATTACGTGACAGTTTTGAAAAATCCTCAACTGGAGGGCGATCAGAATATTGAGTAACGCCTCTACTGTCTCGCCATTTGTAAATTTCCGCATTAGCTTGACTACTTGCTAATAACGTCAACAAAGGAATTGTTATTAATAGTATTTTTGGGCGAATAACTAAAGAAATCATAATGTTACCTTGCTGCTAGTTTAACTGAGCTTACATTCTAGTTAAGATTAAAGCGCTAAGTCAATGAATTGAAAATAAATAATCTAATGATGCATGTGTAAATAACGTTTGGGTATAAACAGAATTTATCGTAAGTACATCAAGTAAATCAAACGTATTTTTAACTGAATAATGTTAAGAAATTATTGCGCTAATGTAATAAAATCTGACTAAAGATTAATACATTTTATATTTTGAGGTTTGAGTATGCGCCTAGATGACGAACGAGAAAGTAGTAATGTAGAAGACAGGCGGAGTGGTGGAGGCTTGCCAATTGGCGGGAAGGGTATAGGAGTTGGTACGATTGTACTCGCACTGGTCGCCATGTATTTTGGTGTGGACCCTTCAGTTGTACTCAATATTGGTCAAGGCTTGAATCAGCAGGCGCCTATTGAGGCGCAGGCGATTTCTAAAGATGATCCCATGGCGATTTTTGTCGCAAAAGTACTCGGTAGTACGGAAGATACTTGGGATAAGATATTTGCGGATGCGGGTCAGCAATATCCTGCACCAAAATTAGTATTATATAGCGGTCAAACACCGACTGCCTGTGGCGCAGGACAGGCCGCGATGGGGCCATTTTATTGTCCTGGGGACAGTAAAGTCTATATTGATTTGCAGTTTTATCAGGAAATGAAAACGCGCTTTAATGCACCTGGCGATTTTGCACAGGCTTATGTGATTGCGCATGAGGTGGGACATCACATTCAACATTTGATGGGCACGTCCGATAAAGTACAGCAGGCACGTCAAAACGCACGCAGCGAAGCAGAAGCGAATCAATACTCAGTACGATTAGAGCTGCAAGCGGATTGTTATGCGGGCGTGTGGGCGCATCATGCGGATGGAAAAAATCGTATTTTAGAGGCGGGCGATGTGGAAGAGGCCATGACTGCAGCAGCGGCGATTGGCGATGATGCGCTACAAAAAAAAGCGCAAGGTTATGCGGTGCCGGATAGTTTTACACATGGTACTTCGCAACAACGTATGCGTTGGTTTAATCAAGGCTTAACTGTTGGTGATGTGAACAGATGTGATACTTTTAACACCGCTATTTAAACAACTATTTTCAATAATCACTTAACCTATTCTCTAGAAAATAATTGCTAGTTTTAAAGTGTTAACTTTTAAAATACAGTTTTATAAAGATAGAATAAATTAAAATAATGAGTCTTGATTTAACCGAACATTGTATTAGCTCCGAAACCATTGCATCTGGCGGCATGTTGACTGTAAAGCGCGATCAAGTGCGTTTGCCGAACGGACATTCCAGCCAGCGTGAATATGTGACACATCCTGGCGCGGTGGTGATTGTGCCTATTTTGCCAAATGGCAACGTTATATTAGAGCGTCAGTTTCGCTATCCTTTACATCAGGTTTTTATTGAATTACCTGCAGGAAAAATCGACGCGGGTGAAGAAATTTTAATCACAGGTCAGCGTGAGTTGCTAGAAGAAACGGGTTACAGCGCAAGTGATTGGATAAAACTCGGTTATCAACATCCGTGTATCGGTTATTCGAATGAAGTGATTTACATGTATTCAGCGCGCGGATTAACGGCTGGCGCACATCAACGCGATGCTGATGAGGCATTAGAAGTATTTGAAGCATCATTCGCAGATTGTATGCACATGATTCAAACGGGTGAAATTACCGACGGTAAAACAATCGTCGCGCTATTTTTTGCAGAAAAATATCTGTTTCAGCATGACTAAAAGCAACTGTAGTTAACGTCGTTTTTATAGCTAATATTATTTGATGAAAATTCCGCATGGCTAAAATATTAATAATTGGTTGCGGTGATTTAGGCACCGCGGTTGCCTTGCAACTGCATCAATCTCAACATACAGTCATTGGCTTAAGAATTAGCCAGCAAACTTTGCCTAACGGTATGCAAACTATTCAAGCGGATGTGACAAAGCCAAATACATTAATCCAATTAGCGCATCTTAACCCTGAAATCATTATCTATTGCGTTGCGGCCAGCGCGCAGACCGATGAAAATTACCATGCACATTATGTACAGGGGCTAAAAAACGTATTGGCGACACAAATAAAAAATATCCATTTACAGCATGTATTTTTTGTTTCTAGCACGCGCGTATATGGACAAACGCATACGCAAAATATTCTGGATGAAAATGTTGTAGCAATCGCTGCAGATTTTGGTGGTGAGCGTTTGTTAGAAGCTGAAAATGTATTAAGTAATTTTCCTTGTCAGTCAACGTCTTTGCGGCTATCAGGCATTTACGGCAAAGGACGATTATATCTAGTGAATACAGCAAAAGACCTAAGCCGTTGGCCCGAAAGTAATAGTTGGAGTAATCGCATCCATCGTGATGATGCCGCTGGTTTCATCGCATTTTTAGTGCAAAAAGTCTTAACTCAGCAGTCGGTTGAGAGTTGTTATATCGTGACTGACGATATGCCAACTTTGCAATATGACGTGCTGACATGGTTGGCGAACAAACAGTTTGTCGATACTAGTCATATTCAAACACCCGCAACGCAAGGCGGTAAGCGCTTAAGTAACCAGCGTTTGCGCGAGACAGGTTTTCAGTTGCAATATCCAAATTACCAAATTGGTTATAGTAAAGTACTTGAAACACTTTAATTTTTGATATTCAAATACATATGATGAATGTAATGCCAAAAAAACAATTCAAAATAAACCTTTTCAGCATAGTTAACACTTTTTTTTGCTTAATAATCAACTCAGCTGCGGTTGCTGATGAGAGCAGTCATTTTGATACTTGGTTGGCCGCATTTAAAACGCAAGCCCAAGCCCAGCACATTTCTGCACAAACTATCGATAACACGTTTAAAGGTGCTGAATATTTACCGCGCGTGATTAAGCTTGATCGCGCACAGCCGGAATTTATTTCACCTTTTTTGAGTTATGTCGAAAAGCGCGTGACGACTGATCGAGTCACACAGGGCAGAGAAATGCTCTATCAGCATGAAGGGCTTTTAAGCAAAATTGAAGCGCAATATGGCGTGCCCAAACAGATATTGGTCGCATTTTGGGGATTGGAAACCAATTACGGCAGCAATAAAGGTAATTTTGATTTGCCATCTAGTTTAATGACGTTGGCTTATGAAGGCCGCCGCGCCGAATTTTTCCGCAACCAATTATTGGATGCCATGCGCGTTGTGGATGCAGGTCACAATACCGTACAAGGTTTGCGCGGTTCTTGGGCGGGCGCGATGGGACATATGCAATTTATGCCATCTACTTTGCTTAAATATGGCGTGGATGCAGATGCAGATGGTCGCATCGATATTTGGACATCGCTGCCTGATGCGTTTGCATCTGCTGCTAATTATTTAAGCCAAGTCGGTTGGCGCAAAAATGAACTAGCAGCAATCGAGGTGAAATTACCCATCCATTTTGATTACAGTCAAGCACAGTTGAATAACCGACAAGCTACGCTTGATTGGAAAAGATTAGGCGTGCTGCAAATTGAAAGTAATGCTTTGCCTGTGCAAGAAAACGCGGCGATTTTGTTGCCGCAAGGGCAGTTTGGCCCTGCGTTTATGGTGTTTAGTAATTTCGATGTCATCATGGATTGGAATCGCTCAGTCAATTATGCGTTGTCTGTTGTGCATTTAGCGAATCAATTAGTGGGTGATAAACCCATTGTGGCAGGCGAATTTGCCGATAAAGAAGGGTTAACTTTTAGCCAAATGTGGGCATTGCAGAACCGTTTAAATGTCTTGGGTTTTGATTGTGGTACAGCAGATGGTTTTCCTGGGCTTAAAACGCAAGCGGCGATTCGGCAATTTCAAGCGACACAGAATATGACGCAAGATGGCTACGCCAGCCCAAGTTTGTATGAGCAATTATTTCAGCCTTAAAACCCACTACAACTTTAAATCAGCGATTGGCTACGCGTCCTAAACCAACCAGTTAGGCTTGCTCGTTCGCGCGTTGCTGGCCGCACTTCATGCCAGAATTTTTCCGATAAAAATAGTACTAGTTTGCCGGCAGTTGGCAATATGTCTAAATATTCAAGTGCATTCAAATGCAATCTTAATTCGCCGCCTTCGTCTGTTTGCCAGTCTGCATTTAAATACAAAATGCTGCTGAGTTGCCGTGCTTTCGTATCATTTTTTACGCCAATAGTTTGGTTAACATCAGCGCTTTGACTAAATTGGTCTAGATGTTTTTGATAGATGCTACCAATCGGATAAATCGCCAGATGCGTTTCAAGCGAGTGTAAATTCATGAATAATTGTTGGTTAAGTTGCATCTTTAGCGCCTGCATTTCTGCAAAATAAGCTTGGATGTTTATGTTCGCACTGTCTTCATCCAGCCAACAAATTTGGTCTCCACGAATTTTGGATGGGTTTAATTGGCTTAATAATCCTGTTTTAGCAGCCACCATCTCATTATTGATATGACGTTTATCAACTTCATCGCGCAAAGCAATAATGATATTGGCTGCTAAAAAATCATCAAAAATAACATAGCCTTGAATGCTGAGGGTGTTGATTAATGCGTTAAAATTCGTCGATGCTAGGTTTTGTGTAATCACACTGCATTATAGCGCGCAATCCAGCAGTACCCGTTTGCGTGCAAGGCTGTATTAAGCTAAAATTCGCACTTCGTAAAAATTGCGAAAAGTATAGGCGGTTAGCTCAGTTGGTTAGAGCGCTTGGTCGACATCCAAGAGGTCAGCAGTTCGAATCTGCTACTGCCTACCAAGAAACACAAGAGCTAGTTTAATCATTTGTAAAAAACGGATGGTTAAAACTGGTTAATCAATAATAAAAGCCGTTAAAACAGACGGCTTTTATTATTTAAGCTTGATAACATTTAAAACGCTCACATTGGATTTGATATGCCAGTAATTCGCTTACCAGATGGCTCGCAACGCAATTTTGATAGCCCTGTAACCGTCGCGCAAGTTGCGATGGATATTGGCGCAGGCCTTGCGAAAGCGGCTCTAGCTGGCAAAGTGACGCACAACAATCAAGAGTCTAAATTGGTTGATACGAGTTATCTGATTGAAACAGATAGTGATTTAGCGATTATTACCGACAAATCTGATGATGGCTTAGACATTATTCGTCATTCCACAGCGCATTTATTAGCGCATGCAGTTAAAGAACTTTTTCCTGATGCGCAAGTAACGATTGGCCCAGTGATTGACAACGGTTTTTATTATGACTTTTCGTATAAACGCCCATTTACGCCAGAGGATTTGATCGCCATTGAGAAGAAAATGGGCGAGCTTGCCAAAAAAGATGAGCAAGTGACACGCAAAGTGTTGCCGCGAGATGAAGCTGTGGCGTATTTCAAAAGCATTAATGAGCATTACAAAGCAGAAATTATCGAATCGATTCCTGCTAACGAAGATGTTTCTTTATATTCAGAAGGCAGTTTTACCGATTTGTGCCGTGGTCCACATGTGCCGAATATCGGCAAATTAAAAGCTTTTAAGTTAATGAAATTAGCAGGCGCATATTGGCGTGGCGATAGCAATAACGAGATGTTGCAACGCGTGTACGGCACAGCTTGGCGCAACAAAGAAGAATTGGAAGCTTATTTATTTCAGTTAGAAGAAGCTGAAAAACGCGATCATCGCAAACTTGGTAAGCAACTAGATTATTTCCATATGCAAGATGACGCACCAGGCATGGTGTTCTGGCATCCGCGTGGCTGGAGTATTTGGCAAGAAGTGGAGCAGTACATGCGCCAAATGTTCAAAGATTACAATTATCAAGAAGTGCGCACGCCGACCATTATGGATAAAACCTTATGGGAAAAGTCTGGCCACTGGCAAAACTATCGCGATAACATGTTTGTGACTAAGTCTGAAAATCGCGATTACGCGGTTAAGCCGATGAATTGCCCAGGTCATGTGCAAATTTTTAATAGTAGTTTACATAGCTATCGCGATTTGCCTTTGAGGTTGGCCGAGTTTGGCTCATGTCATCGTAATGAACCCTCTGGCTCATTGCACGGTTTAATGCGCGTGCGTGGTTTTACGCAAGATGATGCGCATATATTCTGTACAGAAGAACAAGTGGAAGCGGAAGTTGCCGATTTTATTAAGATGCTCTACAAAGCTTATGGTGACTTTGGTTTTAACGATGTATTAGTCAAGCTTTCAACGCGCCCAGAAAAGCGTATTGGTTCTGATGAGGATTGGGACAGGGCGGAAACTTCGCTTGCAAATGCACTTAAGTTGAACAATTTGGACTTTGAATATCAACCTGGTGAAGGTGCATTTTACGGCCCTAAAATTGAATTTACGCTGAAAGACTCATTAGGTAGATTGTGGCAATGCGGCACAATTCAGCTAGACCCTAATTTGCCAGAACGTTTAGGCGCCGAATATGTAGCAGAAGATAACTCGCGTAAACGCCCGATAATGTTGCACCGTGCCATTGTTGGTTCTATGGAGCGTTTCATTGGTATTTTAATTGAGAACTATGCAGGTGCAATGCCACTTTGGTTGGCACCTGTGCAGGCAATGGTGTTAAATATCTCTGAAAATCAATCCGATTATGTGATGCAAGTGGTTGAAAATTTGAAGAAAAATGGCATTAGATGCGATTTTGACTTGAGAAATGAGAAGATTACCTATAAAATACGCGAACATAGCATGCAAAAGATGCCTTATCTGCTAGTTGCAGGTGAGCGCGAAATGCAAGCAGGACAAGTAGCCGTGCGTACCAGAAAAGGTGAAGACCTAGGTTCCATGCCGATTGCCGACTTAATTGCTCGGCTAAAAGCAGAAGTTGAAGCTAAGGTTTAAGCTTAATTTTCAAGGTGGCGCGGTTGTTTTATTTTTAAAGATTAGGAGTCAGCAATAGCACAAGATAAAGATACGCGAATTAACGGGGATATTACCGCACCCGAAGTTCGTTTGGTGGGCATAGAAGGCGAACCGTTAGGCATAGTAAGTCTACGCGAGGCATTTTTTAAAGCTGAAGAAGCGGATATCGATTTGGTGGAAATTGCACCAAACGCTACACCACCAGTGTGCAGGTTGATGGATTACGGTAAGTTTAAGTATGCTGAAAGCAAGCGTCAGCATGAACAAAAACTGAAACAAAAACAAGTTGTTATTAAAGAAATTAAGTTTCGCCCAGGTACGGATGATGGCGATTACAATATTAAAGTACGTAATATCATCCGCTTTTTGGGTGAGGGCGATAAAGCGAAAATCACGTTGCGTTTCAGAGGTCGTGAGATTACGCATCAGGAATTTGGTTTGGCATTGTTAAGACGTGTAGAAGCGGATTTAACTGAGCATGCGGTAGTTGAGCAATTTCCAAAAATGGAAGGCCGCCAAATGGTGATGGTTTTAGCACCGAAAAAAGTAGAGAAACCAGTAGTGAAGCAATCAGCGCCTAAAGCAGACAGGCCGCCAAAAACAGCTGAACCAAAACTAGTTGAAAAAACAGAAGAAAAAACAGAAGAAAAAGCAGCAGAGAAATTAAGTACAACTGAGTAATAAATAATTTAAATATTTTCTGAGTGATACGGCGAAATGGCATGCCTAGGCACTCTTAACAACTCTCAAAGGAGAAAAAAATGCCAAAAATGAAGACAAAGAGCAGCGCCAAAAAACGCTTTAAGTTCTTAGGTAACGGTAAAGTGAAGCGTACGCATTCACATTTACGTCATATCCTAACCAAGAAAACCACTAAGCAAAAACGTAAGTTACGTGGCACTTCGATCATCTCACCAACTGACGTCAAGCGCGTTCGCGCAATGATGCCAACACAATAAGGAGACCGATATGCCTAGAGTAAAACGTGGTGTCATCGCTCGCGCAAGACATAAAAAAGTATTAAACGCCGCTAAAGGTTATCGCGGTCGTCGTAAAAACGTTTATCGCGTTGCCAAGCAAGCGGTAATGAAGGCTGGTCAATATGCTTACCGTGACCGTCGTCAGAAAAAGCGTCAATTCCGCACATTGTGGATTGCACGTATTAACGCAGGTGCGCGTGAGTTAGGTTTAACTTACAGCCGCTTTATGAATGGCTTGAAAAAAGCTTCTATTGAAGTGGATCGTAAAGTACTAGCTGATTTAGCGGTATTTGACAAAGCGGCATTTGCTAAATTTGTTGAATTAGCAAAAACTGGCCTGGCAGCTTAAGCCATGAATGCCTAAATCAGGCAAAGTAAAAAAAGAGGCTGCGGCCTCTTTTTTTATGGTTAAGACATAAATATTTATTCATAATCAATCAGTTAAACATCAACAAACTCATTACTTTAAGTTAAAATAGCGTATGGATAATTTACAAAATCTCATTTCAGAATCGCAAGCGGATTTTAGTGTTTGTGGCGATATGCCAGCATTGGAAAATGCTAAAGCTAAATATTTGGGTAAAACGGGTGCGTTAACCGAAGCGCTCAAAGGTTTGGGTAGACTGTCAAATGAAGAACGTCCCGCCGCTGGGGCAGCAATTAATGTCGTCAAGCAGGCAGTTGAAGCGGCATTGAATGCGCGTCGGGAGGCAATTTTAAGCGCGGAGCAAGCGAAGCAACTAGCCGCTGAGTCATTAGATGTAAGTTTGCCGGCACGTGCCCAGTCTCAAGGTGGTTTGCATCCTGTGACTTTAACGTTGCGACGTATTGAGCAATTATTTCACTCTATTGGTTTCGATGTGGCAACAGGGCCTGAGATTGAAACGGATTTTTATAACTTTACTGCACTGAATATTCCTGAAAATCATCCTGCGCGTGCCATGCACGATACGTTTTATGTAGATGCTAATCATTTGCAAAATGCAGATAAAAAAACTGATTTTGTACTGCGCACACATACTTCACCTGTGCAAGTGCATTACATGGAAGATGCTCTAAAAAACAATCAATCCCCACCTTTGAAAATTATCGCGCCCGGACGTGTGTATCGTGTAGATTCAGATGCAACGCACTCACCGATGTTTCATCAGGTAGAGGGTTTGTGGGTAGATGAAAATATCAGCTTCGCAAACCTTAAAGGCGTTGTTCAGGATTTCTTACAGAAATTCTTTGAGCGCGCCGATTTAACGGTCAGATTTAGACCATCATTTTTCCCATTCACAGAGCCATCTGCTGAAATGGATATGAGTTGGAATGGTGGCTGGCTAGAAATTGGTGGTTGTGGCATGGTACATCCAGAAGTATTCAAGCATGTGAATATCGATAGTGAAAAATATCGCGGATTTGCCTTCGGCTTAGGCGTTGAGCGCTTGGCTATGTTGCGCTATGGCGTGAATGATTTACGCCATTTCTTTAATAATGATTTGCGCTTTTTGTCGCAATTTAAATAATCAAGCTAATTAATTAAACTCTATGCAATTTTCAGAAAACTGGTTACGTGCCTTTGTCAATCCTGCAATGTCATCCACAGAGCTCAGTCATGCCTTAACAATGGCAGGGCTTGAGGTGGAAGAAATGACACCTGTTGCACCAGCGTTTGGCAATATTGTGATTGGCGAAATTATTGAAGCGATTAAACATCCTGATGCTGATCGTTTACAGGTGTGTAAAGTCAATGTTGGTAAGGAACCCTTGCAAATTGTATGTGGTGCAAGCAACGCGCGAGTGGGATTAAAAGTGCCTTGCGCGTTGGTTGGAGCCGAGTTGCCAAGTATATCCATCAAGCAAGCCAAAGTGCGCGGTGTTGAGTCTTTTGGCATGCTATGCTCGGCCAAAGAACTGGGATTAGCGGCAGAAGCAAATGGTTTGCTCGAGTTGCCAGATGATGCAACAGCAGGTCAAGATATTCGTGAGTATTTGAATTTAAATGACTATACGCTCACATTAAAACTCACGCCAAACCGCACCGATTGTTTAAGTATTTTAGGGATTGCACGTGATGTGACTGCTATTACTGGCGCGCCAATTACATTGCCTGTATTTAATACAGTTGCTGTTGAAAGTGCTAAATCACTGGCTGTGAAAGTTACTGCAAGTGAAGCGTGTCCTGCTTATTATGGCCGCGTGATTGAAGGTGTGAATGCCCAAGCCAACACGCCCGATTGGATGATTCGCAATCTTGAACGTAGCGGTGTTCGCAGCATCAGCGCGATTGTCGATATTACCAATTACGTATTATTGGAGCTTGGCCAACCGATGCATGCATTTGACTTGGCTACATTAAACGGTGGAGTTAACGTTCGATTTGCAGCAGAAAATGAACAAGTCAAGCTGCTTAATAATACCGAAGTTAAATTAGCCAGCGATGATTTAGTGATTGCCGACAACAACGGTGCGATTGCGCTGGCGGGCATTATGGGCGGTGAACCTACATCTGTGACGGATGCTACAACGGCAATATTTTTAGAAAGCGCTTTTTTTACGCCTGATGCAATCGCAGGTAAAGCGCGTCGTTTAGGATTAAGTACCGATTCATCCTACCGTTTTGAACGCGGTGTAGATTTTGGAAATACAAAACTAGCTTTGGAACGCGCAACGGGTTTAGTGCTGCAAATTTGTGGTGGTAAAGCTGGCGAATTAACCGAAGTAGTTAATCAGTTGCCAGAGCGCGTTTCTGTCACATTGCGCTATTCACGCTTATGTTCTGTGTTGGGCATTACCATTCCTAAACAAACGGTTGGTACTTTATTAACGCAATTGGGCTTTAAATTCACAGAAGAGAATAATCTTTTTGTCATCAAAGCGCCGACTTATCGCTTTGATATTGCACGTGAAGAAGATTTGATTGAAGAAATCGCCCGTTTACACGGCTACGATAAAATTCCAGCAATTATCCCAACAGCGCATTTAAATATGCTCAATGCAACAGAATCTGTATTCAATACAAATTGGTTGCATGATGCTTTGCAAGCGCAAGGTTATCAAGAGATTATTAGTTATAGCTTTGTAGATGAAAGCTGGGAGCGCGATTTATTAGGCAATACGCAACCGATCAAACTAAAAAATCCTATTGCCAGCAATTTAAGTGTGATGCGCAGTGGTTTGTGGGGCGGATTATTAGATACGTTGACTTATAATATCAATCGCAAACAAGAGCGTGCGATGTTATTTGAAATCGGGTCAAGCTATCACGCTGCGCCAGAAGGTTTTAACGAGCAAGCGCGCGTTGCAGGCTTATTCTACGGTGCATTTCAGCCAGAGCAGTGGGGTGCCGCCACAAAAGATGTCGATTTTTATGATATTAAAGCTACAGTAGAAAAGTTAACACATGGAAATGCCGAATATCGGGCAGAAACGCACAGCGCATTACATCCTGGCCAGTCAGCTCGTATTTATTTAGATGGTCAGCCAATTGGTTGGTTGGGAAAATTACATCCAAAATGGCAGCAACATTACAGCTTGGTAAAAAATTGCTTTTTGTTTGAGCTGGAAGTTTTGCCTTTGCTGAAAAAATCAGTTGCAAGCTATTTAGAAGTACCAAAAACATTAGCGATACGTCGCGATTTGGCAGTTATTGTCGACATTAATGAACCTGTTCAAGTAATATTGAACGCAGTGACAAATGCCAATATTCCACTTGTGACACAAGTGCAACTGTTTGATATATATCAAGGAAAAGGTATTCCTGAAAATAAAAAAAGCCTTGCATTATCGGTACTTATGCAAGATACTCATAAAACTTTGGTAGATATTGAAGCTGAAGCTGCAATGGCACAGTTGCTAAAATTATTAGAAAATCAATTTGGCGCCTCATTGCGAAATTAACTAGTTTTATTATTAAAAATGATGAATAAAACTAGCCAAGTAGTGAAAACAAGCAAACAAAAATTAGCGGGAAATTAATGAATAATAAGACGTTCAGGGGAAATGTATGACCTTAACAAAAGCGGATTTAGCCGATTTGTTGTTTGAGCAAGTGGGCTTGAATAAACGCGAGGCAAAAGATATGGTAGAGGCATTTTTTGAGGAAGTGCGTACCGCTTTAGAAACGGGTGATAGCGTTAAGTTATCGGGGTTTGGTAATTTTGAATTACGTAAAAAATCTGAGCGTCCTGGCCGCAACCCAAAAACTGGCGAAGAAATACCGATTACTGCGCGCCGTGTGGTGACTTTTCATGCGAGTCAGAAATTAAAAAGTAAAGTTGAAGAGCACTACGCTTAACCAGATTCAATATAGCATTAATATTAAAAGTCTTAGTGCTAAAAAATTTCTAAATTTGGGCTATTAGATTACATACAAATTATCAATGATAGATTCAGCACCTAAAATGCAGTTGCCACCAATACCCGCCAAGCGTTATTTTACGATTGGTGAGGTGAGTGACTTGTGCGGCGTAAAACCACACGTATTGCGTTATTGGGAGCAAGAGTTTACCCAGTTAAAACCAGTAAAACGTCGCGGTAATCGTCGTTATTATCAACATCATGAAGTGTTACTGATTCGTAAAATTCGTGAATTGTTATACGAGCAAGGTTTTACTATTAGTGGCGCTCGAAATCGTTTAGATGGTGCAGAAGTTAAAGCGGAAGCAACAGCAGCGAATACGCAAACTACTTCAGCAAAAGAATCAGAAACGAATGTAGGGATAGATCTGTTGCTATTTAAAAAAGAAATTCGCGCGGTTATTCAATTACTTCGTGCTTAATCCATTTAATTGCATTCTATTAAGGCCGCTTTCAAAGCGGCCTTAATTTTTTAACAATCCATTGTTAATACTGATCAATCGCGCTAAATATTTTTGGTGGCATACGTATTTGATTTATAATGCTAGCTCACTGCAAATCAATAGTAGTGCGGTTCGGGGCATAGCGCAGCCTGGTAGCGTACATGCCTGGGGGGCATGGGGTCGCAAGTTCGAATCTTGCTGTCCCGACCAATAAAATCATGACTTATAGACTAACCTCTATAGGTCTTTTTTGTTTTTGAGGCGTGCATCCTAAAATGCGTTAGCTATAACCTTGCATCATCTTAATTTAAGAATTTTTTATTTGCTAGTATTACAAACGTCTGCTTAAAATCTGTATGGTATGTCACTTGCTTGCTTTAATATTAACGACAGATTAGCAAATAATTTTTCACGCGCGATTGGTTAAAACGTAACTGCTCCAAATCGTTATAATGAATAAAATTAAAACTTTAACTAATTTGAAATTAGGAAAAATATCATGCAGAAAAACGTTAAAAATCACACATTAACAGTATTTGTATCGGCTGCAATGTTCTTAATTGTTGCGCAAGCTTATGCTGAAGCGCCCCCAACAGCAGAAGCAGATAAGCCAGTTGTTGAGCAAATTGTGAACACGTTAACTAAGTTATCTGGTGGCCCGCACGCAGGTTTTCGCGCTAATCACGCCAAAGGTATTGTTGCTTTGGGTGAGTTTACGCCTGCAAAATCAGCTGCTAGTATTACTAAAGCGGAGCATTTGCAAAAAACGTCTAGTCCAGTGACTGTGCGCTTTTCAGATGCAACTGGCGTGCCAAACATTCCCGACGCGGATGGCAATGCTTTTCCTAAAGGCATTGCGATACGTTTCAATCTGCCTGATGGTTCTTACACGGATATTGTGAGCATTTCCACCAATGGCTTTCCCGCTGCTAATCCTGAAGATTTTTTAGGGTTGCTCAATGCGATTGCTACTAGCGGCCCAGAGGCTGTAAAACCAACGCCAGTGGAGCAGTTTTTAGGCTCACATCCAGCGGCACTTAAGTTTGTGCAAATGCCAAAATTGCCACCAGTAAGCTTCGCGACACAATCGTTTTTTGGCGTGAATGCTTTTAAATTTATCAATGCAAAAGGTGAGACACAATATGGTCGCTACCGCATCACGCCTATTAAAGGCGCACAATTTTTAAGCAAAGCAGAAGCAGCAAAAGTTACGCCTAATTATTTGTTTGAAGAGCTACCAAAACGTTTGGCTAAAGCGCCGGCAAGTTACAAATTAAGCGTGCAATTAGCTAAAAAAGGCGATGTGTTGAATGATGCAACTGTGGTGTGGCCTGAGAGCAGAAAACAAGTTGAATTGGGCACGTTGGTGATTAAAACGATAGATGCAGACGGCGTAAAATATGAGAAATCGACTATGTTTAATCCGTTAAATTTGGTTGATGGTATTGAGGCGTCTGAAGACCCTATTTTGTTGGCGCGCCCAAGTGCTTATGCTGTGAGTTTCGGTAGACGTTTAGGCAAGTGAACCAACATTAAATATTGCTGTGTTTTATGTGTTAACTAAGCTTATTATTGTCAATAGTTAACACATAAAACGAATTGAAAAAAGCGCATTTATTGCGCTTTTTTTTCAACTATAATGGCTATAAATCATAGGAATTCACCATGCAAACTCGTACTATTCAAGCCCACACCATCCAAACACAGCCTTTTTTAGACCAAAAACCTGGCACATCTGGTTTACGTAAGAAAGTAAAAGTTTTTCAGCAGGCACATTATCTTGAAAATTTCGTACAAAGTATTTTTGACACATTAGAAATTGAATCTGGCGCTACCTTAACTTTGGGTGGAGATGGTCGTTTTTATAATAAAACGGCTATTCAAACCATCATTAAAATGGCCGCAGCAAATGGTTTTGCAAAAGTGATTGTTGGCCAAAATGGTATTTTATCGACGCCAGCCGCATCACACATCATTCGGCATTATCAAACTTTTGGCGGTATTATTTTATCCGCCAGCCATAATCCTGCAGGTCCAACGGAAGATTTTGGTATTAAGTACAACACGGCAAACGGCGGACCTGCGCCAGAAAAAATCACTGAAGCGATTTTTGCCAAAAGTAAAACGATTACTCATTACAAAATAGCCAATCTTGCGGATATAGATTTGGGCAAGATTACTGAAACCCGCTTTGATGATATTGACCACATTTTCAGTGTACAGGTGATTGATGCTGTCAGTGATTATGCAGATTTGATGCAGCAACTATTTGATTTTTCAGCAATTAAAGCGTTGATTCAATCAGGGTTTACGTTGAAGTTTGATGCCATGCATGCAGTAACTGGGCCTTATGCTAAAGAAATTTTAGTGCAGCGTTTAGGTGCGCCAGAAAGCAGCTTGATGAATTGTGAAGTAAGCGAAACCTTTGGTGGCGGTCATCCTGACCCCAACCTAACTTACGCGCATGAATTGGTCGACGTACTGTATTCGGATTCTGCACCTGATTTTGATTTTGGTGCCGCATCGGACGGTGACGGTGATCGCAATATGATTTTGGGCAAAAGTTTTTTCATCACGCCATCGGATAGCTTGGCGATTATTGCCGCTAATGCGACGTTAATACCAGCGTATCGCCAGGGTTTGGCGGGCGTAGCGCGCTCTATGCCGACCAGCGGTGCGGTTGATAGAGTGGCGGCCGCGCTTAATATTCCGTGCTATGAAACGCCGACAGGATGGAAATTTTTTGGCAACTTGATGGATGCTGGCAAAGTGACTTTGTGCGGTGAAGAAAGTTTTGGCACAGGTAGTAATCATGTGCGTGAAAAAGATGGTTTGTGGGCAGTGTTATGTTGGCTGAATATTATTGCCGCTAAAACCGCCAAGGGTGAAATTCCGAGTGTAGAAGCCATTGCAAAAGCGCATTGGGCAACTTACGGCCGCAATGTGTATTCGCGCCACGATTACGAAGTGATTCCAACTGGCGAAGCAAACGGCGTGATTGCGCATATTAAATCGCAATTTTTAACATTGCCTAATCAAACTTTTGAGCGATACACGGTTGATACTTGTGATGATTTTAGTTACACAGACCCGATCGATGGTTCGGTTAGCACTGGGCAGGGAATTCGCATTTTGTTTAAATGCGGTTCGCGTATTGTGTTTCGCTTATCTGGCACGGGGACTGAGGGCGCAACGTTACGCATTTATCTAGAGGCTTTTGATCCCGATGTGAACAATCATCATTTGAATGCGCAAGTGGCCTTGGGCGAAATGATTCAAATCGCATTGCAGATATCGCAACTTAAAGAACGTACTAATCGCGATGCACCAACGGTGATTACTTAGATTGAAATCAAGCAGTTTTAAATATAAAAGCCAGCAATAATGCTGACTTTTATATGGTTAATTTGTTGTTAATAATTTAGTGTTAAGTCTATTCAAATAATTAATCTTCTGAATCTTTAGTCGCTAAACGATTGTATTTTGGCCAGCTAATCACAGCCAACAATATCACCAACGCAAGCCAAGCATACGCCTGCACATTTAGCGGTTCTGATAATATAAATACGCCCATCGTGACTAGCGCGATTACATTGAGATAGCGATAAATACGCGACTCTGTGCGCGTTAATGTGCGTAATTGTGCCAGCCATAATCCAATACTAAGTTGCAGCACTGGCAACAAATAAATGGTTAACGGAAAGTCGCGATAGCGTCCGTCAAGATTATAGAAAAAACCTGACAGTGTCGGCATGGATTTGGAAATTGGCAGCAATATCCAAGCTTTAGGTATCAATAATAAACCAGCAATCGCGGCGCAAAGCGTGAAGATAAACAGACTGATGCGGATAATCTTTTTACTCTGCGCATCTGTTAAATCAACATTCTGTTTTCTAGCAATGATAAATGGCATGGCTAATATCGTTAATATGCCCAAACCGCTCAAACTGCCTAAACCAATCCACTCGACAATATCACGGCACGCAACCACCAAATAGCCAGTTTGCAATAAGCCCATCAAGCCAGCGGAAGCGCCTAAGGTCGCAGCGCCAACTAACGCACTGTTGCGACGTTCACCAAATGCGAATGCCACCGCTAGCCATATCAATAAGCCAGCTGCAGCCCAATATACTGGTTTTAAACCATCTTGACGCTCAGCCATCGGGCCTGAAAATGAAAATTTTGGATTCAGTTCAGTATCGTACAAACCCCAATAACCGCCAACTGCACCTTCTAAAAAGCGTTTCCATGGCTGGTCTACCGCTTCGATAATGTTGTAATTCCACTTAGCTTCTTCGGCACGTAGTAAAAATTCACGTATATAGCGTGCTTGATTCACCGCGCTTGGAACGGAAGCATTGCGATGACGACCGACTGAAGGCCAACCAGTTTCACCAATCATCACAGGTTTGGTAAAGGTATGCGTGACTTTATCCATCACCACATTGACGTGATGCATGGCATTGCTGACTGGTTGCGGATCATCTTCCCAATAAGGCAATACATGCACGGTCACGAAATCGACCGAATTTTCCAAAGCTGGATGCTTTAGCCAATACTCCCAAACATCCGCATAAGTTACCGGTACTTTGGTGGATTGTTTGGCCAGCTTGATATATTCCGCCATTGCCAGCTCAGTTTGTTCGCCACGCAATAAGACTTCATTGCCCACAATCAGCCCTACAACGGTACCTGGATATTGATTGGCTAATTTAGTAGCAAGATTGATTTCTTGTACGTTATCGCTATCTACCCAGCCTACCCAAGCACCTAACAATACTTTTAGACCAATTTTTGAAGCGGCGACGGGCACATAATCTAATCCTTGGTTAACGGAATAAATACGTACACATTGAGAGTGTTTGGCCAATAACTTCAAATCGCTTTCAATTTGCGTTTGGCTGATATGCGTGCCTTTGATGAACGGCGTTTGACCTTCGCCATAATAAGGCGCGTAAGACACGCATTGCAGCTTGCCGTCTACCGCTAATTGCGGTTCAGCGAGTTTAACTGGTTGGTTCTGTTGCCAGAACCATGCGCTGATTAAAGCCAGAACCACTAGATTAAATAATGCATATCGCCATAAGGTGTTTGGGCTTTTATTGGTCATGATTTCCTAATAGCTTTGAAATGTAATAAATGACAGATTTTGAATCGTCATTTTTTGAATGCAGCGTTTTGTAGATATACTACTTTGTAAACCTAGTACTTTGGATTAGTACAATAGTAAGCTGTTGGTTTAAAAAATCAAAATGGCGCGTTGTATTTTAAATGGAATGCTGGTTTTGCCAGAAGGCCAGCTTTAACAAAAATTAGTCAGTAACCTGCTTGATGGTCATCTCGCCTTTAAATAAACGCACATCCATGCGCCCCAAATAACTCATGCCGAGTAACACATCGCCGCCTAATCCCGGTGCAATCATCGCTGACACATTACGCGCCTGAACGCCACCAACTGTCACAGAATCAAGCCGCACCATATAGCCGACGCTATCGCCATTAGCCGTGCTGGTACGCACTGCGGTTAAGCTTTTCAGTTGCAATCTGTCAGCAACCGATTGCGAAATTGCAACACCTGTTGCGCCTGTATCGACTAATACATTCACTTTTTGGCCGTTAATCAATGCTTCTGCACGGTAATGACCATCTAAACCACGTTTTAATATCACTTGATGCGCGTCGTCACCCAAACGCCACATTTTATTGGGGTTTTGAATGTTATCGACCAAATAATAAATACCAAACACCAGACTTAGCCAAATAATGGCGTAGATAATTGAGCTGCGAGACAATTTTTAAGCTTTTTTTGAGTGTTAAGTCTGTTAAAAAGACAGCGCTAAAAAGGTATCGCAACGTGCGGTGCAGCGTTCCAGATTACTTCTCTAAATTGCCCTTGAATACGCAATAATGCGGCTTCAGAATCCGCCTCAAAACGCAACACAATCACTGGCGTTGTGTTGGATGGACGCATCAAACCAAAGCCATCTGCATATTCTACGCGCAGGCCATCAATGGTAATCAGCTCGACCGCGCCTTCGAAAGTGGCAGTTTTTTGTAATTGTGCAATCAACGCATGCGGTTCGCCTTCTTGCATGTGAATGTGCTGCTCAGGCGTGCTGACGCTATCTGGCAGGCTATTTAAAATATCAGATGGATTATCAAATCGGCTTAAAATCTCCAGCATGCGTGCACCTGAATACAAGCCGTCATCAAAGCCGTACCAACGTTTTTTACCATTTTCATCGGCATCATTAAAAAATACGTGTCCGCTCATTTCGCCAGCCAATGCCGCGTTGGTTTCTTTGATTTTCGCTTTAACTAAAGAATGTCCAGTTTTCCACATAATCGGGTCGCCGCCATATTTGCGGATCCATGGGCTTAAATTACGTGTCGATTTCACATCAAAAATAATATGCGCGCCTTTGTTGCGGCTTAACACGTCTTCTGCAAATAACAATAATTGTCGATCTGGATAAATGATGTTGCCATCTTTGGTGACGATGCCCAATCGATCGCCATCGCCATCAAGCGCTAAACCGATTTCGGCGTGATTCGTTTTTAAAAGATTGGTTAAATCGGCCAGATTTTCTGGCACAGAAGGGTCGGGATGGTGATTAGGGAAATGACCATCTACCTCGCAAAATAGCTCATCAACACTGCAACCAATTGTGTTATATAAAGTTTTTGCAAAAGCGCCTGCCACACCATTGCCACAATCTACTGCAATGTGCATCGGTCGCGCTAATTTAATATCCGCTTGAATGGTGGCAATGTAATCAGCAGCGATATCATAATGACGTGTTGTGCCTTCGCCATAACTAAAGTTCTTTTGCTCGATACGCTCACGCAAACTTTGAATAGAAGCGTTGGACAATGTTTCATCTGCCAGCACCATTTTCAAACCATTGTAGTCAGGCGGATTATGGCTACCAGTGACCATCACACCACAATGCGTGTTGAGATGATAAGCTGCAAAATACACCATTGGCGTGGCGACCATGCCAAGATTAACTACATTAATACCAGATTTTCGGATGCCGACCGCCAACGCTTCGGCTAATTCTGGGCCAGATAATCGGCCATCGAAACCAATACAGATCTCGGTTTGCCCACGCTGTTTGGCTTCGCTACCTAATGCATGTCCAATGGATTCTACGATGCTGGGCGTAAGCGTTTTGCCCACAATGCCGCGAATATCGTAGGCTTTAAAGATTTCTTTTGGGATCGCGATGGGATTAGATGTTTGCATAATTTTGGTCAGTAATAAAATAGATGGTTTTTAAATGCGTTGTTAATATTGCTTGATTCTTAAGATTAATTACTATGGTTTATTACCACTTTCAAACTAAGCTTGAATGTGCACAGCCGTGAATTTTAATCTAGCTAGCTTCGTCAATCCAAGCCAATTGAATGGCTTCTAATATCTTTTCGCCGCAACGTTCTGGTTCATCATCAAAACCGTCCAAATCCAGTACCCATTGCATCAAATCGGTAAAGCGAATGGTTTTTGGGTCAACGTCAGGGTGTTTATCGACTAATTCTTCCGCTATTCTTAAGCTATCTGTCCATTTCATTGGCTGTATTCCATATATAAAATTTCACACATAAAAAACTTATTATAGCGCGGCTTGTTTAGTCGATTGTTAAATTCTAATTACAGTGAAATGGTTAAATTGCTATTCCAGCATAGTTAACACTTAAATTAACCTGAAAAATAAGCATGAAATTAAATACAAATACGTGCATAAAAAAAGCCCAGCATCTGATACGTGAAGAGGCTGGGCTAAGAAGCGCTTTGGAGATAGAGCTACATTTATATTCATGCAATACTTATGCCCAATATTTTTATTAATAAAAACAATTACTTATTTTTTTAAGCATTGGTTGCAAGGTTGTAATGCTGCATTTTGTGGTTGTATGTAACCAATTATTACAACCAATTGTATTTTTCACACACTAATCATCGGTCTGGTTATTATGCATAGTTTAAGATGCAGCTACAGCGTGATAAAATAGCCAACTATTTTGTAATACCTTTTCACTTCTTAAATTAGTAGAAAGTTTTAAAGTCATGTTTAGTTATTCCAACAAGCTTGCGATTGCTGATCCAGCACTTGCCACCATGATCGATGCAGAAGTTGTGCGCCAGCATGATCACATTGAGTTAATCGCCTCTGAAAACTACACCAGCCCAGCAGTAATGGAAGCACAAGGCTCACAATTAACCAATAAATATGCAGAAGGTTATCCAGGCAAACGTTTTTACGGCGGTTGCGAGTTTGTGGACCAAGTGGAGCAATTAGCGATTGACCGCTTAAAAGCGTTGTATGGCGCAGAATATGCCAACGTGCAACCGCATTCTGGTTCGCAAGCTAACCAAGCGGTGTATTTTTCTATTCTAAAACCAGGCGATACCGTGATGGGTATGAACTTGGGCCACGGCGGACACTTAACACATGGCTCACCTGCAAATCTATCCGGCAAACTATTCAATATCGTGCCCTACGGTTTGAATGACAAAGAAGAAATCGATTACGACGAGATGGAGCGTATCGCGATTGAATGTAAACCAAAACTATTGATTGGCGGTGCTTCAGCTTACGCCTTACGTTTTGATTGGGCGCGTATGGCTGAAATAGCCAAAAAAGTCGGCGCTTATTTCATGGTCGATATGGCGCATTATTCTGGCTTGATCGCGGCTGGCGTTTATCCAAACCCAGTGCCACATGCCGATTTTGTAACGTCAACCACACATAAAACCTTACGCGGCCCACGCGGCGGTATTATTTTGGCTAAAGCGGAATTTGAAAAATCGATTAATTCAAACGTATTCCCCAGCTTGCAAGGCGGCCCGTTGATGCACGTGATTGCTGCAAAAGCGACTGCTTTCCTTGAAGCCGCGCAACCAGAATTTAAAACCTATCAAGCGCAAGTGATCAAAAATGCGCAAGCGATGGCAGAAACCTTGATAGCGCGTGGCTTGCGTGTAGTGTCTGGCCGCACAGAATCGCACATGTTTATGGTTGATCTCCGTCCAAAAGGTTTAACAGGTAAAGCTGCGGATGCAGCTTTAGGTTTGGCGCATATCACCGTGAATAAAAACGCGATTCCAAACGATCCGGAAAGTCCATTCGTGACTTCAGGTATTCGCATCGGTGCGCCAGCCATCACCACGCGCGGTTTTAAAGAAGAGGAAGCCAGAATCGTGGCGAACCTGATTGCGGACGTGTTGGATAATCCAACAAATGAAGCGTTGATTGCGGCGACTAAAGCGAAAGTGCATGCGTTAACTGCTAACTTTCCCGTTTATGGCGCATAAGTAATCACATCAATGTCTAAACTGAACCGAGTTGGAGTTATTTTTTGCATAATTTATGCGTTAATTATTCTTGCTTGTTTAGCCATGGCATATTCAGCTGGTGAAGATAATAAAGGCGTGTTTGTTTTTTTACAGTTACCGATTGTTTTTCAAATGGCAGCTATACATGAGTTGGGGCTAAGCGTTTTTTTGCGTGAGATTTCTTGGGCTGGTGCATATCTTCTAATTGGGATACCTACTTTTTTATTGCTATATTTTGTTGGATTTTTTATTAATCTTAGCTATTTAAGACTTAAGCGGAGTGTTAATTAATGAAGTGTCCATTTTGTGGCACGGATGATACCCAAGTCATTGATTCTAGAGTCAATGACGAAGGGGATTCTATTCGCCGTCGCCGCAAATGTGGGGCTTGCGATAAACGCTTTACTACTTATGAAACGGCTGAATTACATATGCCGCAAGTGGTGAAACAAAATGGTACGCGCGAAGAATTTAATCGTGAAAAACTGCGCTTATCGTTTACGCGTGCTTTGCATAAACGCCCTGTGCCAACGGAATATGTAGACCGCGCGCTAGATCATATTGTGCAAAAAATGTTGGGCTTGGGCGAGCGAGAAGTCCCCGCGCGCGATTTGGGCGAGAGTGTGATGCAAGAGCTAAAACTAATGGATAAAGTCGCTTATATCCGCTTTGCATCGGTGTATCGAAGTTTTTCAGATGTGGATGACTTTAACAATGTGATTCGCGACTTGTAGCTTAACCTAAATAAATTACCAATAAACGCATCTCAGTTCAATCATCAATCGCAAGTTAACTAATTGAAAGTAATCATTTAATACTATGAAATTTATCAATATTTCTTCTATTGCTTTAGCAGTTTTTACCGTGTTGTTGACGATTGTTTTTTTTACTTGGTGGGCATTTAAAGACAAAGTGGTTTTTGGCTCTGAAAAATTTGATCAGACCAAGTGGATTCAATACGCAACCACTACTGAGCAAGAATGCAAACGCGGGGATATGGCGTTTGATTTACAACAGAATATTTTAATCAAAGGCGCGCCAAAAGAAGCGGTGATGGCATTGTTAGGTCGCCCGAGCTTAGAAGAATCGTTCACTGCAAAAAATAGTGCCATTGAATATGATTTGGGCAAATGTATGCATGTTTATCATGGCCTGCTGATATTTTTTGATGCCAATAATAAGTTAACGCAAAGCCGCATTTCGTCGCATTAGTGATACTTTTAAGTATGAAGTACCTTATGTGCATTAATATGTTTAGGGGACCTCTATAAATTCAAGTTTCTAAGTCAAACAAGGCGCGATATAAAAATAATGACGCCGCATATGTTTGATATGTAAGGAATTATTTTTTATGAGTAACGCTGTGTGACAACGAAAATTGAATTTGTAGAGGTACCCTTTACTGCCAGCGACCATGTTTGGATGACACGTGCGCTAAGGCTGGCAGAGCAGGGTTTGTACACGACCATGCCGAACCCACGCGTGGGTTGTGTGATTGTAAAAGATGGCGTCGTCGTTGGTGAAGGCGCACATTTAAAAGCTGGCGAGCCGCATGCAGAAGTATTTGCCTTGCGTCAGGCAGGCGATATTGCCAAAGGTGCAACAGCTTATGTGACTTTAGAGCCTTGTAGCCACACTGGCCGCACGCCGCCTTGTGCAGAAGCATTAGTAAAAGCAGGTGTAGCAAAAGTGATTGCGGCAATGGTTGACCCTAACCCAATCGTTGCAGGTAGTGGTTTAGCTTATTTACAGGCACACAATATTCAAGTCGCCAGTGGTTTAATGCAAGATCGAGCCTTAGCACTCAATCCCGGTTTTATCTCACGCATGTCACGAAAATTGCCGTATGTACGCTGCAAAATCGCCAGTAGTTTAGATGGCAAAACTGCGCTTAACAACGGCAACAGTCAATGGATTACCAGTGAAGCCGCAAGGCTGGATGTGCAGAAATGGCGTGCGCAATCGTGCGCGATATTAACCGGTATTGGCACGGTTTTAAATGACGACCCTGCAATGACCGTACGCAGCTTGGGCGTTGAACGACAACCATTACGCGTGATTGTAGATAGTCAATTACGTATTTCGCCACAAGCCAAAATTTTACAAGGTGGTCATACTTTAATTGTCTTTGCCCAAGACCCAGAAAATAAAGCCAGTGAATTATTAGCCGCTCGTGCAGAGCTTATATCACTTCCTAATCAACAGAATAAAGTGTGCCTGAAATCACTGTTAAGTCATCTCGCGCACATGCAAATCAATGAAGTGCTAGTCGAGGGTGGGGAAAACCTAAACGGCGCCTTGCTTGCGCAAAACCTGATTGATGAGCTTTTGATCTATTACGCGCCAAAACTGATGGGTAGTGATGCCAAAAGTTTATTCGCCATGCCAGCTTTCTCACAAATGAACCAAGCCATAGCGCTAGATGTGCTTGAATTACGTCAAATTGGCGCTGATATTCGATTGCGCGCTAAACCTGTTTATTCAGCTGTTAATAAACTTTAAGTTAATCAAGAAAACCATCTAAACGGTGTGTAAAATCAGACGATGTTAATTGATACTCACTGCCACTTAGATGCCGCCGAATTTAATACAGATCGCGATGCGGTAACTGCAGATGCCAGTCAGGCAGGCGTGCATAAAATAGTTGTGCCATCTGTCACGCGTGATAATTTCCAAACAGTAATCGATTTAGCGCATCTACGTTCGTCATGTTTCATGGCTTTAGGCATTCACCCTATGTATGTCGACCAAGCGCATCCTAGCGATTTGGTGTTATTAAAACAGTTAATTACCGAACAACTAGCGCATAAAAATCCTAAAATAGTCGCTGTAGGCGAAATCGGTTTAGATTTTTTTGTCACGCAACAAAATCGCGAAACGCAGGAATATTTTTTTGTCGAGCAACTTAAAATCGCACAAACATATGAGTTGCCTGTGATTTTGCATGTGCGGCGTGCGGTGGATGACGTACTAAAGCAATTGCGCCGTCATGTTGTGGTTGGTGGAGTCGCACACGCATTCAATGGCAGCCCGCAGCAGGCAGAAGCATTTATCAAGTTAGGTTTTAAATTGGGCTTTGGTGGCGCGATGACGTATACACGTGCGCTTAAAATTCGTGAATTAGCTAAAAACTTGCCGTTAGAATCGATTGTATTAGAAACCGATTCGCCGGATATTCCGCCAGAATGGATTGGCACAAAGGGCAGAAATAGCCCGAAAGAGCTAATGAAAATCGCAGAAGTATTTGCTGATTTAAGGGGCGTTGAAGTGTCGCAAATCATTGAAATTACAGGCAAAAATGCATTACAAATTTTGCCAAAATTAGCGGGGTTATGCACACCACTTAATGTGCTACATTAACAAATGTAAAAAAAGTGTATAAAACCAACGGCATACCGTAAGTCATTGATTTTATTGAGTTAAAAAATAGATTAAAAAATGAACTTTTCTAAAAAAGCCTTATAAATTGGTAGGTTACACTTTTAAGACACAGCAATCCACAAAGTTATCCACAGATTTTGTGGATGGAAAACTGTAAAAAATAAAACAAAAAAAATTGCAAGAAATTTATTCATAATTATTTATACTATTTAACGATTTAATATCAATAAAAAGTTATATTAATCTTGCAATTTAATCGTAAGCCATATTTTAATTAGATTGAGAACAATGAAAGTTGCTCAACAACCGTTTCGAACAATTTGGCCAAGTCCGCGCTGCAAATTTGTGCAGATTGTTGATCAAACGCAATTGCCATTTGCATTTCAAATCTTAGCAATTTACTCACTAGAACAAATGATTCACGCGATTAAAACTATGCAAGTGCGTGGCGCGCCGTTAATTGGTGCTGCGGCAGCTTATGGCATGGCGTTGGCGATGCTGGAAGATGAATCGGATGCTTATTTAGTTAACGCAGCAGAAATGCTCAAAAATAGTCGCCCGACAGCCGTTAACTTAGCTTGGGCAGTGAATCGCATGGTGTCACTTTTACAAGCAACGCCGCAAAATAGGCGCAATATCACTGCCTGGCGAGAGGCAGCAAATATTGCAGAAGAAGATGTAACCCAAAACCAATCAATCGGCCAACATGGATTAGCGTTAATTAAAGCGCAAATTGAGTTGAAGCGACAAGATAATCCAAAACACACACAATCATTCAATATTTTGACACATTGCAATGCGGGTTGGCTGGCAACTGTGGATTTCGGCACCGCGTTATCGCCCATTTACGCGGCGCACGATGCGGGTTTGAATGTGCATGTGTGGGTAGATGAAACGCGGCCACGCAATCAGGGTGCAGCGCTAACCGCTTGGGAGTTGGCGCAACACGGCGTTCCGCATACGGTGATTAGCGATAATGCCGGTGGACATTTGATGCAACAAGGTTTGGTCGATATGGTGATTGTGGGCGCAGATCGCGTGACAGCCAATGGTGATGTATGCAATAAAATCGGCACTTATTTAAAAGCTTTGGCGGCGTTTGATAATCACGTTCAATTTTACGCCGCAGTGCCTAGTCCAACGATTGATTGGACAATAACCGATTACAAGCAAATTGAAATCGAAGAACGCGATAGTGATGAAGTGCGTTTTATACAAGGCTTGGCGACGGATGGCAGCATACAAAAGGTAAGATTGATGCCAGTTGAATCAAAAGCCGCCAATCCTGCTTTTGATATCACGCCTGCCAGATTGGTGACAGGGATTATTACTGAAAAGGGCATATTTTCGCCTGATGATTTGCGTCAAATACTTTCGCCGAATGCTTAATTAAGGTGGACAAATAAATGATCGATAAAAATCGCAGAAGTTTAATGTTAGCCGCTACAGCTACCGCGGCTTTGGGTGTGTTTGGTTTAGGCGCAACGCGCCTAGCAAAAACAAATAAAAAAATCCCCGTTGCAAATGCGCAGTTTGGTATTAATTTAGCAGGTGTAGCAGATTGGTCTAGCGAATTTCCATTTGTGGATTTATTCAAACAATCGCGCGCATGGTTTGTAGAAGGCAAACAGCCTGCTGAGGCTCGCTTAAACCTAGATGCAGATGGCTGGGTAACACAATTGCCGCTTGGTACGGTTGCTTCAACTATCATTAGCGTGCTGGGGAATAGCCATTTTCCCAGTGGCGATTATGTGATTTTATATGAAGGAGAGGGCGTGATTAAAGTGCCTAATCATGACTATAAATCCATCAAGCCAGGGCGAATAGTCGTCAATGTCAATGGTGAAAAAGGTATTTTCCGACTCGATATCAGCAAACTTAACACTCAAAATTACCTCAAAAATATTCGCGTAGTACCAATCGCGCACGAAGAAACTTATCAGCAGAACCGCTGGAATCCAACTTTTTTAGCACGCTGGTCGGGTGTGGCTTGTTTAAGGTTTATGGATTGGATGAATACCAATAACTCTCAATTGGTGGCTTGGAAAGATCGCGCTAAACCTTCAGATGCAAGCTTTACGATGAATGGCGTTCCTTTGGAGTGGCTGGTCGATTTAGCGAATCAGCAAAATTGCGATGCTTGGTTTTGTATGCCGCACAAAGCTGATGATGATTATATAAAGCAATTTGCACTATATGTGAAAGAGCATTTAAAGCCGGAATTACACGCTTGGGTAGAAAATTCTAATGAAGTTTGGAACGGTGGATTTCAACAACATAAAGACGCTGTTATAGCTGGCCAACGTTTAAATCTTTCGCAAGACTCTGGGGAGGCTGCGTTGCGCTATTACGCTTCTCGCTCTGTACAGATTTTTAAAATTTGGACAGACGTTTATAAAGGACATGACCGATTCGTCAGAGTTTTAGCTGCACAAGCGGCTTATTCGCCTGTAGCGGAAGAGATTCTCGCCTTTCAGAATGCCGCTAGTGATGCAGATGTATTAGCAATCGCGCCATATGTTTCTTTTAATGTGCCTGCAAAAGATGAAAAAGGTTTAGACGATAAATTAGTGAGTGCATGGAATTTAGATCAATTATTTGAACATCTCAATAAAGTTTCTTTACCCGAATCGATACAATGGGTAAAAAACAATAAAAAAGTCGCTGATGATTATGGGCTTAAATTAGTGGCTTATGAAGCAGGTCAGCATTTGGTGGGTGTTGGCGGCGGCGAGAATAACGAACGTTTGAATAATTTATTTTATAGCGCCAATGCAGATGCGCGTATGGGCGATATTTACACCAAAAGTTTGATGATGTGGGCGCAAAATGGTGGTGATTTGACCTGTAGTTTCAACAGTGTTGGTGCTTGGTCTAAATGGGGTAGTTGGGGCTTACTGCAAAATCATGACGATGCGCCATCAAGCTCGCCAAAATTTGTGGCAAGTGTTAAATGGGCGATTTCACGCGGACAAAAAATGGCGATTTGATTGCTGAAAATGATTCTAAGTATGCAAGTATCTCGACAACAATTATTCATTATCAGCCAAAAGTTGGGTCAGCTCGGCTTAAATAAAGGCACATCAGGCAACGTAAGTGTACGACTAGGTCAAGATTGCGGAAGTGGTTTTCTAGTGACACCAAGCGGTATAAACATCGAAGAAATGACACCAGAAAGCATGGTGCATATGCAGTTTGATGGCAGTTTTGAGCAAAGCAAAAAGCCGTCATCAGAATGGCGTTTTCACCGTGATATTTTAGCTGGCCGCCCAGATATAAACGCGGTTATTCACACCCACAGTATGTTTGCCACCACGCTTGCCTGCTTGCACAAAAGTATTCCAGCATTTCACTACATGATAGCGGTTGCCGGCAGTGATAATATTCGTTGCGCGCCATATGTCTTATTTGGCTCTCAACAATTGTCTGACAGTGCGCTAACGGCCTTAATTGACCGTAAAGCCTGCCTGTTAGCGAATCACGGCATGATTGCGTTAGGACATGATTTGGATGATGCGCTAGCAGTGGCGGTAGAAGTAGAAAATCTATGTGAGCAATATTGGCGGATTTTGCAAGTTAACTCTAATCCGCCAATATTAAATGAAGCCGAAATGCGCGAAGTGTTTCAGCAGTTTAAGGGTTATGGGAAGTGGTCTATTAAATAAACTAATACAGCGTTAGGTTTCAGTAGGGTTAGCCCAAGTTAGAGATTCTTGCAATTCATTCTCGGTATTAACAACTCCAGTACAGTCGAAATAATATTCGAATTTTCAATCGAAATACCGACTTTTCTAAACCCAACTCGCTGATTTTTTGACTAAAATATAGTGTTAAGTATTCTTTTACTTAGGAAACTTTTTATCCTAAAAACAGCCATTTAATTCGTGTTTTTTGATAGTTTTCACCCGTTTGTTTGCAAACCCAACATTGTTATTCTACTGCCTTTGCGGTAAAATTTGTTCCCGTCTGTAAGCTAATTCTTGGCTTGCCATTAAGTGTAAAGCGTCTTGTAAATGACCAAATATGTATTCGTCACTGGCGGTGTTGTTTCTTCTCTCGGTAAAGGTATCGCCGCAGCCAGTCTAGGCGCAATTTTAGAATCGCGTGGTATCAAAGTTACCATGCTCAAGTTAGATCCCTATATTAACGTTGACCCCGGCACCATGTCGCCATTCCAGCACGGTGAAGTTTTTGTGACCGATGACGGCGCTGAAACTGATTTGGATTTGGGCCATTACGAGCGATTTATTTCGCAGCGCATGGGCAAGCGTAATAACTTCACCACTGGCCAAATCTACGAAACTGTGATTAAAAAAGAACGTCGCGGCGAATATTTAGGTAAAACTGTACAGGTGATTCCACATATCACCGATGAGATTAAAACGCACATTAAACGCGGCGCTGAAGGCGCAGATGTGGCGATTGTAGAAGTTGGCGGTACGGTGGGTGATATTGAATCGTTACCATTTTTAGAAGCGATTCGCCAAATGGGTTTTGAAGAAGGCAAAACGAATGCCTGTTACATCCATTTAACGTTATTACCTTGGATCGCGGCCGCTGGTGAGTTAAAAACCAAACCGACGCAACATTCTGTCAAAGAGTTACGCGAAATCGGCATTCAACCTGACATTTTGCTTTGTCGCGCTGATCGCAACATTCCAGACGAAGAGCGCAAAAAAATCGCCTTGTTTACCAATGTGGCGCCAGAAGCGGTCATCAGCGCAATCGATGCTGACTCTATTTATAAGATTCCTGGATTGTTACATGACCAAATGCTGGATGAAATTGTCTGTCATAAATTAAATATTTTGGCTAAAGCGGCTGATTTATCTAGCTGGGAAAAAATCTCTTTTGCACTTGCCAACCCTAAACATTTGGTCAACGTTGCCTTTGTGGGTAAATATGTAGATTTAACCGAATCATATAAGTCACTTACTGAGGCCTTGATTCATGCGGGTATTCACACCGAATCAAAAGTGAAAATCCACTATATTGATAGTGAAGATATTGAACAAAATGGTACTGCTAAATTAGAGGCGATGGATGCGATTCTGATTCCTGGCGGTTTTGGTGTACGCGGCACAGAAGGCAAAATTGCCGCGATTCAATATGCGCGTGAAAATAAAATCCCTTACTTGGGTATTTGCTTAGGTATGCAATTAGCGGTAATTGAGTTTGCGCGCAACGTGGCACATTTAAAGGATGCAAACAGTACTGAATTTAATGCAGATACACCGCACAAGCTAATTGGCTTGATTGATGAATGGCAAGATGCATCTGGCAAAATCGAAAAGCGCGATGAGAACTCTGACCTTGGCGGTACTATGCGTTTAGGCGCACAAGCTTGCCCGACTGTAGAAAACACCTTGGCTGCAAGTATCTATGGAGCACAAGTGAATGAGCGTCATCGCCATCGTTATGAAGTGAATAATCATTATGTAGAGCAGCTTAAAAAAGCGGGCTTGGTTGTTTCTGCACGCACATTAGGCGAAGATTTATGTGAAATGATTGAGTTGCCAAAAGCGACACATCCTTGGTTTGTGGCCTGTCAATTCCACCCAGAATTTACTTCTAATCCACGTGCTGGGCATCCGTTATTTAAAGCATATGTGCAAGCTGCTTTAGACAATAAAGCAAAAGTTTAAAAAGGCCACCAGATGAAACTATGTAATTTTGATGTAGGTCTTGAGCATCCATTATTTTTAATCGCTGGTCCTTGTGTGATTGAATCACGCGAGTTTGCGATTGAAACAGCCGGTAAGCTGAAAGAAATCGCAGAAAAAGTGGGTATTCCTTTCATCTATAAATCGTCTTACGACAAAGCAAATCGCAGCTCTACCAAGACTTTTCGCGGGTTTGGTATGGATGAAGGTTTGCGGATTTTAGACGAAGTAAGAAGCCAAATTGGTGTGCCAGTATTAACCGATGTGCATACTACAGAGCAAGTGCCGCATGTGGCAGCAGTGGTGGACGTATTGCAAACACCAGCATTCTTGTGCCGCCAAACCGATTTTATCGTGGCAGTGGCGACTTGTGGTAAGCCAGTGAATATCAAAAAAGGCCAGTTTTTAGCGCCGCACGATATGTTGCAAGTGGTGAATAAAGCCAAAGAGGCAAATGGTAATCAAGATACGATTATGGTGTGTGAGCGTGGCGCGAGCTTTGGTTATAATACGTTGATATCTGATATGCGCGGGCTGGCGATTATGCGTGAAACCAATTGTCCAGTAGTGTTTGACGCGACTCACTCCGTGCAGCAACCAGGTGGTCAAGGTGATAAAAGCGGCGGGCAACGCGAGCATGTACCAGTGTTGTCACGTGCTGCGGTAGCTAGCGGTATTGCCGGCATCTTTATGGAAACCCATCCAGACCCAAGCAAAGCCTTGTCGGATGGCCCAAATGCTTGGCCGCTGGGTAAAATGGAAGACTTACTGCATTTGTTGGTTGACATGGATAGATTGGTCAAAAAATCAGGCTTTATTGAATCGACGCTTTAACAGTTAAGTATTTGAATAATTAATTAAATTTAGGATTAAACATGAGCGCAATTGTAGATATTATCAGTCGTGAAATTTTAGATTCACGTGGCAACCCAACAGTTGAATGTGATGTACTGCTAGAAAGCGGTGTCATCGGCCGCGCGGCAGTGCCATCGGGTGCATCTACGGGTGCGAAAGAAGCAATGGAATTGCGTGATGGCGATTCAGACCGCTATCTAGGCAAAGGCGTATTGCAAGCGGTTGAAAACGTGAATACCGAAATCACTGAAGCGATCATTGGTTTGGATTGCGAAGAGCAAAGTTTTATTGATAAAACCTTGATTGAGCTGGATGGCACTGAAAATAAAGACCGTTTAGGTGCAAATGCGTTATTAGCGGTTTCAATGGCCTGTGCGCGTGCGGCGGCAGAAGAAAGTGGTTTGCCTTTGTACCGTTATTTAGGCGGTTCTGGCTCTATGCAATTGCCCACACCGATGATGAATATTATTAACGGCGGCGCACATGCGGATAACTCTGTTGATATGCAAGAGTTCATGATTATTCCAGCTGGCTTGCCAACCTTCAGAGAAGCCTTGCGTTGTGGTGCAGAAGTGTTCCATCAGTTAAAGAAAACGCTACATAAAAAAGGTTTAGCAACGACAGTAGGCGATGAGGGCGGTTTTGCACCAAATTTAGCCAGTAACGAAGATGCAATCAAACTGATTTTGGAGTCAATTTCTGATGCTGGTTACGAGCCTGGCAAAGACGTTTATCTTGGCCTAGATTGCGCCAGTACCGAGTTTTATAAAGATGGTAAATATCATTTGGAATCAGAAGGTTTGTCGCTGAGTTCTGCACAATTTACCGATTACCTAGCCACTTGGGTGGATAAATATCCGATCATCAGCATTGAAGATGGCATGGGCGAATTTGACTGGGATGGTTGGGATATCTTAACTAAACGCTTAGGCAAAACCACGCAATTAGTCGGTGACGATCTATTTGTGACCAACTCTAAAATCTTGCGTGAAGGTATTAAACGTGGCGTAGCAAACTCCGTGTTGATTAAAGTAAATCAAATCGGTACGTTAACAGAGACATTCCAAACCATTGAAATGGCGAAACGTGCAGGTTATACGGCTGTTGTATCACATCGTTCTGGTGAAACAGAAGATACGACAATCGCTGATATTTCAGTAGCGACAAATGCATTGCAAATTAAAACTGGTTCGTTATGCCGTAGTGAACGTATTGCCAAATATAACCAATTGTTGCGCATTGAAGAAGAGTTGGGTGATGCGACGAGTTATGCCGGTATGGGCGCCTTTTACCAATTGTTCAAGTAATTTCAAATGCAATCGAGCCAATACGTTGTTGCATTAGCTTGCCGTACAAAATGTACTGTCTGCGCTAATGCGCCTAGTCTTGGCTCAATTGCAATCAAAATTGAATGGATACTGCCATTCAATAAAGGTTTGTTTTGAAAGCGTTAACACTTGTTTTTGTTGTATTAATCGCTTTGTTGCAGTATCCGCTATGGCTGGGGAAAGGCAGTTGGTTGCGTGTTTGGAATGTGAATCAGCAGATTAGCAGCCAAAAAGAAAAGAATAAAACGCTCAAGCAACGCAATGAAACTTTAAGTGCCGAAGTGCGCGATTTAAAACAAGGTAATGCGGCGATTGAAGAGCGCGCGCGTAGCGAGTTGGGCATGATTAAAGAAGATGAAGTGTTTTATCAAGTGATTGATCAACCATTTCCGATTGCTCAACCCAATCAATTACCAGAAGTTTCACCAATTCCAGAAACGCCAATTACTAATCCCACAGTAAGCACAACTGTAATAGCACCTTCAGCATCAACACAAGCGGTAACGCCAGATAAGACTACGCCTTAACTTACTCGAGCAAATTATCCAGTAAAGAAGGTTCATCATTCAAAGCGTAAGGCAGCGGTTTAATATTAATGGCAGAGTCTTGCCAAGTCAGATTACCTGCTTGTTTTGCTTCAATTCTCAGTTCTATTAATGCATCAAATCCAGCTTCATCATTCGGTGCAATACGCACAATCTGACCTATATCATTATTCGTAGCATCCAACACCTTGTCGCCCTCAACTGGCGCGGTACTTGATTGAATGCTCGCCAAATAAGTACGGCGTTTTACTTTACCCAAATAATGCATACGCGCGACGATTTCTTGGCCGGTGTAACAACCTTTTTTAAAGTTAATACCATTTAAAATATCTAAATTGAGCATTTGCGGCACAAATTGTTCTTGGGTTTTAGCTGATACATCAGGAATACCACTTTGAATATCTAGCCAATCCCAGCATGGCTTTCCAACTAGCTGGCAATTCACTTTAAGCGCATTGAATAGAATGGGCGCGTTGATAGCATCAGTAAAAATCTGAAAGCGCGTATGGCCGGCAATCGTTGGTAGTTTTAAGATTGCGCCATTATCCAAACTCACCAATTCATAATCTTGTGTGGGAATTTGACTGAAAAAAGGTGTTAACAATGCAGCAGAATCGGGGCCATTTATGCCAAATTTGATAATCGTTTCAGATACATCTTTGATTTCTACTTTGCTACGCATCACATACATTTTCAGTCGCTTCATAATCGGTTCTAGCAGCGCGCGATTGAATTGTAAATGTAGATGGTCATCATGTGAAAATGCCAAAAACAATGCCAGCAATCGTCCTTTTGGCGTGCAATACCCACTGTAGTGAGCAATATTATTGGTCACCAGCAATTTCACATCATTAGTCACTTGGCCTTGTAAAAAGCTTACTGCTTCAGCGCCACCAAGTTCTAACAGGCCAAGATGCGTTAAATCGCACAAAGTATGCACACTTTTTGTGGCAACTATTTCGCTCTTAATATTACTTTCGCTTAAAACTTGGTTTTCGCCTTGCGATTTACTACCATTTTGCGTGTTAACAAAATGACTCACCGCGCCATCCGCGATAACTGCGCCATGTTCTACTAATCCTAATTGCCATTCTGATGCCGTCATGCGATTATTTGCCTTGTTTAATCACACTTAAAAGTGTGTTTGTAATGAAGTGTGCTTTATAAAAAACCTTATAAATCTAACAAAAAACGATTGCTATGAAACCTGTTTTAAAAAAATCGATTGTGCTACAACTCTCGCCTTCACCTCTATTATTGGGTTTGTTGGCGCTAGTTGCAACCGCCAGCGCGACGATTATTTTAGTCGCGCCAATAATATTGCCGATTAAGTTTGCCATTTTTGTATTGATTATTGCGTCGACAGCTTATTTTATAGGGCGAGATGCGCTGCTGATGTTGCCTTGGTCTTGGCAAACTATTGAGATTGATGTGCAGGGCAATTTAAAGTTAACCAATAAAAAGCAGCAAGAATTCAAGCCACAATTAGCGATAACAAGTTTTACACATCAACATTTAACGATATTGAATTTTAAAAGAAACGGCTTGAAAAAAACGTTGCCGCCAGTATTATTATTGCCTAATTTTATAGAGAAAGATGATTGCGAATTGGCAGAAAAGGATGCGTTAAGGCGCTTGCGTGTGTGGGTGCGCTTATTCAAGCACGACAAATAATCACATAATGATGGCTACATAATCAAGTCTGTCGATAAAATCAAGAAAGTTTAGACAAGCCTGTCGTTTGACGTTTTCTACGCGCCAGCCATTTTTTCCATAAATTTTTGGTTTCTTGCACTGGATGTTTTGGCAAATAAGCCGCTAAAAAGAATAAGCCAGATAAACCTGCAAAACTCCATTTCAATTCAAATTGGGTTTTATCGCGACGTGCTGGCGGTTGATTTTTCATGGCAGATAACACCCGTTGTACGCTGTCACCATTGATATATTTTGCATTGATTTCTTTGGTCACGGATTGCAAATATTTTTCATCCAGTTTAGATAAGTATCGATCGCTAGTGCCACTGGCAATGCTGTCATTACGAACACCGATATTGGATTCGGAAATTTGTGCAACCCCTGGCTGCAAGGCAAAACTTTCGTTAGACCAGTAACCAATCACTTGATTATGTTCATCTAATTTAGGAATCGCAGTGCCTTTTTCGCTGCCGACACCAACGAAAAGCCAGTCTTTTGCACCTTGAAAATCCGTTAAGTCACGCGTATTAAACGCATGTAAAAAAGGTGTTTCTTCCCCATCGGTAAAGTAAACCACTTGCGCGGTTTCTGGAAAACTACGGATTAATCGTGCCAATGTCGCTAAACTTTCACGAATACGGCTATTGCCAGACCAGCCTGTGCGCCAATCTAAATGGTCAATCGTGTCTTCAATGGCGGCGAAGTTTTCGCAAACTTCAATGGGCGTGTACAGTGCAGCCACGCTAACGCCAGCGAATAAACCAACGCCCACTTGAGTGCCGCAGGGCATTTCGCCAATAATCCGGTGCATCAAATATTGCTGGTATTGCATGCGCGTAACAGGTTTGCCATTGATGCTTTCATCCACCACATTCATGCTTTGTGAAATATCCGCCACCAATAAATAGCTATAAATATCGCGTTTAATCGGCACAGTTGGTTTAAATAGTGCAATCAATAGCAAAATCAAAGCTATCGTTAGCAAGCTAATGTCACGGCGGTGGCGGAAATAATTGAATATTTTTTTCATGGTATTTTAAGTGTTAACTCTGTGACTTAAATTTCAAGACTTAATTACAACACTTTAAGGCAAACCAACTGGAATATTGCCCATAATCAGCCCTGGAGTATCAGATTCACCCACGCCTGGCGTTGGCGTTCCTGGCAGCATAGTCAACAAGCGGTCTAAGTTGTGGCGCGCATCCCAATGGCTATTTTCTGCTTTTAACGATGATACATAAGCAGTTTTCGCTTGGCGAATCAAATACTCTGCCTCATCGCGTACGGTACTATTCGTTCCATTAATCGCTAATCCACGTAAAAAGAAGATATTGCCGATATTGTAATTAACCGCTGATTTTTGTGATGCATTCGCATTCGGCAAAGTTTGGCTAAATAACAAAGTGGCTTCTTTATAACGTTCTTTTTTTGCCAGATAAAGCGCAGTGGCAAATTTGGCTTCAAAGCTTTGTTTATCTGTCTTTGGCGTTTTTCCTAAACTAACGGCTTGATTAAACTCATCAATTTGATTAATTCGATTGAACGTATAAACGCTTGCAAGCAAGCAAACTAAGCTTAAAAACACTAAAAACCAAGTGAGTTTTTTAACCGTCAATAAAGATCGAATATCCAATTTCATACGTGCCTCATAGGTCTAATTTAGTTGCTTATTTCCAAGTTTTTACTTCTATATATTTCACGCCCAGCAATAACGCAATCATGATTGCGGCAATCGTAAAACATAGCGTTGAAAAATCTTTGCCAGGAATCTTATGTAGATATTTAATCGGTTTTTTCTCTTTACGATTAATGTCATCAATCGCCAATTGCAAGGTTTTTGGGTCTTCTGCCTCATAGGCATTAAATGGTGTTTTAAAAGTTTTAAAAAAATCATGTAACTCAATTTCAGGTGGCAAAGGCTGGTCTTCCTGCGGTTTGTAGTTTTGATCAAAAATACTCAAGCCGCCTGGTTGTCGCAACACAATCCAATATAAACTTAAATGCATGCGGTCAAACCAGTCTTTGATTTTTTGTTGCGTATTGGCATCAATACGGCCAGCGCCATCCGATAACAAAATCACCGCGCGGGAGCCAGAATCGGGCACTTTATCAAACAAGCCAGCAGCTGATGTTAAACCACTACCGATATTAGTTTGAAATAATGCATTACCAGCAGTGGCACGCACCGCAGCCACAATCGCCTCTTTATTTTCAGTTAATGGCAACACATACATGGCGGAGTTACTAAAGGTAATCATGCCTAGCATATCGTTTTGACGAGATTGCACAAATTGGGTGATTAATCGACTGGCAGCGGCCGATTTTGTTTCGCCAATAGTGGTGGCCGTTGAGCCGGAAAATGGATCATCCATACTCGCGCTACGATCTAATACCAACGTGATTTGTGCGCCAACGCCGATACGTTCAACCAATTGTTGATTGCTATGCGGCGCGCTTAAACCCAGAATAATAAAGGTGAGAATCAGCACGGCTAATATTTTCAGAATTAGGCCAATCAAATCCGAAAGTGGATCTGCTGGTAGCATATCTAACCAAGAATAGCTTTTGCTGTGCGCGCGCTGAAATAGTAATGGCAATATCGCCAGCGGTAATAACCACAACATCCAAGGGTGAGAAAAAGCCATCTTTTAAACCTTTGAAGACAGCGGATCTGGTGTTAGTGCGTCTGGAATCAAGCCGCGTTCACAATCGCGACAACGACGGCAGAACTGCGCTAACCATTTAATTGGTTCATCACCAACATCATGTTTGGCATTTGGCTCAAAAAACACTTGGCGCGATAATGCAAAGAACTGTTCAATCTCTGTTTTAATCGGTGCAAAATTGGGTTTTTGCGCTAAAAATTGGGTTAAGTTGCCGCTAAATAAACTCATACCAGCTGTTGCATTGAGCGATTTATGCATGCTACTAACCGATTGTTGTATGCCAGCAGGCGTGTTGGGCGATTTGCGAATAATGCGATACGTTTTGGCAAATGGGCCGCCCATGCGCGGTAACCACGCGTGTTTGCCCAGCATGTATAAAAGTCCCAACAGACTTAACCCTAAAATAGTCAACAAAACCTTTAAACGTTGCTTATGTTTGCTGTTATCTAATAATAATGGACCTCTAAAATCTGACATGTCAGATTCGACTTTTACTGCGCCATAAATCGAAATCGGTGAAATCGCGAAATCCCAGCTGGGGATGCGATATTTCACTACTTGTTTGGATTGCGTGTTGATAATGCGCAAATATTCCGACGGCAATGAGCCGTGTTTTGCCACCACATTATTAGTGAATACTTGATAACTTAAGCTGAGTGTATGCGTTTCACCATCGTTATTTTCTTTTTTGACGTGTTTAAGATCGCTTAAATCGATGCCGATTAATTGACCTTTGTAGCGCCTTTCGTAGCCGATAATTGGCAAAGACTCCTCAATCAATTGATACGGTTTTTTGATATTAATGCTGATATTGCGCGTCAAAATATCGCCAACCGTGTAACCGACATCGCGCTCTGGTTCTTGTATTTTGATGCTGACGATACCGTTTTTAATATCAGGCAGATTTTCATATTCCATCGCAGAAACATTAAGCGCACTTAAACCTAAAAGTGGACTTAAAATAATCGCTAACAAGTATTTATTTAATCGTTTCATAAGGTTAAGTATTCAGTTTCTGTTGAATTGATATATTGCGTTTACTACCTAAATATTCACTAATAATATTTTTTACTGAAAAATTTGGGTTAGGTAACAACAACATTTAAGTCGCAACACCAATCTAAGCAGCGACAAATTGATGAAAATATTCGGTTAAGGCATCTGCATCAAAATCGCCTTCCACATAAAACGGTGGCATATCAAATTGCATAAATAGTTTGTAAATCGCTTCACGGCGCGCTTCAAACGCTGCGATGATTTTGTCGCGATATTCTTTGCGCAAAAATAGCGTGCGTTTTGCGCCAGTTTCAGGATCGGTAACGGCGGTAATACCAAATTCGGGCAGATTTTTATATTCGTCTGCATCCCACAAAACCACTGGCACAATGTGATGGCGCAATAGATTGGATAGCGACTCTTCTAGCTGTTTTAACGGCATATGGAAATCTGAAATCAAAAATACCAGTGAGCGTTCGCGTGGTAAATAGCGCCAAACTTCATTAATACCGCTGCCAGAAACCGCTTCGGGGTGATATTCTTTTAAGCGTTCTGCCAACTCTATACCGCGTTGCGATTTAAACGATGCAGTACTAATCCAATCTTCGCGTACCACTTCATCAAAACCCACAAAACCAAACGGGTCAGAATTCCTAGTGGCTGAGCGTGCAATGGATTCGGCGATTTCAGCGGCTTTACGGATTTTTCGCTCTTTAGCGCCAAAATTCATGCTGCCAGATAAATCACAAATCACAAAAACTGGTGTTGCACTTTTTTGATTGAATAAGCGTACATAAACCTGTTCCATCGGATCGCGAATGGTTTGACGCAAATCGATACGGCGCGGATCAGGATAAGCGATCAGCGTGGTATGGCCGATAAATTCCATACCCATGCCGCGCTGTGTGCTAGCGTGGCGGCCAGGATGGCGACCGCGATTACGCCAGCCGATGTGGTAGCTAAACTCTTTGATATCTTCAATGGACATGTTTAATCGTCGCTTACTGAGTGATGTTTTAACTGTTTTTACTTAGGGCGCAGCGACCGCATTGATAATATTGCTTAACATTTCGCGCGCAATCTCCGTGCGGCGCATTTCATAAACTGGACTAAATACCAATCTATGCGCAACCGTTTCGTGGAAAACCGCGTGGATATCTTCTGGCGTAATCGCAGTGCGCTCATTTAACCAAGCGTTCACGCGTGCTGCACGTAACATCATGCTCATACCGCGCGGGCTGGCGCCGGCAAGCACTAAGCGATTCATATCGACATTGGTTACTTTTACACTAAAGTCAGTTGGTTTACGTGTGGCTTTCCAAAGATTTAACGCATATTTTTCCAGTGTTTTTGAAGCGTCGATATTTTTTTGAATCACACCAGAAAACGCATTTAACTCATCGAATTTCAATACATCGGGTTTAACCGTGTCAATCAAAGCATCCACGTCATGAAAACGCGTATCAAACATCAGGCCAGACATAATGTCATCGTCATTTGGCACCACGATTGGGATTTCCATCATAAAACGGTCACGCGCCGCAGAAGGGATTTCAAATGTTTCCTCTTTTTCGACTTGGTTGCGATCTGCAAACACAATCATATGCGGGAAAACGTGTTCTTTATTGAACGCAGATAGCGTACGTTCTGCCATCACGCGTAATAACAAAGAATGCACTTGCGGACGTGCGCGGTTGATTTCGTTAAAGAAAAATACCGATAGATTTTCGCCAGACATCAATAATGGACCAGCGCTTACGTGCGGTTTGCCATCTTCACCCAAATACGTGTGATACACCAAATCGTTCGGCATCAAATCAATTGTGCCTTCGATACGTTGATAACCGCCGCCAATACCGCGTGTAAAAGCGCGCAATAGTGTGGTTTTGCCCACGCCAACATCACCTTCAAGCAAAACGTGGCCACGCGCAAAAATCGCAGTAGTAATCAATCGAACAGGGTTTTGCTGACCAACCACTACTTTGTTCACTTCGGTTTCTAAAGTCAGCGCATGTTGACGCCAATCGGCTAAGAGACGGTCACTCATTGAGTTTTTCCTAAAATTTAAATGATTAACTAATAGTAATAAATGATTAAGTAATAATAGATGATTATTAAACGGTGTTTATGGCATTTAGTATAATAAATTTGAAACGATTGCTTACAATTTGTTAACAATATAAATGAAATTCTGCAAAGTGTATACAGGTTTGTATAGTTTAATCGGTTTATATGGCGATGCAATTATTTCTTGTTACAAAAGACATATCTGAAGTTAGATTTGTAATTACTTATATCAAGTCGATTAGCGCGAGCGCCAATTTATGCACTTTAATCTGCGCTGTTTAAAGTGGGGTTAACTTAAAATCAGCATCTGAATAATCAAAATCAATTACCACTTTAAATAAAACGTTTTAGACCCATATTAATTAAATATTGCGCATAATAACGGAGAAATATTTTCTAAAAGTTTTAGCATCGCTAAAAATAGTGGATAATTTAGCTTGCGATTACAGAACGAAAATACTTATTTTTTAATAATTAAAATGAGGGTGCTGTAAAAATTGATAACTTTAATGCGTTAAGTTCATGCATTAAAATAAAATACTTAAAAGATCAACAACTCATGACAACTAAACAAAACAGCTTTACCAAAGAAGAATTATTAAAATGCGGACGCGGAGAGCTGTTTGGCCCAGGTAATGCACAATTGCCTTTGCCACCTATGTTGATGTTTGATCGCATTGTTAAAATTACCGAAGGTGATGGTAAATATGGTCATGGTCAAATCGTAGCAGAACTGGATATTCGACCAGATTTATGGTTTTTTGATTGCCATTTTACGGGTGACCCAGTCATGCCAGGTTGTTTAGGTTTAGATGCGATGTGGCAATTAGTTGGTTTTTATTTAGGTTGGATGGGCGGTCCTGGCCGTGGTCGCGCATTGGGCGCGGGCGAGGTGAAATTTAGCGGGCAAGTGTTGCCAACCGCTAAAGTAGCGACTTATACCATAGATTTAAAACGCGTTATTATGCGTAAATTGGTGATGGGCATTGCTGATGCGACCATGTCATTAGATGGGCGCGAAATATATGCAGCGAATGATTTGCGGGTGGGTTTATTTACACGTACAGATAATTTTTAATCAGTACTAATAATCAGTATTGGCTAAATAAATACTTACAAATACTTAAATGGATATTTTTAATATTTAATATGCAGAATAAAGAAAACTTTGGAGGGAGCACGCAATGCGCCGTGTCGTAATCACTGGGCTAGGCATCGTATCTAGCCTCGGTAATAATAAAGCAGAAGTGAAAGAAAGCTTATATGCAGGAAAATCTGGCATTAGCTTTCAGCCAGAGTACGCAGAGCGCGGTATGCGCTCACAGGTGGCGGGTTCCGTTAAGCTAGATGTGCAGGATTTGATTGACCGCAAACTCATGCGTTTTATGGCTAAAGGTCATGCTTATGCATGGATTGCCTTACAAGAAGCAATTGCAGATGCCGCATTGGGTGAGAATCTGGTTTCCAATGTGCGTACCGGTATCATTGTCGGTGGTGGTGGCCCATCAACCGAGAGTATTGAAGAAAGTAATCAAATACTTGCTGAGAAAGGCATTCGCCGTGTCGGACCTTATATGGTCACGAAGGCTATGTGTAGTGGCATTGTGGCTACTCTTGCCACTGGTGCCAAAATTAAAGGTGTTAACTACAGCATCAGTTCTGCCTGTTCAACTAGCGCGCACTGTATCGGTGTAGGTGTGGAGCAGATTCAACTTGGAAAACAAGATATCGTATTTGCAGGTGGCGGTGAAGAGGAACATTGGAGCTTGTCTTACTTGTTCGATGCGATGGGGGCAATGTCAAGCAAGTACAACGACACGCCTACTAAAGCATCGCGTACTTATGACGCCGACCGAGACGGTTTTGTGATTTCTGGTGGCGGCGGTATTTTAGTCTTAGAAGAATATGAGCACGCCAAAGCACGCGGCGCTAAAATCTATGCCGAAGTCATTGGCTATGGTGCGACATCAGACGGTTATGACATGGTTGCGCCAAGTGGCGAGGGCGCAGAGCGCTGCATGAAATTGGCGTTAACAGATCATGATGGCAATAAAATCGACCATGTGGATTATATTAATACGCACGGCACGAGTACGCCTGTTGGCGATACCAAAGAGTTAGAAGCGATTCACGCGGTGTTTAGTAGTGGCGAATACGGTGAGTTACCAGCAATCGCTTCAACTAAATCACTTTCTGGCCATGCTCTAGGTGCCGCTGGTGTGAATGAAGCGATTTACACGTTGATTATGATGGAAAATAATTTCATTGCAGCATCAGCTAATATCGACACGCTTGATCCTGCTGCAGTTGGTTTACCGATTGCCACAAAGCGTATTGATAAAGTTAAAATTACCACTGCTTTATCGAATAGTTTTGGCTTCGGTGGCACTAATGCCAGTTTGATTTTGTCGACCAAAAACCTTTAAGTTTTTAAAAGCGATTAATAGGTTTTTAGCAGAACTAGTAATGAAAAAATAAGCAATGAAATATTGGCTTAATATTTTGTTTTTATTGGATTTTTTATCTGGCTGTGCAACCTTCGGTGACCGCACTGTTAATGTCACCGAAGCGCAAATCCAGCAAAAGCTTAACGAAAAATTAGCAGTACCGATTCAGTTGTTAAAAGTTTTTGACGTTAACTTAAGCAATTCTATTGTCAAGTTTGACCAGTCAACTGGTCGTATGCAAACGACGCTAGACACCATACTGAATAGCCCTTTACTTGATAAAAGTGTCGCTGGTAAACTAAGTATTTCGGGTAAATTACGCTTCGATGCGGCAAGTCAATCGATTGTATTGGATGAGCCACAAATTGATCAATTTAATGTTGACGGTGCAGATAGTAAACAGAACGAAATGATTAATAAGCTGACCAAGACATTGGGTGGCGAAATGCTAAACGGTATTCCGCTATACACCCTAAAGCCAGAAGATTTGAAATTTGGTGGAACCAACTACAGCCCGAAAGATATACAGATCACCAATAAAGGCCTGCAGTTAACATTTACGCCGCAACACTAACTGTTTAACTTAATTAGATTTAATAACTAAATTCGGGATTTTATAATTGAAAAAGATTGCTTATTTACTCGCTATTTCAGTCGCCATTACTTCTTTTACTTCAGTTTCAATTGGATTGGCGGCTCAAAATAGTCAAAATAAAGGCCCTGCCAAAGCGCTTGGACTGAAACCCGTTCCAAAAGCTAAAAAGAAAGCCAAAGTTCCGGCTAAAAAAGTAGTGCCAAAAGCCGCGCCACTAGTGGTTGAAATTGGTTACCCTAGCATTGCCGTAGCCTATAACTCCATTAAAGAACGTACGGACGTTGCTGTAAAACCTAATGCTAAACCGTTTGGCTGGCAAGACAGAGCGGGTCCTTGGTATGTCGTTAAGGATGGCCCAAATATTGAATGGGCATTTACCGAAGGTGGGCATTACGCACACCCGAGCGTAGTTAAACGCATGATTGATGTCGGTTCTGCAGACCATGTTTATGTGGATACCGCTTTTAGGTGTGGTGCACCAAACAGTGCAGATTGCGATAAGTTGCAGTCGGAGTTTAAAGAAGTTAAAACATTAATTACTAAAGTTTACGAAAAAAAATTCATCAAACATGCAGGTGCCGTGGCAGTTTGGGATGGGGTTGATCATTTAGAGTAAAAGCGCGCTATTTAGATTGGCTGGATTTGTAGGGTTTTGTAAATATGATTGATTACAAATTAGCCTGTCAGTTTTAATAGCTTTTTAGTTTGTCTTGTAAAGCCGTTCTAACCAGTATTTATCATGCTGGTTAAATCAATAAAGCCGCGGCAACATTTCGGCCTTCACTCATCAATATATTATAGGTTCTACAAGCTGCAGCTGTCGTCATGCATTCAATTGGAATGCCTTTTTCTGTCAAATTTTGCGCTAGTTTTGGATGTAAGAATTGATGTTTTGAGCCAGTGCCAAGCAGCAAAACTTCAGGGTTAATCTCGACAATCTCAGCAAAACTCGCCGTAGTTAACGCGGTAAAAGTGGTGACATTCCAATCCAAGATTAATTGATTCGCCAGCACGATAAGATTTTGTGTATAACGTTTTTTGTTAATCTCAATAAAATCTTCACCGTATCCAGTGATTAAATTGTTATTTTCAGCGGTCGTTAAATGTAATTTCATGCTGGTATTTTAGCGTGGCTTTGATTGAAGAAAAACCTTTTTCTAAGGTAAACTTACGGATTAAGTTTAAAGTCTTTTTTAACCTCAATTTTAATTAACAATCACTCAGAATCACCTTTTATGCAACCTTTACTCAAATCCAACAAACTCGCTAACGTTTGCTACGATATTCGTGGCCCGGTGTTGCAGCGAGCGCGTCAAATGGAAGAAGAAGGTCAGCGCATCATCAAGCTAAACATTGGCAATCCAGCCGCCTTTGGCTTCGAAGTGCCAGAAGAAATTCAGCTGGATGTGATTCGCAATATGGGCGATGCCGGCGGTTATACCGACTCAAAAGGCTTATTCGCACCGCGTAAAGCAATTATGCATTACACACAAAGTAAGCAAATTGCTAATGTGACAGTAGACGACATTATTATTGGTAATGGTGTTTCAGAATTAATTGTGATGGCGATGCAAGCTTTAGTAAACAATGGCGACCAAGTGTTAGTGCCGATGCCAGACTATCCGTTGTGGACAGCTGCGGTAACGTTGGCTGGGGGTACAGCGCGCCATTACATATGCGATGAAGCAACTGGCTGGTTGCCAGACTTAAAAGATATTGAAGCAAAAATTACGGCCAATACGCGCGGCATCGTGGTGATTAACCCGAATAATCCGACTGGCGCATTGTATCCAAAAGAAACGCTACAAGGCATTATCGAAATCGCGCGTCATCATGGTTTGGTGATATTTGCCGATGAGATTTACGACAAGGTTTTGTACGATGAAGCCGAGCATATCTCTATGGCATCACTGGCTGAAGATGTGCTATTCGTCACGTTTAATGGCTTATCAAAAAACTATCGTACTTGCGGTTATCGTGCTGGCTGGCTAGTGATTTCGGGCGAGAAAAAACATGCGATTGACTATGTTGAAGGCCTGAATATGCTGGCTTCTATGCGTTTGTGCGCCAATGTACCAGGGCAATTGGCCATACAAACAGCGCTCGGTGGATATCAAAGTATCGATGATTTAGTGGCGCCCGCAGGCAGATTATGTAAGCAGCGCGACTTGGCTTACGACTTAATCACCGCGATTCCCGGTGTGAGTTGCGTAAAACCAAAAGCGGCGATGTATCTTTTCCCTAAGCTTGATCCGAAAATGTATCCGATTAAGGATGATCAGCAATTTATTTTAGACCTATTATTAGAAGAAAAAGTATTGCTGGTGCAAGGCACTGGTTTTAACTGGAAAACGCCAGATCATTTTAGAGTGGTATTTTTACCGAATATAGATGATTTAACCGAAGCAATTAAACGCATCGCCAGTTTCTTAGAACGCTACAGAAACAAGCACAGCAAAAAACAGCTCGCATGAAACTGATTGACGTAACCGATGCTAGTGGTGCCATTCTTGAATTAGATTGGTTGATGAAATCTGAGTCGGTGCATCGACAATTGCGCCCAATGTTGCCAGAAGACTATGTCGCGCGTATGCACGAAGTATTTGCAAACGGCGCCAGACTATTGATTGCTGTAAATGGCAAACAAGTTGTTGGGCTGGCTTTATGGCGACTGATTGAGAACACTTACGAAGGATTGCGTTTACACGTTGACGATCTGGTTACCGAAGAAACTCAACGTTCAAAAGGTATCGGCAAATTATTGTTAAGTCATTTAGAAAGCCAAGCCAAAGATTTAGGTTGCAATGTTTTGGCGTTAGATTCAGGCGTGCAACGCGCGTCTGCACATCAATTTTATTTTCGCGAGAAAATGCATATTTTCTCGTTTAGTTTTAGAAAGAGTTTGTAATGAAAGCATTAAACGTAGGACTTTTGGGGATTGGCACAGTGGGCGGCGGTACTTACAATGTATTAACGCGTAACGCCGCAGAAATTTCACGTCGCACTGGCGTGGCGATTAATGTACTGCAAGTGGCAGATAAAAACATTGACCATGCAAAACAAATAACAGGCGGCAACACGCTATTAACCACAGATGCGTTTGCGATTGTGAATAATCCAGAAATTGACGTGGTCGTAGAGTTAATTGGCGGCTATACCTTAAGCAAAGAATTAGTATTAAAAGCCATCGCTAACGGCAAACACGTGGTAACAGCCAATAAAGCGTTAATCGCTTTGCATGGCAACGAGATTTTCGCGGCCGCGCAACAAGCAGGTGTGATTGTTGCATTTGAAGCGGCTGTTGCAGGCGGAATTCCAATCATTAAGGCCTTGCGCGAAGGTTTAGGCGCCAATCGCATCGAATGGGTTGCTGGCATCATTAACGGTACAACCAATTTTATTCTGACTGAAATGCGCGAAAAAGGCTTGGCTTTTTCTGATGTGTTAGGTGAAGCGCAACGTTTGGGTTACGCCGAAGCTGACCCAACCTTTGATGTGGAAGGCATTGATGCCGCACATAAATTAACGATTATGGCAGCGATTGCATTTGGCATGCCAATGAAGTTTGACCAAGCGTATACCGAAGGTATTACCAAGCTTCAACAGACTGATATCAAATATGCTGAAGAACTTGGCTATCGTGTGAAATTGCTAGGTATTACCAAGCAATCCGAAGGCGGTGTTGAACTTCGCGTGCATCCAACATTGATTCCAGAAAAACGGCTAGTCGCCAATGTCAACGGCGCGATGAACGCAGTGGTTGTAAAAGGTGATGCAGTCGGCCCGACTTTATATTACGGCGCAGGTGCAGGTGCTGAGCCAACTGCCAGTGCGGTGGTAGCAGATTTGATGGATGTAGCAAGGTTAAGTAGCGCCACCGCAGAACAACGCGTGCCTTATTTGGGCTTTCAAGCAGGGCAATTAAATGACTTACCAATCCTGCCGATTTCCGAAATCGACAGTGCCTATTATTTGCGCCTGCGTGCCTCAGACAAACCTGGCGTGTTAGCCAACGTGACCAAAATTTTGGCCGATAGGAATATTTCTATCGATGCCATGTTGCAAAAAGAGCCAGCCGATAATGAAACGGAAGCGGATATTGTGATTCTGACGCATGTCACAAAAGAGAAAAATATGGATGCAGGAATTGCCGAAATTGAAGCGTTAACAGCGATTGTCGGCAAATTAGTTAAAATTAGAATGGAAGAGTTAGCTAGATAATTCTTAGTAAAATTAAGTCAGTTCAATCATTAAAGTTAATATTAAATGAAATACATTTCTACACGCGGGCAATCGCCTGCTTTAAGTTTTAGCGAAATTTTGTTAGGCGGCTTGGCGCCAGATGGCGGTTTATATTTGCCAGAAACATATCCGCAATTTAGCGATGCAGATTTAACTGCCATGCGCGGCATGAATTATGCGGATTTAGCTTTTGCGATTTTAAGTCGTTTAGTTGATGACATTCCTGCAACTGATTTAAAAGCGATTATCGATAAAACTTATCGCGCGGAGGTGTATGGTTTTACGCGTATCGGTCAAAACGCGGCAGATATTACGCCAACTATTAAGCTCGAAGATAACTTGTATTTATTAAGCCTTTCCAATGGACCAACATTGGCTTTTAAAGATATGGCGATGCAGTTATTAGGCAATTTATTTGAATATGTATTGGCTGTTAAAGGTGAAACAACAAATATTTTAGGTGCAACTTCTGGCGATACGGGTTCTGCGGCTGAATACGCGATGCGCGGCAAAAAAGGCGTGCGTGTATTTATGTTATCGCCACACAAAAAGATGAGTCGTTTTCAAACGGCACAGATGTTCAGCTTGCAAGATGAAAACATCTTTAATATCGCTGTGGATGGCGTGTTTGATGATTGCCAAGATATCGTTAAAGCCGTTTCAAATGATGCGGCATTTAAACAAAAATATAAAATTGGCGCAGTTAACTCTATCAATTGGGGCAGAATCGTCGCGCAAGTCGTGTATTACTTTAAAGGCTATTTTGCGGTGACACAAAGTAACAGCCAAAAAGTAAGCTTTGCAGTGCCGAGTGGCAATTTTGGTAATGTATGCGCCGGCCATATTGCGCGCATGATGGGTTTGCCGATTGATAAGCTAGTAGTCGCTACAAATGAAAACGATGTGCTGGATGAGTTTTTTAAAACGGGCATTTATCGCCCACGTGGTTCAGCAAATACTTATCAAACATCTAGTCCATCGATGGATATCAGCAAGGCTTCTAACTTTGAGCGCTTTGTATTTGATTTGGTGGGCAAAGATGCCAGCAAAGTGCGTGATCTGTGGGCAAGTGTAGACAAAGGCGGAGCATTTGATATCAAGCATTTGCTGCCAAAATTAGCCGATTATGGATTCGTGTCTGGTAGTAGCAGCCATGCAAACCGCATGCAAACTATTCGCCAAACCAAAGAGAAGTATGATGTGGTCATTGATACACATACTGCTGATGGCTTGAAAGTTGCATTGGAGTATAGACAAAATAATATTCCAATGGTGGTGTTGGAAACCGCGTTAGCCGCTAAATTTGAAGACGCACTAGTTGAAGCATTAGGCGAAGTGCCGTCGCGACCAGATAGCTTAAAAGGTATTGAGCAATTGCCGCAAAAATTCACTGTGATGGATGCCGATGTTGCCTCAATTAAAGATTTTATTGCCCAAAATACTTAATGCAATAAAACAGTTAAATTTGTATTTTAAGAAAGCCAAAGAATTTATATAAGGTATTCCTATGAAACAATATACCGAATTAGTCAAACATGTATTAGCGCAAGGTGTGCAAAAGCATGACCGCACAGGCACAGGCACCATTTCTGTTTTTGGCTACCAAATGCGTTTTGATTTGGCAGAAGGTTTTCCATTACTCACCACCAAAAAAGTACATTTAAAATCAATCGTGCATGAACTGCTTTGGTTTTTGCAAGGCAGCACTAATATTGCCTATCTTAAAGAAAATGGTGTGCGTATTTGGGATGAGTGGGCGGATGAAAAGGGCAACTTAGGACCAGTTTATGGCTATCAATGGCGTAATTGGCCTAAGCCAGATGGCACGCATATCGATCAAATCACACAAGTGATTAATGCAATTAAAACCAATCCTGATTCACGTCGTTTGATTGTTTCTGCTTGGAATGTGGCCGATGTTGACCAGATGAAATTGCCACCGTGCCATGCGTTTTTTCAGTTTTACGTGGCGCCTGCATCGCCCGATGATGCGGATCAACGATCAAAATTGAGCTGCCAACTCTATCAGCGTAGCGCTGATATTTTCTTGGGAGTGCCGTTTAATATTGCCTCTTACGCGCTATTAACGATGATGGTCGCGCAAGTATGCGATTTAAGATTAGGTGATTTTGTGCATACTTTGGGCGATGCGCATATTTATAATAATCATTTAGAACAAATCAACGAGCAACTTTCCCGCGAAATTCGCGCATTACCTCAGATGCGTATCAACCCAAATGTTAACGACATTTTCTCCTTTAAATTTGAAGATTTCACTTTAGAAAACTACGATCCGCATCCCGCAATTAAAGGCTTAGTTGCTGTTTAAAAACAGTTTTTGGCTACAAGTAACCAACTGACTGGTTGCGTATAACCAAAAATGTAAATCAAGTGTAAAACATACAAAGGTTGATTGAACTTTTATATGCTCTTTACATATACTGTGCGGGTAAACGTGTATTTGGCACTGGATTTTTAAATGAATGCCAAGACAATAATGCGCAAAAATGATTTCGTTAGTTAATTTTTTGGAGATATAAAATGATACGTTCAATGTTAGTTGTAGCCGCAGTAGCCGCAATTTTTTCAAATACAGCATCAGCTGATCATGAAACAATTAAGCCTCATAAAGCGGATAGTTTAGGTAAGTGCGTTAAAGCAGCATTATCTGTACACGAAGGTAAAATCGTTAAATTGGAATTTAAATCAGAGAATAAATCTCCAGTTTATGAGTTCGATATTGAATCTGCCGATGGTACAGCATGGGATATTGAGTGTAATGCTCAAACAGGCAAAATTATTGAAGTTGAGGAAGAAGTAAAAGCCGATGATGCAAGATTTAAAGCATTAGCTAAAGTAACTGAAGCAGATGCACAAGCAACAGCGCTTAAAGCTTACCCAGGTAAAATTGTAGAAACAGAATACGAGCTTGAGCCAGACGGAAAAGCTTCTTACGAATTTGATATTTTAGAAGCAGACGGCGAAGAGATTAAAGTTGAAGTCGATGCAACAACAGGCAAAATCGTTGAGCATAGCTATGAAGTGTATCAAATTGGTCAAGAAGATTAATTCTTTGGCATAATTTGTTGTTAAGTAGCTTGGTTTGCTAGTTATTTAACAATTTGATTACAGCTGTTTAATAGAAAAAGGCGCAATTGCGCCTTTTTCTATATGTCGCGGAATAGCTAACTGTAATAAATCAAACCAAAAATTTGTAGGGAGTCTACCCCTTTACTGTACACATAACCCTTAAAATCATGTAACAACAAAGGTCCTAGTGATAGCTCTCCCATGTGTTAATAGCCGCAAGTATCGTACCAATATAAAATTAATCGCAACTCATTGATTAAACGATTGTATTTATTTTCAGAATTGTAAGTTGGTTCATATTTAGCACCATAACAACCAATGTCGGTTGAATACAACCACCAGCTGCGCGCCGACTTTTATTACTTTAAGCTCTTAATGCAACGCGCGATTGATAGGAAAGTGCATTTTTTAAACGTGTAATGCCAATAGTAATTTCCTCACAATTTAAATGAGCAAAACCCAGTCTTAAACCCGACACTTGATGAAATTCTGAATAGCTATTAGGGTCTTGCAGTTTCAATTTTTGCTTCTTTGCATCTTCAAGTAGTACATTAGTATCAATATAACTAGCTAAATCTAACCATAATCCGAGGCCAGAATTCGTCGGCGCAATCGTGCAGAATTCGGCTAATTCAAGGTTAATCAAATTGCAGATATGAATTTTGCGTTCTTGATACGTTTTTAAGGATTTAGTCACGTGTCTCTTGATTTCTCCCGTATGTAAAAGCTCTGCCACCGCAATTTCTATGGGAGCATTTCCTTGCCGATCAATCATCGTGATGTCGCTGGCACAATATTGAATAACCGCTTCTGATGCAACCAAATAGCCGACTCTAAAACCAGGTGCTAATACTTTTGAAAGCGATCCGATATAAATCACGCGGCCATTTCTATCTAAGCTAGCAAGTGGCAATAATGGTTTTTCGTCATAATTAAATTCATGGCCGCTATCATCTTCAATAATCACAAAGTTATAGCGTTCTGCAAGCATCAGCAGCGCTTTTCTATTTTCCATTGGCATCACCAAGCCTGTTGGCATTTGATGGTGCGGCGTAATGTAAATAGCGCGTACAGGGTGGTTAATGCAGAGTTTTTCTAACGCACCCAAATCAATCCCATTTTTATTGTGGTTCACGGCTAATAATGTTGCCCCACAATTTTTAAAAGTTTCACGCGCAATCGGATCACTCAATTGCTCTACCACAATGCAGTCGTTGGCTTCTATGAGTAATCTGGCGGCTAAAAACAAGCCCATTTGGCCGCCACGCACAATGCAAATATTATCGATATCTGCAGTCAACTCTCTTTCCATATTCAGCATGTGATGGATTGCTTCGCGCAAGATTGTGCTACCTCTTGCATCGGCATAATTGAGCTTATTATTACGCGTTAACGAAGTAAGTGCGTGTCGCATTGCACGCGCAAATGGCTGATAAGGAATCAAGCGCGCATCGGGCAAATCATCGCTAAAGTGAATAATATCTAAGGCTTGTTTTTTTTGTGCTTGGTCTGCGGCATTGGTTGCCGCCATCAATGTATTGGGTACACGATGTTTTTTAGCTGATATTTGAATGGATGAAGCTTTTGTCGCTTTGATGCTTTGATTGACAGTTAATACTTGGGAAGAGACAAATGTACCGCGTTTGCTCTCTGTAGTTAACCAGCCTTTAGAGATTAGCTCATCATAGGCTTGTACCGCAGTTTTACGATTAATATTAAGCTTGTTGGATAACTCGCGTGTGCCAGGTAATGCGCTGCCTGGTAAAAAACGTCCGCGCTGGATTTCATCCATTATTTTTTCAGCAATTTGAACGTGAATAGGCGTGTGCGAATCACGCTCAACTTCCATACTGAAATCCCATGGTCTTAACATTACATTCCTTAGCATTTAGTTAACTTAAGTAGAATCAATAACTTAAGTAAAAAAATTAGTTAAATTTTTTGTCTAAATGGAAATCTAGGCTAAGTCCACTAAATGAATGGTAGCAACAAATGATTTTTAACGGTAATAAATTTCTACTGGACCACTTAAAAATAAGCAATCAGGCGGGCTAAAACTAGTCTTTTTTTGGTTACAGTAACATTCGCTTAACAAATTGAAACAATTGTATTTAAAAACTCATGTTTTAAGGAAGATCGAGTAGTTTAAATGAGAGTTTTAAGAATCTGGTTATCCTAGTACCAGTTTTATATAAGCTAAAATGCAGTTGATCTTCGCAGTTTAAAAGCGATGAGTAACTCAATTTAATTTAATCTTTGGAGATATTACGATGTTTAATAAAAAACGTGTAATGGGTGTTGCAGCAAGCGTAGCATTGGCATTGCCAATGGTAGCATTTGCAGCAGCAGATCAAGAAGCGGCAATGAAAGATGCAAATAACTGGGCACATCCACGTGGCCAACACAATAACCAAGGCTACAGCACACTTTCACAAATCAACAAAGGTAACGTAAAAAACCTTAAAGCAGCTTGGACATTCGCAACCGGTGTAAACCGTGGTCACGAAGGTTCACCAGTTGTTGTTGGTAACATGATGTATCTACACACTGCATTCCCGAACAATGTATACGCATTAGATTTAAACGATAACCAAAAAATCGTTTGGTCTTATTTCCCAAAACAAGATCCATCAGTACAAGCTGTACTATGTTGCGATAACGTTTCACGTGGCTTAGGCTACGGCGACGGCAAAATCTATCTACAACAAAATGATGGTAACTTGGTTGCTTTAGATGCTAAAACAGGTGCTAAAGCTTGGTCAGTATTGGTTAACGATCCAAAAGTTGGCGCGACAAACACTAACGCACCACACGTAATCAAAGACAAAGTATTAACAGGTTGTTCTGGTGCTGAATTCGGTGTTCGCTGCTTTATCGCTGCTTACAACCTAAAAGACGGTTCATTGGCATGGAAAGCTTATTCAACAGGCCCAGATGCTGAAGTGTTGATCGGCGCGGATTTTAACTCTGCTAACCCACAATACAATGCATTGTCTGTTTACCAAGACGTGAATGGCGGTAACAAACAAGGTGGTTCTTTCAAAACGATTCCTAACGACCAATTAAAAATCGGCGAAAAAGAATTAGGCACACGTACTTGGTTAAAACCACAAGCGGTTAAAGATGGTTGGCAACATGGTGGTGGCTCTGTATGGGGCTGGTGGCCGTATGATAGTAAAACTAACCTAGTGTATTACGGCATCGGTAACCCATCAGTATGGAACCCAGATGTCCGTCCAGGCGATAACAAATGGTCTATGTCAGTATTTGCACGCGATTTGGATACAGGCGTTGCAAAATGGGGCATGCAAATGACTCCTCATGATGAGTGGGATTACGATGGTATCAACGAAGTCATTCTATTTGATAAAGCTGGCAAAACGTATGCTTGGCATCATGACCGTAACGGCTTCGCTTACACTTGGTTAGCAAGCAATGGTAATTTAGTTGCTGCTGAGAAAGTACATCCATTCGTTAACTGGGCAACTGGTGTTGACTTGAAAACAGGCGTTCCAGCTAAAGATGGTAAGTATTCTACTCACCAAGACTACAATGCAAAAGGCATCTGCCCAGCTGCATTAGGTACTAAAGACCAACAACCAGCTGCGTATTCACCAAAAACAGGTTTGATGTATTCACCATTGAACCACGTTTGTATGACATATGAGCCAGTTGAGTCTAAATACGTGGCAGGTCAACCTTGGGTTGGTGCTACATTGACTATGTTTGCTGGTCCTGATGGCGTAATGGGCGGTTTTGCTGCTTACAACCCAATGACTAACAAAAAAGTTTGGTACAACAAAGAGAAATTCTCTGCTTGGGGTGGTGCTTTAACAACTGCAACTGATTTAGTGTTCTACGGCACATTAGATCGCTGGTTAAAAGCGGTTGATGCACAATCGGGTAAAGAACTTTGGAAATTCCAAGTGGGTTCTGGCGTGATTGGTAACTCATTCACATACGGCCAAAAAGGCAAACAATACGTTGGTGTATTCTCAGGTATTGGTGGCTGGGCTGGTGTGGCGATGAACCTTGGTATGACTAACGACACAGACGCACTTGGTGCTGCTGGTGGTTACAAAGAGTTAACTAAATACAATGCTGCTCCTGGCGGCGGCGGTTTAACAGTATTCTCACTATAATTAATCGTAAGATTAGTTGTAAGAAAATACCAGTTAACTGTTAGTTAATGTCAAAAGAAACACCTCGCTTCGGCGAGGTGTTTTGCTTTTAGCTTCATCTTTATACGTTAATGAGCAGATTTAAATTTAAAACATTAAATTTGAAAAAACTAACTTAGCAAGCATGTCTTTAACATCAAATCTTATTGATTCCGCATGAGTAGATTCGAATTATAGGTCTTGAATCAGTATAATTACCCACATGAAAAATTTATCCATTATCGTCGCGATGGCAGAAAACAATGTTATTGGTATCAACAATACTTTGCCTTGGCACTTACCAGAAGATTTGAAGCGTTTTAGAGCGTTAACTACTGGGCATCACATCATTATGGGCCGCAAAACTTATGAGTCTCTTGGGCGTTTATTACCCGGACGTACAACCGTTATCGTCACGCGCAACAAAAACTACCATGTAGAAGGCGCAATGATTGCAAACTCTTTGGAATCAGCAGTTGAGTTGTGTAAAGATGATGATGAGCCATTCTTAATTGGCGGCGCAGAACTTTATGCAGCAGGAATTACGCTGTCCAATAAGTTGTATTTAACTAAAGTGAATACCACTGTGGAAGGCGATGCTTTTTTCCCAAGTTTTCATGTAAACGATTGGGAATTAAGTGAAAAAAAAGACCACATCGCAATGAGTGGTCTTGAATACAGTGACTTAATTTATATTAAAAAATAAATTGGTGATAATTGCGCATTAAGTCTGCTGTTTATTTCTCTACACAATCAACATAATAAACTGCCTTACCATCGACGATTTCTTTCACCAAACCATGATTGTCAGTCTCAAAACCTGGGAATTTTTCGTTAAACTCACGAGCAAATTTTAAGTAATTTACAATCACCTTATTGAATTGCTCACCAGGAATCAACAACGGAATTCCAGGCGGGTAGGGCGTTAACAACACAGCAGTTACGCGGCCTTCAAGCTCATCAATCGCCACGCGCTCAATTTTACGATGCGCCATTTTAGCGAATGCATCGGTTGGTTTCATCGCTGGCACCATGTCAGATAAATACATTTCAGTGGTCAATTTCGCCACATCATTGGCTTTATAAACCGCATGAATTTTTTCACATAAGTCACGCAGACCAACTTTTTCATAACGTGGCTGTTTTTGCACAAACTCTGGCAATACTTTCCAAAGCGGTTGGTTCTTGTCGTAATCGTCTTTAAATTGCTGTAAAGCCGCTACCATTGTGTTCCAACGGCCTTTAGTGATGCCGATGGTGAACATAATAAAGAATGAATACAAGCCTGTTTTTTCAACGATCACACCATGTTCAGCTAAGTATTTAGTAACAATTGCCGCAGGAATACCAAATTTATCGGAGAAATTACCTTTGATATCCAAGCCGGGCGTGATGATGGTCGCTTTGATTGGATCCAGCATGTTAAAACCTTCAGCCAGATTGCCGAAGTCGTGCCAAGCGTCATTCGCTTTTAGCATCCAGGCGTCACGCTCTTCTAAACCTTCTTCGCTTAAATCATCTGGGCCCCAAACTTTAAACCACCAGTCGGCACCCCATTCTTCATCCACTTTGCGCATGGCGCGACGGAAATCTAAGGCTTCCATCAGGCTTTCTTCAACCAAAGCTGTGCCGCCTGGCGCTTCCATCATGGCGGCTGCGACATCGATACTGGCCACAATCGAATATTGCGGGCTAGTAGAGGTGTGCATCAAGTATGCTTCATTGAAAATGTCGCGATCCAACTTATTATTTTCAGCATCTTGTACCAAAATTTGGCTAGCTTGGCTTAAACCAGCCAACAATTTATGCGTAGATTGCGTTGAAAAAACCATGCTTTCTTTGCAACGTGGGCGACCTTCGCCGATAGCGTGGTAATCACCGTAAAAATCGTGGAATGTTGCGTGCGGCAACCAAGCTTCATCAAAATGCAGCGTATCAATCTTGCCATCCAGCATATCTTTGATTTCTTCTACGTTATATAACACGCCATCGTAGGTAGATTGCGTGATAGTTAACACGCGTGGCTTCGCAGTTTTATCTAAAATAAATGGATTGCGATCAATTTTCTTTTGAATGTTTTCCCATTCAAACTCACTTTTTGGAATTGGCCCGATAATGCCAAAATGGTTGCGCGTTGGCATTAAAAATACAGGTACTGCGCCGGTCATGATAATCGCATGCAGAATCGATTTATGGCAATTACGGTCTACCACCACCACATCACCCGGTGCGACTGTGCTGTTCCAAACCATTTTGTTACTGGTCGATGTGCCATTGGTGACGAAATACAAGTGATCGCAGTTGTAAATGCGCGCAGCATTACGCTCAGAAGCCGCGACAGGGCCAGTGTGATCTAATAATTGACCAAGCTCGTCTACCGCGTTACACACGTCAGCGCGTAACATATTTTCGCCAAAAAACTGGTGAAACATCTGACCAACTGGCGATTTTAAAAACGCTACACCGCCTGAGTGGCCTGGACAATGCCAAGAGTAAGAGCCATCGGCTGCATATTCTGTCAATGCTTTAAAAAACGGAGGGGCAAGGCTGTCTAAATAAGTACGTGCTTCGCGCAGAATATAGCGTGCCACAAACTCTGGCGTATCTTCATACATGTGGATAAAGCCATTCAGTTCACGCAAGATTTCGTTTGGAATATGGCGTGAAGTGCGTGTTTCGCCATGCAAGAAAATTGGTATCTCTTCGTTACGATAACGAATTTCATCGACAAATTTACGTAAGTTGTCTAACGCATCGTGGTTGCCTTCAACAAACTCATTGTCATCGATGGATAAAATAAACGCAGATGCACGACTTTGTTGTTGCGCAAATGAGGTTAAGTCGCCATAACTGGTGACGCCTAACACCTCAAAACCTTCGGCTTCGATGGCTTTGGCAAGTACGCGAATGCCCAAACCTGAGGAGTTTTCAGAACGGAAATCTTCATCAATGATGACAACCGGGAAACGAAATTTCATTCAAATTCCTTTAATAAATCTTTGACTGGAATGGAGTTTGGACACGGCAATTGAGTAAAAATGCTAAATTGTCGTTTTAAATTGTGTATTTAAATTTTAGGCAAAGTCACACCAACTTGACCTTGATACTTACCGCCGCGATCTTTATAGCTGGTTTCGCATACGTCATCTGCATCTGCTTCAAAAAACAATACTTGTGCACAACCTTCATTGGCGTATATCTTAGCTGGAAGCGGAGTTGTATTACTAAATTCTAGTGTCACGTAACCTTCCCATTCTGGTTCAAACGGCGTGACATTTACAATAATGCCACAACGTGCATACGTCGATTTACCCAAGCAGATAGTCAATACGTTACGAGGGATACGGAAATACTCAACTGTGCGGGCAAGTGCAAATGAATTGGGTGGAATAATGCAGTAATCGGCATTCACTTCAACGAATGAGTTTGGATCGAAGTTTTTCGGGTCGACAATCGTGCTATTCAAATTAGTAAACAGCTTAAATTCTTTACTACAACGAATATCATAACCATAACTAGACGTGCCGTATGAAACCATGCGCTCGCCAGCAGCATTCATCTTGACTTGATTCGGCTCAAACGGCTCAATCATGCCGTGTTGTTCAGCCATTTGGCGTATCCATTTATCAGATTTTATACTCATGTTTGTACTTTAATCTTTCTATACTTAATGCAAAAAATAATGCACTTTTCTAATGCTAATCTAACTAAGATTGCGCATTATAAAGTGCATTACAAGATTGTGTGATAAAAGTTTTTGCTAAAAATTAGCGTGCATTTTAGTTGGGTTTATCGCCACCCAATTCAATGCTGTAACGCCAAAATTGGTCTTCAGCTTCAAAAATGACTTTCGAGGCTTCTGGGTCGCTAGAGCCAGCAGGGTATTGATGTACAGGTGATTTGTCCGCTGCCCAAGCTTTAACCACTGGGTCAACTAAACGCCATTGCGCCTCGGCTTCACTAATATGCAGGTAATTTGAATTATCACCTTGCATTAAGTTAAGCAATAAAGCTTCGTAAGCATCTACGGTATCATCTTCTGCTAAACGGTTTGCCGCATCTAACTGAATCGTGCGGGTATTGATATCCAAACCTGGTACCTTGGCTTGAATTTCCATTTTGATACACTCGCGTGGCTGGATGCCGATAATTAGCCAGTTTTGATCTTGATTATTTACTTGCAAAGGCGCCTTTTTGAAGCGAATTGAAATGCGTGTATCAGCTTCGTGCAAACGTTTTGCGGTGCGGATATAAAATGGCACACCTTGCCAGCGTGGGTTGTCAATAAATAATTTAAGCGCAGCATAGGTTTCGACCACACTGTCTTTATTGCCTAACTCTTCCAAATAACCTGGAACGCTTTCGCCATTTACTTTACCCGCTGCATATTGCGCGCGGAAAGCATGCTTGCTTAACTCATTCACTGGAATCGGACGAATTTGTTCTAACACTTTAATTTTGGCATCGCGCACGCCATCTGGCGTTAAATCTTTTGGCAATTCCATCGCAGTTAATGCCAAGGTTTGCAGAATATGACTTTGAATCATGTCACGAAGCGCACCAGTGCTATCGTAAAACTGTGTGCGGTCGCCCACGCCAAGCATTTCGGTATTGGTGATTTGCACATGATCAATATATTGATTGTTCCAAATCGGCTCTAAAATCGTGTTGGTAAAGCGTTGTAGCAAAATGTTTTGCAGTGCAGATTTACCTAAGTAATGGTCAATACGGTAGATTTGGCTTTCTTTCAGATTTTTAGTCAAGCCAGATTGCAATTCTTTCGCTGATGCTAAATCTGTACCAAATGGCTTTTCAACTACTACACGGCGCCAGAATTTATCTTCTTGCGTTAAACCAACTTTAGCCAATGATTCTACAACTGGTGCAAAATCCACAGGACGTACAGATAAGAAATAAGCTAGGTTTTGCGGGAAAATCGCGTCATTACTTAACGTATTTTTAAGCTTAGCAAATGCATCTGGGTCAGTTGGTGGATTAGCATGATAATAGTTACGCGCAATAAAACGCTCAAATGCCGCCGCGTCGTAACCTTTTTTAAACTTCGCATCCAGCATGCTTTTAATATCCGCACGCCAAGCTTCTAAAGTCACTTCTTGACGACCAACCGCAAGAATTTTCAATTCTGCAGGCAGGCGGCCAATAGAATCCAATCTAAACAATCCAGGGTAAAGTTTTACACGTGCTAAATTACCGCTCGCGCCAAATAGCACAAGCGTACATGGGTCAATTTCGTTACTAGCTGCAAGGGTTTGCGTCATTTCTTAAGCCTTATCTAAAACCTTAATATTTAAGTAAAATTCCGCCACTGCGTCATTCTCGTCAAATTGAGAATGGATGATAAGTGGTTGATTAAAAAACGCCCCGAATAATCTTGAATCATTAACAGGGCGTTTTTTAGGTGTTTTAATGTGTTAAGTATTTATTTTTTCTGTACTGCGTGGCCACCAAAAGCATTACGCATTAAAGATAACAATTTGTAGCTATAACCATGTTTATCTTGGCTTCTGAAACGCGCTTGCAATGCCACTGTTAACACTGGTGCCGCAACACCTTGTTCAACCGCTTCAACTACTGTCCAGCGACCTTCACCAGAATCCGCGACATACGGAGCGATTGACTCTAATGCCTGATCATTTTTAAGGGCTTCAGCTGTCAGGTCAAGTAACCAGCTACGTACAACAGAACCGTGACGCCATAATTCGGTAATTTGCGCTAAGTCTAAATTGAACTCTTCTTTACCTTTTAATAAATCTAAACCTTCAGCAAATGCTTGCATCATGCCGTATTCGATACCGTTATGTAGCATTTTGGTAAAGTGGCCAGAACCAACTGGACCAACGTGCGCCCAGCCGCGGTCTGCGTGTGTTAAAGCTTGTGCATAAGGTGCCAATACATCTGCAAATTGTTTATCGCCGCCGTACATTAGGCAGTAGCCGTTATCAAGGCCCCAAACGCCACCAGAAGTACCGCAGTCAATAAAGCCGATGCCACTTTCTGCTAACAATGCGCCGCGACGTTGGCTGTGTTTATAATTAGAGTTACCACCATCAACGATGATATCGCCTTTGTTTAATAGCGGGATTAAGTCTTTGATTTGATTTTCGGTAATTTCGCCAGCTGGCAACATTAACCAAACGATTTTTTGTCCTTCTAATTTATTGACAGCATCTTGCACAGACGTAGCTGCAATCATGCCTTCTTTTTCTACTAGATTTGAGACGAATTCTTTGTTGAAGTCAAAACCAACCACTTCAATTTTGTGACGTAATAAACGCGCAGCCATGTTGCCGCCCATTTTGCCTAAGCCTATCATTGCTAATTTCATGCTATTTTTCCTATGGTGTGAGGATGATAAAGGCACCCATCTTATGGATGCGGTGCGATCAAATATTAATAATTTTTTAAGAATTATCTAATTGAGTTGCGTATAATTATAACAAATTTAGGGTTGCTTCTCAAATGCAGAAGCACTGATTAAATATAAAAAAGTTTATTAAAAGCAGAGCAATTTAAGGCTGCTTTTTTCTTTTTTAAAGTTTAGTTCAGGATTATTTTTAGCCTTATATATTTAGTTTTCAATTTCAATTTTTAAAGTTTCAATTAGGTTGGTTTACGATGCAAAACAATTCACTGTCTAACACGCGCTGGCACACTTTCAACTCACAAGATGCAATTAACCAAGCTGCTGTAAAACGTATTTTAGCGGCCGCAGATGAAGCTATTATTAATTACGGTAGTTTTTTAGTGGTATTAGCGGGCGGCAGTACCCCTAAAAGTGTGTATCAATTATTGAGTCAGCAAAACGCAGATTGGGCGAGCTGGCATGTGTATCATAATGATGACCGCTGTTTGCCAGTCGATCATGCAGAGCGTAATAGCAAAATGGCGCGAGATGTTTGGTTGAATCTAGTGGCGATTCCACAAAACCAAATTCACGATATTCCAACTGAATTGGGCAATGTAGAAGGCGCAAAAGCTTACGCGAAAACTTTAAATGGTGTACGCGCGTTTGATTTGGTGATTTTAGGTTTGGGTGAAGATGGCCATACCGCTAGTCTTTTTCCGAATCAAACAGTAGATAACAGCGCAGACGTGGTGCCCGTTTTTGATGCGCCAAAACCGCCAGCAGATCGCGTGACCATGTCCCAGAATCGTTTAAACAACACGCATGAAGTGCTTTTTTTAGTCACTGGCGCTGGTAAACAAGAAGCCGTGGATAATTGGCGTAAAGGTGTGAAAATTCCTGCGACTTTGATTGCGCCTGAAAACGGTGTGGATGTATATTGTTTTGGTGTTGAATTAGCTTAAATTAGTTTGTTAATCAGCTGGCTTGTTAATTAAATCGCTAAGCAACTGTAATTGTTGCTTTTGAATTTCCAGCAGCTCAGACCATTGCCCTTCGCGTAATAAATCGACCTTTTCGTGCAGCAACATAATTTCTAGTTCGGCTTTTAGGTTAACTTCGTAATCATGTTCTGCATTTAAGCGGTCTTTTTCGCTTTGCCTGTTTTGAGACATCAAAATAATCGGCGCTTGAATCGATGCCAGCATGGATAAAAACAAGTTCAATAAAATATAAGGGTAGGGGTCAAACGCGTTATTGTGCGCAATCAAAATGACTGAGTTGAGCACTACCCAGCATATAAGCACAACGCCAAATAAAATAATAAATTTCCAAGAGCCACCAAATTTGGCTACAGCATCCGCTGCACGTTGGCCAAAAGTGAATTCATCATCCAGTTCTTTGGATGGATTTCTTGAAATATGCTGGTGATTCGTTATATAACGTATTACTTTTCGCGCGCGGGAATCTATCGCCTCATCAGTCAATCGATTGATTTTTTCATTAGCTTTATGACTTGAGCTTGCCATAGTTTAAGTGTTTTGAATCACAATATTCGGAAACTTACTGCTATGGTCTAAGCTGGCATTGGCGATTTTAATCGCTGCTTTACGTGCAATTTCTTTGTAAATATTCGCAATTGTTGAATCAGGCGCGTTAATAACAGTTGGTTTGCCATTGTCCGTTTGTTCTCGAATGCTGATATCTAAAGGTAATGAACCAAGTAATTCTACGTTGTAGTCCGCGCACATCTTCGCCGCGCCACCAGTACCGAATATATGTTCCTCATGACCGCAATTACTACAAATATGCGTACTCATGTTTTCTACAATACCCAAAATAGGAATGTTCACTTTTTCAAACATTTTCAAACCTTTGCGCGCATCTAGCAAGGCAATGTCTTGCGGTGTGGTGACGATAATCGCGCCAGTCACTGGGATTTTCTGCGCCAAAGTGAGTTGAATATCGCCAGTGCCAGGCGGCAAATCAATCACCAAGTAATCCAAATCACGCCATTTGGTATCGCGTAATAATTGTTCAAGAGCGCCCGTCACCATTGGCCCGCGCCAAACCATTGGTGTATCGGTATCGACTAAAAAACCAATACTCATCGCTTGAATACCATGCGCCAGCATCGGTTCCATGCTTTTCCCATCCATACTTTCAGGCCGCCCGCTAATGCCCAGCATTTGCGGTTGGCTAGGGCCATAAATATCTGCATCCAGTAACCCGACTGTTGCACCTTCTGCAGCCAAAGCCAGCGCTAAATTGACAGAAGTGGTCGATTTACCCACGCCGCCTTTGCCAGATGCGACAGCGATGATGTTTTTCACATTTGGTAGTAAATTTACACCTTGCTGTACTTTATGCGCAACGATTCGGCTACCAATGTTAACGGTGACTACACCGCCATCAGCCAGCGTTGTAAGATGTTGAGTGACTAATCTTTGCACATCCGCCATCACGCTTTTTGCCGGATAACCTAAAACAATATCCACGCTGATATTGTTCCCATTAATTTGAATATTCTTGGCCGATTTACTGGTGATAAAATCTTTGCCAGTATTTGGGTCAATCAATGTTTTTAGGGCATTTTGAATGGTTAAGTCTGTGAGTGCCATGATGTGTGACGATTCGTTAAAACGCTTATTTTAGCGCAAGGCTGTATTTAAAGCATGCAAGCTTTCAGTTAAACAATACTTAACACTTAAAACACCTTAATTTTTTAAAACAGAGCTTAATTTGCTAAAATAGCGTTTTACCTTAAATCAAAGCAATTTATGGCTCGCAAAATCCTAGTTACTTCTGCTCTACCTTATGCCAACGGCAGTATTCACCTTGGTCATTTGGTTGAATATATTCAAACGGATATATGGGTGCGCTTTCAAAAAATGCAGGGTCATACGGTGCATTACGTTTGTGCAGATGACACGCATGGCACGCCGATTATGCTGCGCGCAGAAAAAGAGGGCATTACGCCTGAAGCTTTAATTGCCAACGTGCATAAAGAACATAGTGCAGACTTTGCGGAATTTTTGGTGGATTTCGATAATTATTACTCCACCAATGCGCCTGAGAATAAAGAATTATCACAAACGATTTATCGCAAATTAAAAGACAACGGCAAAATCGCGACAAAAACAATTGAACAGTTTTTTGACCCTGTTAAAAATATGTTCCTGCCAGACCGCTTTATTAAAGGTGAGTGTCCGAAATGCCATGCGAAAGATCAATATGGCGATAACTGTGAAGTATGCGGCGCAACTTATAATCCGACTGAATTGATTAATGCGTATTCAGCGGTTTCTGGCGCCGCGCCAGTGCGTAAAGAAACCGAACATTACTTTTTCAAGCTTTCAGAATGTGAAGCGTTTTTAAAAGAATGGACGCGTTCTGGTGCTGGTACTAATAAAGCCACGTTGCAAGGTGAAGCAGCCAATAAAATGGGCGAGTGGTTTGAGAATGGCCTAAACGATTGGGATATTTCACGCGATGCGCCTTATTTTGGTTTCGAAATTCCCGATGCGCCCGGTAAGTACTTCTATGTTTGGCTGGACGCACCGATTGGCTATATGGCCAGTTTCAAAAAGCTGTGCGCTGCTAAAGGCTTGGATTTTGACGAATATTGGAAAGCGGATTCAACGACTGAGCTTTACCATTTTATTGGTAAAGATATTTTGTATTTCCACGCTTTATTCTGGCCTGCAACGCTTGAATATAGTGGACACCGCAAACCAACCAAGATTTTCGCGCACGGTTTTTTAACTGTTAACGGCGAAAAAATGAGTAAGTCGCGCGGTACGTTTATTACTGCGCGTAGTTATTTAGATCATATTAAAAATCCAGAATATTTGCGCTATTACTACGCAGCTAAATTGAATAGCACGATGGAAGATATCGATTTGAATTTAGAAGATTTTGTGGCGCGCGTGAATAGTGATTTGGTGGGTAAATACATCAATATTGCCAGCCGTACCGCAGGGTTTATTAACAAGCGCTTCGCAGGAAAATTGCAGCCATCCAATCAAAATGCTGTTATTGCAGAATTGCAAACAGCCGCAAATATTATTTCAAACGCGTATGAAGAGCGTGAATATGGCAAAGCGTTGCGTGAAATTATGCGCTTGGCAGATATTGCTAATGGTTATGTTGCTGAAAAAGCGCCGTGGGTGATGGCGAAGCAAGAAGGGCAAGATGTTGCTTTGCAGCAAGTATGTTCTGATGCGTTGGAAATGTTTAGATTGCTAACTTTGTACCTAAAACCAGTGTTGCCAGATTTGGCTGCTGAGATTGAAAAGTTCCTTAATATTGCACCATTAGACTGGGATAGTGTTGGTACATCTTTGATTAACCAACAGACTATTAATGCTTATGACCATTTGATTACGCGTATTGATCCTAAGCTGATTGAAGCCATGACGGAAGCTAACAAAGAAAACTTAACTGCAATACCTGCTGTAGCGCAAGCGCCAATAGTAGAGGTAGCCGCACAACCGGAAGCCGAATATATCAGCATTGATGATTTTACTAAGGTTGATTTACGCATCGCTAAAATTGTTAACGCAGAACATGTAGAAGGCGCTGAAAAGTTACTCAAATTAACTTTGGATATTGGCGAAGAAAAGCCGCGACAAGTATTTGCAGGCATTAAATCAGCTTATGATCCAGCGACTTTAGTCGGACGAAATACCGTGATGGTGGCAAACTTAGCACCACGCAAAATGAAGTTTGGCATGAGTGAAGGCATGGTGTTAGCCGCTAGTGATGAACGCGGTGGGCCTTATATTCTAAGTCCAGATAATGGCGCGCAAGCGGGTATGCGTGTTAAATAGTTTTTCATCATTTGTTTGTAGGAAAACGCTGACATTCAATGTCGGTGTTATCTGATTTGTAAATTTTTTTTATCTTGTAATATATGTGCGAAACAAAGCATTGGCTTTGTAGCACTTAAAAGGAGCATGTTGTGAAAGGTATCTCTATTCAGTTTTTGTTTGCTTTGTTATTTTCAAGCCAAGTAATGGCGGCAGATAGCAACGCTAAAACAGCTATAGGCGGTGGTTTAGGTGCTGCTGCGGGTACTGCAATTGGTAGCGTTGTCGGTGGTAGTACTGGTGAAGTTGTCGGTGGTGCCGTAGGCGGCGGCTTGGGTGGCGCAGTAACTACCAAGGGTGAAGGCCAAGCTGGAGCAGTAATTGGAGGTGCAGCTGGCGGTGCAGGCGGTGCTTACGTAGGTCGTAAAGTAAGTGGTAGCACAACAGGTGCGGTAGTGGGTTCGGGCTTAGGTGGCGCAGGTGGCGCAGTGGTTGGTAAAGTTATTGATGAACCTAGCCCTAAAGTAAGTAACAATCATAACTACAAATATAAAAACAAACATAAACACGGTAAAGGTCACAATAAACATAAGCATCAGGGCCATGATGATTAATTAAATAGTAGTAAGATAAAAGCCCGCGAAAGCGGGCTTTTTAATGATGAAGAACTTCTAAATATTGAAGGGCTACTTTAAGTCTTAAAGTGATTCAGTTTATTCTTTCTTTTCAGTATCTGTTTTTTTCGCTTTTGCAGGTTTTTTCGCTTTAGCTGGTTTATCTTCTTTGGTTTTCGCTTCTGCTGATTTTACTAAACTAGTATCTTTTGCTGCATCAGCTTTAGTTTCTTTAGCTTTTGGTTCTTTTTTAGCTTTAGTTGTTTTTACATCGCCCGTTTTTGATTCAGCGGATTTTACTAAGCTAGCATCTTTCGCTGGTTTTGCATCTTTTGCTATATCACTTTTCGCTTTTGTATCAGCCTTAGTTTTTTTAGCTTTTGCATCACCGGTTTTTGATTCTGCTGCTTTAACTAAACTAGTATCTTTTGCAACTGGCGCTACAGCAGTGGTTTTGCCGCTAACAGCCACATCTTTACGTACGTTTTGCAATGTAATTGCACCAACACCATCCACTTTTTCAAGATCATCTACCGATTTAAAGTTACCATTCTTTTTACGATAATCAATAATCGCTTGCGCTTTTACTGGACCGATTCCATTTAAAGACTCTAATTCTTGTTGTGTAGCGGTATTTAAGTTAACAGCAGCAAGTGCATTAAAACTAAATGCAAGGCTAGCAAGTAAGGCGATTAATATTTTTTTCATTTGTTTTACCCCTAAGTTAAGTATGGTTGACGAGCACTCTCATCAACGTTAGTGTACTGTTTTCGTTGACTAAGTGCTAGTTACAAACTTATTTTTATAGGCTATGCAAATGCCTGAATTTCTTGATTGATGGCAATTAACGCATCAATAGGATTGACTGCTTGCGTAATTGGGCGACCTATTACCAAATAACTGGCGCCAGCGGTTAACGCTTGTGTTGGCGTTAATATGCGCGTTTGATCATCTTTATTTGCGCTTGCAGGCCGAATGCCTGGTGTGATCAACAGAAAGTCTTGCGGTAAATGATGTTTCAATAGTTCGGCTTCTAATGCTGAACAAACTACTCCATGTAGGCCAGCAAGTTGTGATAGCTTTGCTAGCTTAAGCACTTGATTTTCAATATTATTTTCAATGCCAATTTCATTTAGATTGGCTTGGCTCATACTCGTCAGCACCGTCACGGCGATTAAATAAGGCGAATACTTGCTTTTATTAACACCTTCTAACGCCGCTTGCATCATTGCAGTTCCGCCGCTGGCATGAACGTTTAACATCCATACGCCCAAATTGCTTGCTGCTTCGCAGGCTTTTGCAACTGTATTGGGGATGTCATGGAATTTTAAATCTAAAAAAACTTGGAAGTTTTTAGCGATTAACTTTTCCACCAATTGCGGGCCAGCGGCAGTAAACAGTTCTTTGCCCACTTTAAGTTTACATAAGCTGGAATCAAGTTGATTAACAAGATTAAGTGCGCCTGCTGCATCGGCATAATCCAGCGCGACAATGATTTTAGAATCGATCATTTGGTTTAACTTTACAGATTTAATTTTTACGAATTAGTTTTCTTTACGGTCATTTCACGCTGCATCATCTCAGATGGTTCTGCCGGTAATGATTCCCAAGCGTTACAAGCAGGGCATTGCCAGTGATATTGTTTGGCACGAAATCCGCATTGATTACAATGATAAGCCGCGCGATTGCCAATTGCATTGCGTACCGTTTGTTGCATTAATTGCACATCTTGGTTATTCACGTCATCCGCCATTGCTCGCGCTTGTAGCAATTGATCTAAAGTGCTTAAGCTAGGCTGACGGATTAACTCGTTACGCGCAAGTTTGGCTGCTTTGTCTGCACCTTCTTCGGCTAATGTTGCTTGATATAAAACAGACATCAACGAAGGGAGTTTGTAGGTTTCAATATAGGTATTTAATTGCGCCAAACCTTCTTTTAGATGGATTCCAATGCCTGCATTCTCAGTATTTTCACTATCTAAAGCGCGATAACTTTTTAGCATTTTGCTGGCTACTAACCCTAAATATTCTGGCTGTTGAAATTCGATGCGTTTCCAATAGGATATTGCGACTTGATGTTGATTCGCACTGGCGGCAATATCGCCTAACAGTACATTGGCGCGAATACAGTTTTTATTCGCATCTAAGGCTAATGCTAACTGGCTATGTGCCGCATCCGCGTTTTGCGTGATGATGTGATTCATGGCGATTTCACAGTAATATTGCGCGATTTCTTTTCTGAATGGCACGCCAGATAAACGCTCTAGTTCCGTTGCCGTTGTAATCGCTTGCGCCCATTCGCGCTCACGCACGTAAATCTCTAACAATGCACGCAGCGCAGGCTGACGATAGCGCTGATCTTCTAAACCTTTAAATAACTCTTCGGCGCGGTCAAACAAACCTGCTTTTAAGTAATCTTGTGCGAGCTCTGCTTTTACTGCATTTTTTTGCGGGTCAGTTAACTCTTTTTTATCAAGCAAATTGATATGGAGATTGATCGCGCGCTCTGTTTCGCCAGTACGTCTAAATAAACTACCTAAGGCGAAATGCAATTCTAGTGAATCGCTATTGGCTATAACGGCTTCAGAAAAAGCTTCAACGGCCTTGTCGTGCTGATCGCTGATTAAAAAGTTCAGGCCTTTAAAGTAGGCGGCGGGTAGAGTTGTGGATTCTGAAAGTAATTGCCGAATATCGACACGCGCGGCAATCCAGCCTAAAGTAAAAAACAGCGGTAAAACTAACAGCCACCAATATTCAAATTCTATCATCATCAATCTTGCACCAATTATATAAAGGCATTTTACCCAAGCTTAAGCTTAATGACTAATCATTGTACGAATTACGTTAAAAGTAACGACAGTATTGAATGAAATAAGCGGAATTAAATACAAAACGGCGCATAATTTGCGCCGTTTTGTATTACTCATATCGATGTTAATTTAAGTCGCAGAATCAACGCGATCGCGTAACTCTTTACCTGCTTTAAAGTGTGGTACATGTTTTGCAGGTACCTGTACTTTACTGCCAGTTTTTGGATTGCGACCTAAACGAGGAGGGCGATAATTCAAACTAAAACTACCAAACCCTCTAATTTCGATACGCTCACCAGTCGATAAGTTATCAGTCATTGCGTCTAAAATTGCTTTAACTGATAACTCAGCGTCTTTCACAACAAGTTGTGGAAAACGCTCTGCTAATAAATTAATTAATTCTGATTTTGTCATGGCTTATAGTTGCCTTTAATTTAGCTTAATATGTTTTAAATTAATATCGATTAACATCAAACTAGCTTAGTTTTACTAATTAACTTATTTCTTGCTATCCATTTTTGCTTTTAATAAAGCGCCAAGGTTAGTCGTACCAGCTGCTGCTGCATCATCTTCAGCTTTAGTACTGCTATCTTCAGCTTTGGTTTTTGCTTTGGCTTTTGGTTTTGCTGCTTTATCATCGTTGCTAGATGAAGGTGTAGCACCTGATGGATCTTCTGTCAGTTGTTTAACACCAAGAGAGATACGTTCTTTTTCAACATCGATTGCTAAAATAACTGCGCTTAACTCGTCACCTTTTTTGAAGTTACGAATCGCTTCTTCGCCAGTTTGTGTCCAAGATAAGTCAGACAAATGCACTAAACCATCAATGCCACCAGCTAGGCCAATAAATACGCCGAAGTCAGTGATTGATTTAATTTGACCAGAAACTTTGTCATTTTTAGCGTGAGTCGCAGAGAAATCATCCCAAGGGTTGGCTTTACACTGTTTCATACCTAATGATAAACGACGACGATCTTCGTCGATCTCAAGAATCATCACTTCAACTTCGTCGCCTAATTGAGCGATTTTGCCGGGGTGAATGTTTTTGTTAGTCCAATCCATTTCAGAAACGTGTACCAAACCTTCAATGCCTGGTTCTACTTCAACGAATGCGCCATAGTCAGTAATGTTTGAAACTTTACCGAATAAGCGTGTGCTCACTGGATAACGGCGAGTCAATGCAACCCATGGGTCATCGCCTAATTGTTTGATACCTAATGAAACGCGGTTTTTCTCTTGATCGAATTTTAAGATTTTTGCTTCAACTTCTTCACCAACTGTTAGCACTTCTGATGGGTGCTTAACGCGACGCCATGCTAAATCAGTAATGTGTAGTAAGCCATCAATGCCGCCCAAGTCAACGAATGCGCCATAATCAGTAATGTTTTTAACGATACCTTTAATGATCGCGCCTTCTTGCAATGTGCCCATCAATGCTTCGCGGTCTGCACCCATGCTAACTTCCATCACAGCACGGCGAGAAACCACGATATTGTTACGTTTGCGGTCAAGCTTGATTACTTTGAAGTCCCACTCTTTATTTTCGAAAGGAGTAGTGTCTTTTACTGGGCGAATATCAACCAATGAACCTGGCAAGAAAGCCATGATGCCATTAACTGAAACGCGTAAGCCGCCTTTAACACGGCTAGATACGAAACCTTTAACTACGCGGCCTTCGTTCATTGCGTCTTCTAAATCAAGCCAAGCTTCCATTTTCTTCGCTTTTTCGCGAGAAAGCTGAGTTGAACCAAAGCCATCTTCTAATTTTTCGATACATACTTTTACAAAGTCGCCAACGGCCACTTCAAGCTCACCTTGAGCATTTTTGAATTCTGCAGCATCAATGACGCTTTCAGATTTTAAACCAGCATTAACAATTACGTGATCGCTATCAATAAAGATAACTTCTGCGGTGATCACTTCACCGGAACGCATTTCCTGACGTGCCAAGCTTTCTTCAAAAAGCGCGGCGAAAGATTCCATCGATGATGGAGAAGTAGAAGTAGAAGCCATTAAAAAGAGTTACCTAAAAAATTACTTAAAGCCATTTTCAAATTACGATTGAAAAACCACATTAAGCGTTCCCACCTAGCAGTGGGGCAGTTATTAAACGTTAAATCAAACAATCATATTGTTTTAAACTTAACACGAATCGTGCATGTTACACAAAAAATAGCATCTGTTCAATGACTTAATGACTTTTTAATGCCAATAATTGCTGTTTTTTTTTGGTTTTTTACTGAGTTTTTTGGTGCGCATTTAAAACGAATTCTACCGCTTGCTCTATGTTGCGATTCGTCGTGTCTAATAGTAGTGCATCTGCCGTTTGAACCAGCGGCGCAGCACTGCGCTGACGATCACGGCTATCACGCAATTGTAAGTCTGCTAAAATTTGACTGTAATCAGCCGTTAAGCCCTTGTTAATCAGTTGTTTGTAACGGCGTTCTGCGCGTATTTCTACATCGGCAGTTAAAAAGATCTTCAATTGCGCATCGGTAAAAATCACAGAACCCATATCGCGACCATCTCCAACCAAGCCAGGTACTTGGCGAAAACTACGCTGCAAGTTTAATAGCGCATCACGCACAGGCGGGTGAATGGCAACTTCTGATGCGCCGCGACTCATTTCTTCGCTTCTAACCGCTTCGGTAATGCGTTCACCATTCAAATAAATGTCACCTTTGGTAAATTGTATATGAAGTTTTTTTGCCAACTCACCCAGTGCATCTGCTTGATTCCATGCAATATTATTTTTATTGGCAGCAAATGCGACGATTCGATATAAAGCACCAGAATCCAAGTAATGAAATCCGAGTTTTTCTGCTACGCGCTCGGCAACAGTGCCTTTTCCACTGGCAGAAGGGCCGTCAATGGTAATAACAGAAATAGGCGCGTTACTCATAAATAAAACTTATCGATAATATTTTAATAATCAATTGGATTAAATTTCTGATGGAATAATAATGGTTTCAACTTTTTAGGAGTACAGCATGGCTAAAACAATTTCATTCGCAATTTTACACTTTGCCGTTGCATTTACGGTAGGTTATTTGTTAACTGGCAGCGCGATGGTTGGCGGTTTGTTGGCAATTATCGAACCCGCTTGCAATACGGTAGTTTTCTACTTTCACGAGAAAGCTTGGAAAAAATTCGAGCAAAATAATCCAGAAAAATATGCAAAAACCGTGAAATTGGGCTGGTTACATATGCATTAACTGAACAGATTAATTCATGATTTATCGCTTACTTAACCCATTTAATTTGCCCATTTAACTGACTAGTTTCTTAAATTCCTCAAAATAATTGGGGAAAGTTTTCGCCACGCAATTAGGGTCATTAATGGTAATCGGCACGCCACCTAAACTGACTAAAGAAAAACACATCGCCATACGGTGATCATCGTAAGTGTCGATGACAGCATTTGGCGTTAGTTTTTCGGGCGGTGTAATGGTTAAGTAATCTATACCTTCTTCTACAATCGCGCCAACTTTACGTAATTCAGTTGCCATTGCAGTTAAACGATCTGTTTCTTTTACGCGCCAACTGGCGATATTGCGCAAAGTAGTTGTGCCATCTGCAAATAAAGCCAGTATTGCCAAAGTCATCGCGGCATCTGGAATATGGTTGCAGTCTAAATTTATTGCTTGAAGCTTAACATCAGGAGCTAAGCTTGATTCCATCCTGTTATCAAACCAACTGATATTTCCGCCCATATAGCTTAACGGTATAGTTGTATATAAAGGCTCAGTTTTATCTGGGTCCAGAGCATAAGCAAATTTTACATCGCCCTGAATACTATCTTTACTAATTCCAATAACACTTACTGGGCCACCGCCTATTACTCCCGCAGCAAGAAAATAAGATGCTGATGAAGCATCGCCTTCAACAAAATATCGACTTATACTTTTATAGCTACTATTTGCTGATACAGTAAAACGTTGCCAACCTTCGCGCTCAACTATTACACCAAATTTTGCCATTAAGTTAAGCGTGATTTCAATATAAGGTTTAGAAATCAGCTCGCCGATAACCTCAATCGTTGTTTGTTGACCACTTAATGGTAAAGCCATCAATAAGGCAGTCAAAAACTGACTTGATACATCACCACGAATTTGAATTGCTTGCTTTAAGTCTAATGTGGTTGGCGAAATATTCAAAGGTGGAAAGCCTGCATTTCCAGCGTAGTTGATATTTGCGCCCGCTTGACGTAGCGCATCGACTAAATCGCCGATTGGTCGCTCATGCATGCGCGCTACGCCACTTAAATTGTAATGTCCGCCAGATATTGCCAGCGCAGCAGTTAACGGCCGAAAAGCGGTACCGGCGTTGCCTAAAAATAAGGATGCATTTTTATTAGGGAAGTTTCCGCCACAGCCAGTAACACGCCAAGTATTTTTGGCGATATTCTCACAATTAACCCCTAATTTCGCTAAAGATTCCAGCATGCGATTGGTATCATCAGAATCCAATAAATCATGAATCTCAGTGACGCCATCAGCTAACGCGGCCAACAACAAGGTGCGATTCGAAATACTTTTTGAGCCGGGCAATGTCATACTGCCTTGTGCGTGGCTGGCGGCAGGTAAGTGTAGTTGTTCCATTAACGATTTTCTTTAATCTATTTTTTTGCGGATTTATTGTTATTGGTTATTGATTCTGTTTTGCCCAGTTGTTGCGCGCTACACTTGCACGTTCAAATAAAGCTTGTAATCCCGCACCATCTTCATTTTCAAGCAATTGTTTTAATTGACTTAATTCTAGTTGATAAGCACTTAACTCATTTAATAGCGCCGTTTTATTGGCTAAACTAATATCGCGCCACATTTCTGGATGGCTGCCGGCAATACGTGTGAAATCTCTAAAACCGCTGGCGGCAAAACTGAATAATTGCGCAGCATTTGGTCGTGCTGCTATGTCATCCACCAAGGCAAATGCCAGCAAATGCGGTAAATGGCTAACTGCTGCAAAAATACTATCATGATTTTCTGCAGACATTTGGCTGACGTTTGCGCCACATGCTTGCCAAAGCTGTGTCACGCTCGTAATGGCGTCATTGCTGGTTTCTGCATTGGGAGTTAACACAATATTTTTGTTAATAAATAGATCGACTTTTGCCGCCTCAACGCCTGATTTTTCTGCGCCCGCAATCGGATGGCCGCCAACAAATTGATTGAACTGCTTACCTAAAACGGCTTTTGCGCAGGCTAATACATCACCTTTGGTACTGCCAGCATCCGTAATCACGGTTTGGCTATTTAAATGCGGTTTAATGCTTTGTAAAATGCTGGTAGTTTGTGCGACTGGCGCGGCGATTAATATGAGATCCGCACCGTTTAAAGCCTTGGAAATGTCAGTTTCTGCGCTATCAATCACACCTAGTTTTAAGGCGTCATTTAAGCTTGATTTTGTACGGCCAACGCCAACAATATGCGCAGTAAATCGTGCTTTTTTCAAAGCCAATGCAACTGAGCCACCAATCAAGCCCACACCAAAGATAACGAGTTTTTTCACAGCGAAAGTTTTCTGAAAATAGCTTAAAAATCAAAAAACACGATTGTAGCATGTGGCGCTTTGCAGAATAATTCAGCAAAAGGCTTTTTTGTTAGCCCATAGTTTTAATTCACAGCCATTCACCATCAATCAGCTTTTCTTGCGGGTTAAACTTTTGCTTGTACGCCATTTTTGGGCTGTCTTGTATCCAGTAACCCAAATATAGATAAGGTAAATTGAACCTTTTCGTCCATTCGGCTAACCACATAATGCTATAAGTTCCATAACTGGCTTTGGTTTCAAGCGCATCGTAAAACGTATAAACCGCAGAAACGCCATCTTTGACCACATCAATCACGCTGACGATTTTGACTTGATTATTGGTATCTCTAAATTCAATCATCAGAGATTCCACATTGCTTTGGCATAAAAATTGACGATATTGCTCTTCGTCATCCTTTGCTTCGGTCGCGTTTTCATCATAATGCCGCAGCGATTGATAACTGTTATAAAGCTCAAAATGGTCTTGGTTATAATGCAATTGCAATACTTCTGCAGTTAGATCGGCATGTTGTTTGTAAGCGCGTTTTTGGCCGCGAGTAGGCACAAATTCGCTTAACACTAATCGCACAGCAATGCAGGCGCGGCAATTTTCGCAATGTGGCCTGTAGGCAAATTTTCCGCTACGTCTAAAGCCTTGGCTGATTAATCCGCTGTAAATATTGGCATCGATTAAATGTTGAGGTGAAGCGATTAAACTTTGTGCGAGTTTGTTGGGCAGATAGCCGCATTTGTACGGCGTGGTGACGTAAAACTGTAGTTTATGCAGTGGCTTTTCATTCGGTAAGCTCATGTCAAAAGTTTACCAGTTTGGTCAAATTTTGCATGAATTCTTGGCGATCAATTTCGCGGCCACCAAAGCTGGTTAACAGTGGCGTTTTCATCTGGCAATCAATCATGCCGATTTTTAATGTTTTTAAGTGGTTAACTAAATGCACAAAAGCGACTTTTGAAGCGTCGGTTTGTGTATGAAACATGCTTTCACCATAAAACATCTTGTTGATAATGACGCCATAACAGCCGCCTACTAACTGATTGTTATGCCAGCTTTCCATACAAATGGCGTGACCATTTTTGTGTAAATCACAGTAGGCGTTAATCATTTCAGCTGAAATCCAGGTGCCAGCTTGATTCAGCCGTTTAGATTCGCTGCAAGCTGTCATCACTTCACGAAACGCAGTGTTGAAACGTACTTCAAATAATTCTTTTTTAAGCGTTTTTTTAAGTGAGCTGGAAATTTTTAGCTCATCAGGAAATAGCACCATACGTGGATTTGGACTCCACCACATCACTGGTTCGCCTTCGTTAAACCATGGGAATATGCCTTGACTGTAAGCGCTTAATAAACGCGCAGCATTTAAATCGCTACCAATCGCAATTAAGCCATTGGGTTCGGTTAATGCCTGGTTTAATGGTGGAAAAGGGCAGTCGTTCTCAATCGCCGCGACTTGTCCAGTCTCTAGTTGGTAATAGCCGATACTCAATTTAACCAAATCCTAATAAATGGACATGCTTAAAGTAACATCCAAGCCGCCATCACTGCCATTAATAGATCTTCAATAATCGTGACAGTAGTCATGGGTAAATTAAAGCCCGTGCCTAAGCAAGCGCAGCGGATTTTCTGTTTATTCATCACAGCTTTAATCACACCAAAGCTAGAGAACAGCATAACGATTAACGTGATTGCATTGACGAGTAGCGGTTTGAAATTGATTAGGTAAGCGATGCCAAGAGCTAGCTCAATAAAGGGATAAATAAAGCCGTAGTTATATACACGTTTTGCCAGCAAATCGTACATGGCATAACTGCTGGCAAAGCCTGCTAAATCCAACATTTTGAAAAACGAAAACACAAGAAAGAAACCCGCCATAAAGTTGGGCATAAAACGATGTAATATAAATTCACCATGCGTGTATTCCACTGCCAAAGTGACTAATAAAATATAGGCAAAAACCAGTATTAAAGGTTTATAAGTGGTAAACCAATTAGTCTTTTCGACCTCAGTTTGCGTGGCTGCTATTGTTGATTTGGCAGCAGGTTGTTCAATCGGATGCAAAACATAATGCCCGACTTTTGCTAGCGCACTATTCAATGTAGTCAAATCTGCAGTTGTACTTTTTAGCACTGCCTGTGGTGGTTCAAGTGTTACTTGGACGGACTCTGAAAATGGCGCCAAAGTTGCTTTAACGCGATTAACGCAACCGCCGCAGGTCATACCTGTTACTGAATAAACAGTTTTCATTGTTTTAATTCCATTGTCTTAAATCTATTGTCAAAATTTTTAATTTGATCCATTGGTGATGATATAACTGTCACAGTTTAGTCAACTATTACCAATTTTTACATCAAACTTACAAATAATAGCTTTTTAATCAAGCAATTAGAGCGTAAAATGCGCGCTTAATATTTGTCTGGCCTATTACTTAGCCCATCATGGAAGTCTACACCAATAATCTAGCGAAACCGATTCATACCTACCGTCCTTATTGGGCGAAGCGTTTTGGCACGGCCAAAATGTTGCCGATGACGCGTGCGGAAATGGATGTATTGGGTTGGGATTCGTGCGACATTATTTTGGTCACAGGCGATGCGTATATCGATCACCCCAGTTTTGGTATGGCTTTAGTGGGCCGCCTGTTAGAAGCACAAGGGTTTCGAGTCGGCATTATCGCGCAGCCAGACTGGCAAAATGCCAGCGCATTTAAAGCATTAGGCAAGCCAAATCTCTATTTCGGCATTACAGCCGGCAATATGGATAGCATGGTGAATCGTTATACCGCTGACCGTAAGATTCGTAGTGATGATGCGTACACGCCAGATGCTGCGCCCAATAAACGCCCCGATCGCGCAGTGCTGGTTTATAGCCAACGTTGCCGCGAGGCATACAGTCAAGTGCCACTGGTTGTGGGCAGTATTGAAGCCAGTTTGCGCCGTATCGCACATTATGATTACTGGTCTGATAAAGTGCGCCGCAGTATTCTGGTCGATTCTAAAGCCGATATTTTGCTTTACGGCAATGCGGAACGTGCGCTGGTTGAGTTGACGCATCGCATCGCTAAAGGTGAAAAAGTCGCGGATATTCAAGATATTCGCGGAACCGCTTTTTTGCGCAAACAGATTCCTGAAGGTTGGGATGAGATTGAAAGTACTAAATTAGATCGCCCTGGCACCATCGACAAACCGATTGACCCGTATGAAATGAAAATGGGCAAAGCGGATGCCAGTTGCGCGACAGAAGAGAGTAGCGCAAAACCAGTATTACCAACAGGCACTAATGTCATCACTGTAGTACGTAAGCCAAAAGCCGATAGAAGCAAACAAGTCGTGCGTTTGCCCGATTATGAGGCTGTATCACGTGATCCGATTTTGTATGCGCATGCCTCGCGCGTGTTGCACTTAGAAGCCAACCCAGGCAATGCGCGTGCGCTGGTGCAAAAACATGGCGATAGGGAAGTGTGGCTGAATCCGCCGCCGATTCCGCTGACGACCAAAGAAATGGATTACGTCTACGATATGCCATATGCGCGTGCGCCGCATCCGATCTACAAAAATGCCAAAATCCCTGCGTGGGAGATGATTCGTTTCTCAGTCAATATCATGCGCGGCTGTTTTGGCGGTTGTACATTCTGTAGTATTACCGAACATGAAGGCCGCATTATTCAAAGCCGTAGTGAAGAATCTATTCTGAAAGAAGTAGAAGAGATTCGCGATAAAGTCGATGGTTTTACTGGCGTCATTTCTGACCTTGGCGGGCCGACTGCCAATATGTATCGCATTGCTTGTAAGTCTGAAAAAATTGAGCAGTCGTGTCGAAAACTGTCCTGCGTTTATCCGGGCATTTGCGAAAACTTGAACACAGATCATAGCGCGCTGATTCAGCTATACCGTAAAGCTCGCGCCATTAAAGGCGTTAAAAAGATATTAGTCAGCAGTGGGTTACGCTACGATTTGGCGGTTAAATCGCCAGAATATGTCAAAGAATTGGTGCAACATCATGTTGGCGGCTATTTGAAAATCGCGCCAGAACACAGTGAAGAAAACGTGCTAAGCAAAATGATGAAGCCAGGCATGGGCGCGTATGATGAATTTAAAGCCATGTTTGAGAAATTCAGTGCAGAAGCGGGCAAAAAGCAGTATTTGATTCCATACTTTATTGCAGCGCATCCTGGCACGACTGATGACGATATGCTTAACCTTGCGCTTTGGCTAAAAAAATACGATTTCAGGCTAGATCAAGTGCAAAACTTTACACCAACGCCAATGGCGATGGCGACTGCGATGTATCACAGCGGTAAAAATCCATTGCGTAAAGTGACGGCAGATTCTGAAGATGTGCCGATTCCAAAAGCGGGCGGCGTACGCAAATTACACAAAGCGTTTATTCGTTATCACGACCCTGCAAACTGGCCAATATTGCGCGAAGCTTTGAAAAAAATGGGGCGCGAAGATTTGATTGGTAATAGCAAAAAACATCTGGTGCCAGCATTCCAACCTGCTGTCATGGGTGCTATCCGTCAATCAGATGGCAGTACGTTTAAATCCAATAAACCCTTGCCAGCCAAGAAATACGGTAGCTTACCGAAATCATTTAACAATATGAAAAACGCGGCAAGGCCAGCGCGTATTAAATAAACCATTGTTAAATAGTTTTTGGGTAGAACAGTTTAAATTCAGCAAACATTGAATCAAGCAGGTTTTTTATCTTGAGCAAACGAAAAGTTAACCACTTTTTAAGCACAAGAAAAGTGTTAACCTTAAGTTTGCTTTGATATTTTAAACTGGCGAATCATGCCAAATCTGAACCAAATGCTGTATTTAAAAGTCTTTAAAGAGCGTTCACTTAAAGGGTTTTGCATGTTTCGCTATCAATCCGCAGCCAAATCAATCGTTATCGGCTTTCTACTCAGCGCATCATTAACATCGCAAGCCACCGAAAAAGGCTTGTTTTGGAAGATGGAATCACCGACTGGCATTGTCAGTTATCTTTTCGGCACTATGCACACGGATGACAATCGCGTGACCGACTTCTCACCTAGCGTGATTGATGCAATCAACAGTGTCGATACTTTCATCATGGAAACCAAGCAGGATAATAAAGACCCTAATGCGTTGCTGATGCAAGACGCTACTTTGCGCGAAATGTTGACTGAGCAAGAGCTTGAACAAGTACGTGAGTTGGCAGATTTTCATGTGATGCATCTGGATGCGGCGCTGCGTATGAAACCCTGGTTGCTGGCGGTGATATTTGATCTGCCCAAACCGCAAACGCCTTTTGCGCAAGATAATTTATTGATGACAAAATCCGAAGAGTTATTAAAGGATGTTGAAGGATTAGAAACCAGCAAAGCGCATTTTGGTGTGATGGATGATTTTAGCCGTGAAGAGCAATTGGTGATGTTGCGCGCCGTGTTAAAACGCACGCAAGCACAAAAAGAAGCAGATTTTGAGCGATTGATAACCGCTTATTTGAATGGCGACTCTGACAAAATTAGTGCGCTGGATGAAAAAATCACTAGCGGCATGTTGCCTAAACCTATTTGGACAAAGATGCGCACTAAGTTACTGGATGAACGCAATCTGGTGATGGCAGAAGGTAGCATTCAAGCGGCAAATGAAAAGCCAGTATTTGTGGCGGTTGGTGCATCACATTTGGCGGGGAAAACGGGTTTGATCAATGCGTTTAAAAAAGCAGGTTTTAAGCTAACTAGAATGACCAAGTAGCGCAATTAATTACCAATATCGCTATTAACTATAAAAAACTTAACTGATTTAATTGAGTAACTTTTAAAACGAATCATTAAATTACTTTGCAAACAATTAAGTCACTGGCAATTTAATGTTGACATAAGTGCTAGATTTTTCTGGCCTGGAACACCACCAAATTAGCCAAATCAATAAAGCTTGTACTGGAAAACGCACAACTAATAGCCATTCTGGAATGCTGGGAAATAAGTTGGGATGTTGATACATATAAATGTTGGCAAGCGTGACGATTGTCGTTAACGCCATTAAGCCATAGCCCGCTAAACTTCTGACAGGCTTAATCCACAAGCCAATTGCGCCTAATAACTCAAACGCTCCGCTGATATATACGCAAGCCAAATGGAACGGAATATACGGCGGCATAATGCGCAAGAAGGGCTCAGGATTGGCAAAATGCATGACGCCGCCAATTACAAACCAAGTTGTTACAAAGATTCTAGCAGCTGTTTTCCAATGTCGATTCTGTTGATAATTAGCGGATTGAAAATCCAAATTATCCTTAAATTCATTCACAGAAATTCACTTAAAAATCCGTTCAATAACATTAACTGCTATATTTTGTTTTAAGCCGCTCGTAATCGCTTAAATAATCTTTGGCTAAGCTGTCTTTTTGCTTATCGCTCAGTAATTTTCCTGATAATTGAAAGAAGGCTTTTTCTTCCTCATCTAAATGATGATGCACTTTATCGCACAAGGCTTTCGCGCGTGTTAACCAGCCTTGCACAGTTGGATCGTTGGTGGTTAATTCTTCCATCAACTCTTCCATTTCATGATGTTCTGACAGCGCGTGACGTGAGATAGAAAGACCAGCATCTTCCATCATAATCGGACAGTACAAAAAGCGTTCTTCAGCCGCGGCGTGCGCTTCTAATTCGACTTTTAATGTTTTAAATAATTGTTTACGCGATTGTGCGTTGGGTTCGCTGGCCAATAATTCATCACAAAGCTGTCTTTGCGTATCGTGGCTTGCTCTTAATGCTTCGTAAATGTTCATATTAACTCCAGCTAATAGAAGTGTGATTAGCAATTCTTTATTATTAACAGATACTTAATGCCTATTGATAGTTAACTTTAAGGCTTACATATGTTCTTCATTTGCGATTTTTTGAATGTAAGCTGAAAAATCGGCATCTTCACCTTGCAAAAGGCGCGGTAACTTGAATCTGAAATCATCGCGTTCACACCATTCGCGCATGTAATCATCCCACGAAGCCCATCTGCGACGTTGTTTGCCAGACATATTGTCTTCATAGGCCAACAAATAAGCGCGTTCAAATAACGAAATCAATATTTCAAAGATCACATGGATACGTTCGCGTTGTTCTTCAGTTAAATCACTGATTTCACTTTGTGAACGTAATTTCAAATCTGGGTTTTGCATCACCAATTTTAAGAAATCGGTATAAGCGTCTGACAACATTTGGTAGACGGCTTCTTCTTCGTTTTCGCGCTCTTTACGTTGTTGCCAAATAAAAGCAAAAATACCTAATGGCAAACCAAAGGCGGTAACGATATAACTAATCAGCTCCCAAGTTTGAATATTTAACATAAGTTTTATACACAAGCCTTTATGCAAAGCTTAACAGTTAAAAATTAAACATTAATTTATACAGCCATTAATGCTGTGCGTTTGAAAATCGATCAGCTTCCAATTCAATTGCTTCAATGGCCAAATCAAAATCCATTGATTTATCAAAGAAATAATGCACGCCTAAACTTTTTGCTAAGCTACGATAATGCGGGTGCGCATGATTCGTTAACATCATCAAAATCGGTTGTGGAAAAGGATAGCCAGCTTTTTGAATATGCCGAATCACTTCAAAACCATTACCTTGTGCCAGTTCAATATCTAATAACAAAATGTCGAATGGTTCTACGTTTAACAACTCCATCGCTCTTAGTTGCGTGTCTGCTGTGCCAGCTACTGCAACTTGCTCCAAGTTGTTAATAGTTTCGAATAATACTTCGCGTAATAAAGTAGAGTCTTCTACTAATAACATTTTCATTGGTTCAAGCTTGCGTTTTGCATCACCTAAAACACTGGTGTTTTGTGCAGATTTGTTCGTTAGATTTTTATTAAAATCTGACATTTTGTATTGTTCGTTATCACTCATTAAATATCCAACACAGATACTACGATATTTAGTATGTCAATACTATCCGCTTCCGTCTTACAGACGGCTACAATTTCTGAAATCAATGACAAAGATTTAATCATGTGATTAGTCCGTTTTTGATCGCATAATAAGTTAGATCAGCATTGGTTTTAAGGCTCATCTTTTCTAAAATGCGTGATCGGTAAGTACTGACGGTTTTAACGCTAATATTTAACTCTTCGCCAATTTCAGTCGCGGTTAAACCGCTGGATAATTTAAAAAATACTTGAAATTCACGGTCGCTTAAGGTTTCGTGCAATTGTTTTTCGGTTGGATGACTGAGTTGCTCGCTCATTAATTCGGCTAATTCGGCTGAAATATAACGTTTGCCGTTAGCGATAGTGCGGATGGCTTTGATGATCTCATCAGAATCCGCATCTTTAGATAAATAGCCTTTACAGCCGTTACGAATGAGATTGAGCGCATATTGCGCTTCGGCATAACCGCTTAAAATTAACACCGGTAAATCGGGGGCAACATGTTTTAAATCATGCAAAGTATCTACGCCATTTTTGTCTGGCATCGAAATATCTAATACGACGATGTCATATTGATTGACGCGTACCATTTTAATGGCTTCTAAACCCGATCCAGCTTCGCCTGTCACAGTTAAATCTGCTTCAAGCGCAATCAGGTTTTTTAAACCTTGACGCACAATGCTGTGGTCGTCAACTAACAGAACATTTTTCATGAATAAGTGAGCCTAAATCCAAATGGTATAGCAGGATAAATACTATTTAACCTGCCAAAGTTAACCTGCAAATTCAATCAAAAAATTATCGATTGGCTTCATCTGAAGTATCCGCTGTGCCATCAAGGCCGTTTTTGAATACTTGCCAATCATTTTCAACTTGTACCATAGATTTTGAAAAAAGCGGTTGTTTTTTCCAAGTGTGGCGGATAGCAAAGAAAATACCTATGCTGACTAATAACGGTAAAATCATTGTTACTCCTAATATTATATCGCGGTGGGGGCTGTTCCATGCTGTTGCAAACAGCCACATTAAAGCCGTTAACCCGGAACATAACAGTGCTAAAAAGATAACCACGAGACCAATAAAACTATTGGCGGCGCGTTTCATATCTTGATTCAATTGCTGTCTAAATAAAGAGGCGTGGCTTTCAACCAGCGCCGCAATATTTCTTTTCACTTCGCTAAAATGACCTGCAGCATTACTTGTAAAATGCTCTTGCGCATCTTGCATACGGTTACGCAAGAATTTGGCAATCAATAATTGGGCAGCTAATTTCAACGCAGTGTTCCACATAAGTCATGTCTCGGGTTAATTTGTCGGATTAATGTTTTTATTGTTTTACTGCAGACTATTATCGATCAGATTGTTTAGAACCTAAAATATAACCCAACAATAAACCAGCACCAATCGCCAAGCCTAAGCTCACTAAAGGTTTATCTTGCACTGTGTGCACGGTACGCTCTTTGCCCGCAGCATAAGCATGTGAAACCTCATCTTTAACAGTGCCTTTTAACTCATAAGCTTTGTCTAAGATTTGATTTTTAATCTGTTCAACGTTTGAAGAGCTGGCATATTGGTTGATCAATGATTTCAAGCTATCAACCACGCTTAAAGCTTCATGTTTAGTTTCTAACGTTTTTTGTTGCAAGTTGCTGCCAACTCTTTCGGCGCTACGTCTAACGTCGTTTGCAACGTCTTCTACATTGTCTTTAACAGTGTCAGCCAAGTTAGCTGCTTTATCTTTTAACTCTTCTTGTTTGTTTGAATTAAACATGGTGAATTTCCTTTATATATGTCAATTTATAAAATACAAATTTATGTAACGATTAAATAAAAATTAAGATAGTTAACGCTATTTTTAGTCAAAAAATTGACCAAAAAATTCAATTAATTAACGTTTTCTACCCATGATGAACGAAATGATAGTCACAATTAAAAATACAAAAAATAGAATCTTTGCAATTTCAGTTGCACCAGCTGCGATACCACCAAAGCCAAAAACTGCGGCAATGATTGCAATGATAAAAAATACCACGGTGTAATGAAGCATTTTGAACCTCCTTATAAAATTATATTATTAATTATGTTGTAAATTAAGTACGTTGAATGCACAGTTGCTACTTTACGTAAATGCCATTTTTGCAATCAGCAGCCTTTATCTGATAGTTTTGTCAGAAAGCGCTTACAAGGCGCTAATTACTTGGCTTCAATTAAAATACCAAGCTAATGCCGAGTACTGCGGCGGCAACAACTAATAGCGCTAAGATAATAAAGATGAAGAAGAAAAACTTAGCGATTTTTGTGGCGCCAGATTCCACACCTTTAAATCCTAACAAGCCTGCAATAACGGCAATAACGAAAAAAACGAATGCGTAATACAGCATAATGGATCCTTTATAAAATCAGTAAGTTAAACCTATGCTCACATCATACCAAGCCAGTTTCAACGGATTAGACGCTATAATCTGATTTTGATGTCAGAGAGCGATTACAAATTTTGAGCACCACTACACAAAAATTTGCCAATAAAGTGTTAGAAAAATTCATGTTCTACATTGATGTATGTTGGCGCGTGTTTGAAAAGCTGATTGTGTTGTTGGGCGGGCGCACCATTGCAATGTTGGCTGTGGCCTTGCTGATTACGATGGTATCTGTGCTGTATAGCGACAATTGGATACTTTCAATCGGCCGTCAAGATATTGTAATCAATCAAATTAGAACCAATATCGTCACCTTAAATAAATTAAAAACCAATTTATATAAAGCCGAAAGTGCACAACGCGGTTATTTACTCACCAAAAGAGAAGAATATATTGAGCCGTTCGAAACGGCGCTAACTGCTGGTAGAGAAAATATCGATAAGATTGAAAAGTTGATTATTAACACTACGTCAGGCAATGAACAAATTGAACAGCGCGAGTGGTTAAAAGCTATTTCTGCGAGCTTAGAGTCAAAAGCCACCGAAATGAAATTGACGCTTAATTTGAGTAGGACAGGCAAACCGCTTGTAGCGCGGCAAGTGATGAGCTTGGATGAAGGTCTACTTGAAATGATGAAGTTCATGGAGCACACCGACATTGTCATTGAAAATCAAAATAATGTTTTAAACGAAAAAACTAAAATTAAACAGCGCACGATTTTAATCGCGCGTATTTCAATCTATGGCAGCGCATTAGTATTAATTTGGATTGTAGTGTTGGTGATTAAGCAATTGCTGGCGGAAATTGTGATTAAAAGTCAGCTGCAACAGCGCGTATCCAAAGAAAATACGATTTATGAAGAAAAGCTGCAGCAACAAACTAAATTGTTGCGTAGTTTGGCGCTTGATTATCAGGCCGATGTGGAGCGTGAGCGACATAAACTATCCCGCGAATTACATGATGAATTAGGTTCTATTTTTACCGCAACCAAAATGGATCTTGCCTGGGTGATTAAGAAGATGAAAGATGTTGTGCCAGAAGTTGCCCAAGAAGTGGTGACTAAGTTACGCAAAACCACTAGTTATGTCGATCAAGGCATTCAATATCAGCGCCATATCGTACAAGAACTGCATCCTGCCATGTTATCTACTTTTGGTTTTTGGCCTGCGTTACATTCGCTGATTCATGATGCGGCTGAACGCAATCAATGGGAACTGGCTGTAAACTTGCCCGATGAAAATACAAAATTGAATGAAACACTGAGTTTAGTCACTTACCGCATTGTGCAAGAAACGCTTAATAACGCGAATAAATATGCCAAAGCTAGCAAAATTTCTGTTGATGTGCTTGTGGATGCGCAGTATATCAAAGTGGAAATCGAGGACAACGGTGTTGGCGTTGATATGAATGCCTTAAATGGAAATACGCATGGTTTGTCTGGCATGCGACATCGTGTATTAGCTATTGGCGGGCATTTTGAAATATCAAGCGAACTAGGCAAAGGCGTTAGAACACGCGCTTTGATTCCTCTTGATTTTGAGGCCTAATTTATAGTTTCATTCAATATTACTCTTCTTAAATTAAATCCAACTAAGCGTATTAACGCTAATGCGCTAAGCATTTTTCTAACATTCTGTAGTCTTAATCTGACAATACAATCAGTATAAGTTGGATGTGTTAAACACGCTCTCCTACGTAATATGGCGACATTACACAAATCAGTGTGCGATTAAATTCGCCAACAGAATCTGGTTTGTGTTTTAAATTAGTTATCAATATTTGGGAGTTATCAATGAATACTTTATCAACACTAAAATCAACAACTTTAGCCATTGCATTGGCATTCGGTGCAACGAGTGTGCAGGCGGCTACATTAGATTCAAACGCTGTTGCAGACTCTGTTGAAAATGGGCGATTTTCGTTGGAAACAGAATTTAAAAAATTAGATACTGATTCAAATGGTTTTCTCAGCCAAACCGAATTTAGTAAAGATGAATTTTTTACCAAAGGCCATTTTACAAAAGCAGATATTGACAAAGACGGTGCCTTAAACCAAGAAGAGTATGTTAATTATAAATCGGGCGCTCAAAAGCAAGCAGTAAAAAGAGTTACTTCAGATAGTGTGATTACGTCTAAAGCAAAAGCAAACCTTTTGGCAGAGAGAAATTTTAAAAGTACACAAATCAGTGTAAAAACTTTCAATGGTGTTGTGATTTTAAGTGGTTTTGTGGATGATGACTTGGCTAAAGCAAAAGCGGAAGCAATCGTCAGCAAAATAGAAGGCGTTAAATCGATTACAAATAGTTTAGTAGTGAAAGGTTAAGTTAATTAGCCAACTTTTTGGGAGTGAATGGTACGGCGCTAAATTTGACACTTTATAGCCACTTAGCACAAGCTAAACTGCTACAAAATACAATTCACTGCTATTAAGGTAACTAGCTAACTTCCCCTTAAAAGCCGCATGCTTAGTCAAGCATGCGGCTTTTTATTGTCTATTGAAAGTATTTATGTTCAAGCATTAACGACGTTTTGTAGTCCATAGCTGACAAAACAATCAGCCCATATTGGATTTTTAGAAATGGTCAACGTGTTTAATATTGTCTTACTGCAAGATTGAATTCATGCACCGTTAAATAAATAGATTTTAATTTAACTTAATTACATGATTTTTTAGGAGCAATATAATGCATACAAATAAATTGATGCGTACTTTTAAACCATTAACCCTAGCGCTTGTTTTAGCATTTGGTGCTGGGACTGCAATGGCCGAAGAGGTAACAGAGCCTGCACGTGCCGGCACGGTTGATGCAAACGACAATACACCTTATGTAGCACCAGTTGAAACTTCTACAAACACTGATTGGATGTCGCCATTAGCGGCTGAGTTTGTTAAGTTGGATAAAACTGGCAATGGTTTGTTATTGCCGTATGAGGCTTCAAAGGATAAAGCTTTTAACAAAAAAACCTTTGCAAAAGCGGATACTAATAAAGATGGTTATATTGATCAAAGTGAATATGTCTACTTTAAAACGGGTAAATTGCCAGATGAGCAGGCTACCAATAACAGTGCTGCACAAGGTCAAATGGCTCTAACTGAACAAGAGTCTGTAGTAGTTCAACAACCTGCAGACTCTACTGCTGTTGCGGCAACTGAATCAAATCGCACAGTGGGCGCAGTTGTAGATGACAGCGTGATTACTGCAAAAGCGAAAGCTAAGATTTTAGGCACTAAACAATTAAAAAGCTTACAAATTAGCGTAGAAACGCGGGATGGCGAAGTGCTATTAAGCGGTTTTGTCGATAGCCTTGCAGCTAAAACTAAAGCGGAACAAGTCGTTTCTCAAATCGCTGGTGTTAAATCTGTTCGAAATAGTTTAGAAATTAAAGGTTAATTTTTAGTTGAATTAAGCTGATTTTAATCATTAATTCTATCTAATTAACTCAAGTTAACCTATAAAGTTAACCAATAAAAACGCCCAATTTATTTGGGCGTTTTTGCGTGTTAAGTAATTGTTTGTTAATGTTTAAGTTTAAGGGTTAACGTGCGGCCCAGCTTTATAGTTGATTATTTCCACAGTTTGCGGCACGTAAATCAATTCATCCGTTGCAAATCCCAGCTCTTTTGCACGTGCAACTAAATGTTGTTTAATCGGGTAAGCCAGTTGTGGCGTGCGCGATAATATCCACAAATAATCCTTGCCGCTAGTCACCATCGCGTAATTGTAATAAGGCCTATCTAAATCGATAATATGGTATGGCGCGTAAAATGGACCAAAAAAAGACACTTTTAATTTGCCAGTATGTGTGCCGTCTTTATTCGCCGGGTCTACAAAATAAGCTTTGCCTTCCGCTTCATTCCACTCATTTTTTTTGGCATTATAACCGCGGTTAATCACCTTAATCGTGCCGTCTGCATTTTGAATGTAATTCGCCGTGACATTTTGTAATCCACGTTCAAAACTATGGTCTAGCCGCGCAATCTCATACCAAGTGCCAACGTATTGATTCGCATCGATATTATCGATTACTTTGATTTCTTCTTGCTCATCAGAACAGGCAATTAGGCTAAAACACAAAGCAATCAATAACATTTTTTGTAGTAGATTTTGCATAGGTTTAATCCTTTTTGTTTTTAAGATAGTGCGCGATAAATTTATCTAATTCCGCTGCAAAAGCTTGTCTGTCAGATTGATTAAATGTGGCTGGTCCACCGATTTCCGCACCTTGGCTGCGTAGCTCATCCATCATATTACGCATTGCCAAGCGTTCTGCAATATTCGCTTGCGAATACATTTCTCCGCGCGGGTTAAGCGCATGTGCGCTTTTTGCAATGACTAGAGCCGCTAATGGAATATCTGCTGTAATCACCAAATCACCGGCCTGCAATGCTTGAACGATAAAATTGTCCGCTACATCAAAACCTTTATCCACCTGAATAGCAAAAATGTTGGGCGATGGCGGCACACGAAGCACCGCATTTGCAACCAACGTGGTATGAATGCCTGTGCGAATAGCCGCACGAAATAGAATCTCTTTAATGACAACAGGGCAAGCATCTGCATCCACCCATACTTTCAAAATTTATTTATCTCTATTCCCACTATGATGCGCAGGCTTGCTTGCATTGGGCTGATTCATATTCTGAAAAGGCTTTTGTTGTGCTGGCTTTTTCGCTTGCGCTGGTTTGTTGCCAGTCGCCTGATTCGCTTTAGGCTGTTTATTTCCAGCGGGTTTATTACCTGCTTGCTTATTTCTCGGCGGCTGATTTCTAGGTCCGCGCGGTGCTTCTGGCTCTAGATGCGTTGGTGCTTGAAAACCTTCTACGGCCACTTTTGGAATCTCACGCTTAATCAGTTTTTCAATATCTTTTAAGTATTTGGCTTCTTCAAAATCCACCAATGAAATCGCAGCGCCACTGCTACCAGCACGGCCTGTACGACCAATACGATGCACATAATCTTCAGGCACGTTTGGCAATTCAAAGTTCACCACTTGTGGCAATTGGTCAATATCCAAGCCGCGTGCAGCAATATCCGTCGCTACTAAAACAGGAATATCACCATTTTTAAACTCGGCTAAAGCTCTAGTGCGTGCGCCTTGGCTTTTATTGCCATGAATCGCCGCGGCAGGAATGCCATCTTTGATTAATTTTTCTGCCAGACGATTCGCGCCGTGTTTGGTGCGGGTAAATACCAATACTTGCTGCCAGTTATTGGTTTTAATCAAATAGCTCATCAAGCTGGCTTTGTGCGCTTGTTTAACCAAATGCACGGTCTGTTCAACCATTTCAGATGCCGTATTGCGGCGCGCGACTTCAATGAAACCAGGTTTATGCAATAAGCCATCGGCTAGTGTTTTGATTTCATCTGAAAACGTAGCAGAGAACAGTAAGTTTTGACGCTGTTTTGGCAACATCGCTAACAGTTTTTTAATATCGCGGATAAAGCCCATATCCAACATGCGATCTGCTTCATCCAGCACCAAAAATTCCACGGCTGATAAATCCACTTTGCGCTGATTGGCTAAATCCAGCAAACGGCCAGGTGTGGCGACCAAGATATCAATCGGCTTAGATAATCGATTGATTTGCGGGTTAATATTCACGCCGCCAAATACCACCATCGATTTTAAGTTTAAATATTTGCCATAAGTTTTAACTGATTCTTCAATCTGTGCCGCTAGTTCGCGTGTCGGCGTCAGCATTAAGCAACGTGGTTGGCCAACTTTATTTTGTTTGGGTTTAGAGTGCAGTAAATGCAGCAAAGGCAAAGTAAAGCCAGCGGTTTTCCCTGTACCAGTTTGCGCACCAGCCAGTAAATCGCCACCGTTTAAAACAACGGGAATCGCTTTCGCTTGAATAGGTGTTGGTGTTGTGTAACCCGCGTCGATAATCGCGCGCAAAATCGGTTCAGCAAGGCCTAACTGATTAAAGTGCAAGTTAACGGTTTCGGCAGGCGTGCCTGTATTAATAGGTTGAGTAGATGCAATAGACAAAGTGAAACTTTCAAAAAACTAAAGTTGGCCTGTTGTTATTGTTAACAACACCAATCGAGACAAACAAATATAAGGGAAATAAAAATATGGCCGCTGCACAGATTGGTTTTTGCAGGGTGAGGGTATTATACGGGGTAGTGCTGAGAACAAGAAAAATAGTTTTAATTAACTAAGAAATTAAATTGCAACTTATTTAATTTGTACAAATGCTTCATCTAACTTGCGATACATGTTCAATGATTTTTCAGATTCACCCTTAATATTTTCATAAAGTGATTCTGCTATTACTCTAATAGCATGTCTCTCTTGACTTGAAAGTTTGGGATAGTTATAAGTTTCCATGTGTTTAAGTATTTTATTTTTTCTTAAAATGAATAGTTTGCTTGAGTCGCCATCACACATATTAGCCAATTGTTTTTCCCAAGAAGCATATTTTTTATTTGAATCCTTTTTTCGTTTATTACAATCATTGCATACTGGTACTACGTTGCCCGGATGATGTAAGCCATATTCTAAACGATTAAACATTATTAGATGTTCAATTTGAAGCTTCCCTTCTTCACCGCAATAGGCACATAAGTCATTAAATTCTTTGCGTATTCCATCCCAGATTTTCTTTCCACTACCTGAGCCAGTATTAAAAGATTTTTTTAAATAATATTCACCGACTGAGGTTAGAAAGGAGCGAACTGCAGTATTAGCTGTATCAGAAGGGGTATTGTATACAGCCATAGTTTATTTTCTGCTTAATGTTGTTGTCTTAGGTTTTGCATATCAGCTTCACTTAACCACTTCCATTCCCCAACTTTTAAATCATCAGGCAGTTTTAACTCGCCAATTTGAATACGTTTTAACGCGTCAACACGATTACTAATGGCGGCGACCATGCGTTTCACTTGGTGATACTTGCCTTCTGCCAAGGTCATGTGAATGACGTTTTCACTGATTCTTTCACAAGCTAGCGCGGCTATTGGTGCATCTTCATCGATTAGCTGCACGCCTTTTAAAATATGTGCGATCTGCTCATCGCTAACGGGGTGTTTGCAGGTGACTTCGTACACTTTTGGTACTTTGTGTTTGGGCGAACTCATGCGGTGGATAAATTGACCGTCATCTGAAATCAGTATCAAACCAGTGGTATCTTCATCCAGCCTGCCAATACATTGTACATCGCGCACTACTAATGGATGCGGCAATAAACTATAAATAGTGGGGTGGTGCTGAGTTTTGTGTGAGCATTCGTAATCGGATGGTTTGTGTAGCATCAAATAAGATTTTTCGCGGTAATCCCACGCTTCACCTTTAACGGTAAAAGTCAGGTTTTCTAGTTCAAATTGCGTATCAGGATCATCACATAATGCACCATTAACAGTGATTTCTTCATTGATAATCATGATGCGGCATTGTTTACGTGTGCCGAAACCTTGCTTGCTTAGAATACGTTCTATATCGAGTTTTTTAGCCATGCGTGCATTATAAAGCACGCTTCATTATCTTGAAAAAGAAAACGCCCGCATCTATCGGGCGGGCGTTCAAGTTTAAGCGTTATCCAGGTTGAATTAGATTAATCTTCTTTACTCAAAAATTTATACACTAGCGCACCAATTACCGCGCCAACAATAGGAGCTAGCCAAAATAGCCATAATTGGTCTAAGGCAATGCCGCCTTCTAATAATGCAGGGCCAGTGCTACGTGCTGGGTTAACTGATGTATTGGTGACAGGGATGCTAATCATATGGATTAATGCAAGTGTAAAACCGATTGCCAATGGAGCCAAGGCTGCTGGTGCGCGTTTGTCTGTAGCGCCCATGATGATGAATAAAAACATGGCTGTCATGGTGATTTCGGTGATTAAAGCCGCTGTCATGCTGTAACCGTGTGGTGAGTGCGCACCAAATCCATTAGACGCTAATCCGCCAGCGTAGCCTTCCATACCGCTTGCAATCGTGCGGATAAGTAGGGCAGCTAGTACAGCGCCAATGACTTGCGCAATAATATAATGCGGTAATTCTGCGGCTTTAAAACGTCCGCCAGCCGCGAGGCCGATTGAAACTGCTGGGTTGAGATGACAGCCTGAAATATGACCGATTGCGTAGGCCATGGTTACAACTGTTAGACCAAAGGCGAACGCAACGCCTAAATAACCTAGCCCTAACTCTGGGATTCCAGCCGCTAAAACCGCGCTGCCGCAACCGCCTAACACCAACCAAAAAGTACCAATTAACTCTGCTATCGAACGTTTTGTTAATGACATTTTAAGCCTCCCAATATAGTGATTTTTAATAGAGTAATGCGCAAAATAATTTACGCTTAATAATGAGAATGAACAAGTTGCTTTGGGTTAAAATGGGTTTAACTTTTGTAAATTTTTGTGTGGATTTCTAATTCCTATTCTTATGAGCTTTAAACATATTACCTCGCGCGACAATCCCATTTTTAAATACCTAAAAAAGCTGGCCGATAACGCACGCGAAAGAAGACAAGAAGGCAAAACGGTTTTAGACGGCGTGCATCTGATTGAGGCTTATTTGCAGACTTTTGGTGAGCCAGAGTTAATCATTATTCCTGAAGGAAAAAGTACGCTGGAAGCCAGCAATTTGATGCAACAGCTTGAACATGTGAATACGATTATGTTTCCAACGCTGATGTTTGCAGAATTAACACCAGTGGCAAGCAGCACAGGTATTTTGGCGATTGTGAAAACGCCTGCTTTAGAAATACCAGCGCAACCGCAATTTGTGCTGATGTTAGAAGATATTCAAGACCCAGGTAATTTAGGCAGCATGTTACGCACAGCGGCAGCGGCAGGCGTACAAGCCGTGTTTTTAAGCAAAGGTTGTACGGATGCTTGGTCACCCAAAGCGTTACGTGGCGGGCAGGGCGCGCAGTTTGTGTTGCCAATAATAGAAGGCGCCGATTTAAGCGCGCAGTTGCAAAACTTTGATGGTAATAGTTACGCCACCACGATGGACGGCGAATCGTTGTACAGCCAAGACCTAACGCAAGCCAGCGCGTTTGTGATGGGAAACGAGGGCGCAGGGTTAACCATTAAAACCATTCAACATTGTAGTAAACGTATTAGTATTCCCATGAGTCAAAGTAGTTTGGCCATAGAATCGTTGAATGCGGCTGCAGCTACGGCTATTTGTTTGTTTGAACGCAAACGGCAATGTGATTAGTCATATTATTAGCCGATGTAATAGATTGGCAGGGAGTTGCAGGGGAAAGTAAAAGGAGTAGAAGTAATGACAGAATTGTTTATAGATACACCGTTAGTTTCAAGTCGATTAACAAAAGCGCAATTGATTCATAAACCGAGTGTTAAACCAAAACAACAAGCTTTTTCAGTGATAGAAATAATGGTTGTGGTCGCCATTATGGCGATATTAGCGATGGTTGCGATTCCGTCTGGCATAGAGCGCATTATCAGAGAACAAGTATCTGCCGCTATTCCGTTGGCAGAAGCAGCAAAAGAGCCAATTGCCGCGCAATGGAAGGCGACAAAGACTTTGCCGGTTGATAATAAAGAAGCGGGTTTGCCCACGCAGGATAAAGTGGTGAGCAATTTGATTGGCGCGCTACAAGTGGATAAAGGCGTGATTCACATGACTTTTGGCAATAAAGCCAGAGCGCAATTGCAAGGTAAGATTTTGACCATTCGCCCAGCGGTAATTGAAGAATCGCAAGCCGTACCAATTGCGTGGGTTTGCGGTAACGCGCAAGCGCCAGCCAATATGACGGTGTTTGGTGAAAACAGAACCAATATTGACGTTAAGTTTTTGCCTTTTGCCTGTAAATAATGGATTAAGTTTTGCTTAAATATTAGTGCTTGGCTTTGCTGATGCTAACAGCTGCTTCAGTTGCCAATAATTGCGCGGTATCTACGGCATCGAATAGATAATGCTTATTACAAAAGTCGCAATTCACTTCAATTTTTCCGAATTCCGCCAAGATACTATTTAGCTCATCTTCACCCAACATACGCAACATGCTTGCTACGCTGCTTTGGTTGCAACTACAGTGAAATTGTGTGGATTTTGGCTCGAACAAGCGCACATTTTCTTCTGCAAAAAGTCGGGTTAACAGTGTTTCAGCAGGCAAATCTTTCAGCTCTTCATTCGTGATGGTATTGGCTAAAACATTCATGCGATTCCACGCATCATCGTCTAATAATGGCGTTGACACATTGCTGGAACTAACGCCGCCTAAATTTCCGCCGAAATCTGGCAGCTTTTGCAACAGCAAACCACTTGCGCTGGTTTCATCAGCATGTAGCCAAAGAGAAGTATCAATTTGCTGGCTGCGCAACATATAGTTTTGCAGCATTTCCGCCACTGTTTCACCCTCAATCGGCACAATACCTTGATAAGCTTCGCCTTCTTTTGGGTCTAACGTAATAATAAATTGACCATTTTTTACCAGATCGAAAAAAGGTTTTTCTGCAATTTTATTGGTCTGTGTTTCATCCCATTTTGCAGTTGCGCGCATATTTAAATCTGAACTGCATTCCACCACCAATAATTTAAGCGCACCTTTGCTTTGTATTTGCAGCACCAAAGCGCCATCCATTTTTAATGTTGCCGATAACAACGCGCTGGCGGCCATTAGCTCGCCCAACGCATGTTTTAAAACACTGGGCAAGGTTTGGTGTTGCAACACTTGCGTGTAAGTAGTATTTAAACGTACCAAATTGCCGCGTATGGGCATGGGCTGATGCAAACTGTCTTCAAATATAAAGTGGTGCAGTGTGTCCGTAAGGTTTTCGGTAAAATTTTCAATAGAATTTTTCATAACGTGTATTTTAACATTGGCTTATGCGTTAACTTAAATTGCGTTTAAAAATAGCAATTAAAATAAATAAAGCCCACGTAAGTGCATGGGCTTTATTAAAACAATCTCTAAAAATAATTGCTAATTAGAAGCTGTAAATCAACGTCGCGCGACCAGTAATTGGTGAGCCCGGTGTGATGTTGTTATTGGTATGTGCATAAAGTGCATATTCTTTATTGGTTAAGTTTTCTAGGTTAACTTGTAAACGTAACTTTTCACTGAATTTTCCGTAAATTGCTGCATCATAACGTGTGTAACCTGGCAATACAGTGCTTGCAGCAGCCGTAGGCAATGCTGCATAACGGTCAGATGTACTCACAATACCTAAAGCTACTGCCCACATATCGTTAATCTCATATTTATTCCATAAAGATAAGGTGCGATCTGGTGTTTGTGCCAATTCTGTGCCTTTTAAGATTGCGCTATTACCAGTGCCTTGCTGCTTAGTAATTTCACCATCTTGGAATGCAACGCCGCTAAACACGCTCCATTTATTCGTAATATTGCCAGAAAGACCTAGTTCAATTCCCTTGGTTTCTTGGCCGTCAACTAAAATGGATTGAGTTGTATCATTTGGATCGGTGATGATGATATTTTCACGTTTTAATTTATAGACTGCTGCAGTTAACGCTAAATTGGAATTAACATCCCATTTAGCACCAACTTCGTAATTAATGAATTTCTCTGGTTTAAAAGTTGAGTTAACGACTGTTAATGAAGTGAGTTGATCACCTGCGCGTGGCACGTAAGAGACGCTGTAATTGGTATAGATTGAAACAGCCTCAACTGGTTTGAAAATCAAGCCAGCACGAGGCGCTAACAAGTTATTACTTACGTTAATATTGCTATTATTGACTAAATCAGTGAAATCGGTATCAAAGTTATCGTTACGTAAGCCAACAATCGCTTGCCATTGCGGTGAAAAAATAATTTGATCTTGCAAATAAAACGCAGCCACGGTTACATCACTTTTCCGATTATTGCCTAATGTATTAAATACAATGCCTGATTGCGTTGGATTAAGGCTGGCAACTGGAACTGCTAAGTTACCACCGGTTGCTGTTAAACGTTTACTAGTAGTGTCTTGTACAGAGAACTCTGCACCTGCCAATAATTTATGTTCAACACTACCCAATTTTGCCGTGTAAGTTAAATCAGTTTGATTGATGAAGTTTTCACGTTTTGTTTCATCACGATAGGCACTAAGTAGCAAAGTGCCGTCATTTCTAACAGCACTATTTGCGAATACGTTTTGGTAATATTTATCATAATTAGCGTAGCGAGAGCTATTTTTAACGGTGATGCCGCTATCAAATGAATGTTCTATTGAGGCATTAAAAGCGACGGTTTCAGTTTCAGTAGGGCTTAAACGGGCATTACCAAAAAAAGTATCTTCATCGCCAATGTTAAATGGGCGATTTTTTAATGTCGAGTTACCTGCGCCATTTACTGATGGCACACCACGATCAGCCACACGTTTGTCTTTGAAATACTCCATGCCAACTACGATTTTTGTATTCTCATCTGGGCGAATCGTGACGGTTGGTGTGATACCAAAGCGTTCTAAATTAACGCCGTCACGGTAAGAATCTGAGTTTTCGTAAACGGCATTTACGCGGAAAGCGATTTCATCATTCAGCGCTTGGCCGTAATCAGCAGCAATACGTTTTTGGTCATAAGCGCCGTAACTAGCAATTAATTCGCTAATCGGTGTCCATCCTGCTTGTTTGCTTACGCGGTTAAGTGCACCACCTGCGCCGCCGCGACCAAATGCCATACCGTTTGGGCCTTTTAATACTTCAATACGATCTGTGTTGTAAATATCGCGATAAGTTTGCACATCATCACGCAAGCCGTCTATAAAAAAATCACCAGTCGTTGCGTTGCCGCGGAAAATCAATGCATCACGATTACCTTCACCTTGTGCGGCTTGCACGCCAGGCACATAACGAATGGCTTCTGAAATGCTTTGAATTGATTGGTCTTTGATTAAGTCTTGCGGAATAACGGTAATTGCTTGTGGCGTATCACGTAATTCTGTTTCTGTTCTGGTAGAAGAGCTGCTTTTTTTCGCGTTATAACCTTTTACTGGTTGCGTGTCGCTAATGCGCTCTGCATTCACATCCACTTGTGGCAGATTGACTGTGCTGGTTTCAGCAAAAGCGGTGGCTGAAAAAAATAGCGTGCTGGTTAACGTACTGCTTAAAGCAATTGCTAATACAGATAACTTGGGTAACTGAGAGTTGCGCGCCAGTTTTTTGGGTGTTGTAGCGTGTTGCATTTGAATCTCCGGATGATTAATTTATTATTTATAATTTTGAACCGGAACTTTAACATTAATGAGAAGTGTTATTGTTTGTGATTAGGTAGGAATAGCTCTTTTAATTAAATATTTTCTTGGCTGTTGTAAAATACACAATTTTGGCGTGGAACGTTGGCTAGTTGCCAATTTTCAATTGCCCAACTCCATATTTCCGCTGGTTGATTCGTCTTTATTTCCACAGGTGGTTGTTGCCCTAAAAAGCTGAGTGCATCAAACAAATTTTGCCCAATCAATTGCATATCAATTGTTGGCGCTTTGGTTTGTTTACTCAGCTTTTCACCTGCTTGATTGGTTGCCACAGGCACGTGGGCGTAAGTTGGGCAAGTTAACCCTAATAATTGCTGCAAATAGTGTTGGCGAGGCGTCGAGTTAAGTAAATCTGCGCCACGCACAATGTGCGTAACACCTTGTGCTGCATCATCGACTACAACTGTTAATTGGTAGGTAAAAAAGCCATCTGCGCGTTTAAGCACAAAATCGCCAATATCTATGTTTAGTGTTTGGGCAATATTGCCTTGTATCGCATCATTAAAACTAATAACTTCAGAGTGTGTTTTAACGCGAAATGCGGCAGCTGTATTAGGTTTAATGGCACGATGCAAACAGGTGTTTGGATACACCAACCCTTCAATACCTAGTTGATGGCTGGAATCTGCGATTTCTTTACGCGTGCAAGTACACGGGTAAATCATCTGTTGTTTTTGTAATTGATTTAATGTGTCAGCATAATATTCGCTACGCTGACTTTGGTAGAGAATATCGCCATCCCACTCAAAACCAAATGCTTCCAGTTGCTGCAAAATGGTATCCGCCGCGCCTTTTACTTCGCGCGGTTTATCGATGTCTTCAATGCGTAACAGCCATTTGCCCTGATTGGCTTTTGCATCGCAATAGCTGGCGACGGCGGCAACTAAAGAACCAAAATGCAATGGCCCAGTAGGTGAGGGCGCGTATCGGCCAATATAATGCATATCAATTTAAAGTGAATGCCAATGGAAAGATTTTTGCTTACATTTTGAGTGTTAAGTCGCTACTGCATAGTCGGTACATAGGGCGGAATATGCCATGTTTGCAGTTGCTTACCCAATAACTGCAAATTACATTCTAAGCGTTCAGCGCCATTTGCCGTTACTTCAAAGACATAAAGCCGTTGTATTTGCGCTTGTCCGCGATTATCGCGTCCTAGTCTTACTTTTTGGCAGGCGACCGTTTCATCTAATAATTGTAGTTGATAGCGTTTTGCCAATTCGCGCCCCAACATGATGGCGATTTCACGTTTAGAAATGGTATCTTGCCAAAACCACGCAATAAATAGCAGAATAATGAGTAATATAAGCTCAAACATATTTTTTACTTTTTTTGATTAAAAATAAACACTTAATTCAGTGTTGTATGAAATGTTTATATTAAATATAAACGTATTAGATATATGCGTTATTTATTATATTTTTCAATAGATTATGCAGTAGAATCTAAAATATAGTTTAACCTATTTTAACAATCTGTCTTTAATCCATTAGCACCTAAATGATGATTCAACAACGTGAACAACAAGCGCTGGAAGTGTATTTTAAACTGTTAACAGTTAAAGGCTTTGGACCTGAAACATTTGTGCAGCGCACCAGTTTTTTAAATAGACTGTTGCCGTTGTTGGCAGATAAGACGACTAATGGTGGCGAATATCGACTGGCGATTGAAACGATGATGGATACAGTCGCAGAGGCCGATTGGCCAGAAAGCTTGGTTATTTCGCGTGAGTATTATCCTTTTTGGATCAATGATTTAAAAGCGGTTGCTAACTTTTGCAAAAGCACGACTAAAGATCAGTTGCCGATAGAATGGAAGCCGGTAGAAGTCACCCTAAGTAATTTGTGGCATAACGTTGACCAAGAAAAGTTTTCAACCACGGATAGCTGGGCTTTAAAAGCCTACACAAAAGCGTTGCGTAACGAAAATGCAGAGCAAACTTTAATTGATACACGTTTAAAACTATCTAAAATTTTGCTGGTGCGTTTGCGCGATGCGCCAGATAAGAGCAATAAAATTTATCGCACTGCTGTCGATGCGACCTTACCTTTGTTTGAAGTAAAGAAAAATCGCCGCCTGTTTTTAGTGGTTGTGCGCGAGTTTTTTCATTTTTGGGCGGGCAATCCAGACGCAGAAAAATACATCTTAAATAACAACACCGTCAGTATGTTATAGCTGAAATAACCTGCACAAATTTAGTGCTACTAATTGTGCATTGCACTTATTTTGTGCAAATCAATCTTCTTTCATTAAAAAATCCCTTAATAATCAAGCCTAATTTAATGGCTTAAATATTGCTTATAATGCCCAGTTTATAAAAAATATTATGAAGATTGTATTTTGAGGGGAGATAAAAATGGAAGCACTCGTTTCGGCGAATGATGTTTTATTTGTATTGTTAGGCGCAATTATGGTGCTGGCGATGCACGCAGGTTTTGCTTTTTTAGAAGTCGGCACGGTTCGTAGTAAAAATCAGGTAAACGCTTTGGTTAAGATCATGGTGGATTTTTCTATTTCTACCATTGCCTATTTTTTCATTGGTTACAGCATCTCGTACGGCGTGAGTTTTTACAGCGGCGCTGAAGTGTTGGCGGCTAAAAATGGTTTTGAATTAGTTAAGTTCTTTTTCTTGTTAACTTTTGCCGCAGCAATCCCAGCAATCGTTTCTGGCGGTATTGCAGAACGCGCAAAATTTAATCCGCAAGTAGCCGCCACATTTTTAATCGTCGGCTTTGTGTATCCGTTTTTTGAAGGCATTGCATGGAACAGCCATTTCGGTTTTCAAGATTGGTTATTAACCAGTTTTGGTGCTAAGTTTCATGATTTTGCTGGCTCAGTCGTTGTGCACGCAATGGGCGGTTGGATCGCTTTAATCGCCGTTGTTTTATTAGGCGCACGCACGGGGCGATACGGCAAAGATGGCCGTTTACATGCTTATCCACCTTCTAATATTCCATTTTTAGCATTAGGCGCTTGGATACTCACAGTCGGTTGGTTTGGCTTTAACGTTATGTCTGCGCAGGCAATACAAGGCATTTCTGGCTTGGTAGCAGTGAACTCTTTAATGGCGCTTGTTGGCGGTACGCTTGCGGCTTTATTAGTCGGCAAAAATGACCCTGGTTTTGTGCATAACGGACCTTTAGCTGGCTTAGTTGCGATTTGCGCCGGTTCTGATGTCATGCATCCACTGGGCGCTTTGGCGACTGGTTTAGTGGCTGGCGGTTTATTTGTGTGGGCATTTAATTTAACGCAAAACCGTTTAAAAATTGATGATGTATTGGGCGTTTGGCCTTTGCATGGATTATGTGGCGCTTGGGGTGGGTTGGCCGCTGGTATTTTTGGCGCAAAAACCTTTGGCGGCATAGGTGGCGTTAGCTTTGTATCACAATTAATCGGCACAAGTTTTGGTGTGCTAGTGGCGGTTGTAGGCAGTTATATCGTGTACGGCTCACTTAAAAAAATCAGCGGAATCCGCATGAGCGCAGAACAAGAGTTTGATGGCGCCGATTTGAGTATTCACAAGATCAGCGCTACCGCTGATGATTAAATAGTCAGCAGCAACTGCTAATGATTGGAAAAAATAAAGTCTGTCAAAAATTGAAACTAAAAAGGCTCTTACTAAGAGCCTTTTTTGATGCTACTAAGAAAATTTAGTCGCAATCCTATTAAGGATATTGGATATCTCTAGAATAACAGTATATTTTTAATATATGCCAACATAAACTTTAAGAGCAAAAATTAAAAAACTAATGTCTCGATTCGGCCCAAAGCAGACATTCAAATAGCCTCGCCACTCACTCTATTTCCATTCAAGTGATCGACAAAATATTCGCATCAAGAATGATGTGAATAGAAACAATTCTAGAACTAATCAATTTTTCTATTTTAGTAAATAGATAGCGAAAACTCAATCAACTGTTAATTAATATTAAATACTTCTGGCAGGCTAACTTATAAGCTAAAGTGCTAAAGGACATAATTTAAATAACAATAACGGGAGCAAGTATGAATCGGTCGTACAAAAGTGTATGGAATACTGCGCTGGGCGCATGGGTGGCAGTGTCGGAAATTACACGTGCGGGCGGCAAGTGCGGCAACACGACCAAAAGCGGCAGCGCAACTAAGGGTGCAAAGGTGGCGGCATGCGCCGTTCCGATCTTTCTGGGTGCCGCGCTGTCAATGGCAACGCTGGCGAATGCAGCAGATAAACATTTCGTTACTACTCCCGGCAATCAGAACTGGGGGAGTTCACCTAACGGCGGTTTTGACCAACCCGTACCCGGCCCCAATGATCGTGCAATATACGATCAAGCAGGTACTGGTATGTCCTACTTTTTTGGTGGGGCTAGGCAGATTAGTCAGTTGGTTTTTCTTGCTCCTTACACCGGATCAGGTTTTGTCAATAATCCCAATAATCTAAACGCCGAGGGAAGCTTGACTATATTGGGCTCAAACGGGCTAGGTATCGACAATCAGGTCAATCAGCAGATTACTCTGAACCGCAAACTCTTGATCTCAGGGAATCAGGAATGGCGTATCAGTAGCGCGACGGGTAGCATCACTCAATTAACCGCAGCTGGCGACAGCAGTTTGAGTTTGGGCGCTAATATGCTGACGCTCAATGCGGTCAATGCGGCAAACTTTTTTCAGCTCAATAATCCGATTACCGGAGCCGGTGGTCTCATCGCAAATGGCGCAGGTACCGTCAGGCTTAACGGAATTAACACATATACAGGCGGAACCACCATGAATGGCGGCACTGTCGAAGTTGCGGCAGACAACAACTTGGGAGATGCAACGGGTGCACTGAGCTTTGGCGGCGGCACGCTGCATACTACAGCCGGTTTTACCATGAACCGCGCAACCACGCTCAATGCAGGTGGTGGCGTTATTGATACTGACGCTGGAACTACACTAGTTCAAAATGCTGTTATCAGTGGTATAGGCGGCTTGGGTAAGGAAGGTGCTGGTACACTGCAACTGACTGGAATCAATACCTACACGGGCGCGACCACGATTAACGCTGGCACGCTCAGCTTGACTGGCACGGGAAGCATCTCTGAATCAAGCAAGGTCGTCGCTAACGGCACTTTCAATATTTCTGGCATTGCGCCTGCCAGTGCTTCTATCAAATCTCTGTCTGGTGGTAGCAGCGGAATTGTTACGCTAGGAGCGAGAACACTTACCATCACCAATGCCAACGATACATTCGCTGGTTCTATTCAGGGAGCTGGGGGTTTAACACTAAATGGTGGCAATTTAACGTTAACTGGCAACAACACTTTTACTGGCGCGCGTAACATTTCTGGCGGCAATCTCCGCATAGAAAGTGGCGGACAGATTTCCGGTACAACGGCTCAAGCATCGAGTATCGGTACAGGAACTAATGGTTCTGTGGTGGTCACAGGTGTGGGTTCATATTTCAAGGCGAATTCTCTACGCGTAGGTGATAGTGCGCAAGGTCAATTTCTTATTGAAAATGGTGCCAAGTCAGAGATGACTAGTACTTTAACGATTGGTGTAGGTGGCGGGACGGGTCGTGTAGTAGTGACTGGCGCTGGCTCTGAGATGACAACTAGCGGTATTGTTATGGGGCAAGGCGCTGGCAGTCAGGGCTTCTTGGATATTACCGATGGTGCAAAAGTTTATTCCAATGGCATTCAGTTCAGTCAGTTCCAGCCTAATGGATGGGGTGTTGCCAACGTCAGCGGCGCTGGTTCTTATTGGCAAGGCACCTCAATTAACGTCAGTAGCGGTATTCTGAATGTCTTGGATCAAGGCGCTGTTCAAGCGACTGGCACACTAATCATTGGCGGGCTTTCCGCTCATTTTGGAGAAGTAAGAGTTGCAGGTGGTTCAACTCTCAACTCAAACGGTGCGATGACTGTAGGCACTCTAGGTAATGGCGTGTTAACTATCGCACAAGGCGGAATAGTCACACCAGGCACTGGTATATTAAATATTGCGACTGGTGCTACAGGTACAGGGATTCTAAACATTGGCGGTACTCAAGGCGGAGCCGCAGAAGCTGCTGGTACATTGACTGCAAACAACGTTATTTTTGGTGCTGGTACGGGCCGAATTAATTTCAACCATACAGATACAAACTATTTATTTAATCCCATTATTTCTGGTAACGGCACAATTAATCAAAATGGCCCAGGTTTAACTAGACTTAATGTCAATAATAGCGGCTTTACTGGCACGACCAATGTTAACGCTGGCACGCTATCCGTGAATGGCATCTTGGGCGGCACCATGCAAGTAAATGGCGGACGTCTGCAAGGCATAGGGCAAGTGGGTAACACCACCAACTTTACTGGTGGCACTATCGCTCCCGGTAACTCTATCGGCACACTGTTGATTGCCGGTAACTACACAGGTAGCGGCGGTGTACTGGAGATGGAAGGCGTATTAGCTGGCACCGGTTCACCGGCCGACCGCTTGCTCATTACAGGCAATGCTACTGGCAATACAATAGTCAATGTCCTCAATACTGGCGGTTCTGGTGCATTAACTGGTGCTGGCAATACCGATGGCATTTCCATTATTCAGGTAGGTGGTACCAGCTCAGCAAGTACATTCCAACTGGCAGGCGGCTATGCCGCAGCTGGTCCATATCAATACAAATTAACAGCATTCGACCCTGCTACTTCTGCAGCAACTGAGGTTGATCCTTTACTGGCTGCCGTCCCATTCTGGGATTACCGTTTACAGTCACTAGTTGATAGCAGCGGAAACCCCGTTGCGGTCCCGCAGATTGCTGGCTATCAAGCCATGCCAACTGGTGCAGTGCGTTACGGCTCATCTCTGCTGGACTCTTTACACAAGCGACTGGGCGAGATTCGCGAAACGGCAACACTGCAAAACCAAATCGGCAGTACAGAACAACGTAGCAAAGAAGTCTTCCTAAGAACGCAAGGTTCCAGCAGTGATGTTTCTGGCAACAGTGCATCAGGCTACGATCAAGATATTTGGTATGTGCAAGCGGGTGGCAATTTGTTTGGGCGTGATATGGCCGATGGTGCCGAACTACGTATCGGCGGCGCATTAAGCATCGGTGGATCCAAACTGAATGCTGATGAATCCAGTGCCAAGGTTGATCTACGTGGTACGACACTCGCACTTACTTCAACCTACCAAGCCGCTACTGGTTGGTATCTGGATGCGGTAGCACAGGGTACACGCTACACCTCCGAAATAACCACCAGCCAACGCGGTGAAACTGGCGACCCAAAAGGCTGGGGCTGGGGACTGTCACTGGAAGGTGGCTATCCATTTGATATGGGCAACGGCTTAATCTTAGAGCCACAAGCGCAATTGACTTACCAACGCATTCGTTTTGACAAATTTACCGATGTCGATCGCATTGATGTCGATTTAAATGGTGGGGAAAGCCTGCGTGGGCGATTTGGCGGGCGTATGCTGAAAACCATCACCACTAACATCGACAGACAGTGGACACCTTATATTGAGGCCAACCTGTTACATGAGTTCCTCAGTGATGGCAGCATCACTGCTAGCAATGTCAGATTTGATTCGGAATCAATGGGTACAAGTCTGCAATTAGGTGGAGGTCTGAATGCACGACTTGGGCTAAATTCATCCGTATTTGCTAGTCTGAGTTATGAGAAAGGTTTGACCAGTGCTTCTGCAGATATTTGGGGAGGCAATGTAGGGGTGCGGGTTGATTTTTAAGCAATTGTTTGAAGACTAACGAAAAGCCCCTTAATTGGGGCTTTTTTTAATGGGAATTTCTATAATTGTAAACTGAAAATGAATGGCGGCTTTGGGCGGCTTAATGACGTAGCTTTCTGTCCTAAGTGGGCATTCATTTCTGTTGTTAATTTCCCTATAAATGTAGTCTTCAATTACAATTAAATTAATCCAAGCTCTCATTAATATATTAAATCAAGTACATGAAGTGGCAAGTATTGGAGGGTAATTTATGTCTGATATGATTTTACTGGGTACTCGCAAGGGCACCATAATATTCGATCGTATAAACGCTAACTGGCGACCCCGTCCAATCGCGCATGCAGGCATTCCTGTGTGTTACGCAGCGCGTGATCCTCGTGACGGTACCTTGTGGGCTTCCCTGGACCATGGGCACTGGGGGCCTAAGTTGTCTCGTTCTCGTGATGGGGGTAAAACCTGGGTCGACATTTCCTCCTTAAAATACCCTGAAGGCGCACGCTATATCGTCAAATACCTACCCACCCCAGATTTCAACCCAGAGTCACCGTCCGCTCAACCAGAGTATGCCGATGCAGCCGTGCTTAAAATCTGGAATATTACGTTTGGGGATGCCAATCAGCCTGGCAGGCTATATGCAGGTACTATCCCTGGTGGTTTATTTGTCAGCGAAGATGGCGGCGATAGCTGGGAACTAAACCGACCACTTTGGAATGATGAGAGCCGCGGTGGTGATTTGTTCGCAGGTGATGCAACATCTGTAAATCAATGGAATGGCACACCTGCGAGTATCGATTATGGCATATTTGAACCCGGCATTCACTCCATTATTGTTGATCCGCGCGATCCGGATCATATGTATGTGGCGGTATCTACAGCAGGGGTTATTGAGACGACCGATGGTGGCCAAAGTTGGCAAAGCCGTAACCAAGGCATGTTGAATGATTACATGCCGAATCCAGAAACCGATTGGTGTCATGACCCGCACTTCGTGACGAGCTGCCCTAGTCAGCCGGATCATCTCTGGCAGCAAAACCATTTCGGTATTTTTTACAGTGATGACGGCGCAAAGAACTGGAAAAAGGTCAGCAGACCCGATCTTGATGTAAATTTTGGTTTTCCAATTGTGGCTGATGCGAATGACGGACGCACCGCGTGGGTGGTACCGGCGCATGCGGATGCAGAACGCATGGCGATTGATGGTGGTTTGTTTGTCGCACGTACGACCGATGGTGGGCAGACTTGGCAAATTTTTCGTAACGGCCTGCCGCAAGAAAACGCCTACGACATCGCCTTGAGGCATAGTCTTGATGTATCGGGTGATTGTTTATGTTTTGGCAGCACCACTGGAAATGTTTACTTCTCAGAAGACCGTGGTGAAACATGGCAATGCCTGGGTAACAATTTTCCACCGGTTTATTCCGTACGATTTGGCTGAATACCATGCCGCGTGTTGAAATGTCGCAAAATCTTTACCGGTTCTTTCCGCAGTTAAAGGACCAAGTGATCATTGTGCCAGCCAGCTCGGTCGCAGAAACTTTACTTGCAATCAACGAGATGGCCCCTGGCTTTACCGACTACGTACTAGACGAACATGGTGCGCTGCGTCGGCATGTGAATATCAGTATTAATGACAGCATAGTGATTGATAAAATCAAACTTTCCGATCGTACACCGGAGGACGGAACTGTTTATATTTTTCAGTCCCTCAGTGGCGGCTGAGTCTAGCAGATTAAGAATCTGACATTTTGATCTGAAAGCGTGAGTCTATCATGGCTCGAACGAACGACTGTTTTGGGCCGTTTAATGTCGCAGCTATCGGCCCAAAGCTGCCATTCAATTTAGGCAATAATTTTCAATCTCTGTAAAAATTCAATTACAATTATTTCAGTCAAGCTGCGTCTCTATATTAATATTTCAATATAGAGACCAAGAAACAATAAAACCAAGAAAAGGCAAGGGATTTCAGCTATGTGTCACGAAAATTCAATTATTAATATACGGACCCATGGGTCTCTATATTAACTGTTAGAATTTTATGTTTACCCAAAAAACTATTGGCACAATATTATTTATAATGCTTTGTTCTTGCAATTCACACATTATAGATTTGAAAAAAATTGAACAGGGCATGAATAAGCAAGTTGGTAAACAATTTAATCAAATGAAAATTCATAAACTCATTTATGAAACAGAGCTATACAAAGAATATGAAACTGATTTAGGAAATGGTTGTACTTGGTCAGTGAATGTTGATAAAAAATCAAACTTGATTCTTAGCTGGAAATTAACATCATCCCGTGAACCATGTGAAGAAGGCGTTGTTTCGAATGGTTAATTTAAGTTGTATTCATTCTAACCCATCATTCAAGCGGGACGCGCTAAAACGCGCCCCTTACTTCAAACGTTAGGCAACCAAAATGTCGGAAACAGAAAATGAAAAAGATTGGAAACTCAAACTCCGTTATGGAAAGCTCACTACGCCATTCCAACACTACACTTTAAATTGGTGAAGGCATAGTGGGTGTTCTTGCACCTGAGTTTTCTTGCCCACAAGGGCCTGCTTTTATGGGCATGAAAACTTGGGCTTTATCATCCGACCAATCAATTGATATGCTCAGAGTAATTGGCGGCCGTATTGGTTTTACTGTTACTGGTAATACTCAAGTTTGGGAAACAGAACCTGAAGATCCTCCAGGTGAAAAACCTTATGGTTATGGCATTAACTTCACTCCATTCACAGATGATGAAAAGTAAATATTGCCTAACCCATTATTCAAGCGGGACTGGCTAAAGCCAGCCCCTTAATTCAAACGTTAGCAACAAACATTAAGCAATAAATATGAGGTATAGAAATTGTACAAAATAGCATTGATTTTAATTGCATTCTTTCTTAGTAGCTGCGGCGCAACAATGAAGTCTCAATTTGGCCCCTTACCCGAGGTTACAACTCAAAATGTTAGTATCATTGATAACCGGCCAATTAAAGAAAAGGAATATCTAAGGCCAAGCATGCTTGGTGTGGTACAAATATTGGGTGACAATAATTTTGACCCCAGTATCGTTAACTTATTCAGTTCTACACTTGAAAAAGAAAGTGCTTCGAGTGGAAAAAAATATCAGATCTCAATTGAAAGATTGAGAGTGATAGATCAGTTTAGGGTAAGGAGAGGTTTTGATGAACCGATTAAGGAAGATTTTGAAGTTGTGGGTTTTGTTTATACTCAATTTAACATTACAAACAGTGATTTTGTTGTGTTTCAATTTGCAGGTACAGTAAACGGACGGTCAGTCAATTTACAAGCTGCCCACCCTTACAAAGCGTCAAATTATTCAACCAATATATTTAATGATGAAAGTTTTAAAAGTGCTGTACGAAAAACAGTTGCAGATGTAGCTTTAAAAATAACAAATTTGTAATGCTAACCAACCATTCAAGCGGGACGTCAAACGGCGCCCCTTAATTCAAACGTTAGGTTTTTTGAGGGGATTTAATTGTATTTTTGGAAAACTCATTTATTAGTGGATAGCCTGAAGCAGGGTTCGATAGAACCAAACGTTCTTAAAAACTATTACTTGGCTAGCTCTTTACTTTATTCAGTTTGCTACTATCTTGCGTTGCTAGTACCACCTACAAATTCAGCAGCTTTAGCCATTGAAGCTATAGGAATATTAACTATCACAGTCTTTGGACTAAATGCAGTTTTTAAGGCCAATGGCGGCTCTAGTGGTATTGGTTTTCTAGAGAAAATAGTTTCTATTTCTTTCCCACTTTTTATTAAAGTGTTTGTTTCTGGTATAGCTCTGGGCATTTTGTTAGAAATATTAAAAGCTCTAGGATTTAGTAAATTTCAAACAGAGTGGCTTACTTCTATTTCCGTTATTTTCATACAGGTAATCTTCTTTTGGCGGTTAGCTGTTCATGTAAAAAATACCAATGCCTAACCCATCATTCAAGCGGGACTGGCTAAAGCCAGCCCCTTAATTCAAACGTTAGGCGTTAAAAGGGTTTTATCGCAAAATGACAAAACATCCAATTGAGCTGGCTATCGAAAAAGCTGACACTGCAATCGTCCAGGAAGATTTTGACACTTTAATTGACATTTACTCTGATGATGCAGTTCTGGTGGTAAAGCCCGGCATGAATGCCACAGGAAAGGTTCAGATTAGAAAAGCATTTGAGGCAATCGCGGCACACTTCAATCACACTTTGCATGTCGTGCAAGCTGGAATGAAAATTTTGGAAGCTGGTGATACCGCCTTGGTCATAGCTAAAACTGTAGTTTCTGCATCCAATATGCCTGCAACCGAAAGAAGCGCTACCTATGTTTTCAAGAAAAGCACCAGCGGCGTTTGGCTATGCCAAATTGATAACTCTTATGGGCATGAATTGCTATTGCCCGAAAATGCCTAACCGCATCCATCAAGCGGGACGCCTAAACTGCGCCCCTTATGTCACACGTTGACTGTCTGCTTTGGGCCGTTTATTACTAATGCCCCAACAATTGATGGTTGTAACCCTCATAATAACTCTTGGTTTAAAACAGTTATTCAATAGTTTCCCTTCCCACTAGCACTAAGTTTCCCAATCTTTTAAAATGGGCTTGCATCAGAGGGCGAATTTAAATCACATTGTTCTAGCAAATCTGCCAAGATATATTTTATCTTTCTCTATTTCGACAGTCTTTATTATTTACGATCACTGCTAATGCTTTATTCAGCAAAGTGATTAGTTAATTATTCTGACAAAATAAACGCCATGCTAAAATAAAGCATGGCGTTTTTTCATGTAATTATTCCAGCGGCTGGCATTGGTAACCGTATGGCTAATGTGCTGCCCAAGCAATATATTGCACTTGGCGGCAAGCCGATGATTTCGCACAGCATTCAAGTTTTTTTCAATCATCCTCGTATTGCGGCGATTCACGTGGCACTAAATCCTGAAGATGATTTTTGGCGTAGCTTAACTTTACAGCCAGAAAGTCGTTTGCATTTGCATTACACTGGTGGCAAAACCAGAGCCGAAACTGTACTCAATACTTTACATGCCATCGCGCCAAAATTGAACGATGACGATTGGGTGTTGGTGCATGATGCCGCTAGGCCTGGCTTGACGCATGCGCTGTTAGACCAATTGATCAATCACTTAGAAAATGATGCGGTTGGTGGATTGCTGGCGTTGCCAGTGGCAGATACTTTGAAGCAATCTGCAGCTGATAATCAAGTTAAACAAACGATTGCGCGCGCTAATCTATGGCAAGCGCAAACGCCGCAAATGTTTCGCTACGGCACATTGAAAAATGCTTTAAGTCAATTTAAAGATAGCGTGACCGATGAAGCCGAAGCGATTGAAGCGTTAGGCCTAAGCCCGAAGTTAGTGCAAGGCGAGCTACGTAATTTGAAAGTGACTTATCCGCAAGATTTGACCTTATTGGAAGCGCTTTTTAGCAAAGAAAATCTATGACTAACAATTTAGTGATTCGCATCGGCCACGGCTTGGATGTGCATGCGTTGGTAGTTGGGCGAAAATGCATCATCGGCGGCGTAGATATTCCGCATGATAAAGGTTTAGACGGTCATTCAGATGCAGACGTCTTACTACACGCGATTTGTGATGCCTTATTAGGCGCAGCGGCGCTGGGCGATATTGGCAAACATTTTCCGCCGAGTGATAATCAGTATAAAGGTATCGATTCGCGACAACTATTGCGCCATGTGGTGGCGTTATTGCAAACTAAAAATTTCGCGGTTAATAATATAGACACTACCGTGATTTGCGAAGCGCCAAAATTATCAGCATATACCGCGCAAATGTGTAGCAATATCGCGGCAGATTGCCAAATTGAAATCAGCCAAGTGAATGTAAAAGCCACGACAACAGAAAAGTTGGGCTTTACTGGCCGCGGTGAAGGCATCGCAGCCGAAGCGGTTTGTACGTTAATTGGCACCTAAAACGAATATATCACAGCGCATTTTTTGATCATTTTTGAGTGTTAAGTATCTGCAATCACTTGCAACCAAAACCTGATTTAATCATCCTAATTGAATGATTTTATAGTCATGCAGTTTAAACGTCATGCTTAATCGTTCCGTTTAATCGACATGCTGCAATATTTAACACTCAAAAATGATCAAAAAATGTCCACCTCAATCACCTCAAAAAAAGTAAAAATGCATGTTTAAATGGTTTGAACAACTAAGCCCACCTTTTTCTGAACGCATCATCACCATTCCACCCAAGAATTTTTGGCAGTTTGCATGGGGCTGTACAAAAGGTTTTCGTCCGTTTTTAGCGGGTATGACATTATTTACTGGCTTGATTGCCGCGTTTGAAGCCTTGCTTTTTGCCATCATGGGCAAGCTGGTCGATTGGTTAAGCAATATTCCGCCATCTGAACTGTGGGCGCGTGAAGGCGAACATCTCATTTGGTTATCTGTACTACTGATTTTTAGCGTGGTATTTATTGCGCTGCAAACTTTATTCAAGCATCAAACGTTGGCGGGCAATTTCCCCATGCGCATGCGTTGGGATTTCCATCGGCTGATGTTGAACCAAAGTATGAGTTTTTACCAAGATGAGTTTGCCGGCCGTGTGGCGGCAAAAGTCATGCAAACCGCGCTGGCTGTGCGCGATGTATGGTTTATTGTGGCAGATATCATGGTGTATGTTGTGGTGTATTTTGGCAGTATGGTCGCCATCGTTGGATTTTTTAACCCGTTGATTATGTTGCCATTTTTGGTATGGCTGGCCGCTTATATTCTGTCACTCAGCTATTTTGTGCCGCGTTTAAGCAAAGTGTCGCAAAATCAGGCAGATGCGCGCAGTTTAATGACCGGTCGCATCACCGATGCTTACACTAATATCAGCACGGTTAAATTATTCTCACACGCGGGGCGCGAGGCGGGATATGCCCGTTCGGCCATGCACGAATTTTTAGGTACAGTGCACGGGCAAATGCGCTATGTGAGCCAAGTGGAAATTGTGAATCACGTACTGAATATGTTGCTGATTATCGCCACTAGTTTGATGGCGTTGTGGTTGTGGAGTAAGGGCGAAGTGACCGTTGGCGGCTTGGCAGCTGCAACCGCGATGGCGCTGCGCTTAAACGGCGTTTCGCATTGGGTGATGTGGGAAATGACCTCGCTTTACGAACAAGTTGGCACGGTGCAAGACGGTATTAACACATTGACATCGCACAATAAAATCATCGATGCGCCAAACGCAAAACCATTGGTTGTGCAAAATGGCGAGGTGAAATTTGATGCAGTAGATTTTGGTTATAACAGCGAAAAGCAAACTGCTAATAAAAAAACCGTATTAGAAGCGCTTAACTTAACCATTAAACCAGGCGAAAAAGTCGGTTTAGTCGGTCGTTCAGGCGCGGGAAAGTCCACCATTGTCAACTTGCTATTGCGCTTTTATGAAGTAGAGGCGGGCAGCGTGTTGATCGATGGTCAAAACGTTAATCTGGTTACCCAAAACAGCCTGCGTGAAAAAATCGGCATGGTTACGCAAGATACCTCGCTTTTGCACAGAAGCGTGCGCGATAATATTTTGTATGGTCGTCCAGATGCGACAGAAGAAGAAATGATTGCCGCTGCAAAACGTGCCGAAGCGCATGAATTCATACTTAATTTAAGTGATGTTAAAGGTCGCACAGGTTACGATGCGCATGTGGGCGAACGCGGCGTAAAACTATCTGGCGGCCAACGCCAACGCATCGCCATCGCGCGCGTAATGTTAAAAGATGCACCGATTTTGCTGTTAGATGAAGCGACCAGCGCATTGGATAGCGAAGTCGAAATTGTGATTCAAGCCAGCCTTTATAATCTGATGCAAGGCAAAACCGTAGTCGCCATCGCGCACAGGCTTTCAACCATCGCCGCAATGGATAGACTGATTGTGCTGGATAAGGGCAATATTATTGAAGAGGGCAGTCATGCCGAATTGCTGAAATTGGGTGGTTTGTATGCCAGCCTGTGGACGCATCAAAGCGGCGGTTTTTTGGGTGAGCAGTAAATCAATTTTATGGGCACATTGCTGCGTTACGCGGTGCTCGAAATCCTCATGTACTTTGTGTACATTCCGGTTTCTGTGCTCCGTGCGCCTTGCACTGTATCCCATAAAATTAATTTAAAAGGAGATTGAAATGTCAGAAAATATTGAAATCAAACCACCTGTGCCGCCATTTACGCGTGAAACTGCATTGCAAAAAGTGCGCATGGCAGAAGATGGTTGGAATAGCCGCGATCCTCAACGCGTTTCTATGGTGTATACGCAAGATTCGCAATGGCGCAATCGCGCAGAATTTCCTAAAGGTCGCGCACAAATCGTCGAATTCTTAACCCGAAAATGGGCGAAAGAACTGGAATATCGACTAATTAAAGAGCTCTGGGCATTTGATCACAACCGTATCGCCGTGCGCTTTGCCTATGAATGGCATGACGATGCTGGCAACTGGTTTCGCTCATATGGAAACGAAAATTGGCAGTTTGATGCAAACGGCTTAATGGAATTACGCTACGCTAGTATTAACGATTTGCCGATAAAAGAAACGGACCGTAAATTCTTTTGGCCATTAGGGCGCAGGCCAGATGAACATGTGGGTTTGAGTGAGTTGGGGTTGTAGTTAACGTAGCGCAGGTACGTCACCTGCGCTATACAGGGATAAATAGGTATTAAACTTCACTACCTTTGGACTTTTTAACACCAGCTTTTTCAAGCAACGCCTGCCCTTGTTCTGTCTGGGCAAACCCTTCAAGCATTGCACCTATGTTAGTGCCACCAGTTGAAGAGAAAATATCCATAATATTTTTCATGCCATTTTCGACATTACCAGCATTAGCGATAACTTTTAAATCTGCTTGAGAAAGCGCTTTCGCTTGTTCAATACCAACAGCTTGAGTAGCTCTTACTTGTTCAATAGTGACTAAATATTGTTGATAACCAGCATTTTCACCAATTTCTTTGGCCAGTACAATCTGCGCTTGTACTGGCGCAAGTTGCATTGCTTTTTCTGCCTCAGCACGCGCTGTACCTTCTACTGCAATACCTTCTGACTCGCGTTTTTTACTTTCTAAGTTACCTTCGGCCACTAGAATGGTGGTTGATTTCGTACCTTCAGCTACCAAAATAGTGGTTTCTTTTTCCTGAGCAGCTTTAATAATCGCCATTTCTTTATTAATCGCAGCAGTTTCTTTGTCCTGATTAGCTTTAACGATTTGAACGTCTTTATTGATGTTCGCTTGCATTACTTCAGAAACTTTGATAATTTCGAGCTCTTTTTGCTTGGTAATTTTTGCCTGTTCTTTGATAGATTGCTGAGAGAGTTCGTTGGCGATACCCACGGCCTGCTCTTTTTCAGCAGTCCTAGAGCCCACTTTTTGTAGTGCATCTTGTGCTTGCACATCTGTTTCACGCTTTGCTTCAATTTCGGCAATATTCGCTTTCTTTAAATTTTCAGCTACTTCAATGCGGCTTTGCATTTCAATCAGCGATTTTTTCTTTTCCATGATATTTTTAATCACAAATGATTCATTAGCGTCCCTAATATCCATAAGCTCGATATTTTTAACAGTTGAAACACCCCAGTTTTTAAGTTGAGCTTCAACTTCACGTGTAAATGATTCGCCGAATTGGCTACGACCTTGCATGATCTCTTCTATATCTGCAGAAGCAAGTATCGTTCTTACCGCACCTTGTAAAATAGCTTTTAATTGGCCGCGAAGTTCATCAAACGAGCTAACGCGTTGCGCAGCCACATTTGAATCTGTGATTCTAAAAAAAGCTTTAACATCCACAACAAAGGGTAGTCTACCTTTATCGTAAGCCTCATATGATTCCAAGTCTTCATCAAATACCGAAACTGGCAATACAAACTTTACAATACCGATTTTTGGAATCCATGAAGGCCATTCATAATAAGTATTGCCAGCAGCATTGTCTTTGCCGTATGAAACCGTTGATTTACCAGACTGGATAATGTGCACCTCGTTGGTAGGTACGACTCTTCTGAGTAAAAGCGCAATAATCAGTATGATAAAAATAAAAGCACTTGCAATAGCGCTAATGATGAAAACGTTTGAAAAAATCATTTTAATTCCCTATTATTTTTGTTGCTTAAGTTTAAAAATGGTTGGTTTTAAGACTTAAAGATTCAGTCTTATCGCGGATTATAGCCGAAAGGCTCTTATCAAAAGTTAAGCTTTTAACAACACAATAACCGCGCCACTTCCACCATCCTCAGGCTTAGCTTGCGCGTAGGCAATCACTTCATCTTTTTGCATTAACCAGTTGCGTAGCTTATGTTTTAAAACAGGTTCTCGATTGCGTGAGCCTAGACCTTTACCGTGCACAATACGCACACAGCGGATATTGCGTTTTTTGCAGCTGCTTAAAAATTCCGCTACATATTCCCGTGCTTCATCACTGATTAATCCATGTAAATCGATTTGCGCTTGAATCACCCAAAAGCCGCGACGTAATTTGCTTAAAACGTTAGGCGATTGGCCTGTGCGCAGGTAAAGCAGTTCTTCTCCGCTTTCTAATTCATGCGCAGGGTAAAAGTCGTCGCTTAAACTATCTCTAAGCGCCTGTTTTTCATCCCGTATAAATTGCTTGGCGATAGGTTTGGGGAAGGTTTTTTCGGAATGTTGCGGTTCTGTATTTAAAGGGCGCGCGTTTTTAACGGCTTCCAAAAATAAGTGCTTATCTTGTTCTGCGGCGGGAATCTCAGCAGTTTTCTGCTGGTTTTTTAATGCCTCTTGTTTAGCTATATTGAGTTGCGCCAGCTCATTTTTGATGGCTATTACTTCAGTTTTTGTGAGCGGTATTGCGTTTAGCGTGACTTTATTTTTCGCCAGTGATTTTGGCGCTAACGATTTTGGAGTTAGCGACTGACTTTTAATCGATGATGGATTCGGTTTTGCCATATTGTCATCATCAATTAAAAGTTGCCCTAATTATTAGGTTAAGTTAACCAGTTATAGTTATTTCAAATTATCCAAATAGCGCTCAGCATCTAGCGCAGCCATACAACCTGTACCAGCACTGGTTACTGCTTGGCGATAGATATGATCTTGCACATCGCCCGCCGCAAAAATACCAGGGATGCTAGTGGCAGTGGCGTTACCTTTGCGACCAGCTTGCGTCACGATATAACCGCCTTCCATTTCTAGTTGGCCTTCAAAAATATCGGTATTTGGTTTATGGCCAATCGCGATAAATACGCCTTTTAAATCAATATCTTTGGTGGTGTTATCTGTCACATTTTTAATGCGCATGCCAGTCACTCCCATATTGTCGCCCAACACTTCATCTAAAGTATTGAAAGTCTCTAATACGATTTTTCCTTCGGCCACGCGCGCGTTCAATTTATCCACCAAAATCGCTTCGGCTTTGAATTTATCGCGTCTGTGTACCAAAGTCACTTTGCTGGCGATATTGGCTAAATAAAGTGCTTCTTCAACTGCGGTATTGCCGCCGCCAATTACCGCAACTTCTTGATTTCGATAGAAAAATCCATCACAAGTGGCACAAGCAGAAACGCCTTTTCCGTTGAATGTTTCTTCGCTTGGAATGCCTAAATACTTAGCGGATGCGCCTGTTGCGATAATCAAGGCGTCACACGTGTATTCGCCACTATCGCCCACTAAACGAATTGGTTTTTCAGTTAAATGCGTGGTATGAATATGGTCAAAAATCATTTCGGTATTGAAACGCTCTGCATGTTTTTGAAAGCGTTCCATCAACTCTGGGCCTTGCACGCCTTCGTTATCCGCTGGCCAATTGTCTACTTCTGTGGTGGTCATCAACTGGCCGCCTTGCGCGATACCAGTGATTAATACAGGGTTTAAATTAGCGCGCGCAGCATAAACCGCTGCTGAATAGCCTGCTGGGCCAGAGCCTAAAATAAGAAGATGAATGTGACGTGTTGCCATGATGTATTGCTTTCTAAATTGACGTTTTGTATAGAATGATATGCGGTTGTATAGGGATTTTTTCAAGGTTAATTAATATAAAAGTTAACCTATAAAACTACTTAACTTTTATATCGTCATTTCCGCATAAGGGAAAAATAGATTGCGCTTATGCGGAATAGTAGACGTTTTAATTTTAAAACTATTTTGCTAAATATTACTTTTCTAAAAGACTACGTAACATCCAGGCAGCCTTTTGGCTTCGGCCGTTCGTTGCACTCTCTTAACCTAAAGGTTAGCCTACACCGAAAGACCCCCTACGTATTTATTTCTCTAATAAGCTCCTTAGCATCCAGGCTGTCTTTTCATGCACTTGCAAACGTTGTGTTAACAAATCAGCCGTTGCCTCATCAGAAGCTTTTTCAGCGGCAGGAAATACGCTGCGAGCAGTGCGACAGACTGCTTCATGTCCAGCGACTAATTCAGCAATCATATCGTTAGCTTTTGGTACGCCATTAGATTCTTTAATGGTCGATAATTTAGCAAATTGGCTATAAGTACCGGGCGCAAATACATCTAAAGAGCGAATGCGTTCAGCAATCAAATCTGTCGCCAGCCATAGTTCGTTATATTGCGTTTCGAACATTAGATGCAATGTGTTAAACATTGGGCCAGTGACGTTCCAATGAAAATAATGTGTCTTTAAGTACAAACTGTAAGTATCTGCCAACAGGTGTGATAAACCTTCTGCAATCGCTTTTCTATCTTTTTCTTTAATGCCAGTGTCCATGTGATACTCCTTTAATCATTTAAATGCAGAATAAAACTTATCAATCAATAATGGTGATATTAATTGTTCAGTTTGGATTGTATTAAATATGAATTACCTTAATATTAATTGTTCAGACATGCTTTGTGCAATTTGATTTTGTTATAATAAATAAATAATTTTTCTCCATCGCCACAGATTAATAACGAGGTTTGTAACGGTTTGTTTTTTAATAAAAAATCTCCAGCAGTGAATGGTCGCTTGCAAGCGCCGCCCAGCCCATCGCAACAACATGGTGCCAGCCTAGTACGTGAGGCTTGGTGGCTAGGTTTAGTCTTAGTCGGCTTATATCTTGCCGTCATTTTGATTAGTTACAACAGCCAAGATCCATCGTGGTCGCATATGGCTTCTGATAACGCAGTCGTGCAAAATGCAGGTGGCGCAGTTGGTGCTTGGATCGCCGATATGATGTTGTATCTATTCGGTTTTTCAGCTTGGTGGTGGGTGGTTTTAGCGTTTTATAGCATGTGGCTGGTGTATTTGCGCTTAGAGTTAACCATCTCAGAACGTCCATTTTTACTCTTCAATCTAGTTGGCTTTGCTTTATTGCTGATTTCGTCTTGCGCGTTAGAAGCAGGGCATTTAGTCACTTTACCAGCCACTTTGCCTTTAACTGGCGGTGGCATGTTGGGCAATGCAGTTGATGGCGCATTGCGTAGCATGTTTGGTTTTGCTGGTTCTAGCATGTTGTTATTGTCATTATTTGCGGTTGGGTTCAGCTTATTCACCGGTTGGTCGTGGATTATGATCACCGAAAAATTAGGCGCACGTTTGATTACTGCTTACGAATGGTCAGTGAATAAATACAACGATTGGCAAGATAGAAAAGCTGGCAAAGTGGTGGTGCAAAAACGCGAAGTATTTGTAGAAGCAGAGCGTAAACGTACTGAAGACCGCGCACCAGTTGAAATCAGAGCGCCAATCGTTGAGATTGCGCAAAGCGAACGCGTGCAAAAAGAAAAACAAACCGCGTTATTTGCTACAGATCTAGATTCTAGTTTGCCGCCATTGCATCTGTTGGATGTTGCCAACAACACAGTGGATTTACCTTCTGCAGAAACGCTGGACTTTACTTCTAGACTAATTGAACGCAAATTAATCGATTTTGGCATTGAGGTAAAAGTGCTTTCTGCGCAACCTGGCCCAGTGATTACACGTTTTGAGTTAGAGCCTGCGGCTGGTGTAAAAGGTAGCCAAATCACGAATCTTGCACGTGATTTAGCGCGCGCGCTTTCTGTGGTGAGTATTCGCGTAGTAGAAACGATTCCGGGCAAAAGCTGTATGGGTTTAGAAATTCCGAATCCAAAACGCCAAATCGTGTTTTTATCCGAAATTATGGGCAGCCAAGTGTATGCGGAAATGCATTCACCGCTGGCAATTGCCATGGGTAAAGATATTGCAGGCAAACCAGTAGTAGCCGATTTGGCGAAAATGCCCCATGTGTTGGTCGCGGGTACGACGGGTTCAGGTAAATCGGTAGCGATTAATGCCTTGATATTAAGCTTGTTGTATAAGTCTGAGCCAAGCAAAGTACGCATGATTTTGATTGACCCAAAAATGCTGGAGCTTTCTGTGTACGAAGGTATTCCGCATCTATTGGCGCCAGTAGTGACCGATATGCGCCAAGCTGCCAATGCGCTGAACTGGTGCGTGGCTGAGATGGAACGTCGCTATAAATTAATGTCGATGTTAGGCGTGCGTAATTTGGCGGGTTATAACCAAAAGATTAAAGAAGCTGAAAAAGCGGGCGAGAAAATCCCTCATCCATTTAGCTTAACGCCAGACGAACCGGAACCATTGGAAGAAATGCCGATGATTGTGGTGATGATTGATGAGTTGGCCGATTTGATGATGGTAGTGGGTAAGAAAGTGGAAGAGTTAATCGCTCGCTTGGCGCAAAAAGCACGCGCTTCAGGCATTCATTTGGTATTGGCAACGCAACGTCCTTCTGTGGATGTGATTACCGGTTTAATCAAAGCGAATATTCCGACACGTGTAGCTTTTCAAGTGTCTAGCAAAATTGACTCACGCACGATTCTTGACCAAATGGGTGCGGAAGCATTGCTAGGCCAAGGCGATATGCTGTATATGCCGCCAGGCACAGGTTATCCGATGCGTATTCATGGTGCGTTCGTGTCCGACCATGAAGTGCATCAAGTGGTGAATCATCTCAAAGCCATGGGCGAGCCGAACTATATAGAAGGCATTTTGACTAACGAAACGGAAGGCGGTGGCGAAGCGGGTGAGTTCAGTAGCGACAGTGGCGCAGAAAAAGATCCGCTGTACGATGAAGCGGTAAATATCGTGTTAACCAGTCGTCGCGCGAGTATTTCATCTGTTCAGCGCCAACTAAGAATTGGTTATAACCGTGCGGCAAGGTTGATAGAAGATATGGAACGCGCAGGTTTGGTTTCCGCCATGCAAAGCAACGGCAATAGAGAGGTGTTGGCAAAAGGTAATGCATCAATTGATTAAAAAAATATTAGTGAGCAGTTTATTCATTGCTTCACAAACAGCTTTTGCGGATGGTGTAGCTAGTCTGAGTGATTTTTTCAATAACACCAATGCGATGCGCGCGAACTTTAGCCAAGTGGTGACTGATACACAAGGCCGAAAAATTCAAGAAGTGCAAGGTTCTATGCAACTGCAACGCCCCAATAAATTTCGTTGGGATTATTCAAAACCGTATGAACAACAAATTATCAGTGATGGCAAACAAGTATTTTTGTACGATACTGATTTGCAACAAGTGACGATTCGCGAACTAAGTAAAACATTAGGCTCTAGCCCCGCAGCTTTGTTGGCAGGTGGCGATGCAGTAGAAAAAAGTTTTACCATTAAAAATGCGACTAGAAAAGATGGCTTAACTTGGGTTTTGGCACTGCCGAAAGAGAAAGAAAGTGGATTTGAGCGCGTTTTATTGGGTTTTAGCGACGGTAAACTGCGAAAAATGGAGCTGTATGACAGCTTTAATCACATTACACTCATCACGTTTGATGCGGTTGAGCGTAATCCTACGTTACAAAACTCAACATTTTTATTTACGCCGCCAAAAGGCGTAGATGTGGTGAGTGAGTAAATTCAAGCGTTTATTTATTACATTCATCGGCCTAGCAATCTTGTGCAAATTCACAATTTAATTGCACCAAAAAATCATTTAAACCGTACAATAAAATTGTAAACTTCAAACTCAAATCAAAGAGAAAATAAGTGAACGACTTATTTCAAACTGTCAGCCCAACTGCGCCATTAGCCGAACGATTACGTCCTAAAACTTTAGATGAAGTGGTTGGGCAGTCGCATTTATTGGGTGAAAGTAAGCCGTTAAGATTAGCGTTTCAATCGGGCAAATTGCCTTCGATGATTCTGTGGGGCCCGCCTGGTGTGGGCAAAACCACATTAGCGCGTTTGATTGCCAACACCGCGGATGCGGATTTTGTGCCCATTTCTGCCGTGTTATCTGGCATTAAGAATATTCGCGAAGCAGTTGAACGCGCGGAATTAACGTTGCAGCAACATGGTCGTAAGACCATTTTATTTGTTGATGAAGTACATCGGTTCAACAAAGGCCAGCAAGATGCTTTTCTGCCATTTGTGGAAAGTGGTTTGATTACGTTTATTGGCGCGACCACTGAAAATCCTTCATTTGAAGTGAATAGTGCATTGTTAAGTCGTGCACAAGTGTTTGTATTAAATGCATTATCAGAAATTGAGCTAGATTTATTGTTAACTCGCGCGCAGCAATTAGTTGCGCCAAATGTTCAGTTTTCCGATGCGGTTAAAGAACAAATACTAACTTACGCCGACGGCGATGCAAGGCGATTACTCAATTTTGTAGAAGGCTTATTTAACGCCGCTGAAGGCGCTAACGTTACCGACATTGACGAAGCCTTTCTGCAAACAACGATGGCAAGCAAACTCCGCCGTTTTGATAAAGGCGGCGAAGCATTCTACGACCAGATTTCCGCTTTGCATAAATCGGTACGTGGCAGCAATCCAGATGCGGCTTTATATTGGTTTTTGCGCATGATAGATGGCGGCGCAGATCCGCTTTATTTAGGTCGCCGCATTATCCGCATGGCGATTGAGGACATAGGTTTGGCTGACCCGCGCGCGCAAACTATGGCGCTGGAAGCGTGGCAGATTTATGAGCGGTTAGGTTCGCCCGAAGGGGAATTAGCGCTTTCCAACATGGTGATTTACTTAGCTGTTGCGCCAAAAAGCAACGCTGCGTATAACGCCTACAATCAGGCAAAAGCGTTTGTGGCACAAGATAAATCTCGCCCTGTGCCATTACATTTAAGAAACGCGCCGACCAAATTAATGAAAGCGCTGGATTACGGCAAAGAATATCGCTATGCGCACAATGAGCCAGAAGCTTATGCCGCAGGCGAGCAGTATTTTCCTGACGACTTATATTTAGATAAGAACGGGGAACAAGATAAAAATGGCCCGCCACGATTTTATAATCCCACACCGCGCGGCTTAGAAGGTAAAATTGGCGAAAAATTGAAGCACCTTAAAGAATTAGATTTAAAAGAACTCGACAAACAAAACTTAAATAGCAAAGCAAAGAAATAATTATGTTAGATATTCAAGCACTAAGAAATGATTTAGACGGCGTGGTTAACCAGTTGAATAAGCGTGGTTTTTCATTTGATTCAGCCGCATTTTCTGCGTTAGAGCAAGAACGCAAAGCAGTGCAAACACGCACGCAAGAGCTACAAGCCAAGCGCAATAATACTTCTAAGCAAATTGGTATTTCTAAATCAAAAGGTGAAGATGTCAGCGCAATATTGGCAGAGGTTGCTGGATTGGGTGAAGCACTAAAAGCAGACGAAACGTTACTAGAAGACTTACAAACACAGCTGCAAAACGTTTTATTGAACGTGCCAAATTTGCCGCATGAAAGTGTGCCGCAAGGAAAATCAGAAGCAGATAACGTTGAAGTACGCAAAATCGGTACGCCCGCTAGTTTTGATTTTGAAATCAAAGATCATACCGATGTTGGTACGCCACTAGGTTTGGATTTTGATACAGGTATCAAGCTTTCAGGCACACGATTTACGTTTATGCGTGGCGGTATTGCTAAATTACATCGCGCTTTGGCGCAATTTATGTTGGATACGCAGACGGAGCAGCATGGTTATGAAGAATGTTATACGCCGTATTTAGTGAACGCAGATACATTAACAGGCACAGGGCAGTTGCCTAAGTTTGAAGAAGATTTATTCAGCTTAAATCATAACGATAGTAAACTTTATTTAATCCCGACTTCAGAAGTCACACTGACCAATTCAGTCCGCGATGAAATCGTGCCTTTAGAATCTTTACCGATTAAGTTGACTGCGCATACGCCATGTTTCCGTTCAGAAGCCGGTTCTTACGGGCGCGATACCAAAGGTATGATTCGCCAGCATCAATTCGATAAAGTGGAAATGGTGCAAATCGTCCATCCAAGTAAAAGCTATGAAGCTTTAGAAGAAATGGTGGGGCACGCCGAAAATATCTTGAAAGCGCTTGATTTACCGTATCGCGTAGTTTCATTATGTACTGGCGACATGGGTTTTGGCGCGGCTAAAACGTATGATTTAGAAGTGTGGTTACCTGCGCAAAATACCTATCGTGAAATCTCTTCTGTTTCTAATTGTGAGGCGTTTCAAGCGCGCCGTTTACAAGCGCGATTTAGAAATGAGCAGGGCAAAACGGAATTTGTGCATACGCTGAATGGTTCTGGTTTAGCGGTAGGGCGTACTTTGGTAGCGGTATTGGAAAACTATCAAAATGCGGATGGCAGCGTGACGATTCCTAAAGTGTTGCAGCCTTATATGAACAATTTAACGGTAATTAAACCTGCTTAATGGCAAGTAAATCAACGCTTAATTTACTTGTAGTGTTTAAAATTTAACACTCAAAATCATACAAAAAATGCCTAATATTTAGGCATTTTTTGTATCCATATATTAATTACTGTTAGTTTGCACTGGCAATTTTAAAGCTATTTTCAATTGAGTTGTAACTCGGTTCAAAGCGTTCCAAAATATTGTAATAACTGCGAATCGATTCCACAAAAATCACTGGCTGGCCACAGCCGCAATAGCCATATTTTGCATTGGTATAATAAGTTGGGTCGTTTAATAAGCCCAAGGTTTTTTTCACATCCGCCCAGCGATTTGGGTCTAATTTCAGACGTTGCGCCAACACACGCGCGTCTTCTACATGCGCATAGCCAATGTTATATGAGGCTAATGCCATATAGGTACGATCAGGTTCTGGTACACGTTCAGGAATCGTTTCTTTTAGCATGTTGATATATTTTGCACCCGCAGTAATGCTCTGCTTGGGGTCTAATCTATCGGTCACATTCATCAAATCGGCGGTACTTTCGGTTAGCATCATCAAGCCGCGCACATTAGTGGGCGAGGTGTTAAATGTATCCCAATGCGATTCCTGATAACTAAGCGCGGCGATTAAGCGCCAATCTAAATCGGTCACTTCTTGCGCTTGCTGGAAAAGCCGTTTGTACTTGGGCAACAGTGTACGGCTACGAATTAAAAAAGTTTTAATATCCACCGGTTTTAAGCGTTTTACATTGCCGTGATAGCGATCGATTAAATTACGCAAAGTACCATCTTTTTTAATGCGGGCAAAAAACGCATTTACTTTCTGTTGCAGTTCGGGGTTTCTATTTTTAGGCATCGCCCAAGCAATTTTTTCGGGCTCACCAATCGCAAACGCTACGCCTAAATGCGGGTAATAATTTTGCATGATAGAAACCAAATGACTATCAGCAATGGTGTAATCGATCTCACCGCGCTCAAGTTCTTGTAATAGTTTCTCTGAGTCAGCATGCGGGCGTTCTTCCCACATTAAGCCCGGCTCGGTGGCTTTTAGTTTGGTTAGGCGTTCTACAAAGCTGGAGTTTGCGGGTAATGAAATGTGTAAACCAACTAAATCTTTTAATTGTTTTGGCGGTTTTTTCTGCTCTTCTTTATTTTTTTCAATGTTATAGACCACTAGTTGCTGCACACCTTGATAATCGACCGAAAAATCAATCATCTGTTTGCGCGCGTTTGTAATGGTGACATCGGCCGCAGCAATATCGGCTTTGTGCTTTAATATGGTGGAAATAACCTGATTAATATTGGTGGCAACAATCAATTTCAATTGTGTGTCATTACCCAGCTCTTTCACAAATAATTTGGCTAAATCGTACTCAAGTCCTGCAAATTCTTTGTTGCCATCTACATAATAAGTGTTCAGGCTGTTTAGCGTGACAAAAGTGACTATTTTGCCTTTTTTTGCATTGGCGGTCGGCTCAATAATGGTCTTAGTATCATCTTCTGTTTTATTACAGGCGGGAATTAATAATAGAATGGATAGTAAAAATGCTAATGGCATTGCGCTGAGAATAGGGCGAGGATATCGCATTAATGCAGCCTGACGCGTTAGCAAAAGTTATTTCCGCTTATCTTTAGAATTAAATTCAGTAGAATTCAGATCAGTCACATTGCCGTTATCTGCAATGAGTACGCTGCTAGTCAATCCATAAAAAATGCCGTGTTCTACCACGCCAGGCGTATTGTTAATCAGTTGATTTAATGCATTCTCAGTCATAGATTTGTCAAAAGTCATATCCAATACCAAGCTGCCATACGATGTAACCGTTAAGCCATCTTTGGCCACGTTCTGGCGCAAATCACCCACGCCACCAGCGGCTTCTAAGCTGCGTTTAACGGCTTTCCAAGCCATCGGCATTACTTCGATAGGAATGGCAAAATTAGTGCCAATGCGGTCCACTAATTTACTTTTATCAGCCACTACTAAAAACTGTTTAGCGGCTTTTGCTAACAACTTTTCCAGCACTAAATCGTAGCCACGGCCTTTTAGCAAAGTCATATCTGGCGTGATTTCATCTGCGCCATCGACATATAAATCAATCTCGGCAATTTGATTCAATGCAATAACATTCAAACCCAAGCTTTGTGCTTTATTCATGCTGACAATCGAGCTGGCAATGGTGGTGATTTTTAGATTTTCTTCAAGCTGGCGACGCGCCAATTCTTCGATAAAATAATTGGCAGTTGATCCTGTGCCTAAACCGACTAGCATGCCATTTTTGACGAAATTGGCTGCATGAATCGCGACCGCTTGTTTATCGTTAACAGGCTTATCGTTCATGTGAGTGAAGCTCCTCAAGACTATTTTATTGGCACTTAACTGCTGTGTATTAATCAATACAGCGTGCTTAATTGTTATGCTTAATTATTATAACGTGTCTTATTCAACACCAAGCTTAGGGTTATAATAGGTAATAAGTCACCATTATCCAAGTCATTTTCAAGCTCATTTATGCAGTTAACTCCCCCCAAAGTAGGTCAAAAAAGTCGTTTTTCTTATGCTGCCAATGGCTTAGATAGCTTATCTCTAGCATCACTTGCATGTCGCTTAAAAACAACACTTTCTGCAAAAAAATCACCATTAGTGGTGATTACGTCAAATGCGTTTGATGCGCAACGACTGTTAGAAGAGATTCCTTATTTTGCGCCAGAATTAAGTGTTAACTTGCTGCCAGACTGGGAAACGCTACCTTACGACGTATTTTCGCCGCATCCTGATTTGATATCAGAACGCTTGGCGACTTTGTACCAAATTAGTCAAAATCAATGTGATGTCATATTAGTCCCGATTGCGACGGCCTTAATCCGTTTGCCTGCGGTGGCGTATTTGGCCGGGCATAGTTTTATGCTCAAAAAGGGCCAAAAACTCAATTTAGAAGCGCTGCGCCATCAATGTGCGCAGGCGGGTTATCATCATGTTAGCCAAGTGATTTCGCCCGGTGAATTTAGCGTGCGTGGCGGGTTAGTCGATCTGTTTCCCATGGGCAGCGTGTTGCCGTATCGCATTGATTTATTCGATGATGAAATTGAAACCATCCGCACGTTTGATGTGGATACTCAGCGCAGTTTGTATCCTGTGCCAGAAATTAAGTTATTGCCAGCGCGCGAATTTCCGCTGGATGACAAAGGCATTGCGACTTTCAGAAGCAACTTTAGAGAGCAGTTTGAAGGCGATCCGCAGCGCGCGACCATTTATAAAAATGTGAGTAAAGGTATCGCCAGTGGCGGCATCGAATGGTATTTGCCACTGTTTTTTGATGAGACTTCTAATCTGCTGGATTACTTACCAGAAAATACCACGCTCTGTTTACACGGCAATTGCGATAAAGCCGCGCAGCAATTTTGGACAGAAGCCAATTCGCGTTACCGATTACTGGCTTATGATGCTGAACGACCGATTTTAAAACCAGAAGTGTTACTGATTAAAACCGATGATTTTTTTGCGCAGACGCAAAACTATCCCGTTTTAACGTTAACCCATGAAGCGAAAAATCCACTGCCAGCTTTAGATATTGAGCGCCGTGCCGAACAGCCTTTGCATAAATTGCAGGCGTTTATCAAAGTCAAAAAGAAGCGCATTTTAATCACTGCAGAAAGTTTAGGTCGCCGCGAAACCATGCTGCAATTGTTTGCCGAACATGGTATTCAAATGCCGACTGGTGAAACTTGGGCAGATTTTCAAACCAGTGATGCGCCTATCATGCTGGGTGTTTCACCTTTGCATCACGGTTTTTATGACGATGCGATTGTCATCACCGAATCTGAATTGTATTCAGGCACAGTGCGTCAGCAACGCCGCCGCGAAAAAGAAAAAGCGCGCAATACAGAAGGCATGCTCAAAGATTTATCTGAGCTGCGTATGGACGACCCGGTGGTACACGAGCAGCACGGCGTAGGGCGTTACAAAGGTTTGATGAATTTGGACTTTGGCGAAGGCGAAACCGAATTTTTGCTGCTGGAATATTTTGGTGACGATAAATTATATGTACCTGTATCGCAATTATTCTTAATCTCTCGCTATTCTGGCGGACCGCCAGAAAGTGCGCCTTTGCACCGATTAGGCTCTGGCCAGTGGGAAAAAGCCAAGAAAAAAGCGCTGAAACAAATCCGCGATACGGCGGCAGAATTGCTTAACTTGTATGCACAACGCGCGGCACGACGTGGACATGCCTTTACTTTAAGCCTAAAAGATTATGAAGCGTTTTGTGAAGGCTTTCCGTTTGAAGAAACGCCAGACCAATTAGAAGCCATTGAAAACGTTATTAAAGACATGCAGTCAGGCCGACCAATGGATAGGCTGGTGTGTGGAGATGTGGGCTTTGGCAAGACAGAGGTTGCATTACGCGCCGCTTTTGTGGCGGTGATGGGCGGTAGACAAGTGGCCGTGCTGGTACCGACGACATTGTTAGCAGAGCAGCATTATCAAAACTTCTGTGACAGATTTGCAGAGTGGCCGATTAAGATTGCCGAAATTTCCCGCTTTAGAACTGCCAAAGAACAAAAACAAGCTTTGGCTGATTTAGCTGAAGGCAAGGTAGATATTATTATCGGCACGCATCGCTTGATTCAAAAAGATGTGGTCTTTAAAAACTTAGGCTTGGCGATTCTGGATGAAGAACACCGTTTTGGTGTGCGCCAAAAAGAGCAGTTAAAAGCGTTGCGCGCAGAAGTGGATATCCTAACGCTAACCGCAACGCCGATTCCACGCACGCTCAGCATGGCGATGGAAGGTTTGCGCGAATTCAGCGTGATCGCCACACCACCACAAAAACGCTTGAGCATCAAAACCTTCCACACTTATTATTCAGACGGCATTATTCGCGAAGCGGTAATGCGCGAATTTAAACGCGGCGGCCAAGTGTACTTTTTGCATAACGAAGTAGACACCATCTTTGTGCAAAAAGAAAAGCTGGAAAAAATCATTCCAGAAGCGCGCATTGCGATTGCGCACGGCCAATTGCGTGAGCGCGAGTTGGAACATGTGATGCGTGATTTTTACCAGCAGCGCAGCAATATTTTACTGTGTACTACTATTATTGAAACTGGGATTGACGTACCTACTGCCAACACAATTATCATGAATCGCGCGGATATGTTCGGCTTGGCGCAATTGCATCAGTTGCGCGGCCGGGTAGGGCGCAGCCATCATCAGGCTTATGCGTATTTGCTTACGGATGAACATCGAAAAATCACACCACAAGCGCAAAAGCGCTTAGATGCGATTCAGTTATTAGAAGATTTAGGCGCAGGTTTTCATCTGGCGATGCACGATTTAGAGATTCGTGGTGCAGGTGAGTTGCTGGGGGATAGTCAAAGCGGCGAGATGCAGGAAATTGGTTTTAGTTTGTATTCCGATATGCTCAATCATGCAGTTAAGCAACTTAAAGCAGGCAAGGAGCCCGATTTAAACGCACCATTGGGTGTGACGACAGAAATTAATTTGCATGTGCCAGCCCTGTTAACTAATGCATATTGCCCAGATGTACACGAACGTTTGGTGGTTTATAAACGCCTAGCGAATGCTAATAACGATGATGAGTTAGATAATCTGCAAGAAGAGCTTATTGACCGCTTTGGCTTGTTGCCAGAACAAGGTGAGGCGTTAATGGCGTGCCATCGGTTACGCATCGCGGCAAAACCATTAGGCATTAATAAAATTGATGCAAGTGATAGCGCCATTCAATTACATTTTGCGCAAACCACTGAAGTCGATCCATTAAAACTGATTGATTTATTGCAACGCGACCGCCGTTGCCGCATGAATGGCCCAGATAAATTGCGTGTGACTGTACAATTGGGCAATGTGGCGCATCGTGCTGAATTTGTTAAAACCTTGTTAAAAGAGTTTGTTTAAACAGAAATTGAAAGAATAAAATGCTAGAAAAACTAATTGCCGTAGTAGCGACCTGGATTATCAGTGTGATATCCAGCATGGGTTATGGGGGCGTTGTGTTGTTGATGGCGATTGAATCGGCTTGCATTCCGTTGCCATCCGAAATCATTATGCCGTTTGCTGGGTTTTTGGTCAGCAAAGGTGAAATGACATTATTGGGCATCGCGTTTGCAGGCGCACTTGGTTGCGTGCTTGGTTCGATTCCTGCCTATTATTTGGGCATGTTTGGCGGCAGACCGTTGGCTGACAAATACGGTAAATATGTGCTCATCAGCAAAAAAGATTTGGATATGGCGGATAGATGGTTTGCGCAGCACGGGGAGATTATTATTTTTATCGCGCGCTTATTGCCTGGCGTGCGCACGTTTATTGCCTTTCCCGCTGGCATGGCACGCATGAATATGACGCGTTTTATTGTTTATACGTTTGTAGGTTCGTTTATTTGGTGTGGCGCGCTGGGTTATATTGGCATGAAGGCCGGTGAGCATTGGGAAGATTTAGAAGTGTATTTTCACAAATCACATTACGTGATTATCGCCGGTGGGTTGGCGTTTGTGGCTTGGTACGTTTGGCACCATTTTAAGCAAGAATAATTGTTTAAAAAGATTAAGTTAACACATTTAATCGAGCAATTTTAATCGACTATCTTTAATCAAGCAGAACTAGTTTCCCATGCGCTAGAAAAAATACCGCTGTTTGAATGGTTAAGTCTTCATTTGCAAACAGCGCTGCATAGCGAGATAGTTGCGGATGATGTTGCTGTGCTTGCAGCGTTAAGTTTTCGGTTAAGGTTGAATCTGCATCAGAAAAAGTCAATTTATAATCCACAATCCATCGCGTTAATGCGCCTGTTTCATTATCTGGCACAATAAACGTCAAATCTAATCGATGCTCTTGCGGCACACCAAAGGCGTCAATTGCGGTGATGCTCAATTCCGATTGTCGGTTTTCTTTAATCTGCATTAGCCAAGCAAAATCTGCGCTATTTATCGTGTTAACTAAAGCATTTATCACTACTTCTACATACGGCTTAACTATGTTTTCCGTATGACCTTTTTGCAACAGCCAAAACAGCATGGCTGGTGAGCAAGCGCGAATGCGGCTTTCAGTCCATATATTTAGAGCGCGATTGGCAATCATTTCCATGTACAAATGCGTCAGCGTGCCAGTATCCGCCGCAATATTTAATAATAGCGGCGAATCAACAAGCGAATTAACTGGATTGAACGAAGAGATATGCGCCGATTGTTCAGATGGATATTGCAGCAACTCAGGCAAACGCGGTGTTTTTAAGCGCATCAATTGCGGTGTAAAATCTTGTAATCCGACAGCAGATTCTGCAGACATGACAAGTGGTGTAGCGGTTGAAAATTGCGCTTCTACACTTGGCCAAAGCAATGATAATAAAGATTTTGAAACAGGTTTTAATTCGCCATTTTGGCTTTGTTTTACTGTTGCAACCAAGTGCAATTTTTTAATGCTACGTGTCGCGGCAACATACAAAAGACGCGCGGTTTCATTATCTACTCGCTCAGTTTCCAACGCTTTTAAAAAATCATAAGTGCTGGCTTTACCCTTTGTTTTTTTGGCGACTGGTGCGGCTAATAATTGGCGCTGGTTACCGACTGGCACTTCTTCCCACAACATCATTGGGCTGTCATTATTGGCTGGTTTTCGGTTTAAAGCAGGCAAAATAACGGTATCGAACTCTAAGCCTTTGGATGCGTGAATGGTTAAAAATTGTAATTGATTATTGGCCGCAATATCAGGCTGGGCATAGAGTTTCAGCATCGCGGTATCTAACTGATTGAAATCCAACACAAAGCCGCGCGCGGTTTTTTCTACTAAATCAAAAAACGCTTGAATATCGCGATTGTCGCCCGCGCTGATTAATGTGTTAGCGCCACCCAATTTAAGCCAAGTGCTTTCCAGCCAGCGACGCAAAGGCATGCGGCCTTGATGTTGAAATGCCTCTAACAAAATATTACGCAAATGCGATAAACGTTGCTGACCATCTGCGCTTAATTTTTGCAGCCGATTCTCATCCTGCATTAATTGCCAAATAGTCGAAAAATGATTGTCATGCGCCAACACGTGTAAATCGGCCAAAACCAGCCCGCACCAAGGTGCGCGCAATACATTCAACCAGTGCACTCGGTCGGCGCGGTGCAGCATCGCACGCGTGAGTGAAAGCGCATCTAAAACCGTTTGTCTGTCATTTAAGCCTTCAATTTCAACGGCTTGAAAGCGAATATGCGCATAATCGCGACGAATCACAGAAACCAGATCGCGCAAATGTGAACGCGAACGCACTAGAACGACCAGCTTGTTTTCAGGATTATTTTGGGTTTCGGTGGTGATTAAATTTGCGACATAACGCGCTTCCAACAACTTGGCTTGCTCACTTTCTTCATCGCTATTGAGCACTAACGGATGCACGGTCACGCCTTCATCTGCAATCGCATCTTTGGTCGCAATAAAAGTGCGATAACGAATCGCTGCTTGCGTAATATTATCCGCAGCAGGAAAAATCGACTCAAAAGTCGTGTTAATCCAATCGACTACTTGCGGATGGCTGCGATTATTTCGCGTGAGTTTAAGCGGCGAAAGCGGCAATTGCCCGATGCCGAACTCGCTGGCGGTTAAAAATAAACTCACATCTGCTTTACGAAAGCGATAAATCGATTGCATCGGATCGCCCACGCAAAATAAAGTACGTCCATCATCAGGCTGCCAGCCTAGTGTTAATTGCTCAATCAAGCGCATTTGAGTCGGGCTGGTATCTTGAAACTCATCCACTAATAAATGTGAGATTTTATAATCTAGTTTCAATGCTAAATCAGTCGCGCCACGCTCATTTTCCAGCGCATAACTGGCAGATTGCGCGATAGCGACAAAATCTACTTCATTCGCGGCTTGAAAAGTCGTCCATAGATGCGCGGTCGCTAACTGCAGTAATTGCGCTAAAGCCTTAATAATCGCGCAGTCTTGGGCAATCACATCTAAGCGCATATTCGGCAGATAACGCACCACATCTAAAGTTTGCGCATCACTTATGATTTCAACAAGCTGCAAAAATTGCTGCTTATATTCATCGTATTCGGGATGGTTTTTATCTTTAGGAGGAAAGCCATTTTTGATATCAACTTTCTTTCTAAACGTGCCTTTGTCAGTAAGCAAAAAATCCGCCAGAATCTGCCAACTGGCTAAATCGTTTGCATTGTCAGAAAACGGTATTTGCCAGTCAGCCAGCATTTGCAGTGCATGATTTTCTTCTAAATTACTGGCAGCAAAACGCACAATTGGCATCAGTTGTGTTTGGATATTGGCAGGAATAGCCTCAATCGTCAGCGCAAGCCGTTGTTCTATTAATGCGTTCAACGCATTGGCTACGCCTGCTGTAATTTCTTCTACCGTAATATTGGCATGTTCACCCACCAACGGCAGCCATTGGTCGCGTTTTGCCAGCATATCCGCTAATAATTCGGTGAGTTTTTCGATATTATTTTGCATGAATCGCAACGCCGTCGTCACGGTGTCATCAGGACTATTTTCACTAGCGATTTGTGCCAATGCTTGTTGCGCCGCCGTTTGGTAATGCGCATTAGCATCTGTGCTAACCACAGGCTGACCGCCAAAACGGCTCAATAACGGCATTTGCCGTGCCAAGCTGCTACATAAAGCATCCATCGTTTGAATGCGCAGCCGTGCTGGTTGCGATAACAGTTGCCAGCCCAGCATATTGGCATGCGCCAGTGCAGCGTTAGCTAAATCACGCGTCACCTGTTTGTGCGGCGCATCAATCTGGGTGTTATTTTCTGCCGCTTCCAGCGACATCAAAATGCGATTACGCATTTCAGTCGCTGCTTTATTGGTAAAAGTCAGCGCGATAATCTCTTCTGGCGCTTCAACCGTGGCGAGTAACTTTAAATAACGCTGTGTCAATAATTCGGTTTTGCCAGCGCCGGCTGGCGCTTCTACAATAAAGTTTTCTAGCTTAAGTGCGTGTTGGCGATTTTGCGTGTCTAGTTTGATTAAGTCTGATTGAATTAAATCTGGCTGAGTGAGTGCGTTGTTCATGGTTTTATTTAACTTATTTTTTCAACGAAGTCTGTTGTTCAAACTGCAGCGCGCGCTCTGGCAAACGCAACAAAGGCCTCACTTCGCAATAAAGCAAATCGGTTTCATTTTCAAATCGCACATTGGCGACACCGGTTTTAATTTCATGTGCAATCACCGTTAAACTTTCGCGCCAATGCAAAATCAACGCTTCAAAATCCGAAAATTCGCTAAAAACAGAGCCGCTACTTAACACATTAAAAGGCTTAATATTTGGCAAAGCGTCATTCTCAGACACGCCACTAAATTGACACTCCAACGGATCGACTTTGGCAAAACAGGCAGCAGTCACTTGCTCGTCTTTTAGTACTAGCGCCGCATATAAAGGAATTTGTGGTTTGGTGATGCGTTCGTCCGCCCAGCTGCTATGGCTGGGTTTGCTGCTACCTGTTTTGTAATCAATAATCACCAATCCGCCATCTGCCAATGCATCGATGCGGTCAATTCTGAGCGTGATTTCTAAGTCTTCAATGATTAGTTTATGCTCAGCTTCACACGCTTCCACAATGAAATCCGCCCGTTGCTTTTCAAGCGCCAGCCAAGTGCTAATGAGCGGTTGCAAGCGTTGCTGCTCGATTTGCAGAATTTGTTTTGGCACGTTTTCGATATTACGCGCGGCATTAAAGGCGGAATCAATCGCAGTCTTAATAGCTGCTTCAAGTTGACTATCTGATAGCGATTTAAGTTGAATAGCGCTTTTACATTTAAGCCAAAATTGTTGCAACACTTCATGGGTTAAGTTGCCGCGTTCTAAACTATCTAAGCCGTCAGTTGGGCTTTGTAGCGATTTTGCGCCCAAGCGATATTGATAAAAAAGCCAAGCAGGGCAGATGGCTTGCGCTTCAAATAGTGCGCTGCCGCCGCGTAGTTTTTCTACCGCAGAAATGGGCGGCGCGATATGGTCGTCTAACAACTCAATCGTCAATTGGCTTAAAACATTTTCGCTAAGTGTTTCAGCAATGGTATTCACACTTTTGACGGAATCCCGAAAAGGCAAATCGCTCAATAATGGTGAAGCGCGCAATTCGCGATCAGCCTCTTTTCGCGCCCAAGAAAACACAATGTTGCTGGCACTATTAATTAAACGCTGCTGCACTTTTTGCGCAAATGCTGCCTGGATATCTGTATCAGCATTTGGCATATTCAAATCGCGTTGTAATTTAACGGGTAACAACGGGTTTGGTCTAGCTGGTGGCGGCCAGTGCTGGTCGTTCATGCCCAGCACCCATGCTCCATCCAACGGTATTGCGCTGGTTTCTAACATGCCCAGTAATTGTAAGCGCGGGTTGCCAGTGGTTTCGGGTAAAAACATGCTGGCTGCACAGATTTGGTTGATTTTATTCACCGCATCTGCCGCTGAAATCGGACCAGTTAATGCATCCAATTCAGCAAAATGTTGTAAAGCTTTTAACCACGATTGTTGCGCTTGATATTCATAACTACTCAAGCTGCGTGTGTTTGCCCAATTGACGTTTGCTAACAATTGGCTAAATTGTCCCGCCCAAAAACTGGGTAGATTTTTGCCGCGCCATTGCGTTTGTGTATTCTGCAGAGTAGCTAAATGGCTTAAAAACTGTATCAATGGATGGATAGATATTGATGCGTTTGAAAGCCCAGCATCCGCTGATTTTTGCGCCAAAATCGTTAGCGACTGCAAACTAACAGTGCGTGTTAATTTTTTGCGCATTTGCGCATCCAGCAAATGGCGAGCATCACTTTCAGTTTCTACGCCCCAATAATTATCCAGCAGCAGCGCGCTTAAGTCGGCTTGCGCGGTGCTTCTGGCGCTGCTCGCCAAACGCAATAATCGTAATGCAGTTGTCACCATCGAGTGCTCACTTAACGGCGCGCCAATCGAAAAATCCACGATGCGTGGCATTTCATACAAGCTGGGATGCAGCGTTTCGGGGTGAAAAATATCGTCTAAAAGATCGGCCAGCTTTGTGCGAAGATTGCCCAATATTGGCGTGATGATGGCTAAGTTAGCTTGCGGATTTTGCGTGAAGGTTTCTTTCGCCCAAGCTACCGCAGCGCGACATTCTGCATCGCAATCATCACATTCAATCTGCTCGGTATGCTGAGCATTTTGATGATGTTGCAAGAAAGTAACTTGCACATTTTTAGCCTGCAGATTGGCGATTAGTTGTTGTTCTAACGGCGTGATGCGGTCAAAACCCGCTAATTCGATTTTGCTTGGCAGCGGTAATGTCGTTGTGGCTAAAAATTCCACTTGCAAAGCCAATATTCGCGCACATTCCAGCGCATTATTCTGCACGCATAAAGTCTGAAACGCTGCGCGCCAGCGCAAAAATTGCCGCGTTTCGACTGATTGAAAATAATCATTCAATTGCGCATCGTTTACTTGCCATTCGATCAATAACTGATTCGCCGCAATCGCCGCATCGGCCAAACTGACTACATCGAATAATTCTGCTAATTCGTGTTTTTGTATGCAACTTTGTATCGCTTGTTGCCAGAGCATTTTTTCAGTGATGGTATTTAAATGGATGCGTGGAAAAGTATGCAAATCCACTTCGCCCGCTAAAAGTCCTTGTTGCATCAACTGACTTAACCATTGTTGCAAGGTCATTATTTGTGGCGTTTGCCATTGCGTTTGCTTCAGCGATAATTGTTGCTGATAGTACAGTTGCAAGCCGCGACTTAAACGCGCTGTCGTGCATAATATTAAATGGGATGTTAAATCTGACATGTCGTTATTGTAGGCGAACTTGCAGTAAAATAGCCGCATAAACTTGCGGATTCAAACATTCGTTATTCAACATAAACTCTGAGGTAAGCGATGGTCAGTAAACTTGCTAAACTATTCAAAATACTCATTTTGGCAATCATTTTCCCGATTGTTTTATTTGCGCTATACACTTGGGCGGCACTTACTTGGGTATATTCAACGGGTGAGCGTGCTGGTTATGTGCAGAAATTTTCAGAAAAAGGCTACGTTTGCAAAACTTACGAGGGCGAATTAGTGCTAGTTTCAATGCCTGGCACACAAGCTGAAAAATTTACGTTCACAGTGAAAGATTTGAAGTTGGTTGAAAAGATCAATGACAGTTTAGGCAAGCGCGTCAGAATCACTTATGAAGAGCACAAAGGGATTCCAGGTAGTTGTTTTGGTGAAACGCCTTATTTTGTCAAAAACGTTCAGTTGTTGAATAATGATTCATTTAATGAGCCATTCAATTAATGACGGGTAAAGTGGTTAGCAATATTTTGATTGGCAGGATTTTAATTGAGTAGTTTGGACGAAAAAAATTACATCACACCACAAGGTTTTGCCGCTTTGCAGGCAGAATTCCATGCGCTATATAAAGTAGAGCGGCCAGAAGTGGTGCGCACGGTTTCTTGGGCGGCTAGTAATGGCGACAGAAGCGAGAATGGTGACTACATTTATGGCAAACGTCGCTTACGCCAAATTGATAGCCGCTGCCGTCATTTAATGCGCCGCATGGATTTAGCCGAAATTGTCGACAGTAGCCTGCAACAGCATTTAGAAAAAGTGTTCTTTGGTGCTTGGGTAACGCTGTTTAATTTGGCAGACGATAGCGAACATGTCTATCGTATTGTCGGCAAAGATGAATTAGAGCCAAACTTAGGCTTTATCAGTTGGGTTTCACCACTAGCAAAAGCGATGTTGGGAAAAGCTTTAGGCGATACTGTGCGTGTGATTACGCCAAAAGGCGACGAAACGTTTGAAGTGATAGATATCCGTTATACGCCAGCTGATTCAATTGCAACTGATATCGTTTAAAATAAATGCTGCTGTTTGAACTAAGTTGATGACTCTGCTATCCTAGATTTCATGTTGAAACGTTATTCACTTTTTTTTGCTTATTTGTTATTGGTATTATTGCCAATGCAAGCTTTGGCGACCGCCAATATGCTGATTTGCAATAGCATGATGCAAGCGAATATTGTGGAAAAATCAGTAGAGTTAATGTCTAGTAACATGCCTTGCCATCAAACTATGCAAAACGACACTTCTGCGGATTCTCATAAAAAAAGTCATCAGCAAGTCTCGCATAAATCTAGTTGCGCGACAGTATGTGCCAATATGTGTGCGTTAACTGCTATGCCTGTCAATATTCAATCGACTTTTGCTTTAAATTTTACACAAATGATTGATTTTAATCATCAATCTTACGCTTCAATCACACTTCCTAATCTGCAACGTCCACCCATCGCTTTTATCTAACACCCTCATTCCGCCCAAAATTTAGGGCGTATTTGTTGATTTGATGACCAGCTTAGTAATTAAAACCTAAGCAATTCAAAGCTAAGTTATCAAAGTTAGATAAAGGAAAATCATGCTTGTCCTACGTTTTAAAATAGCATTGCCATTGCTGGCAATGCTACTCAGCCAATCCGCAATCGCGGGCCCAATGGGTTTTAGTGAATCTTTTATGGCGATGGGCGACTTTAATAGTAATTGGCGCGAGTCATTTGTTAATTATGCCGTTACGCCACGTGATGCTTTTGGTGTAAGTGCGACTTATATGCGCGCTGACGACAAAAGCAAATCTCGTACTTTAGAAGAGTTAACTTACACACGTTTATTGCAGCGCTGGAATCTGCCACATGCGCAAGCCAATTTGTGGTTTCAAGGTGGAATAGGCGCATTGCAAGGTGAGGATAAGTTCATTGGCGAGAACCGTAATTTTGACAAAGTAATGGTCACGCCAGGCGTTCAATTCGATTACGAAACCACGCGTATTTATTTTCAGGCAGCGCATCGTCTGTATCGCGCTTCCGATATTAATCACGATTTCACTTCTGTACGCGCCGGTTTTTCATTCTATGAAAGCGATTATGACAAAACGCAGCCGTGGCTGATTTTAGAAGCGCGCAATATGAATGGCTTATCGGAAAAGATTGAAGTCACGCCAATGGTGCGCTTGGTGAACAAAAGCTTTTTTGTTGAGGCGGGTGTGAATAACTCACGCGAACCACGCTTTAACTTTATGTACGTATTCTAGAATTTATTTAAAGCTTAATTAAAGGAAAATTATCATGAAAAAATTAGTATTAACAACGATTGTATTCTCTGCATTATTCAGCAACATGGTTTTTGCAACACAAACCATCAAGGCCAATGTTAACGGTATGGTATGCGCATTTTGCGCGCAAGGCATTGAGAAGAAAATGCGCGCGCTTTCGCAAACGCAAGATGTTTACGTTAATTTAAAACAGCGTGTGGTCGCGGTTGAACTGAAAGATGGGCAAACACTTTCAAATGAGCAAGTCAAAACCATCATTAAAGATGCGGGTTATGAGGTGACTTCTATTGAAATTTCAGAGCACCCAGTCGCGCATATTAAGGCACAACTTGAAGCCAAACAGGAGGCAAAATAAATGGCAGAAATAACTAATTTAAATAGCGACTTAACTGATTTAAATGCAGTAAAAACCGCTCAAAAAGCCAATATTCTGTCACTTTTCACTAGCGGTTCAACGCTGATTTGTTGCGCGTTGCCAGCTACTTTGGTGGCAATTGGTTCTGCGGCAACCTTAACCAGTTTAATTACACATTTTCCACAACTGATATGGATTAGTGAGCATAAACCGTTGGTGTTTGGTTTGGCCGGTGCGATGCTGGCGATAGCTGGTTATTTGCAGTGGCAAGCACGCAATGTGCCTTGCCCAGCTGATGCCAATTTAGCGGCAGTTTGCGCCAAAACACGACGTAATGCATTGCGTGTTTATTGGTTATCGGTGGTGATTTTTGCAATAGGCGCATTCTTTGCCTTTGTAGCGCCACTGGTTGTTTAAAATTATTTAGTTTATTAGCGGCCAATTGCATCGTAATGATTAATAGTAACCATATACTGTTGCGATTAGCCGCTTTTTCCCGATAAATTTAATAAGCGAACAATCATGATGTATATTCTAGTGAAATATTTGATCACGGCTGCGGTTGTGGTGCTGGTTTCTGAATTCGCCAAAGCGAGTGATAAGTTGGGGAGTTTGGTCGCAGCGCTGCCATTGGTGACTATCTTAACGCTGATCTGGTTGTATGTTGAGCAGCAACCAACGACTAAAATTGCTAATCATGCCTATTACACATTTTGGTATGTGCTACCAACTTTACCGATGTTTCTGTTATTTTCTTTTTTACTGCCTAAGTTTGGTTTTTGGCCAACATTGATTTTGTGCATTGTGCTGACGTTGGTTATTTTCTACATTTATGCGCTGATCATTAAACAATTCGGCATTCATTTACTTTAATGTTAAAGCCTAAGTTACATTGGGATATCTTTTGCAAAATCGTCGATAATTTTGGCGATATTGGCGTCTGTTGGCGGCTGACAAAGCAATTACAAAGCGAGCACAATTTAAGTATTCGACTTTTTATTGATGATTTACAAGCTGCCCAAAAAATCATTCCCAATTTAAACGTTAATTTGAATCAGCAAATTATTGATGGAATTTGCGTGTTAAGTTGGGGCGCAGAAACGGATTTTACAGACGTCGCCGATGTAGTGATTGAAGCATTCGCTTGTAAATTACCAGCAGAATATTTAAGCGCAATGGCGAGAAAAAAATCTGAATCTGACCAACAAACAACGTGGGTTAATTTAGAGTATTTATCTGCTGAATCTTGGGTGGCAGATTTTCACGCAAAACCATCACCACAAGCAAATGGATTAACGCGACATTTTTACTTTCCTGGATTTACAGAAAACACTGGTGGTTTGATTAGAGAAAGCCATCTATTCGATGAAAATCAAAAGCTGGTAAACAGTGAGAGTTGCCAAAATACGTTTTGGCAGGCACTAAACTTAACCAATAATAATCACTTAAAAGTTTCACTGTTTTGTTATCCGCACGTGCCAATCGAATCTTTATTAACTGTTTTGGCTGAGTCGAACCGACCTATAGAATGTTATGTACCAACCAGCAGTATTCTGCCGAAAGTTGGGTCTTTTTTTGGGTTAACTTCTGTGAGTGAGGGTAAAACATATCAGTTTAAAAGCCTTAATTTGCATGTATTACCATTTTTATCTCAAACGGATTACGACCAATTATTAACCGCTTGTGATATTAATTTTGTACGTGGCGAAGATAGCTGGGTACGTGCGATTTGGGCGGGAAAACCGTTTATCTGGCAACCGTATTTTCAGGAAGAAAATACACATATTCAAAAGTTAACAGCATTTTTGGCTTTGTTTTATGCGAATTTCGATACAAAAAATGTCGTTTCCCCAATGCATAATGCTTGGGTTAATGGACAGTTAACTGCGACTATCTGGCAAGATTATTTAAACCAGTTACCTGAGATTTCTGCGGATACTTTGCAACAATCTCAGCAGTTAGCAAAGCAAACTGATCTTGCTGCTAAGTTGGTGATTTTTTGCAATAAAAACTAGTTAAGGTATAATGCGCGGCTTGATTCCAACCCAATTAAACAGTAAGGCAACCCAATGAAAACAGCTCAAGAACTCCGCGCCGGTAACGTGATTATGGCCGATGGCGTACCGTTAGTGGTGGTGAAAGCCGAATACAACAAATCTGGCCGCAGTACAGCCGTTGTTAAAATGAAGTTTAAAAACTTGTTAACAGAAGCGCCATCTGAAACTATTTACGGCGCAGGCGACAAGTTTGACGTGATTGTGCTTGAGAAAAAAGAAGCAACTTATTCCTATTTTGCAGACCCAACTTATGTGTTTATGGACGCAGAATACAACCAGTACGACGTGGATGCAGAGTTTATGGAAGATGCATTACCGTTTATTGAAGATGGCATGCCAGTGGATATTCGTTTTTATGAAGGTAAAGCTATTTCAGTGGAGTTGCCAACAACTGTTGTGCGCGAAGTGACTTACACAGAACCAGCAGTAAAAGGCGATACATCAGGCAAGGTAATGAAACCAGCTAAGTTAGCATCAGGCTTTGAGATTCCTGTACCGCTGTTTGTTGCACAAGGCGATAAAATTGAGATTGATACTAGAACTGGCGAATATCGTAATCGCGTATTAAAATAATTAAACACTTTTTTGTGTAGTCTGATTTAGTAAAAAACTGTTTAAATAGATTTAGTTGTAAATTAAACAATCAAATAAAAGGCCGCATATGCGGCCTTTTATTTGGGCTAAAGAGTTTAAGAAGCTGTTCCACCCACTGTCAACCCATCAATCTTAAGCGTTGGCTGACCTACACCCACTGGTACGCTTTGGCCTTCTTTGCCACAAGTACCTACGCCAGAATCAAGTGTCATATCGTTGCCAATCATTGAAACGCGCGTTAATACATCCGGGCCGTTGCCGATTAAGGTTGCGCCTTTTACGGGGTAGGTGATTTTGCCATCTTCAATCATATAAGCTTCGGCTGCGCTGAATACGAATTTTCCGCTGGTGATATCTACCTGTCCGCCACCAAAATTAGCTGCGTATAAGCCTCTTTTAACCGATTTAATAATTTCTGCAGGATCGCTGTCGCCGTTATGCATATAAGTATTAGTCATGCGCGGCATGGGGATATGTGCGTAGCTTTCGCGGCGGCCATTGCCAGTTAACGGCATGTTCATTAATCGCGCATTTAAGCTATCTTGAATATAGCCGCGCAAGATGCCGTCTTCAATCAACACAGTTTTATTGGTTTGATTGCCTTCATCATCCATCGTTAATGAACCACGTCTGTCGGTTAATGTACCGTCATCTACAATGGTGATACCTTTAGCGGCGACTTGTTTGCCCATCATATTGGCAAAAGCGCTGCTGCCTTTGCGGTTGAAATCGCCTTCCAAGCCGTGTCCAATCGCCTCATGCAATAAAATGCCTGGCCAACCTGCGCCAAGTACAACTGTCATGCTGCCAGCTGGGGCAGGGCGTGCATCTAGATTAACCAAGGCTTGATGCACGGCTTTTTGTGCATAATCTTGCAATACCTCATCGGTAAAATAGCTGTAATCAAAACGACCGCCACCACCGCTGGAACCTTGTTCACGGCGACCATTGTGTTCTACGTGCACTTGCACTGAAATACGCACTAAAGGGCGTACATCGGCCGCCATTACGCCATCGCTACGTGCCACCATAATCACTTCGTATTCGCCCGCAATGCTGGCCATCACTTGAGTAACACGCGGGTCAACTTTTTTAGCAAACTGTTCTAAACGTTCCAGCAATTTTACTTTTGCATCGGCTGATAAGCTAGCAATTGGATCTTGTGGTAAATAAAGTTGCTTATTTTGATTAGTTACAATGCTCTTGCCAGTTTGTTCTAAACCTAAAGCGGCAATCGATTTGGTCGCATTGGCAGCTTGTTGCAAAGCACTCAAGTTAATGTCATCAGAGTAGGCAAAAGCGGTTTTTTCACCGCTGACTGCGCGCACACCAACGCCTTGATCGATACTGAAATTGCCCGATTTGACTTGACCTTCTTCTAAGCCCCAAGATTCGCTGCGGCTATATTGAAAATATAAATCCGCGTAATCCACCTGATGCGACATGATGTTGCCAAGTACACCTTGTAAAGCGCTTGTATCAAGCCCTGTCGGTTTTAATAGCACATCTTGTGCGGTATCAAAGTGGCTGGCTTTAGTTAAATTTGGCTGTTCTATTTTCATAATCTATATATGGTGACGTAAGTTAAATTTACTATACTCGCACAGCAATAATCACGCTAAATATATTCTTGATTAATGAGTGCTTAACATTGACGACTAGCTAAATCGCTTTAATTGTTTTGTGCTTAAGTGCCGGTAAACTCTGGCGCAAGCTGGTTTGGTAATCACGATTGACATTGGCGATGACGACTCCGGAGCCACGTGGTAATCTGTCTAAAATCACGCCCCATGGGTCTACAATCATACTGTTGCCGTGTGTTTCGCGGCCTGAGACATGATAACCGCCTTGAGCTGGCGCAATCACATAACATAAATTTTCAATGGCACGCGCACGGATTAAACTTTCCCAGTGCGCTTTGCCAGTCGTTTCGGTAAAAGCAGATGGAATCACAATCATATCCACTTCGCCCATGGCACGATATAACTCTGGGAAGCGTAAATCGTAGCAAACAGACAAGCCGATTTTGCCGTAGGGCGTTTCCACAACCACAACGCTGTCACCGGGTTCAATCGTATTTTCTTCATGATAATGTTCTGTGCCTAAATCTAACCCAAATAAATGGATTTTATCGTAGCGCGCAACTTGCTCGCCTTTATCGTTAAAGACCAAACAGCTATTACGCACTTTATTGGCAAAATTACTTGTTAATGGAATCGTGCCGCCGATAAGCCAGATTTTATGCACTTTGGCCATTTTAGATAAAAATCGCTGAATAGGGCCTTCGCCCAACTTTTCACGTACCGCGACTTTATCCGTTTCTTTCACACCCATAATGCAAAAATATTCGGGCAACACAACAATCTTTGCGCCTTGCGCAACGGCAAGTGCAATTAAACGTTCCGCTTCAATTAAATTAGCACTTACCTGTGGGCTAGAAGCCATTTGAATGCCAGCAACTTTTACTGTGCCTGTTGTTGGTTTTTTTGATTGCATGGATGGTTTTTTAGTGACGTTAATCATGGTTTATTCAAGTGTGGTTAATGTGCAGTAGTGAGTTAATGATATATTCTTAAATATGGCTGAATCAATGTAGCGGTGATTTGTTATCGGGTTTTTCCACAGCGTCTTTTTCAGCACCAGCTTCAATCGGATTATCCCAAGTACCTTTAATAACATATTCACTGGAGGCGATTTTATTAAAAGGATCTTTCAATATTTTTTGCGCAATAAAAGCCGCCGCGCCAACAATCGGACCGCCCGCAAGTGCAGCAAGCGATAAACTATCACTAATATGCGGTATGACTTTTACGGTTAGGTGTTGTGTTTCAGCCTTTAAATCTGTTTCACCTTTAATACTTGCTTCTGCCGCTGGACCAGTCATAAAAAAGTCATCGCTACGCACAATGCCGCTATTGATTCGGGCAGTTGCACTAATTTTATCAAAAGCAAATCCATCACTGAATAAATCTCTGAAATCTAAACTTAAACGCCGCGGTAAACTTTGCAAAGTAACCAAGCCAAATAAACGACCAACACCTGGCTGCACTTTTAAAATTTGACCTTTAGTGGCTTCAAAAGTCAAACTGCCATCTAAACGTGTCACGTCAAATTCACGCGGGCTACCAGCCCAATTGATTTGCCCATTTATTTTTGCTTCGCCGCCCCTAATCGTATCGGCTTGACCGAAGCGGCTAAATGTTTTGCCAATATTATTGGTGTTAAGTGACACAATTAAACTGGTATTTGGATTGCGCGTCCAATTATGCCAGTTGCCTTGTATAGAAAGCGTGCTGTCCGCATTGGTGATATTGAGTTTCTGGATGACCCAATCTTCACCATTTTCAAACGCATTTAAAGCTAAAGCGCCTAATTTTAAAGTTTCCGATTTTGAAGCCTCAGTTTTTTCAGTTCCTAATTCAAAATTATCCGCCACAATATCCAGCGCAGGATAGGTTTGCGCTTGTTTTCTATATTCTTTTTTAGCATTATTTTTATTTGCGGCAGTCAGTGTGCTGGGAATAGTTAACCGTTTAAGTCGGGCAATAATTTTGCCATTATCCGCGTCTTGCCATTCCACATTACCACTCATTTCCTGCGCATCTACAAGCATTTTTAAGCCTGTGCGGTTAGGTATCGCAATCACTTTGAGCGCATTGATGGAGCGATCGAATATCGTCAATTTTTGCACGTTCAAATCGGCTTTAGTCAGCATGCTTAAGTCGAGCTTATTGTTAGCAGGAGCGTTAACATTGGTTTGCGCAGAAGATTGTTCACTTAGTAGCGCTAACCATTCATCCGCATCCAACTCTTCCAATTTTCCACGAATCGATAATCCAGATTGCAGTGGATTCACGGCGGCTGTGTTAATGCCGATATCACCACGTTCGAAAACCAGTTGATCTGCTTTTAAGCTACGTAATATTTTGGCTGATACAAGCTGACCATAATTGATATTAATCGAATCTTTATCTATAACACTTTGTTTTTTATCAACGTTAAGCGAGATTTCTTGGCTGGCTGATTTGTTAAATGGCGGCGGTAAGTCAATCGCTAAACCGACCAAATTGGAGCGAAAATTGAAATCGACCAATGGTTTTTTAATGACGATTTCACCCGCCCAATTTGTATTGCCACTGAGTTGATTGGTGAATGCATTAGGTATGAGATTTTTAATGCCAGCATCATTTATTCTGCCATTAGCGACCACTTTAATCGCTTTATCTGCACCAGTATTCAAGCTAAATTGTGCAGGGCCACCTAATACTTCTGCGCTGATATTATTAGCGGATAAGCCTTTTTCATTAAAAATTAAGCTGCCATTTAATTTGGTTAACTCTGGTAAACCAAGTGCGGCATTGGCAAAAATAGTACCGTTAGTGACTTTATAGATGCCCTTGTATTTTGATTGCTCAGAGTCTTCTAATGGAATATCCAGCGTGAGTTGTAAATTGCCACGGCCAGCCGTTTTAAGGTTGTCTGTAAAACCTAATGTCACTTGTTGTACAGGGCTTTCATTCACAAATTTAATGCCATCAGATACTAAACCTTCTGCCTCGCTGACAATATGCAATATCGGCCAGTCTGCATCTAATTGCGTAATTTCAGCCCGGCTTTTAAGGATTTTTTTGCCAGAAATTCGGCCAGAATTTGCTTCCAGCAACATGCGTTTTCCTTCAAACAGCAGGTCTAAGTTTAAATTGTCGATACCAGGCCAGCCATTACCATAATGCAATATCGCATCGCTGATTTTGGCGGTCACTTTAAATATGCCCAATTGATTATCTGGCTTATTTTGACTATTAACAAAAGGAAAATCGGCTAAATGACCTTTTACTGTCAGCAATACATTATCAGCACGACCGGCTAATATTGAGGTATCCAGCCAATGTATCGTATCTTCACCTAATATAATCGGGTAATAAAATGGTGCGTATTTGGCGTTGCCTTTGTCAAACTTGCCAGTTAGATTCAAATGGCCGCCTTTAATGCCATTCATGTCATAACTGGCATTGACCGTGCCGGTTATGTGCGGGCTGGAGATAAAGATATCTTTGGCATTGATAAGCGCTTTACCTTGACGGATTTTCCAATTGATGTCGCCTTTTAATTGGCTTGCAGGTATTGGCCAACGCAAGATATCTTTAAAATCTAGCGTGGCATTTTGCGATGCAAGGATGACTTCTCCGCCATCTTCATCCGCTTTAAGCGTACCAGTCAGATTGCTGAATCCTGGTATTTTTTGAAACGCTTGAATACCCAATTGCTTAAATTGTGCATTCACTAAATAGCTTTCTGGTTTATTGGCAGTGCCTTCCCAGTTGAAATTTACTGCCTGTAACATGCCAACTGGCGCAAAGCCATTCAGTTGCGCCAAGATGTTTTTGGGCAAATGAATATGCGATGCGATCTGTTTTAACATCGCCAAATTCAATTGATTCAAACGTACATTGGCTTTAATCCAGGGTTGATTATTTTTGATTGAGCTGACATAGGTGGCGCTACCATCTTGAATATTTAAGCCAGTATTGGTATTAAGTTGAACATGTTGCGCAATGAAAGTTTGCGTGTTATTTAAGCGGCTCCACAATAGATCACCCGCGAATTTCGTTGCAACTAGCGGCGTGGTTTCATTTTTAGTCACAAGCGCCAAATTGCTAATGGCCACATTGCCTTTTACGCTGAGAATCTGTGCGTTACCAAAAGTCAGATTAATTTTTGCGTTAGCTAAACCGTTTTGAATGTTAATCGGATAATCTAGCCAAGGTTTAAAAGCGGCTAATTCTGTTTGCGCCAGCGCTGTAATTACTTCGCCATGCCAGGTTTTTGCTTTGCTGACATCATGACCAATAAAATGTCCGCTAACGTTAATTTTTTGCGCTGACCCAGTAGAAACTAAGCTGGATATTTCAAAGTTGTGTTGTCCCAACAGGCTATTTAATATGGGTCTGGTGAGTGTTAAGTTGAACTGATTTAATGACAGTTCGGGTGCTTGGCGCAGATCGTCCTGCCAAATAATTTGCGCATTTTCTACGATTACATTGCGCTGTTTTAATAGCCAATTAGCAAATGCAGGTTTGGATTCACCAGCCAAATTGATGCCAGCCAAATAAATGCTGCCGTCTGCGTTGCGCCGAATAGTTAACGCAGGATTATGGATTAATAATTGGGTTAACTTCGGCTGTAACATCGGCACACTCAGCCAGGAAAGGCTGGCTTCTACATTATTTAAATGTAGCGCAACACGATTTTCTGCATCAAATACGTCTACATTCAGTAATTCCACGTGCGGCGAAATATCGTCCCAACCAGTAACGATATCGCCAATCAATACTTTTTGACCCATTTTTTGCGATGCAAAAGTCGCAATGTCATCTTTATATTGATGGATGTTAGGAAAGATCACAAAACGTATCACTAACGCTGCAATCACAATTAAGCTCAGCAAAAAAGCAAACACGTACAACACCCAGCGAACTGTTTTTTTAATGGCGATCATTTTCTGGGTATGGTCATTTCTAATGAGTGGATATTTCTAACGAGTATGGAATGAGAGCCTGCAAAACGGATTAAGTTGACTTTTTATAGCCAAAATATAGTTAAGTGTTTATTTTACTTGAAAATTAGCAACTTGCTTGTAAACCAAACGTAAACATGTTTAAAAGGATATTCACCCATTATTAAGCCAGATTAATTAATTCAAATAATTAACCCCAAATAACTCACCTCAAAATAATTAACTCGTTTTGATTAGCAAGGTTTGATTTAGAATAACGCCTTTTGACGAATTTGCGTTTGCATGCATTTAGCGGCACATTTTTCCGATTCGTCACTGTATTGATTTTTAGTATTTATTTTTACTGTTTTTAACTGGACTTGTATTGATTCAATTTAGAAATTTAAGTTTAACTCGCGGTGTAAAAGTGCTGATTGAAGCCGCGGCTTTTCAATTGCATCCTGGCCATAAAGTGGGCTTAATCGGCGCAAATGGCGCGGGTAAATCATCCATTTTTGCCTTATTGCGCGGCGAATTGCAGCAAGAAGTCGGTGATTTGGAAATCCCACCTAACTGGGTCATCGCGCACGTGGCGCAAGAAACGCCGAGTTTAAATTTGGCAGCTTTGCAATTTACCTTAGAAGGTGATGCAGAATTAACCGAAGTGGAAGCTGCACTACAAGCTGCAGAAACCCAGCATCAAGGCGAAAAAATTGCTGAATTGCATCAGCGTTTAAGCGATATCGAAGGCTACTCTGCCAAAGCGCGCGCATCCAGTTTGCTGGATGGTTTAGGTTTTAGCCAGGCTGACTTAACACGTCCCGTAAGTGATTTTTCTGGCGGCTGGCGTGTGCGATTAAATCTAGCGCGCGCGTTGATGTGCCGCAGTGATTTATTGTTACTGGATGAGCCAACCAACCATTTGGATTTGGATGCGGTGATTTGGCTGGAAAGCTGGTTGCGCGATTATCGCGGTACGCTATTATTGATTTCGCATGATCGCGATTTTCTGGATAACGTGATTGATAACGTTTTGCACATCGAACAGCAACGTATCACTTTATACCGCGGTGGTTACAGTGATTTTGAGCGCCAGCGTGCTGAAAAACTGGCACTGCAACAAGCCATGCATGAAAAGCAGCAGCGTAAAGTCGCGCATTTACACAGTTATATTGACCGTTTTCGTGCACAAGCAACCAAAGCACGTCAGGCACAAAGCCGTATTAAAGCCTTAGAACGCATGGAAATGATTTCTGCTGCGCATATCGACTCACAGTTCAGTTTTGAATTTCGAGCGCCGGTATCTGCGCCTGATCCATTGCTGGTGTTGGATGAGGTAAGTGCAGGTTATGCGGATAAACCCATATTAAGCCAAGTGGTTTTGGCGATTCGTCCGGGCGAACGTATTGGCTTGTTGGGTAAAAATGGTGCTGGTAAATCAACCCTTATCAAATTGCTTGCTGATGAATTAAAACCACTAAGCGGCAAGCGCGTGACTGGTAAAGATTTAAATATCGGCTATTTTGCCCAACATCAATTAGAGCAATTGCGGCCAAATGAATCGCCGTTGCAACATATGATGCGTTTGGATCCAGCAACTAGAGAGCAAGAACATCTCAATTATTTAGGCGGTTTCGATTTTAAAGGCGACATGGCGAGAAGTAGCTGTGAAAACTTTTCTGGTGGTGAAAAATCGCGCTTGGCTTTGGCTTTACTGATCTGGACGCGACCTAATCTATTGCTGCTGGATGAGCCGACCAACCATTTGGATCTGGAAATGCGTCATGCGTTAACGCTGGCCTTGCAAGATTATCAAGGTGGTGTGATTTTGGTTTCGCATGATAGAGCTTTGCTGCGCGCAACTTGTGATAATTTCGTATTGGTCGCAGATGGTGCGGCGAAAGCATTTGATGGTGATTTGGACGATTATAAAAATTGGCTGGCGACTTCAAAAACTCAAGCAGCAAAAACACAAAATAACGAAATAGTTAACGCTGAAACAACACCCAAAAAGAATGATTACGCACAAAGTAAAGCAGAGCGTCAGGCGCGTGTTTTGGCGCGTAGGCCATTATTAAAAGAAACTGAAAAGCTTGAAAAGCAGCTTGAGCAAATCGCTACTGAAAAAGCGACCCTAGATATCAGAGCGGCGGATGTAGAGCTGTACGATATCGCTAATAAAGATGAGTTGCAAAACTTGCTAAAACGCCAAGCAGAATTGACGGGCTTAGTAGAAGCGGCGGAATTGCGCTGGTTAGAATTGCATGAACAATTAGAAGCTTTGCCTGAAACCGCTAATTAATCATAAGCGCTATTGTTTAAAGATACCTAATTAATACTTAACCATAAATTTGATTCAATAATTGAAGGATGCTGGTAGCAAATCATGGACTATTCAAAACGACTAACTTTATTGCATGCGCTGTGTTTGGCGGATACTTATAGTGATGGCGCAAAGCCCAATAGTAATTTGGACGATTATAAAGCAATCGATTCGGCGCATTATTTAGCCAGTTATATTACCTTCAGCGCCATTCAAGCGGCGATGCGCCAGCCTGCGGATGAGCGACATAACAACTTTGATATGCTCAGTGTGTACCAAGCTTATGCCATGCTGATTTTCGCGTTTTTAACGTTGCCGCTGACGCATGAGCTAGCAGTAGAAGGTGAGGCTGCGCCAGATTTAACTGCCGCGCAAGTCATCATTGCGAAAACCTTATTTGCAGGTATCAGCGATGCAGAGTTGATGGAAATCATTGAATCAGGCTTTAATAAATTTCAACTCATTGGCGATGCAGAAGCGGAACATTGGGCTGAGTTTAGAGAGAATCTGGATAAATTAACGGTGAGCTTTGTGGTTGCAGGCACCGATGATGATAGCCCGCATAGCAAAGAAGAAGTGTTGCCATTTTTTGGTCAATTATTAAGTCAGTTATGTGAAGCATTTGAGCGTGATTAACCCTCAAAAAGATGTAAAAAGCCTGCATGATTAAATGCAGGCTTTTTTGTTTAAACAGTATTTAAAATACTGATGATTAACTGTTTGTAGGTTTTACAGCTGGCGCTGGTTTTTGTTTAAAGCGTGCTGGCTCATTTCTGCCACGGCCTTCTTTATCCCAACCACCACGATCTGCTGCTTTAAATTCACGCGCTTTTGCACGTTGTTCAGGCGTTAAGACTGCGTTAATTTTAGCTTCAGTTTTAAGGCGACTCAACACTTTTTCTTTCTCTAATTTACCCAATTGATCCGCTAGTTGTTGCGCTTTCGCTTCGTCGAATTTATCTGCTTGAGCAAGTGTACTTAATGCTTCTAACGTTTCACGTTGTTGTTTATGTTGTGCATATTTTGCTGGTGCCTGTTCATGCGCAATCGCAAAGATTTTGTCTTGTTGATCTTGGGTTAAGTTAAGCGCGTGCAAGTGACGTGGCACGCCAGGCTCGCCAAAATTTTCACCATGTCTAAAACCATGACCACGTTTGTCATCATGTCTGCCGCAATCTTTACCTGGCTCTGCGTGGCTTAACGCTGAAAATGGTAAGGCAATTGCCAAAGTTGAAATCGCCAATAATTGTTTAATCGATAGATGTTTCATTTGCTTATTCCTTTTTAGTTAACATTAAAAATGTCTGTTGCAAAAATCCTATTTCTGTTGCGTTTTAGGATGTTGCCATTGTGCAATCGCTAGTTGTAAAACGCTGTTAAGAGTGTGTAAATCTGCGTAAAGGTTGGTGAATAAGCTTGTTGATGGTTTTGTGACTGGTTATGATGCGTTAACACTTTGAAGTATAAGATTTAAAATTAATATATATCTAAGTACACATTATGGATAAAATTTTACTGATAGATGATGACGTTGAGCTGGTTGAGATGCTCAAAGAGTATATCGACCTTGAAGGCTTTTCTGCCAGTACCGCGCATGATGGCGAAGCTGGGTTACAAGTCTTGCAAGCAGATACTTATGATTTGGTAGTGTTAGACGTGATGATGCCGAAGTTAAATGGTATCGATACATTGCGACGTATTAGGCAAACCAGCAATATGCCGGTGATTATGCTCACTGCCAAAGGTGATGACGCAGACCGTATTGTTGGTTTGGAACTGGGCGCGGATGACTACGTACCAAAACCCTGTACGCCGCGCGAGCTGGTTGCGCGCATCCGCGCGATTTTGCGTCGTGCAAAGCCGCAAGCTAATCAGGCAAAAACCATCACGTTAAATGAACTGACTTTAATGCCGGAACAACGGCGTGTGGAGTGGTCTGGCGTGCCGTTGGTATTGACTAGCACCGAATTTAATCTGCTGGAAGTATTAGTAGAGCGTGCGGGAAATGTAGTGAGCAAACAAATGTTATCTGAATTGGCGCTTGGCAGGCCGATGGCTAAATTTGACCGTAATATTGATGTGCATATGAGCAGTGTGCGGCAGAAGTTAACGGCTGCAGCTGGCGGAAAACAGTTGATTCAGACTGTGTATCGCCTAGGTTATCAATACTTAAAATAGACTAATCCATAGAAAAAAATAGATACATAATCATGGGCAGACTTTATTGGAAATTTTTTCTATTTTTCTTTTTTGCGCAACTAACCGCCGTGCTGGTGGTGAGCCTAGCTATTGGTGTGGTGAACGATAAGCGTGAAAGAGAAAGACGCCTGATTGACGCTGCGCCACCAGCCAAAACAATGGTGTTCGCAGCGGCGAGCACATTAAAGATAAGCGGTATTGCATCGCTAAAATCGATGCTAACTATATGGTTAAGTGAGCCGATGCCACAACTATATGCAGTAAATGAAGACGGTATCGATTTATTGAAACGAGATTTACCCAAAGGCATCAATAAAGAATCGCTGACGGCTTTAACCGCCGATAATGAAAGCCGCGCGATTGAACACGTACGTGCCAATGACGGACACCAATACTGGCTTTTTGTGGAACCACGCAACAAAAGACCGCCTCCCACTTATTTTAATGGCGCTAAAATTCCGAACAATCTGAAATATTTATTTCCTGCAATGCCGTTGATTGTCGGTGCTTTAGTCAGTTTGTTATTTGCAGCCATGCTGGCTTGGTATTTTTCAAAACCCATCAAACAACTGAGATTCGCTTTTGAAAGTGCTGCCAGTGGAAATCTAGATGCGCGCGTTGGAACGGTTATGCAGGGTAGACGCGATGAGTTAGCTGATTTGGGTAGCGCTTTCGATGTGATGGTTAGCCGTGTGAGTCAGTTGATTCAGAGCCAGACACACTTAATGCATCAGGTTTCGCACGAGTTGCGTTCGCCTTTAGCTCGTTTACAAATTGCCATTGGCTTGATCAAGCAGCAATCAACACAGTCAGATGCAGCACATCAAGTGAATGAAAAAATTAGCACATCACTGAATCGTATTGAGACGGAATCGGTACGTATGGACCATCTGGTAGGTGAGCTGCTGACATTATCGCGTTTGGAATCTGGTGTAACTGCATTGCAAAAAGAGCGTGTTGATTTAAATGAATTGCTGCAAGAATTGGTGGAAGATGCAAACTTTGAAGGCATCGCTAACAATATCAAAGTAGAGTACGCGCCAATAGAAAATATTTACATAGAAGCGCAGGCCGATTTATTACAGCGTGCGATTGATAATATTCTGCGCAATGCTGTTAAATACACGCCAGAGAATACGGTGGTGGTACTTACAACGGCTATCAATCAAATAAACAAAAGCGTCGTTTTAACGGTAAAAGATGCGGGTAATGGCGTGACAGAAAATGAGTTGGAAGAGATTTTTAAACCTTTTTATCGTGCAAATACTAGTGAAGCTACGCGTGGTTATGGCTTAGGTTTGGCAATTGCAAAACAAATCATTGAGTCACATGCGGGCACGGTGACGGCGGAAAATATCGCTAATACTGGCTTGCAGGTGACGATTGTATTGCCAGTGATTGAGTGAAGCGGTGATAGTTAACAGTAAAAAATAAGTCATTAATATTGGAGGGTTTAAATCTAAATCGCATCAAATGCCGTATAAGAATTAACATATTTACGAACATAGACTTGTTTAAAGCAATGTTTGAATTAGGTCTAAGATAGATACACGCGATAAACTCTAATACTTACTTTTAAACTGATTAAATGCTTAAACCAATTAAATCCATGCTGGGTTTTGTCTTGCTGATGACTACTAGCGCCTGTAGTCCCATTAAACTTTTAAATGCGGTTGTTCCAGAAAGTACATATCAGCTGCACTCTGCAGTAGCTTACGGCGATTTGCCGAGACAAAAGTTAGATATTTATATTCCTAGCCAGATATCTCCAGCTAATTCTACAACCCGAAAAGTAGTGATATTTTTTTACGGCGGCAGTTGGGATTCTGGTAATCGTGGCGATTATAAATTCGTAGGTGAAGCGTTAGCATCACAAGGTTTTATCGTCGTAATTCCCGATTATCGTGTTTATCCAGAGGTGTTATTTCCGGCTTTTATGGCAGATCCTGCGCTAGCCGCACGCTGGGTGAAAGACAATATCCAACAATATCAAGGTGATACACAGCAAGTATTTTTGGCTGGACATTCTGCTGGAGCGCATATTGCGGTTATGCTGGGCGTCAATGCAGAATATTTAGCAAAGCAATTTCTTAAGCTTAGTGATTTTGCTGGGATTATTGGTTTAGCAGGACCATATGATTTCTTACCTTTGAAATCAGAACGGCTAAAAACTATATTTGGGCCAAGCTCGGAACAATGGAGATCTCAACCAATCAATTTTGTAGACGGTAAAAATCCACCGATGCTACTTGCTGTGGGTACCAAAGATGACACAGTTTGGCCACGTAATACTTACAATATGGCCGAAAAAATCAAAAAGAACAATGGCTTAGTCAAAGTCGTCACCTTTGAAGGCTATGGGCATATCGATATGGCAGCAAAATTAGCTAAGCCGTTACGTGGTGATGGCGAGCTATTAAAAGCAGTTACTGATTTTATAAAACATACCAACACCACTAACTAAATAAATTAACACATTTTTGTTGTTAACTAATCTCTCTCGTCGCCAAAAACTGAATGTCAGGATAGCGTTCTTCTGCCATCTGTAAATTCACACGGTTTGGCGCTAAATAAACGTATTCTTCATTACCATCTAAACCTACGTTAAAGCCATACTTATCGGCAATCGCACGCAAATCGGAATCGCTGCCACGTAGCCAGCGCGCAGTGTAGCAATCGTAACTCTCAAATACTACATCTACACCATATTCATGCTCTAAACGATGCGCGACTACGTCAAATTGCAACAAACCAACCGCGCCTAAAATAAGATCATTTGATAACAGCGGACGAAATAATTGTGAAGCGCCTTCTTCTGCCAATTGTTGCAAACCTTTTTGCAATTGCTTCATTTTAAGCGGATTTTTTAAGCGTGCACGACGGAAAAACTCAGGTGCAAATGACGGGATTCCAGTAAATTTAAGCTCTTCACCTTCACTAAAGGTATCGCCGACTTTAATCGTGCCATGATTGGGAATGCCGATAATGTCGCCAGAATAAGCTTCATCCATCGTGGTGCGGTCGCGCGCCATAAAAGTAATCGCGTTATTCACTGCCATTAATTTACCGGTAGAAACTTGCTTGATTTTCATGCCTCGCTCAAAACGCCCGGAACATACGCGTAGAAACGCAATACGGTCACGATGTTTTGGATCCATATTAGCTTGAATTTTGAAGACAAAGCCTGAAAACTTAGGCTCATCAGGTGGAATCTCACGACTAGAGGTTTGGCGAGTAAGTGGAGCAGGGGATAAATCTACCACCGCATCCAATAGTGATTGCACGCCAAAGTTATTCACGGCTGAGCCGAAAAACACAGGCGTTTGCTTGCCGCTTAAATAGCGTTCCGCATTAAATACATTCGATGCGCCACGTACTAACTCGATATCAATCCGCAATTCTTCAGCTTGTCGGCCAATCAATTCATCTAGGCGCGGATTATCTAATCCTTGAATGGTCTCAGAAGTCCCTTTATCGGCACGTGGATCAAAAAATAAAATACTGTCGGTGACTAGATTATAGACACCACGAAAAGACTTACCCATGCCGATTGGCCAAGTCATCGGTGCGCATTCCATGCCTAATGTGGTTTCAATTTCATCCAACAATTCAATCGGCGCACGACTTTCACGGTCTAATTTATTAATAAACGTAATAATCGGCGTATCGCGCATGCGGCATACATTCAGCAATTTAATCGTCTGCGCCTCTACGCCATTGACTGAGTCAATCACCATCACAGCCGAATCCACTGCGGTCAATGTGCGATAAGTATCTTCGGAAAAGTCATCATGGCCAGGTGTATCAAGCAGATTCACCATATGGTCACGATAGGGAAACTGCATGACAGATGAAGTCACTGAAATACCACGTTGCTTCTCAAGCTCCATCCAGTCAGAAGTAGCATGACGCGCAGCCTTACGTCCACGCACTTCACCCGCCACTTGAATAGCACCTCCAAACCATAATAGTTTTTCGGTAAGCGTGGTTTTACCAGCATCGGGGTGGGAAATAATGGCAAATGTACGGCGGCGGGTGATTTCTTGTTGAAGTGAACTCATGCAATATACTTAAAAGTCGCAAAACGTGTATTTTACATTAGCATGGCAACTTACGCGATTGACGATTTATTTCAATTTGCGATAGATGATTTTAAAATTAGTTTTTTTGTAACCTGAATGCTTTGAAACTTATTAATGACGTTAATAATTACAGCGTTGATTTGAGTTTGGATTTTAAATATTTGATGAATGGTCTGCACAAATAAAACAAAGCAGATTTTAATTTTGTTTGTAAAACAACAGGCTCTTCAATTGACGAGTAATGTTTTTTTTGAAAAATACCATGATGGCCACCATAAGGATTTTCAGGGTCTATAGCGCAATAGATTAGACCTAATTCAATATGATCCTTTTCCATTCGATGTGGATATTGAGATAATAACGGATAGATTGCTTCAGTGTAGGCAATTGGACCCGTTAAATTAAAAACGCCCCAAGAGCTAAAATCGTGAAAGAATGGATTGTATTTGGCAATATTGCTGCAAACATTATTAATCACAGACTTTAAAAATGGATGACCAGCGACTGAGATAATATGCCATTGTTGATATTCACCAGTGGGATTACTAATACCTTTATGTTGACCCTGCATGATCTTTGGATAGTGCCTAGGCCAATACGAAATAATATATTGGTCATTGTTTGCAATAATTTCGCTAAGCGGTTTTTCTGAACCGCTTTTAATATCAAGATATACACCACCGTCTTTGTACATCACTAAATATCTAAAAAAATCAGCTTTCGCTGCACCATATTTAGGATTGATTTTTTTGTAGGTTGCGAATAATTGTGGGAAATGAGATTGGATATATTCTTCAATATCTTGATCATCATATAAACGAAAATCCCAGTCGGGATTATCACTTTTTAATCGATTAATATTCGTCTGAATTTGGATGGGTAAGTTTTTGTTGTAATAAGTTTGATGAATAATTTGGGGTATCTGCTCACCCATTTTTATATCTGCAACAAAATCACGATCGCTAGGTTTGTTTAAAGAACCTCTTAAATTAAGGGCTAGCTTAGCAAGAATATTCATAATTATTTTCAAAACGTAAAATTAATTAGCTGAAATCAATCATACCTTAAAAATTTATGGCTATCTTTAAGAAGTTTAATTAAACGCAGTGAATATTTTGTGAAAACTTATTTGCCCCGCATTAAAAAGAAAGCCACCAGAATAAAAGCGACTAATACCAGTAAGCCTTCCATGATTTATAAATAATCCTACTTCACCACTTCTTTTAACTGCTCTAAAATCGCCGGATTATCTAGCGTCGAAATATCAGATGTGATTTCTTCGCCTTTTGCTAGCGAACGTAAGAGCCTGCGCATAATCTTGCCGCTACGGGTTTTGGGTAGATTATCACCAAAGCGTATTTCGTCTGGCTTGGCGATTGGGCCGATTTCTTTACCTACCCAATCACGCAAGTTAGCGACGATTTTTTTGGCTTCTTCACCAGTAGGCCTGGCACCTTTTAGCACTACATAAGCAACAACAGATTCACCTTTGATGTCATGCGGTTTACCAACTACGGCAGCTTCTGCCACTAATGGATTTGAAACCAGTGCCGATTCAATTTCCATCGTGCCCAAGCGGTGACCTGATACGTTTAATACGTCATCGATACGTCCCATAATGGTGAAATTTCCTGTGTTGGCATCGCGAATTGCGCCATCGCCGGCAAGATACAATTTGCCACCTAAATCTACAGGATAATAGCTAGTTTTGAAGCGTTCTGGGTCATTGTAAATATTACGAATCATCGATGGCCATGGCTTTTTAATCACTAACAAACCACCTGTACCCCAAGGCAAATCCTTGCCAGTTTCATCTACTACATCAATGGCAATGCCTGGAAATGGCATAGTACAGGAGCCAGGCGTTAATGAATGCGCACCAGGCAGCGGCGTAATCACATGACCGCCCGTTTCCGTTTGCCAGAAAGTGTCGGCGATAGGGCAGCGACCACCACCAACTTGCTCAAAATACCACATCCATGCTTCTGGATTAATCGGCTCACCCACAGTGCCTAATAATCGCAAACTACTTAAATCATAATTTTTAGGATGCGTGCTTGGATCGGTTTCGCTGGATTTGATGAGTGAGCGAATCGCAGTTGGCGCAGTATAAAAGATGGATACTTTATGTTTTTCAACCATCTGCCAGAAACGCCCAGCGTTCGGGTAAGTTGGAATGCCTTCAAACACCACTTGTGTTGCGCCCATCGCCAATGGACCATAAGTGATGTAACTATGGCCTGTAATCCAGCCAACATCCGCCGTACACCAATAAACATCATCGGCTTTTACATCAAAGGTCCAGCGCATCGTGTTCATCGCGTGTAACAAGTATCCGGCAGAACTGTGTTGTACGCCTTTTGGTTTGCCGGTTGAGCCGCTGGTATAAAGCAAAAATAGCGGATGTTCCGCATTCACCATCACAGGCTCACATTCTTGTTTTTGCCCAGCGATTAAGTCACTCCACCATACGTCTTTTGTGTTCCAAGCGACTTCTTGTCCTGTTTTTTTCAGTACAATTACTTTTTTAATGCCGTCCCAGCCGTGCTCACTTTTTGCTTGGGCAATACCTTCATCCACAGCCTGTTTTAACGGTAATGTTTTACCACCGCGGAACTGACCATCTGATGTAATCACCGCAACCGCGCCTGCATCAATCATGCGCTCATTCAAGCTTTTGGCTGAAAAACCGCCAAATACTACAGAATGCGTTAAACCCAATCGCGCACAGGCTTGCATCGCCACAATTGCCTCAATGCCCATCGGCAAATAAATGATGACGCGTGAGCCAATCGCTAGATTCAGCGTTTTTAAGCCGTTAGCAAACTGGCAGACTTGATGGTATAACTCTTTGTAAGTGACCGTTTTCGTATCGCCGTTATCTGCTTCAAAAATAATTGCAGTTTTATTAGGAATCGTCGCTAAATGTTTATCTAGACAGTTGACTGAAATATTCAACTCGCCGTCTTCAAACCACTTATAAAATGGTGCATTTTCTTCATTTAGCGTTTTAGTAAATGGCTGATGCCAAACTAATAATTCGCGTGCTAACTTTGCCCAAAAACCTTCGTAATCGGCTTCAGCTTCTGCACAAAGTGCATTGTAGGCATCTAAGCCAGAAACATTTGCTTGTGCTTTAAATTCCTCACTCGGATGAAATACGCGGTTTTCGGTTAAAACAGATTCAATAGCCATGCAACTCAACTCCCAAATTTGTCATTAATCAATTAGTCGTTAATTAAGGACATTCACTTTTTTATAATAGGTTTAAGGTAAGATGTAACACAATTGTTAACCATCATATTACCTTAAAAAACTCATGCAATCACTGGATAAATACTTATCGTCAACTCAAGCGCCAACGGCTTTTGAAGCGGGATTACAGCACTTAGTTAATTGTAGTTTGTATGCAGCGCGACTATTGTCAAAAAATGCCTTATTGCTAGAAGATTTGCTAGAGAATCATGCGCAAACTTACACGCGTGACAGCATGCAAGCATTTTTAGATGATGCACAAAATAATGCAGTAGTGACCGAAGAAATTGCCTTAAAAAAAGTGTTAAGGCAATTGCGTCAGCATGTGATGTTGAGAATAATTTACCGCGATTTGAATCAATTGGGCGATTTAAACGAAGTGATGCAAACCACTTCTGATTTGGCGGAAATCACCATTCAAACAGCGGTTAATTTTCATTATGCATTGTTGGCAAACAGTTACGGAAAGCCTTGCAATAGCGATGGGAAACCACAGGAATTAATTGTGGTAGGAATGGGCAAGTTGGGCGGCTGCGAGTTGAATGTGTCTTCAGATGTGGATTTGATTTTTAGTTTTGAAGGTGTGGGCGAAACACAAAATACTGCTAATCCAACTAATGTCATTAGTAACCAGGACTTTTTTAATAAGCTGGGTAAAAAAGTTATTGCCGCTTTGGATGATGTAACTGAAGATGGTTTTGTATTCAGAATGGATATGCGCTTGCGGCCGTTTGGCTCTGAAGGCGTATTGGTGCCAAATTGCGATGCGCTGGAAGAATACTATCAAAATAATGGACGCGAATGGGAGCGTTATGCGTGGATAAAAGGCCGCGTGGTGACTGGGCCAAAAGCGCTGATTACCAAGCTATTAAAGCCATTTGTGTTTCGAAAATATCTGGATTACAACGCGTTAACTAGCTTGCGTGATTTAAAAATGCAAATCCAGCGCGATGTGCTGCAAAAGGGCATGCAGGACAATATTAAATTAGGTCGCGGTGGCATACGTGAGATTGAATTTATTGCCCAAGTTTTTCAGTTAATACGTGGCGGAACAGATGCTAGTTTGCAAATAAAACCCACTTTATCTGTGTTGAAACTATTACAAAATAAAGGCTTATTGCCAGAAAAGACTGTAAATGAATTAACGTCCGCTTATGTGTTTTTAAGGAATTTAGAACACAGATTAATGTATGTAGATGACCAGCAAACGCAAGATTTACCTAAAAGCGATATAGCACGCGCGCGTATTGCCAGCGCCATGCAGTTTCTCAGTTGGGATAGTTTTTTAACGCAATTGAATGTGCACAGGCAAAACGTACAGCAACATTTTGATGCGACTTTTAACAATGAAGCATCATCAGGCAGCGCTAAAAATAATCAATCTGGCGAATATGAGATAGAAATCGCGCTTTGGCAGCAAACGCTTGATAGCAATGTTGCGTTGCAAGCCTTATCTGATGCGGGTTATAGCGATGCCAATGAAGCTTTGCAGCGTTTAAAAATGCTGCGCGCCAGTAGTCGTTATCAACAGCTACCCGAAAGTAGCCGCCAGCGCTTTGATCGCTTAATGCCATTAGTGATTGCGATTGCCGCGCAAGAGGAAAATAGCGATATCGCGTTACTCCGTACAATCAGCCTACTGGAAAATATCTGCCGCCGCGCAAGCTACCTAGCGCTACTGGCCGAGTATCCGCAAGCCTTGAATCTGGTGATTAAGCTGTGCGCCGCCAGCCCTTGGTTGGCACAATATTTATCTGCGCATCCTATTTTGCTAGATGAGTTATTAGATCCGCGCACTTTGTATGCAGAGCCGGATTTTGCCTTATTAAAAGCGGAATTGATTGAAAAAATGCAGCATCTGCAAGGGGATACCGAAGCGCAAATGGATGCGATGCGCCACTTTAAACATGCCACCATTTTAAAATTTGCTGCACAAGACGTGTCAGGTGCATTGCCGCTAGAAATCCTGTCGGATTATCTCAGTAATCTCGCCGATGTCATCGTGCAAGTAAGCTTACAAATCATTTGGGATAGCCTGAAATTTAAACATATCGATACCCCACATTTTGCCGTTATCGGTTACGGCAAGTTAGGCAGCAAAGAATTAGGCTATATGTCTGATTTAGATATCATCTTTCTTTACGACAATACGGCTGAAAACGCTAGTGGCGATAAATTGCAAAGCAGCGGAAATAGTGCAGAAATCTATGCGCGTTTTGCACAACGCATCAATAACTGGTTTAACAGCATCACTAACGCAGGTTTGTTGTACGAAACCGATTTACAGTTGCGGCCAGATGGAAGAAGCGGCTTATTGGTCAGCAGTATCGCTGCATTCAAAGAATACCAACTCACCAAAGCGTGGGTGTGGGAACATCAAGCACTGACCCGCGCACGATTTATTGCAGGTGATGTCAATATTTGTAAGGCATTTGAGCAAGTGCGTGTAGAAGTGCTGAGTCAGCAACGCGATGTAGAAACGCTGAAAAAATCTGTGGTAGAAATGCGCGAAAAAATGCGCGCCAGCCATAAACCGCAAGTGGGTTTGTTCGATATTAAACATGACGCCGGCGGCATTATTGATGTGGAATTTTTAGTGCAATTTTTAGTATTAAGTCATGCCAATAAACATCCAGAATTAACCGAAAATATTGGTAATATCGCGTTACTAAAACTGCTGGCGTCACTGGATATTATTGAAACAGAAGCGGCAGAAAATGTTGCTGTTGCTTATAGAGAATACCGAAAAATGCAACATGCGCTTAAGTTGCAAGGTGTGACGCATAGTAGGGTGGAAACGGTTTTAGTTACGGCGCATATTGTTGCGGTTACGGATTTATGCAAGAAAGTATTTGTTTAAAATTGCTGGCATTAACACTTATTCTCCCTAACTTCGTCATACCAGCGGAGGCTGATATCCAGTCAAGATGGCATTCATGACTGGTGATTTTTGATAAATAATCTAGTATTGACGTGGTCTGGATTCCGTCCTGCGACGGAGTGACATCTGTGAAAGAATGAGTTGTTATTTCGCAGGCCTACACAATGCCGGAAAGTCTGAATACAACTCTGAGAATCCACTTTGATTAGTGGCATTCCTTAACAAGTAACCTTTTGGTTCAATGAAGCTGTGAATTGTTTTTTTAGGTTTTTCATGCCAACTGATATTAAATGCACAAATAGCAGGAAAAAATTGCAGTTCACTATATGGAAGATAGTCATGAATCCAATATGCAAGGGCACGCCAATCGGTGCCATTTGTATATTTGTCAGTAAACCAAGGAATAGCAATACATGCGGTAGCACCTTTTAAACCGTCTGCATCAAGCCTATCCCAAATGTGACCAGCATAATTGGATTCATTTTTTGCACAACCGTAATCAAGCTCGTTACAAAGTTGGTTGATTTAACATGAGCGAAATGCGGAGCGAATTGCAATTCGGCCAAAAGTGGCATTTAGTGGTTCTAAAAGCTTCTCACAAAGCTTACGACCCACTTCAATTGCAAGATCTGGATTATCAGGAATATTTGATTTTGCATGAAAATTAGCCGTTTCACTGTATAAAAAATCACGCATATAAAACGAATTTGAAAGGCGAACCATTCCTAATTTTTCAAGTGCATCAACAGATTGTGGTTTACGCATAATTACTCCTAGCTTGATTTATCTCCAAACCTTACCATAAGCCTCAAGCAAACGTTGATGCATGACGCTACCTTCCATATTTGCGCCCAACAACTCTAAACCAAAATACTGCTCTTCACGGTTCAATAATTTCTGTGCTTGTTGCAATGTCTCTGTGCCATACATTAATGTCAAATTCTCTTCAAACGCAGATGTATCTTCCGATTCTGCGATCTCTTGAAGTTGCACAATATTGTCAATGCAACGGTAAACGCGGGCACGTTTTTCGGGCAATTCGCCAAATTGGGCAATCCAAGCGCAGCCGTTTAAAATCTCATCGGTATCACCAGCAGCAAGAGCGGCAAGGCCTTTCAGTTCACCAGCGCGCAAATCTACCCATGTTGTATTTGGATCTGCGCAAAGACCGATTAATGTGGTCACTGGCAGTTCATCTGCTAACTCTAAATCCAGTAAAGTTTCTAGTAACTCGGCAGATTCTGTTTGGCTTAACTCTGGCAAACGTAACGCAAAAGGGCGCACCAAATTACCGACTGTGTTGTTTTCCCATTGCAATTCTTCTACTGGGTAAATCTCACTCATGCCCGGTACAAAAATGCGGCAGGCATATACGTCTAAATGTGTGAAGTCGGCGATATACATATCATGTCCGCTGTTATGAATGGTATTCACGCACCAGTTGTAATCTTCCTGTGTAGTTGTACCAAAGTTCCAATCCGCAAATTCGTAATCTGGCGTACTACGTAAAAAATCCCAGCTAATCACGCCGCTGGAATCCACAAAGTGAATCTCTAAGTTTTGTGAATCGGCGATTTCTTCCATATCAAAACCTGGTGCAACAAAGCCTTTTAAGCTATTCATCGCGCGGCCTTGTAATAGCTCAGTCAATGCACGTTCTAGCGCGACTTCAAAACGTGGGTGCGCGCCAAAGCTGGCGAAGCAACCTTGATCTTCTGGATGCAATAACGTGACGTTCATCACTGGATATTGTCCGCCAAGTGAAGCGTCTTTCACTAAGATGCCGTAACCTGCATCGCGCAAACCTTTAATGCCGGCGGCAATGCGTGGGTAACGATTTAATACGTTTTCAGGCACATCTGGCAAACAAATGCCTTCGCGAATGATTTTGTATTTGATATCGCGCTCAAAAATCTCTGCTAATGCCTGCGTACGCGCTTCCATCATGGTGTTGCCCGCGCTCATGCCGTTGCTTACATACAAATTGCCGATTAGATTCACTGGAAACAATACGCTTTTGTCATCACGCAAACGTGTGTAAGGAATGGCACAAATGCCACGTTCTTTGTTGCCGGAATTTAAATCAATCAAATTGCTGGCAGGGCAAGTGCCTTCTGGGTTATAAAACTCTTGCAATTCAGGTGTTAATAATTCTTTAGGCCATTTGTCGCCTTTTAACTTAATCCATTGCTCATTCGGATAATGCACAAAGTCTTTATTGGCGATTTTTTCGCCTAAGTAAAAATGCGTCCAAAAATAATTGGTACTTAAACGCTCAAAATATTCGCCCAATGCGCTGGCTCTGGCAGCTAATTGCGATGCGCCTTTACCGTTGGTAAATAAGCGTGGACAGTCTTTGTCGATGACATGCACAGACCAAATACCTTCAATCTCATTCAACCAAGATTTCTCTTCTGTATGAATGTTAAGTGCCAATAATTTGGCTTGCAGAGTAACGATAGAAGATTCGAGTGAGGCATCTTTGCTCGGAATAAACGTTTCGTTTTCCCCAGATTGAGAAGCAATAAAGGTTTCGGTATTTGTCGTCATGATATGAATAAGCTAAATAAATTAAGGCTAGCAGAATATCATGCGCGCGTGAAAAGCTCTTACATAATGTTTTGAGTTAATATGCGGCTTAAACAAACAATGAATGAAAGCGCAGAATGAAAGTAATCGACAAAGCACCGATTTGGGTAACGCTGGCTTATGCCAATGTGCACACACGTAAAATGGCGTTAATCATGGTGATTTTCTGTGTGGTATTTGCTTTGTATTGCGTACCTTGGGTGCAGTTTTCACAAAATGCAGTAGTGGGTAAAGTATTTTTAATTCACGATTGGAGCTGGTTTTTGTCGATGATTCCACTGACTGTCTGGTATTGGGCAGGCATGAAATGGGTGGATAAACATGCCGGCTGGGAATCTTAATTTAACTTAGTTGACTTTACATACCCCAGCGCAATGCTGCTGTGTGAACTGGGCTATCCCAGTGTTGTTTGATTTCATCATCCAATAAACACAAGGTGATTGAAGCGCCCGCCATATCTAGCGCCGTGACGTAATTGCCAACCAATGAACGGCTGATTTTAATGCCGTTTTCTTCAAGCAATTTTGCGGCGGCGTTGTAAATCAAATAAAGCTCCATCAACGGTGTTGCGCCAAAACCGTTGATCAATAGCAATGTTTCGTTAGGTAAATCTTTGCTAGTTAACACATTTTTTAACGTAATATTTCTAGCTTTAAAATCCGCCAAAATAGCATCGACCATTTCTTTGACAATATCATCCGCTTCGCGCATTGCTTCACGTTTTCGGCCTGGTTCACCGTGAATACCCACGCCCATTTCAATCTCTGTGTCGCTAATATCAAAGGTAGGGCGGCCAGCGGCTGGCACTGTGCAACTGGTTAATGCCACGCCGATACTGGCTGTGCGATGATTCACTTTTTCACCTAACGTTTTACAGGCTTGTAAATCTGCGCCTGTTTCTGCCAAGCTGCCCACACATTTTTCGACAATCATTGTGCCAGCCACGCCACGGCGACCTGTTGTGTAAGTGCTGTTAATCACGGCGCAATCGTCGCTGGTTAGAACTGTGGCGTTTTCAAAAGGCAACATTTCGGCCGCCATTTCGAAATTCATCACATCGCCCGCATAGTTTTTAACGATGAATAAAACGCCTTTATCATTATTTACTGCTTCTGCTGCGGCAATCATTTGGTCTGGCGTGGGCGAGGTAAACACGTGGCCAGGGCAAGCGGCATCTAACATGCCAAAGCCGATGTAACCTGCGTGTAGTGGCTCATGCCCAGAACCACCGCCAGAAATAATCGCGACTTTACTTTTTGGGGTATTTTTAACTGTTAAGTTTTTACGTGTTAAGTAATTGGGTTCTAAATACAGTGTGACTAGATCGTTATGTGCGCTGGCAAAGCCAGATAAGCTTTCTAGTAAAAGATTATCGACATTGTTAATAAATTTTTTCATGTGCTGTACCTTTTAATCTCTTTTACCTTTAATCCTAAGACAACTAATCTTAAATCAACAAATCGCACACGGTATGCACCATCACTTGGCTACTTTTTGCACCTGCGTCCAAATGCCCAATTGCGCGTTCGCCTAAACCAGCGGCGCGCCCTTTGGTGGCGATTAAATTGCGGGTTGATTCTAAGCCTGTATCGGCTGCCAGCTTAATCGCAGTGCAAATCTCAGCCAAACTTTTACCTTCTGCCGCACTTAAAGTGAATGTGGTGGAAACGGGAATTAGCACATCTAACATGGTTTTTTCGCCTAAATTGGCTTTGCCACGCTGCATAATGCTTTGTACGCCAGCGGCAAACGCTGCTGCGATTTCAAGCGGATTGTTGCCGCCGTTCTGTTTGATGACTTTTGCCATGCTAATAAAAAAACTGGCAAATAATGGCCCGGATGCGCCACCGATTGTGCTTAATAATTTCATGCCGATTTTGTTTAAAACTTCATCAGCTGGCAGCGGCAATAGCTCGTTATACATACCTGCAATGATTTCGGTGCCGCGCTTCATGTTGATGTAATGGTCGCCATCGCCAATGGCGCGATCTAATGATTCTATTTCAGATTCGTTGGCGACAATCGCGGCGTGTATTGCAAGGCTGGCGGATAATATAAAAGCAGTTTTCATTAGAGCAGTGTAAAACTAAAGCGGCATTTTTTGAACATTTTTTTAAATCACGCTTTTAAACTTAACCATTTATTTAAGCTGAAAATTTAGGTTAACTTGTTGCAAAACCAAGAGCCTAGAGTTTGAATCATGCCACTTATTCATGGCAAGCAACTTGTGATGTCTGTATTTTATGATTTAAAACCGTGTTAACTAAATGCTTGTGGGTTAAGTAAGTTATTGGATATTTTTTAGAGTTAACTGTTAAGGCTGTGTTAAATTATTGCTATTACTTTAAAGGTTTTTGACATGCCAAATTTACAGCAATATCGCGTTAATTCTAAAAAATTCTCATTAAAAAATATTAAGACAGATGACAAATCCGAGCGCGGTGCGACTAAAGAAGAGGACATATTGGAGCTGGGAAAATTAGCCAGCAAGATTAACGCGTTGCAAGATATTTTGTATGCGCAGGGCAAACATAAAGTTTTGCTGATTTTGCAGGGTATGGATGCCAGCGGCAAAGATGGCACGGTGCGGCATGTATTTAGCGAGTGCGATCCGCTGGGAATCCGCTTGGCAAGTTTTAAAGGTCCAACTGAAGAGGAGTTAGCGCACGATTATTTGTGGCGCGTACACAAACAAGTGCCGCAAAAAGGCGAGATTGTGATTTTTAACCGTAGTCATTATGAAGATGTGCTAATCGTGAAAGTGCATGATTGGATTGATGATGCGGAATGTAAACGCCGTTATGCGCAGATTAATGCGTTTGAAAAACAGTTAACGGAAACAGGCACGGTGATTATTAAATGTTTCCTACATATTTCAAAACAAGAGCAAAAAGCGCGTTTGCAAGATAGATTGAATGATGCGACCAAAACGTGGAAATTCAACCCAAACGATCTAAAAGAACGCGCACTCTGGCCGAAATATATGCAGGCATATGAAAATGCCATGACGGCAACCAGCACGGCTCATGCGCCTTGGTTTGTGGTGCCAGCAGATTCAAAAACGAATCGTAACTTACTGATTTCACGTTTGTTATTTAGCGCGCTCAAAAAGCTGCAGTTAGAATATCCACCTGTGCCAGCTGAATTTAAAACGATTACGATTGATGATTAATTCAATACGGCCTGTTTAATCTGACCTGCAGGCAACTATTTATAGCGCTTGCAGGGCGGGTGTTTCTAATTCGACAATTGAGTATTAGGTAATTAAAACAACCAGCATCTATGTAGGCTTGCACAACACTGTCAGCACATGCTTAGGTGGCATATAAAAACCATCGCCACTGCTTGCGTATTCTATTTTATGTGATTGATTTGCAATAATTGAAAAGCCTTCACTACAAGTAATCTCTGCTTTTTTTATACAATTTTCATCTGTGCCGTTGATGCTATGGCAGCTAATGGTGTGACTGCCGTCAATATTCGCCTGTGTCTGCATGCTACTACACCCAGTTAATACTGCGAGTGATATTAAAATAAGGCCATTTTTCATTATTATTCCCTTCACCGTTTAAATATTTTCCTTGCCATCAACTTTTGTGTCATCAATTTGTAATATTGGTGTGCTAAGCAAAAATATGATAACGATAGGATACCTTTTTATGACTCAAAGTTTCATGAACTTATTGTGACAGTTGATTTGCGCAAAACAGACGCTGATTGCATGGTTTCAAGTGGCTGAAGAAAGTTCAGCATGACAATTAAATGTAATTGGCTATAATCCGAGTATGAGCCTGCGTTTTCGATTGAATCTGCTGATTACTACTTTGCTACTGTTGTTTATGCTGGCGGTGGGATATGTGATTTTAAAAGGTACCAAATCGTCTATTCAAGAAGGCGTAGAAGCCGCAACCAGAGTGACCGTGCAGTTGCTGGATACCGTTGTAGTAAGTTCGATTCAGAACCCAGAATGGGGTTACACGCACGATGTGATGCGCCGTTTTTTGGAACATTTGGGTCATGTGCGCAGTAATGAAATCTATCTCTATAGTTTGAATGGCGCATTGCTTTTTCAATCGCCGCCATCTAAATATCGCGCAGACATAACACCGCCGCAGTGGTTTGAAAATATGCTCAATCCGCATGAAGAATCAGTGACGCGTTTGATCCGTTTTGGCAAGTTAATCGTCAATCCTAATCCAGCAGGTGCAATACGTGAGGCTTGGGGCAAAATGCGTATTTTGTTTTGGGTTGGTCTTGGTTTTTTTATTGCATTAAATGTGATTGTGTATTGGATGCTAGGCCGCTGGTTGCAACCTTTGCAGCCGATGTTAAAAGCGATTAACCGAATGGAGCAGGGCGATTTGTCGGCGCGTTTGCCGCATTTTAATTTGCCAGAATTTGGTTCGATTGCGCAAAATTTTAACTTAATGGGCGAATCGCTACAAAAAAGCACGGCTGAAAATCAGCGTTTAGCATTAATTGCGCAGCAAACGGCGGATGCGATGATGATTCACGATTTGAACGGCAATATTTCGTTTTGGAATATGGCGGCACAAAAAATATTTGGTTATGCGCCGCAAGATATCATCGGAAAGTCTGCCAGCACCTTGATACCAAAAGGCCAAGAGCGTGATTTAATTGAGAACAGGCGTGCGATTAATGACAGGCAAAATGTAGATAACCACGATACGCAACGACTTGCGCGTGATGGCAGAATTATTGATGTATCGATTTCTGCCGCGCCATTGATTGACCCAGTAACCAACAAAGTGATTGGTGATATTTCTAGCATGCGTGATATTACCGAACGCAAACAGGTGGAAATTGCAGAACGCAAAGCAGCAGCGGCGGAAAGTAAATTAGAAGAAAATCGGCAAGTGACGCATCTCATTCAAAAACATATCGAAGATGAGCGTCGCAGTTTAGCGCGTGAATTGCATGACGAACTTGGGCAATATGTGACGGCGATTAAAACGTTTGCCGTTGCCATTGCCAATAAAACCAAAGAAAAAGCGCCAGAAGTAGAAGCCAGCGCACAAACGATTGTGGCTGCGGCTAATCATATCTATGACGGAATGCACAATATCATTCGGCAATTGCGGCCAGGCTCGCTGGATAATTTGGGCTTAAGCGAGACCTTGAAAGACGCGATTAATAATGTGCAAAAACAACATGCTGGTATAAAAATCCATTTAGATTTATCAGGCAATTTAGAAAGTTTAGGCGAAAGTTTAAATATTAATATTTATCGTATTGTGCAGGAATCCATCAACAACGCGATTAAGCATGCTAGCGCTAAGAATATAGATATTAAGCTGGCTGTAAATGAAAAAGGTGAGTTGGATCTGACGATTAAAGATGATGGAATCGGCATGGATGTGGATGCGGTTGATCAAAGTAACCATTTTGGCTTATTGGGCATGCGCGAACGTGTGCAAGGTTTTAAGGGCAGTTTTACGGTGGATTCTGAACCTAATCAGACATTGACAACCAAAGATAGCAGTAAGTCTTTAAGCGGTAAAAAAACGAGTAGTAAAAATCCAAACGCAAAAAAAACAGGTACTGCGATTTACATACATATTCCGCGGACGATTGAAATTTAAAAGCCAATTAAATGAATATACCAAACATACTGACAACTATAAAAATAACTAATGAGGATAAAGAATGAGTCCAATCAATGTGATGCTAGTCGATGACCATGCGGTAGTGCGTATGGGTTTTAAAATGTTACTCGAATCGGCCAGTGAAATTAAAGTGATTGCAGAGGCTGAAAATGGCGAAGCGGCGATTAAAAATTACATGGAATTTAAGCCAGATGTCGTGGTGATGGATATAACGATGCCGGGTATTGGCGGCATGGAAGCGATAGAACGCATTTTAGCCAAAGAAAGCCATGCAAAGATTTTAGTGTTATCCGCGCATGAAGATTCAGTGCATCCCAAGCGTGTGCTGAATGCAGGTGCGATGGGTTATTTAACAAAGCGTAGCGCAGCCGAGGAGTTGATAAAAGCCATTCGCACTGTGGCAAGTGGCAAAAAATATATTGAGGCGAGCATTGCGCAGCAAATGGCCATACAGCAACTATCCGGTGAGCAAAATCCAGTAGATGTATTAAGTGAGCGTGAATTTGAAGTGTTTATGTCGTTGGCAAAAGGCAAAACCACCAATGAAATTGCAGAGACTTTGTTTTTAAGCCCGCGTACAGTTGGCACGCATTTATATAATATCAAGCAAAAATTAAACGCGAATAATTCGGCCGAAATCGCGTTGATTGCGATGCGGAGTGGCTTGATTGACCCTTGATTAATTAACTAGATTATTGAATAAATTTTAGATTTGAATTAGGCAAAAACTTAACCCTATTTTAGCGTTAAGTTTTTGCCTAATTGATTTTGTAGCGCGCGATATTTAACTCGCCAGGGCTAGCTATCTCAACCAAAGCGATACCGCCGCTTGGCAATCGACCGAATTCTGGCGGGATTAAAAACGTAATGATCTGCTGTGAATCTGTTGAATCATTTGGATTGTTAAGCGCTAGATTATTTGTGCTCACTGATTTAATCGTATTAGTTTTTTCCGCGCTGGTTTTTATTGCGTTATTTTTTACACCACCAGTCGCCACACGCCATAATTTCCACTCACGTTGTTTCGGCAATGAAGTAGCGCCCAACAATTGCGCTTTCGTATAAACAGCGGCTTTTTCTTCACCAATTAATAGATTAAACAATTCCACTTGCACTAACCGATTTTGTATTAGCTGATTATCTTGTAATGGCGGGCTATTTTGTAGCATGACAATTGGCGCTGCAATTGCGGTTTCGACTACTGTTAGCTGTTCTGGCAGTGGTTCCAAAGTGGGTTTTAACTCTTCAAAGCGAGCACTGACAAAAGCCAGTCTGTAAGGGTCTGGCGGCGTATCTTTTAATATATTGGCATTTTGTTGTAAAGCGGTATTTTGTTGAAGGCTTGAGTTAGCTTGCAGGCCACCATTTTTTTGCGATATTGAGTTTTGTGTCGATAGCGTATTTTCTGCTATCAGAGTTTTTTTCTGTAATGCATAGCGGTCTTGTTGTTCCAACTCTTGCACATCCATGGCATTGGCAACGGCTGAATCTGCCATGCTAGTGGCGATAGAGCGTGCAACTTGCTGGGCAATGGTTCCGCCCAAACAGCCAGAAAGCATGATGCTAATGCTTAGCAGAACAATTGGCTTAGAGATGATAATGAACTTAACCATTTAATTTGAGTGAATTTGAATGAGTAATAATGTGCGAAAAGTGACATTACTGCTAACTTAAACAAAAGTCTAGAGACTTAATTGTGCAAACAAACAACGAGTACACTTAACGATTAAAACTGATGTTTTTAAGTAGAAAACCTCTGATTATTTAGGCATTTTTGCTGGGTTTTTAGTGACATTCGCGCTAACGATGCCGCTGATGATAATAATGCCAATAGCAACGTATTCAGATAATGACAACGTTTCTTGCCAGAAAAGTACACCAAATAAGCTGGCAAATATCACTGTTGTATAAGCCAAGCTTGCCACAGTGAGCGTTTTTCCAGTGCGATAAGCGCGTGTCATGGCTAACTGTGCGATGGTGGCAGATGTACCTAAACCCAGTAAAGTTGGCATATCTCGCCATGTGATTGGCGTGTAAGTTTGCAACAACATCCAAATGCCGCTGGCGATGGTAGAAATTAGTGTGAAATAAAACACTGTACGCCAATCCGGCTCACCTAGATTGCCCAATTGCTTAACATGCACATAAGCAAATGCCGCGCCGAAGCCAGAAGATAATCCCACTGCGCCAGCGATTAAATCTTGCTTGGCGAAGCTGGGTTTTAATAACAATACTACGCCGACAAAGCCCAATAGAATCATGGCATACAAAATTGGTTTGGGTTTTTCGTGCAGCATTAATGGCATTAATAACGCCAAAAATAAAGCAGAAGTGTAATTAAGCGTGACGGCAGTTGCTAAAGGTAAATGTGCGATTGCATAAAAAAATAAAACCAGTGCTACAAAACCGACTAAACCGCGCGACATTTGTTTGCCCATTACTGGGGTGGCAAGCGGTAGTTTTTTGGCAAAAATATAAGCATAAATAACCATTAAACCAAAAATAGAACGATAGAAAACCAGCTCGGCACTGCTAAATTTGGTTGCACCCACTTTGACTAATGCGCCCATTACCGCAAAGCCAAGCGCAGCGATTAACATCCAAAAACTACCTAAATTGGGTAGCCTCACTTGTTTGTAGTTTTCATTGGTTTAACCATTTATTTATACCGCGTTATTCGTGCTGCGCTAGATGCTGTTCCATTTGCCTACGATACCATAGATGAAAATGCTCTAAGCCGCTTTCTAGCGGATGTTGGTAAGGCCCGGTTTCGTTTAAGCCAAGCGCAAATAAACCTTTGCGGCCATCATGCATGCGCTGGCAAATCTCTTTGTCTTCCACTGCAGTTTCAAAGTACGCCGCCTGTTGTGCTTTGACATATTCGCGTTCAAATAAAGCAATATCTTCTGGATAATAAAATTCAACCACATTACTGCAAGTGTCCACGCCAGTTGGGATTAAGTGTGAAACAACCAGCACATTCGGATACCATTCAATCATTAAGAATGGATAAAATACAAACCAAATAGCGCCATGTTTTGGCGGCATTTTGCCGTGATAATTGCTAACAACTGATTGCCATGCTTGATAAGTTGGCGATTGGTGCGAGTCGCTTGCAGGTTTATAACCGACCGTTTGCGCACTGTAATTTTCACCAAAATCCCAGCTTAAATTATTGCAATCCACAAACGCATTCAGGCCAGGATGAAATGGCCCAACGTGATAATCTTCCAAGTACGCTTCAATAAAGGTTTTCCAGTTGAAGTTGTAATGTTCAACATTCACGCTATCCAAATGGTAATTGGTAAAGTCGAAATCTTGTTTACAACCCAGTTGATTCAATTCTTTGATCAGACTGCGGGATTTGTTAGATGGACTAGCATCTTCAAATAACATGCCTTGCCAATTAACCAGCGGCGTTTTGTGCAAATGCAAACAAGGGTTTTGCGCAAAATGCGGTGCACCTAATAACTGACCATTTAAATCATAGGTCCAGCGATGCAACGGGCAAACAATGTGGTTGGTATTGCCGCTGCCAGTAAGCATAACGGCTTGACGATGGCGGCAAATATTGCTTATTAACGTAATTTCGCTTGCTTGATTGATGAGCGCTTTTGCATTGTGCAGCCAATCTAGCGTGTAGTAATCGCCAGCATTTGGCACCATTAAGGCGTGACCAACGTATTTTGGCGCATTGCAAAAAAGATATCGCTGTTCCAAGCTGTAAACCTGCGGATTGGCATACCAGCTAACGGGTAATTGGGAAGGTGTTTTAGATTGTTGCGTTAATGTTGCGACTGAAGCCATAAATATAATTGCGTTTGAAAATCAGACTATTTATTCGTTAAAACTAATTTTTAAACTAAATTTGAAAAGCAGAATTTTGCACTATTGGCATTAAATTGACTATAAAATTTAAGTGCTTAGTCATACTTAACCCTCAAAATAGTCTAAAAAATGCGGCAATTCACACGATTAATTGGCACTTTTAAAGTGTTTAAGTCATCAAGAATGAGTAATAAAGTAACAAAACTGGTTCAATAAAGCTGCTCAATAAACGCAGATAATTAGGTCGAGATTATTTTATATTCTTAACTGAGGTGAATACAAAGTTGCTGAAACTACCGATTCAACATTTTTACCTACGGATTTGAATACAAAGCAGAAATGACCTTAATTTAACCGTTAACTCATGCCAAAATCTTGCTAAAAAACGGGTTTTAAGCTAATCTCAACACTCATCAAAATTAACAACAAAATCAGTACAATAATAACGAAATTATCAGGGAGCAATTGCAATGAAAAATCCACTTGAATCAGTTGCAGGCACGATTATTTCTGGGCTAATACTCACTTTTGTATTGGTGTTTTTCCTCAAAAACTTTCTAGTTGCGGGAGTTTAAAATGGACATCATGCCAGGAATCATGCGTTGGATACACTTATTGGCCGGCATTACGTGGGTTGGTTTGTTGTATTATTTTAATTTAGTGCAAATGGCAGCATTGAAAGATGCAGCCGCTGACGGCACAGCTGCTGGTATTACCAAGCATGTTGCGCCACGCGCTTTATTTTGGTTTCGCTGGTCTGCAGTGGTCACGTGGGTTGCAGGTGCGGGATTATTAGGTGCAGGTTTTACAGATGCGTTCTTGCTACGCAACGGTTACGAAGGCATTGGCATTGGTGCTTGGTTGGGTACGATTATGTTGATTAATGTTTGGGTACTTATTTGGCCGAATCAACAGAAGATTTTGGGCTTAGTGCCTGCTGATGACGCTGCCAAAGCTGGCGCACGCCGAGTTGCGATGCTAGCATCACGCACGAATATGATGCTGTCTATTCCGATGTTGTTTTTTATGGCAAACGGACTATCGCATCGCGCAGTTTTAGGATTGTAATTACGATTAAGGCAATAACGGCGGCCTTAGCCGCCGTTTTGTTTTTCGGTTTTGTAACGTGTTTTACACGTAGTTAACCTGTATATTTATCTAATTTTTTATACATTTTTTTAGAGTAGAAATAAACGATGTCAAATTTGACCACTAATAGTCATTTAATGAACACTTACAGTAGACAGCCAGTCACTTTTGTAAAAGGTGAGGGCGTTTGGTTGTGGGACGAACAAGGCAACAAATATTTAGACGCACTTGCAGGCGTGGCGGTAAATGGTCTTGGTCACGCGCACCCAAAATTGGTGAAAGCCATTTCTGAGCAAGCGGCTAAGTTGATTCATGTGTCTAATATTTATCATATTGCCGAGCAAGAAGCTTTAGCTGATAAGTTAGCTGAAATATCCGGCATGGATAAAGTGTTTTTCTGTAACTCAGGTTGCGAGGCGAACGAGGCTAGCATTAAGTTGGCGCGTCTTTATGCACACAACAAAGGTATAGAAAATCCTGAAATCATTGTGATGGAGCGCTCTTTTCACGGCCGTACGATGGCAACGCTTTCTGCTACTGGTAATCGCAAAGCACAGGCGGGATTTGAGCCGCTGGTGTCTGGTTTTATTCGCGTGCCATATGATGATTTAGAAGCGATTAAGCAAATTGCATCGCGTAAAAATAACGTGGTGGCTATTCTGGTTGAGCCGATACAGGGCGAAGGCGGTATTCATATTCCGGCTGATTTGGAAAACTATTTTCAAGGTTTGCGTCGCGTTTGCGATGAAAACGGCTGGTTGCTGATGTTAGATGAAGTGCAAAGCGGCATTGGCCGTACAGGCACTTGGTTTGCCTTTCAGCATACTGGCGTGATGCCAGATGTGATGAGCTTGGCAAAAGGTTTGGGTTCTGGTGTGCCGATTGGCGCCTGCGTTGCAAAAGGGTTAGCGGCGGAGACGTTCACTTACGGCAAACATGGTTCTACATTTGGCGGTAATCCGCTTGCGACGGCTGCTGGATTAACTACTTTGAATGTGATTAAAGACGAAAGTCTGCGTGAAAATTCGCTAAAAATGGGCGATTTGATCGTTGATAAGTTAAAAGCCGAATTAGCCGACACCAAAGGTGTTGCGGTTATTCGTCATGCGGGTTTGATGATTGGTATCGAGTTAGATAAACCGTGTGCTGAAATAGTAAAAATGGCGTTAGACACACATTTGTTGATTAATGTGACGGCTGAAAAAGTGGTGCGTTTGTTACCCCCGTTAATTATTAACGAAGCAGAAGCGACTGAATTAGCAACACGTTTGGCGAAGCTGATTAAACAGTTTCTGAGTCAGTAATCAGGCGTAGCTTGGTTTAGTAAGACTTACGTTGTTCGCATAAAACAAAAAAGAAATTCGAGTTTTAAATATGGCTGAAATTAAACATTTTTTGCAATTCAATGATTTAACTACTGATGAGTTAAATCATATATTTGCGCGCACCAAATGGATCAAGCAGCAGTTTAAAACTTATCAGCAATATTGGCCATTGCAGGATCGCACTTTGGTGATGATTTTTGAAAAAGCCAGTACACGTACGCGTTTATCGTTTGAAGCGGGCATGCATCAATTAGGAGGGGCGGCGATTTATTTAAACACGCGTGACTCACAGTTGGGTCGTGGTGAGCCGGTAGAAGATGCGGCACAAGTGATTTCGCGCATGTCAGACATTGTGATGATACGGACCTTTGAGCAGGATATTATTGAACGCTTTGCCGCTAATTCGCGCGTGCCAGTGATTAATGGCTTAACGAATGAATATCATCCTTGCCAGATTTTGGCGGATATTTTTACCTTTATCGAACAAAAAGGCTCGATAAAAGGCAAAACGGTCGCTTGGATCGGTGATAGTAATAATGTCTGCAATACATGGTTGCAAGCGGCAGAGGTGCTGGATTTTAATGTGCATGTTTCTACGCCGCCAGGTTATGAAGTAGAAGTGGAACGCGCTAATTTGTATGGCGACGATCATTTTGAAACGTTTGCGGATCCAATGGAAGCCGCGCGCGGTGCAGATTTAGTGACCACGGATGTATGGACTAGCATGGGTTTTGAGGCCGAAAACGAAGAGCGTATGCGCGACTTTGCCGATTGGCAAGTCGATGCTGACATGATGAAGGTTGCTGCTAAGGATGCGCTATTTATGCATTGTTTGCCTGCACATCGTGGTGAAGAAGTAGCGGCCGAAGTGATCGACGGCGCACAATCGGTTGTATGGGATGAAGCGGAAAATCGTTTGCATGTGCAAAAAGCCTTAATGGAATATTTATTGTTGGGAAAAATAAGCAGTTAATGGTCAACAAAGTAACAGACATCTCGCGCCATATACTGCCAGTGTCTTCTACGATGGTGGGTGTTTGTATGACCGTCATTACCGTGATGCAACTTGTGCCTCAGGGTAAGGTTGCCAGTTGGGCGGATAATTTAATTGCGATTGATGGATTGTTTTTTTTGGCCAGCACCATATTGTCTTACTGGTCGCTGCGCTCTGACAATAACACGGCAAAAGTAGAAACTTTTGCGGATAGATTGTTTTTGTTAGGCATGGTTTTGATGGTGATAGTGAGTTTTTTAGTGGCTTTTGAACTGCTTGTGAATTGAAGGGTTAAGTAAGTAATGAGTAAAGTAAACAAAGTGGTGCTTGCCTATTCTGGTGGCCTAGATACATCGGTTATTTTGAAGTGGTTGCAAGACGAATATAAATGCGAAGTGGTGACTTTCACTGCCGATTTAGGCCAAGGTGAAGAGTTAGAGCCGGCGCGCGCAAAAGCGAAAGCAGCGGGCGTTAAAGAGATTTATATTGATGATGTGCGTGAAGAGTTTGTGCGCGATTTTGTGTTTCCAATGTTCCGCGCCAATACGGTTTATGAAGGTGAGTATTTATTAGGCACTTCAATTGCGCGCCCGTTAATCGCAAAACGTCTAATTGAAATTGCAGCCGAAACCAATGCTGATGCGATTTCGCATGGCGCAACGGGCAAAGGCAATGACCAAGTACGTTTTGAACTTGGTGCATATGCATTGAACCCAAATATTCAAATCATTGCGCCATGGCGTGAGTGGGATTTGTTAAGCCGTGAAAAATTGATGGCGTATGCTGAAAAAAATGGCATTCCAGTTGAGATGAAACATAAGCAAGGCGGCAGTCCGTATAGTATGGATGCTAATTTATTGCACATTTCTTACGAAGGTCGTCACCTAGAAGACCCGGCGGCAGAAGCTGAAGAAACCATGTGGCGTTGGACAGCAAGCCCAGAAAAAGCGCCAGATGCTGCTGAATATTTAGACATTGAATACGTGAATGGCGACCCAGTTTCATTAAACGGTGAGACGATGAAGCCACATGAATTATTGGCGCAATTGAATAAAATTGGCGGTAAGCATGGTATTGGCCGTTTAGATTTGGTGGAAAATCGTTATGTAGGCATGAAATCACGTGGTTGCTATGAAACGCCAGGTGGCACGATTATGCTAAAAGCGCACCGTGCGATTGAATCCATCACATTGGACCGTGAAGTAGCACATTTAAAAGATGATTTAATGCCGCGCTACGCCAGCATGATTTACAACGGTTATTGGTGGAGTCCGGAGCGCATTGCCTTACAAACGTTGATCGATCATACACAAAGCTCAGTTAACGGATGGGTGCGTGTGAAGCTTTATAAAGGTAACGTGATTATTACTGGGCGTGATAGTAAAACCAATTCGCTATTTGATTCAACGATTGCTACTTTTGAAGATGACAAAGGCGCGTATGATCAAAAAGATGCGGGTGGATTTATTAAATTAAACGCGTTAAGAATGCGTATTGCGGCTAATTTAAAGAATAAACAGCGTTAAGTTAACCTAATAAAAAAGCTTAAAATTAAATACGATTAATAATACCAATAACTAAAATACTGAGACTGAGGAGTTAAGAATGGCGCAATTTGACAATGTAAGTGTAAAGAAAAAAGCAAACATATATTTTGATGGTAAATGTGTCAGTCATACCGTGTTGTTTCCTAATGGAACGCGCAGCACGATTGGCGTGATTTTCCCAAGCCTGCTCACTTTCAACACAGCCGCGCCAGAGTTAATGGAAATTAATTTAGGCGTCTGTAAAGTGCGCTTGCAAGGTGAAGAGTCATGGAAAACTTACAGCGCAGGTGAGAAATTTACTGTACCAGGTAATTCCAGTTTTGATATTGAAGTGACTGAAACCTTAGACTACGTCTGCCATTTTGAATAGTTAGTGCTTGGCTCTGCGGCGTTATTTCGTGCTTGTCGTACTGTCTACGCACTCATGCCTTGCATAGCCTGCGCTTAAAGAGTTATAAAGGATTTATATGCCTAGTTTTGATATTAGTTCGGAAGTCGATATGGTTGCCTTAAAAAACGCCATTGATACAGCTGGTAAACAAATTACCAATCGCTACGATTTTAAAGGTACATCTGCCAAGGTTGAATTAAACGAAAAAGACAGCATTATTACTTTGTATGGTGATAATGATTTCCAGTTAGATCAGATCAAAGATATCTTGTTGCCAGGCATGGAAAAAAAAGAGCCAGATTCTACTAAGCGCTTGGAACACAAAGATGTGCAAAAAGTAGGCGGCAATAAAGTCAAACAAGAGCTGAAAATTCGCGCAGGTATTGATAGTGAATTAGCTAAACGCATCGCCAAATTGATTAAAGATTCTGGTTTGAAAGTGCAAGCAAGTATTCAGGGTGATGAAGTGCGTGTGAACGGCGCGAAACGCGATTTACTGCAAGAAGCCATCGCATTTTGTAAAAAAAACGTAACCGATTTTCCGTTGCAGTTTGGTAACTTTCGGGATTAGTAACATTAGGGATTAAAAGTTAACACATTTTAGTGGTTAAGTTAGGTTTATAAATGGTAGCAAAAACGCTTTACGATAAATTATTCGATTCTCACGTGGTGCATGAAGAAAATGGCACCGCGCTGATTTATATCGACCGTCATTTAGTGCACGAAGTCACCAGTCCGCAAGCGTTTGAAGGTCTGAAATTAGCAAATCGTAAAGTATGGCGTGTTAACTCTATTTTAGCTGTACCGGACCATAATGTACCAACGACGGAAAGAAGCTCGGGTGTTGCGGGTATTAGTGATCCAATCTCGCGTTTGCAAGTGCAGACATTAGATGAAAACTGTGCCGAGCATGGCGTGACTGAATTCAAAATGAATGATTTACGCCAAGGTATCGTGCATGTGATTGGACCTGAACAAGGCGCGACATTACCGGGTATGACCGTGGTTTGTGGGGATTCACACACCAGCACGCACGGTGCGTTTGGTGCTCTAGCACACGGTATCGGCACATCTGAAGTCGAGCATGTGATGGCGACCCAATGCTTAGTGCAGAAAAAATCTAAAACTTTACAAGTATTGGTAGAAGGCAAGTTAGGCCATGGCGTAACAGCAAAAGATGTTGCGTTGGCGATTATCGGCAAAATCGGTACAGCGGGCGGAAACGGTTATGCGATTGAATTCGCAGGCTCAGCGATTCGCGGATTAAGCATGGAAGGCCGCATGACTTTGTGCAATATGGCGATTGAAGCAGGAGCACGTGCTGGCATGGTGGCGGTAGATGAGACGACGATTGATTATGTCAAAGGTCGTCCATTTTCACCCAAAGCAGAGCAGTGGGATGCGGCGGTTGCTTATTGGAAAACTTTGCATAGCGATGACGGCGCAAAATTTGATACGGTTGTGATGTTAAGTGCGCAAGATATTCAGCCACAAGTCACTTGGGGAACGTCGCCAGAAATGGTGGTTGGCGTTGATGGCAAAGTGCCAAGTTTAGATATGGCCAAAAATGAAGTGCAACGCAGCGATTGGGAACGTGCTTATGCGTATATGGGTTTAATACCCAACACGCCGATTGATGAAATTAACATTGATAAAGTGTTTATTGGCTCTTGCACCAATTCACGTATTGAAGACTTACGCGCCGCGGCTGCAGTTGCAAAAGGTAAACATATTGCGCCAAATGTGAAGTTAGCATTAGTTGTTCCAGGTTCTGGTTTGGTAAAAGCACAGGCCGAGCTTGAAGGTTTAGACAAGATTTTTACTGACGCAGGTTTTGAGTGGCGTGAACCAGGTTGCTCAATGTGTTTGGCAATGAACGCGGATCGATTAGAGCCTGGTGAACGTTGTGCATCGACCAGTAACCGTAACTTTGAAGGCCGCCAAGGACAAGGTGGGCGCACGCATTTAGTCAGTCCAGAAATGGCAGCTGCAGCTGCAGTTGCTGGTCATTTTGTAGATGTCAGGCAATTTGTCTAGACTTAATATCAGGAGATTAAATATGAATAAATTATTTGTATTGTTGACGCTTTGCTTTGCAGTTGTGTTAACGGGTTGCAACACTTGGCACGGTTTTGGTAAAGATGTGGAAAAGGTGGGTGAGAAAATCAAAAAATCACCTAACAACTAATGCACCCGTTTACCCAATTAAATGGCTTAGTCGCGCCGTTAGACCGCGCAAATGTAGACACGGATGCGATTATTCCAAAGCAGTTTTTAAAGTCAATCAAGCGCTCGGGCTTTGGCCCTAATGCTTTTGATGAGTGGCGTTATCTTGATCATGGTGAGCCTGGAATGGATAATTCCAAGCGTCCGCTGAATCCGGATTTTGTGCTGAATCAAGCTCGGTATCAAGGTGCAAGTGTGCTGCTGACACGTGAGAATTTTGGTTGCGGATCAAGTCGCGAACATGCACCGTGGGCGTTGGAAGACTATGGATTCAAAGTGGTGATTGCATCAAGCTTTGCCGATATTTTCTTTAATAACTGCTTTAAAAATGGCATGTTGCCAATCGTCTTGTCTGCTGAAGCTATAGAAAGCTTATTTAACGAAGTGACGACGACTGAAGGTTATCAATTGAACGTTGATTTGGCTGCGCAAACCGTCACAACGCCAAGTGGACAATTTTACGCTTTTGATGTGGATGCAGTAAGGAAACATAACTTGCTTAACGGCTTGGATGATATTGGTTTAACCATGCAGCAACAGGATAAAATCAAAGCATTCGAAATTCAGCATAAGCAAGCACAGCCATGGTTGTTTAACTAAAAGTTGTTTAATTAAATTTTAAAAGTTAGAAAGTTCTTCATGAAAATCGCAGTATTACCTGGTGATGGTATTGGGCCGGAAATTGTTGCACAAGCCGTTAAAGTACTTAAAGCATTAGATCTAAATTTAGACATGACAGAGGCACCAATTGGTGGCGCAGGTTACGAAGCATCAGGTGATCCATTGCCTGATGCAACTTTAAAATTGGCAAAAAAGTCTGATGCGGTTTTGCTGGGTGCGGTTGGCGATTGGAAATACGATAAATTAGAGCGTCATTTACGCCCAGAACGTGGTTTGTTGCGCATTCGTAAAGAATTGAATTTATTCGCTAATTTGCGTCCCGCGCTGCTTTATCCTGAATTGGCGGATGCTTCTACATTAAAGCCAGAAGTGGTTTCTGGCTTAGACTTGATGATTATTCGCGAACTTACGGGTGATATTTACTTTGGTCAACCACGTGGTATTTCAACCCTAGAAAACGGCGAGCGCGAAGGTATTAATACCATGCGTTATAACGAATCCGAGATTCGTCGCATTGGCCGTGTGGCGTTTGATATTGCCATGAAGCGTAATAAAAAAGTCTGTTCAGTTGATAAGGCTAACGTATTAGAAACCACTGAACTATGGCGCCAAGTCATGATTGAATTAAGTGCTGAATATCCAGAAGTAGAGTTAAGTCATATGTATGTGGATAACGCGGCAATGCAGTTGATTCGCGCGCCAAAACAGTTTGATGTGATGGTGACAGGTAATATTTTCGGCGATATTTTGTCGGATGAAGCTTCTATGTTAACTGGCTCAATCGGTATGTTGCCGTCGGCTTCGCTAGATGCGAATAATAAAGGCATGTACGAGCCTAGTCATGGTTCTGCACCTGATATTGCTGGCAAAGATATTGCGAATCCACTGGCAACGATTTTGTCAGTTGCCATGATGTTACGTTATACCTTTAATGATGAAACTAATGCGCTCAAGATTGAAAGTGCGGTTAAAAAAGCGTTGGCGCAAGGCTATAGAACGGCTGATATTGTGACCGAAGGTTGTAAAAAAGTTGGCTGCAATGCGATGGGCGATGCAGTTGTTGCAGCGCTCAATTAATTTAAATAAAACAGTTAAGTTTCAATAATAATAAAGCCAAGCAGTAGCAAGATTAATTTGGGATAACAAAATGTTAAAAGTTGGATTTGTAGGTTGGCGTGGCATGGTTGGTTCCGTGCTGATGCAACGCATGATGGAAGAAAATGACTTTGCGCTCATTGAGCCACAATTTTTCACGACTTCTCAAATTGGTGGTAAAGCGCCAAATATTGGTAAAGACTCAGCATCATTAAAAGATGCAAAAAATATTGCTGATTTAAAAGTGATGGATGTCATCATTTCTTGTCAAGGCAGTGATTACACCGCTGAAGTCTTTCCAGCATTGCGCTCTGCGGGCTGGAAAGGGCATTGGATTGATGCGGCAAACAAATTGCGCATGGAAAAAGACGCGGTAATTATCTTGGATCCAGTAAATATGGCGCTTATTCAAGATGCCTATTCAAAAGGAAATGTTAACTGGGTGGGCGGAAACTGTACCGTTTCACTCATGTTAATGGCATTGAACGGCTTATTTAAAGCTGATTTGATTGAGTGGGCTACTTCAATGACTTATCAGGCAGCATCGGGTGCCGGCGCCCAAAATATGCGCGAATTACTCAAACAAATGGGTGAGGCGCATCTTGCTGCCAGTGATTTGCTAAAAGATCCAGCATCGGCGATCTTAGATATTGATCGTGAAGTTGCAGGTACTTTGCGTGATGAAAAATTCCCTAAAGCGCATTTTGGAGTACCGCTGGCTGGCAGCTTAATCCCATGGATTGATAAAGATCTAGGCAATGGGCAAAGCAAAGAGGAATGGAAAGGCGGTGTTGAGACAAATAAAATTTTAGGTCGCGAGGCTAATCCTATCCACATTGATGGACTTTGCGTGCGTATTGGCGCGATGCGTTGCCATAGCCAAGCTTTGACTATTAAGCTTAGAAAAGACGTGCCATTAGATGAGATCAACCAAATGCTAGCCGAAGCGAATGAATGGGCAAAAGTCATTCCAAATGAGCGTGAAATCAGCATGCAAGCATTAACTCCTGCAACTGTAACAGGCAAACTTATTACACCAGTAGGACGTCTGCGTAAATTAAATATGGGCAACGATTATTTGTCCGCATTTACTGTGGGCGATCAGTTGCTATGGGGCGCGGCTGAACCATTAAGACGCATGTTGCGCATATTAATCGAACGCTAATTGCTTGTAATGAAAATTAACGTTGATAAAAACCAACAATTAGCACTTACAACCACATAGCTAGCACATATAATGTGTATGATGAGCTTGCAACTCTAACTAATTGATGTTATTTTTGTTATTGCAATATTAAGTAAATATTTAAGGGTGGAATAGTGCACAGCTCAAAACTAAAGAAAATGACAGCTGCTTTATGCATGGCATTAATACCAATTTCAGTATTTGCCGCAGGTTTAGGCAAATTAAATGTGAATTCTGGATTAGGCGAACCACTAAGAGCTGAAATTGAATTGCTGTCAGTTACACCCGATGAATTAAATAGTATTGTCGCTAATATCGCTTCTGAAGAAGCTTATGCAAATCAAGGCATAGAGCGTCCGGCTTCTCACAAGACCATCAAAATTGAAATCGTCAAAAACGCGTCTGGCACTTCTACCTTAAAATTAAAATCGTCACAACCTATTAGTGAGCCATTTTTAGATATGCTCATCCAAGTGGATTGGGCTTCTGGGCGGCTTTTACGTGAATATACCGTATTGCTAGATCCGCCTGGTTATATTGGTGAAGCCGCTGCGGATTCATATAGCCCAGCTACTTCAGGTCAAACGACGCAAGCACCTGTAATTAGGTCAACTAATTCTGCCGCGACAGGTACAGCGACACAAAGTAGAAACTCAAATCGTAATAATCGTGCAAAACCAGTTGCAAATGTAAAGTCTGAAGCTTCAAATGAATCTTCAGGACAAGAGTATGTGACCCAACGTGGGGATTCATTAGCCAAAATCGCGCGTGACATGAAGCCGGAAGGTATTAGTCTTGATCAAATGTTGATTGGCTTATACCAAGCAAATCCTAATGCATTTGATGGTAAAAATATTAACCGCTTAAAAGTAGGAAGAATCATTCGCCAGCCGAGCGAGCAAGAATTAGCTTCTGTCTCACGCCAACAGGCATCAAAAGAAGTGAAAGTGCAGTCCGCAAATTGGAATGCATACCGTAATAAATTAGCGGGAATTGTGGCTGAATCAGAGCCTGGTGACTCTGAAGCAAGTACACAATCGGCTGATGGAAAAATTAAAAGTGCGGCTGAAGATAAGTCGCTACCGGCGCAAGCAGGGCCTAAAGATGTTGTTAAGCTTTCAGCCGGTGAGGCAACTTTAACAAAAAAGGAAGCTGAAGATGTAAAGTTTTTGCAGGCTAAAATTACTGCTTTGCAGGAGGAATCTACCGCACGCGAAAAAAGCGTGAAAGAGGCACAAGATAAAACGGCTGCCTTAGAAAAACAAATAGATGACATGCAAAAGTTACTCGCTTTAAAAAATGGTGCAATGTCAGAAATACAAAAACAGGCGGAGTTACAAGCAGCACAAGATAAAAGTAATGCAGAGCAAGCTAATCCAGTTGTAGCAGAAACACCAGCGCCTGTAGAGGCTGTGCCAGCCGAATCGGTTAATGACAAGCCAGTTAAAGTTGAGCCACCAGTTGTAACTACCGAGGCAAATAAACCTGTAGTAAAAGTTAACCCTGCACCAGTTGTTGCGCTTGAGCCAATTGCCGAGCCAAGCATATTAGACGAGCTAGATTTACCTTTAGTCGGAAGCGTTGCTGGTTTATTAATCTTATTGGGCGGCGGATGGTTGTTTTTACGGAACAAACGTAAGCGCAATTTGGCAGATTTTGAACAAGGCATTATGACTTCAGGTGGTCTTAAAGCCAATACTGTTTTTGGTAATACGTCCGGTTCTAGTGTAGATACTGGTGACACTTCATTCTTGACCGACTTTTCTCAAAGTGCGAATGGCGGCATGATTGACACAAATGATGTTGATCCGATTGCTGAAGCTGAAGTGTATATGGCTTATGGGCGTGATGCACAGGCAGAAGAAATTCTAAAAGATGCGATTTCAAAAGAGCCTAAACGCTATGAGTTGCATCTTAAATTATTGGAAATGTATGCGGCAAACAAAAACGTTTCTGCTTTCGAAACCATAGCAGGTGAGCTTTACACAACACTTGGTGCAGAAGATCCAACATGGGAAAAAGTGTCTGAAATCGGTCAAAAGTTGGAACCAAGTAATCCACTTTATCAAGTCAATACTGCGCATTCAAATGTGAGTGAAAGAGCTTCGAGTGAAAAATTAGATGCTAATGACTTTTCTGATTCTCCAATAGCGAGTGAAACAGATTTAGACTTTTCGTTTGACAACGAGGCATTACTAAAAGACTCAGCAACTTCAAAAGATGCGTTCGACTTTGATTTAGATAGTTTAAATTTAAATTCTGAAAGCCCCTCTAAGCAAGAAAACTTAAGGTCTGCAAATTTAGATGACACCGATACCTTAAATGTTGCCAGTGATTTGGACGCCATTCGTTCAGATGATTTAGCATTTAACACGCTGTCAGATGCAAATGAATCTAAATTAGATATACCGACAATATCTGAAAGCGAAGCTGAAAGAATTTCAAAATTAGTAAAAACTGACGAAGTCTTAGATTTTGATTTTGGGCAGTTATCAAGCAAACTTGAAACAACAGCCGAGACTAAATTGGCAGACTCAGATTCGGCTTTCGGACACACAATGCCAGGTTTGGATATGTCCAGTTTCAATACGCCAAAAGATGAGTTAGATGCAGCGTCTGATTTAGATGAGATTAATGCAAATAAAAATACAAGCGAAATAGAGTTTGTAAATATAAAAGATGCTTCAGAATCAATTGAATTTCCAAAAATTGATGAGCCAGATTTACATGCGTTAAATGTGGATAAAATTGATTTGTTAGATGAAAATGTAGCTGCAGAAACAGACTTTAATTTTGACTTAAGTACCTTGTCACCTGAAGCCGCTAGTTACGTTGACGATGAAGAAGCCACTGTTAATACTTTTGATTTATCAACCATCAATTTAGAAATGGAAGATGCCGTTACTGATAGTGCGGCTGCTTATTCATCTGTTGATGAACCTATTGAGATTGAAACTAAATTGGATTTAGTCGCTGCTTATTTGGATATGGATGACAAAGAGGGTGCTAAAGAATTGTTGGACGAAGTGCTTAAAGAAGGCAGCTTAAATCAACGTAAGCGAGCTGAAGCACTTTTAGCAAAAATTGCTTAATTTTAATCGTTAAGATTTTAATTGTAAGTTAAGCCAATAAAAAGCCGGGTTAGTTGCTCGGCTTTTTTGTTGAGCTTAGCTTTATAGATTCTTAGAATGCGCTAAAATGTTTGAATTTATCTCCATAATGAACATCATTACGCATCCGTCTAATTCCATTAGTTTTGCAATAATCGATATTGTATGAAGGTTTTGGTTTAAATGCGTATTGCCTTAGGTGTGGAATATGATGGTGCGCATTTTTGCGGTTGGCAAAGTCAGCCACAGAAATGCGGCGTACAAGACAGTTTAGAAGAAGCCATTGAGCATATTGCTGAGCAATCTGTGCGTGTACATGCTGCCGGGCGTACGGATACAGGCGTGCATGCGCTGATGCAAGTGGTGCATTTTGAAACAGAAGTGACTCGACCGTTAACTGCTTGGGTACGCGGCGTGAATGCTTTTTTGCCAGCAACGGTGCGTGTTATTTGGGCGCATCATGTGGATGAGGATTTTCACGCACGCTTTTCTGCCACACAGCGACATTACCAATATTTATTGATTAACCAACCTACAGCATCGGCGATTTTTGCAGATAAAGCTGGCTGGTATCATTCGCCGTTAGATGTTGCGGCAATGCAAGCTGCCATTGTTTATTTGCAGGGGGAGCATGATTTTAGTGCTTTTCGTGCCAGTGAATGCCAAGCCAAAACGCCAATCAGAAATTTAACAAAGGCCACAATCGCAACGCATGGCGAATCGATTATATTTAATTTTTCAGCCAATGCTTTTTTGCAGCATCAAGTGCGTAATATGGTTGGTGCGCTTATTTATGTTGGCAACGGAAAATATCCGCCAGAATGGATTAAAAGCTTATTAGCGGAAAAAAATCGGACTTTATCGCCACCTACTTTTTCGCCTAACGGTCTATATTTAACTGGTGTGGTTTATGATGCCAAATATTCTTTACCCAATACGCAACGCCAATTAAACTTTATGTGTTAATTACGCTCTTTTAAGGGCTACAGCAAGGTTATTCAGTTCAAATATTAATCAAAAGAAAGTGTTAAGTTGAGAACAAGAGTCAAAATTTGTGGCATTACTAATGCTGAAGATGCGCGGAGTGCAATCAAATATGGCGCTGATGCGATTGGATTAGTGTTTTATGCGTCCAGTCCGCGTTGTGTCACCATCACTCAAGCGCAACAAATTGTTGCGGCGATTCCGCCTTTTGTCAGTGTTGTTGGTTTGTTCGTCAATGCAACAACAGCCGAAATCGAGGCAGTGTTGTCGCAAGTGCACATCGATATCTTGCAATTTCACGGTGATGAAAATGCCGCGGAATGTGAAAGAATAAAGTTACCTTATCTAAAGGCAATTCGCGTAAAAAATGATACTAATTTGTTACAATACGAAGTTGAGTTTAGCAGCGCAAAAGCCTTATTGCTGGATACTTATTCAGAAGCTGCTTTTGGTGGCACAGGCCATGTATTTGACTGGAAATTGATTCCAGAAAACTTAAAAATGCCAATTATTTTAGCCGGCGGTTTAACTGCTGAAAATGTAGCAGATGCGATTAAGCAAGTGCAGCCTTATGCGGTCGATGTAAGTGGTGGTGTAGAAGTAAGCAAAGGCATAAAAGATGTCTCAAAGATTGCGGATTTTATGCAGGCTGTGAATGTAAGTGGCAAAACAAATGAGGAATTTTAGGTGGGAGTAAATGACATGCAAGTATATGACATGCCTGATGCACGTGGTCATTTTGGTCAATTTGGCGGCACTTTTGTAGCGGAAACATTAATCGAAGCGCTTGAAGAGTTGCGTGTGATGTATGAAAAGTATCGTTTCGATGAGACTTTTTTGGCTGAATATGCCCACGATCTTAAACATTTTGTTGGCCGTCCAAGCCCGATTTATCATGCTAAACGTTGGTCTGACAAAGTAGGTGGTGCGCAAATTTACTTAAAGCGTGAAGACTTGAACCATACTGGCGCCCACAAAGTGAATAACACCGTTGGGCAGGCGTTATTAGCCAAACGCATGGGCAAGCCGCGCGTGATTGCTGAAACCGGTGCCGGGCAACATGGTGTCGCTACTGCTACGATTGCCGCCAGAATGGGCTTGGAATGTGTGGTATACATGGGTTCCGAAGACATCAAACGCCAAGCGCCAAACGTGTATAGAATGAAGCTGCTTGGCGCAACTGTTGTACCAGTTGAAAGTGGCTCAAAAACGTTAAAAGATGCATTGAATGAAGCGATGCGTGATTGGGTAACCAATATTGAAAATACTTTTTATATCATCGGCACAGTTGCTGGCCCACATCCTTACCCGATGATGGTGCGTGATTTTCAAGCGGTGATTGGCGTTGAAGCCAAGCAACAGATGCAGGAAATGGTTGGTCGTCAACCCGATGCGGTGGTGGCTTGCGTTGGCGGTGGCTCTAATGCGATGGGTATATTTTATCCGTATATTGATGTGCCAAATGTGCGCTTGATTGGTGTTGAAGCGGCAGGGCACGGATTAGATTCTGGCATGCACGCAGCGCCGCTTACAACGAATAGCCCAGTGGGTGTCTTACATGGTAACCGTACTTATTTGATGCAGGATGCAGATGGCAATATTGTAGAAACACATTCAGTGTCTGCTGGCTTGGATTACCCAGGCGTTGGACCAGAACACGCGTGGCTAAAAGACATTAAGCGTGCAGAATATGTAGCGATTACCGATGATGAAGCGATGGCAGCTTTTCACAGCTTATGTCGTACAGAAGGTATTATTCCTGCATTAGAATCCAGCCATGCTTTAGCACATGCAGAGAAGATGGCTAAAACCATGCGTAAAGATGAAATTATCTTGGTTAATCTATCTGGTCGTGGTGATAAAGATATTAATACCGTCGCCAAACTAGCCAACATCACTTTGTAAATCGAAAATCCCGTCATCATGCTGTGTTACTTCACAAAAAACCAAAAACTCACATATAAAACATATGCTTCGTTTTTATTTTTTGTTCGCGCCTTGCCTGATTTAGTGCTTTTCAATTTCCAACTCTCTCCGAATCAATTGCCAATTTAAATCTATGTCACGCATTCAAACCGTATTTTCCCATCTAAAAACGATCCATAAAAAGGCGTTAATTCCTTACATTACAGCGGGTGATCCGCACCCAGATCATACCGTTAACTTAATGCATGCAATGGTGTCAAGTGGTGCAGATATGATTGAGTTGGGTGTTCCATTCTCTGACCCAATGGCAGATGGCCCAGTGATCCAGCGCGCGAGTGAGCGTGCATTGGTGCATAAAGTTGGCCTAAATAAAGTGTTAAGTTTAGTAGCAGAGTTTCGGAAAACTGATGACAAAACACCCGTTATATTAATGGGTTATGCCAATCCGATTGAAGCGATGGGTGTTGAGAAGTTTACCCAATCAGCTAAAGCTGCTGGTGTCGATGGCGTGATCACGGTTGATTATCCACCGGAAGAATGCAAAGAATTTATTAGTCAATTGCAAGCAAATGGCATGGATAGTATCTTTTTATTATCGCCAACAACCCATGCGGCACGTGTGGATTTAATTGTAAGTCAAGCTAGCGGTTTCTTGTACTATGTGTCGCTTAAAGGCGTGACAGGATCTGCAAATTTAGATGTAGAGCAAGTAAAAGCGCGTGTTGCAGAGATTAAACAAAAAACCAATTTGCCGATTGGCGTGGGTTTTGGTGTGAAAGATTCTATTACCGCAAAAAATGTAGCTGCGTTTGCAGATGCGGTCGTCGTGGGGAGTCGCATGGTGCAGGTTGTAGAAAATTCGACAGATGATAATTTATTAACAAACGTCAGTAATTTAGTGGCTGAATTGCGTCAAGCAATTGATGCTTAAGGAGTAAAAAATGAGTTGGTTAGAAAAAATTCCGCAAAAAATTCAACGTGTTGTTGGTGTCGTTAATAAGAAAAATGTGCCAGAAGGTTTATGGAGCAAATGTGATTCGTGCCAATCTGTGTTGTATAAAACGGATTTAGAATCGAATTTAGAAGTCTGCCCAAAATGCGCGCACCATAATCGTATTGGTGCACGAGCTAGACTTAACCAACTTTTAGATCCAGATTCTAAAACAGAAAAACGTATTGAAATTGGCGCGAATGTTGAGCCGATTGACCCGTTAAAATTTAAAGATAGCAAAAGCTATGCGGATCGCATGAAATCAGCCCAAAAAGAAGTGGGCGAAAAAGATGCTTTAATCGTTATGCAAGGCAGCATTCATACGGTGCCTGTGGTGGTTGCAGCGTTTGAGTTCAAGTTTATGGGCGGTTCGATGGGTTCTGTGGTTGGCGAGCGATTTGTACGCGGAATTGATGCTGCAATTAAGAATAAAGCTGCTTTTATTTGTATTTCTGCCAGCGGCGGCGCGCGTATGCAAGAAGGTTTGTTATCGCTGATGCAAATGGCCAAAACTAGCGCTGCATTAACTAAGCTTTCACAGGCTGGATTGCCTTACATTTCAGTGTTAACTGACCCAACAATGGGTGGCGTTTCGGCTAGTTTTGCGATGTTAGGCGATGTGATTGTTGCCGAGCCGAACGCGTTAATCGGCTTTGCCGGGCCAAGAGTGATTGAGCAAACTGTGCGTGAAACATTGCCAGAAGGCTTTCAGCGAGCAGAGTTTTTAGTCGAGCATGGTGCTGTAGATTTGATTATTGATCGCCGTGAAATGCGCCAACGATTAGCGAATATTTTATCTGGCTTAATGAAGTTGCCTAAAGCAGCTTAAGTTTTAAGTTGGCTGATTTTAATTATCTTAAATTTTTCTTGAATTGTTAAAGTACGGCCTAACGTGACCAATATCCAATCTAAGCCAACCAATGCAAAACAATGGTTGGCTTACATCGAAGCGCAACATCCCACAGCTATCGCAATGGGCTTAGACAGAGTTGATGTTGTTGCCAAAAATCTACAACTAAAACCAACATTTCCCATCATTACGGTTGCTGGCACCAATGGTAAAGGTTCTACCTGCGCGCTATTAAGCCAAGTTTATATTGAGGCGGGTTACCGCGTCGGTTGTTACACTTCGCCACATTTGATGCGTTACAACGAACGCGTGCGTGTGAATGACCTTGAAATCTCTGATGACGATTTGTGTATTGCTTTTGAAGCTATTGAACAAGCGCGTGGCGATATCGCCTTAACTTATTTTGAAATTGGCACATTAGCGGCTATGTGGCATTTTTGTCAGGCACATTTAGATGTGGTTATCTTAGAAGTGGGTTTGGGCGGCAGGCTAGATGCGGTGAATATTTTTGATCCCCGTTGCAGTATTGTGACAACGATTGACTTGGATCATATGGATTATTTGGGCGATACGCGTGAGAAAATTGGTTTTGAAAAAGCTGGCATTTTTCGCAACGGTGCATTAGCCATTTGTGGCGATGAAAATCCACCGCAAAGCTTGATTGATTACGCTGCAAAAGTGCATGCGCCACTACGTTTAATTAACCGTGATTTTAGTGTAAAAAAAACAACGCAGCATTGGCAATATTTGGCAGAAGGCTTTGAATTAACGCTGCCTAATTTGGGTATGCATGGCGATTTTCAACTGAATAATGCCGCGTGTGTAGTTTGTGCGACGCAATATTTAAATAATGTTTTGCCTGTGTTGCCGACTAATATTCATGCGGCATTTCAATCGGTGACTTTAATCGGTCGTTTTTATCAAATTCAATCGCAACCGACTATTATTGTGGATGTTGCACACAATCCGCACGCAGCCATTTCACTTGCGCATAACTTGCAAATGACACCTTGTGTGGGAAAAACATTCGCGGTATTTGCGATGTTGGCAGACAAAGACATCGATGGTGTTATTAAGGCAGTAGCGCCTAATATTCAGCAGTGGTTTATTGCGGATAATCATAGTCCGCGTGGCGCAAAAGCTTTTGATTTGAATCAAAAGTTAATAAAAAATGACCCGAAATCAGTGGTTAACTCATTTGCGGATGTCTCGTCTGCGCTTATTTCAGCCTGTAAAACCGCGACCAAAAATGATAGAATAATCGTGTTTGGTTCCTTCTATACGGTTGCAGATGCGATGAACACGGTATTGCAAAATAGTACATCAACCCCATAAAAAGTTATTGCTAAACAGTTGCCTGAAAGTGAAACATGCAAAAAGACATAAATGATCAAGAGTTAACCTTGAAAAAACGTGCAAGACGCCGTTTAGTGGGCGCGATTGCACTGGTGTTATTCATGGTGATTGTGTTGCCAATGATATTAAAAGATCGTTCTAATAAGCAACCTGCTGATGAAGTGACGATTACGTTGAACGATAACAAGCCTGCCGTTTTGCCTGAAGTGTCTGATTTTGATTCTAATATAGTACCGTCTAATACAGTGCCATTTAGCGAAGAGTCAGTAGATTCAATTACGCAACAATCTGCTGATCAATCAGAAACTGCAGAAGATGATGCTGAAGCATCGCCTAAACCACAAGTTGAATCTAAAAGTAACGACAATCAAAAAGCAGCAGTTAAACTGCCTGCCGTTAAACAAACTGAAACACCAAAAACTGATAGCAAAAAAAGTACGTCAAACGCAAAATTCTATGTACAAATTGGTGTGTTTTCAGATGAGGCGAATGTTAAAAAGCTGCAAGCCAAATTAACCGATTTAGGTTACAAATCACAAACTGAAAAGATAGATACCGCAAAAGGTAAAAAAATTCGTCTACGCACACAATTATTGGGTGAGCGTAATGACGCCGCTATCGCCTTGCAGAATATCAAAGACGCTGGACTTACTGGCATGGTGGTCAGTCAATAATGGCGGTTCAAATAGGCTTTTTTAAAACATGACAAGTTTTGATTACGCCGTATTAATCATTGTCGGCATTTCAATTGTCATTAGTATGATGCGTGGTGCAGTGCGCGAAATGTTATCCATCATTGGTTGGTTTGCGGCTTTTTATGTCGCTAAAACGTATGCTACGCAGTTAATACCTTTATTACCGCAAGATATTCCAAATGACCAATTACGTGTTTTGGCCGCTTTTTTAATATTATTTTTGGGCGTGTTGCTGGTGGTTGCTTTATTATCCATCGCGCTTTCCAGCATCATTAATAAAATTGGTTTAAGTTGGCTTAATCGGTTTTTTGGCGCATTATTTGGTTTTGCAAAAGGCCTATTCATTGTTTGTGTTTTAGTATTTTTAGCGGGCTTAACGAGCTTTCCTCAGGACAATCGTTGGACAAATGCCATGTTCAGTTCGCCGCTTGAGGCGCTTGTGAAAACAGCCTTACCGTGGATGCCGCAAACTGTCGCTAAGCATGTTAAATACGATTAACTAAATTCATTATTTAGATAGTATTAAGTTACACAGTATTAAAACCGTTTAATTAAGGACACTCAATTTATGTGCGGAATTTTAGGCATTGTCGGCAAAAATCCAGTTAACCAACTTTTGTATGATGGTTTACTCGTATTGCAACATCGCGGTCAAGATGCCGCAGGTATTGTGACCTGTGACGGAAATACGTTTTTTATGCACAAGAATAATGGCTTGGTAAAAGATGTATTTCAAACGCGCCATATGCGTAGCTTGGTCGGTAATGCTGGCATAGCACATGTGCGTTATCCAACTGCAGGTTCTTCTAGCGCGGCAGAGGCACAACCTTTTTACGTCAATTCGCCATTCGGTATTGTGTTGGGCCATAACGGCAACTTAACCAATTCTGAACAGTTAAAATCAGAAATGTTTCGCCAGGATTTACGCCATATCAATACCAGTTCAGATTCTGAAGTGTTATTAAATGTGCTTGCACATGAAATCGAGAAAACCTCACGCAATGCAGTATTAAATACAGACATGGCATTTGATGCAGTTTCTGGGGTACACAAGCGTTGTAAAGGTGCTTACGCAGTCGTTGCCATGATTGCCAATTTTGGCCTATTGGCGTTTCGCGATCCGAATGGCATTCGTCCGTTAGTGATTGGCAAACTAGACACCGATAAAGGCACCGAATATATCGTTGCATCTGAAAGTGTGGCGCTAGATGTTTTAGGTTTTCAGCTGATGCGTGATGTTGAGCCAGGCGAAGCGGTATTTATTGATATGGATGGCAATCTATTTAGCCGCCAATGCGCAGAAGCACCGACATTAACACCTTGTATTTTTGAGTATGTTTATTTAGCGCGCCCAGATTCTGTGATTGATGGTGTTTCGGTCTATCAAACACGGTTAGATATGGGCACAAGTTTGGCTGAAAAAATCAAACGCGAATGGAGTCATTTAAAAATTGATGTGGTGATTCCAATTCCTGATACTAGTCGTCCAAGTGCGCTACAACTCGGCATTACGCTGGGCTTAGATTATCGTGAAGGCTTTATTAAAAATCGTTACATTGGCCGTACTTTTATCATGCCAGGTCAAGCCCTACGTAAAAAGTCCGTGCGTCAGAAATTAAATCCTATTGGGATTGAATTTAAAGGAAAAAATGTACTGTTGGTCGATGACTCCATCGTTCGTGGTACAACATCGCAACAAATTGTGCAAATGGCACGTGATGCAGGCGCAAATAAAGTTTACTTCGCTTCCGCAGCACCACCAGTAAGATTCCCCAATGTGTACGGCATTGATATGCCAAGCCGTGATGAGTTGTTAGCGACTGGCCGTACAGACGAGCAAATTTGTCAGGAGATTGGTGCAGATGCGCTGATTTATCAAGATTTAGATGCTTTGATACATGATATTGCTAATTTAAATCCTAAAATGAAAGTATTTGATAGCAGTTGTTTTGACGGTAAGTACGTGACAGGTGATGTAGATGCTGCTTATTTGAATCGTATTGAATCTGCACGTGGTGATTTTAATAAAAAACAAAAGCCCAGTAACTCAAGTACACAGTTGGATTTAAATTTAATTGATGCTGAAGAAGATGAGGCCGTAGAGCAGATTTCTTAAGTTTATATTTGGTCAGCAGATACCCATTTGGGTCATCGCTTTCAGGGGGCTAAGTCAGCTGTAAAATGTAGTGTTGAAAGTGATGGGTACCAAAGCACTATCTGATTTTTTAATCAGCAATCTGCTTGACATGATCATGTTAAGGGCGTTAAATGTAATTGCGCTGATTTGAGTGGCCAACTTTAAACAAAGCCTTACTCAGCTTGCGGGCGCATAATAAATTCTGCTAAAGCGAGAGCCAAAACCCGTTTTAGCTTATTCTTTAGCTAACTCGGGTTTTTTAACGCCCAAATATTTAACCTAAGTATATTAAGCTTAACTATTTAAGTGATTTGACATTATGACGACACAGAAAACCTATCATCCTGAGACTTTAAGTTTACGTGCTGGTACAGAGACGACTGAGTTTGGAGAGAACTCGGAAGCTTTATTTTTAAATTCAAGTTTTAAATTTAAAAATTCCGCCCAGGCAGCGGCACGTTTTGGTGGTACAGAGCCAGGTAATATCTACTCGCGCTTTACTAATCCAACTGTCACCATGTTTCAAAACAAATTGGCCGCATTGGAAGGCGCAGAGCAATGCGTAGCAACATCCAGTGGTATGTCAGCAATTTTGGCTTGTGTGATGGGTTTATGCAGTGCTGGCGACCACGTTGTAGCGTCGCGTAGTGTTTTTGGTACAAGTGTTCAACTATTCGGCAATATTCTTAAACGTTGGGGCTTGGAAGTCACTTTTGTGTCGCTGACAGACCCATCTGAATGGCAAGCCGCAATTCAGCCTAAAACTAAATTGTTTTTTGTTGAAACGCCCTCCAATCCGCTCACTGAAATATGCGATATCAAAGTGTTGGCAGATATTGCGCATCAAGCAAATGCCTATTTGGTGGTTGATAATTGCTTTTGCACGCCGGCTATTCAAAAGCCATTAGATTTAGGTGCAGATATCATTATCCATTCCGCTACTAAATATATTGACGGGCAGGGCAGATGCTTGGGCGGAGCTGTGCTGGGCAGCAAAACTTTAATGGAACTTGTATATGCATTCTTGCGTACAGCAGGTGTGACCATGAGTGCTTTTAATGCGTGGGTGTTCTTAAAAGGATTGGAAACGCTGCATATCCGTATGGAAGCGCATGCGCGTAAAGCTTTGGAATTAGCAACGTGGCTTGAAACACAACCGCAAGTTGCACGTGTTTATTATCCTGGATTAGCCTCGCATCCACAGTATGCGTTAGCGAAAAAACAGCAGCTAAGTGGTGCGGCCATTGTCACTTTTGAAGTCAAGCCTAAAGCTGGCCAGACTTTGACAGAGGCCGCTTGGGCGCTGATTGATGCGACGGAGCTAATTTCTATTACTGCCAATTTAGGCGATGCTAAAAGCACGATTACACACCCAGCCACAACCACTCACAGTCGTATCTCACCAGAAGCAAGGCTAGAAGCCGGAATCAAGGATAACTTAGTGCGAATAGCGGTGGGTTTAGAACATGTAGAAGACTTGAAAGCGGATTTGCATTTTTAAGTGTTTTTGAGGGTTAACTTTTGAAAGTTAACCAGTTAAATCAGGCAAAATGCGATGATGTTGCCAGTGATGCGTTTAAATAATCTTAAGCTTGGTTTTACAATCTAATCACCACTTCATTCATCACTGTTTTAATGTCTTACAAGCGTTTTCTATGGAGAATAACACTGTAATAACACTGGTTAAACGTGTTAAAATCGACGCATTAAAAATTAAAAGCAGCCATCTACAGGCCATCATAAAAAGCTTAATTCACGGAAAATCTAATGGATCAATTCGCTAAAGAAACCCTACCAATCAGCCTAGAAGATGAAATGCGCCGTTCATACCTTGATTACGCCATGAGCGTGATCGTAGGGCGTGCGCTTCCTGATGTGCGTGACGGTTTAAAACCTGTGCATCGCCGCGTTTTATTTGCGATGCATGAGCTGAGCAATGACTACAACAAGCCGTATAAAAAATCTGCGCGTATCGTTGGTGATGTGATCGGTAAGTATCATCCGCATGGCGATACTGCGGTGTATGACACGATTGTTCGTATGGCGCAAAATTTCAGTTTGCGTTATATGCTGGTCGATGGTCAGGGTAACTTTGGCTCTGTCGATGGCGATAATGCAGCAGCGATGCGTTATACGGAAATCCGTATGTCGAAGATTGCGCATGAGTTATTAGCGGATATTGATAAAGAAACCGTCGATTTTGGCCCTAACTATGATGGTAGTGAGAATGAGCCGCTTATCATGCCGGCACGTATCCCAAATCTACTAATCAATGGTAGTTCTGGCATTGCTGTGGGCATGGCGACGAACATCCCGCCACATAATATTAACGAAGTATTAGATGCCTGTTTTGCGCTACTTAAAGACCCTGAAACGGGGATTGAAGAGCTAATTGAATTAGTACCTGCGCCAGATTTCCCAACTGCTGGCATTATTTACGGCACGGTTGGCGTGAAAGAAGGCTATCGCACCGGCCGTGGTCGTGTGGTGATGCGTGGTCGTACCCATGTAGAAGACATGGATAAAAGTGGTGGTCGTCAGATGTTGATCGTCGACGAATTACCATACCAAGTGAATAAGAAAACTTTCGTTGAGAAAATCGCTGAATTAGTTAACGAGAAAAAAATCGAAGGTATTTCTGATTTACGCGATGAATCCGATAAATCGGGCATGCGCGTGGTGATTGAGCTGAAACGCGGTGAGATTGCAGAAGTGGTGCTGAATAATCTATATAAGCAAACGCAATTGCAAGATACGTTTGGTATGAATATGGTGGCTTTGTTAGATGGTCAGCCACGTTTACTTAACCTAAAACAAATGTTAGAAGCGTTTTTACGTCATCGCCGTGAAGTGATTACACGTCGTACCGTATTTGAGCTGAAAAAAGCCCGCGCACGTGGTCACGTATTGGAAGGTCTGGCAGTTGCACTGGCAAATGTAGATGAGATGATTGCGTTAATTAAAGCTGCACCAACGCCGCCAGAAGCAAAAATTTCTTTGATGGCTAAAACATGGCAATCTCCAGTGGTGGAAGAGATGCTGAAACGTGCTGCGATGGAAGCGTCACGTCCAGAAGGCTTAAGTGTCGATTTTGGCTTAACACCCAATGGCTACCGATTAAGCGATGTACAAGCGCAAGAGATCTTGCAAATGCGTCTACAACGCTTAACTGGGCTTGAGCAAGATAAGATTGTGTCTGAATACAAAGAGGTGATGGATATTATTGCTGATTTGTTGGATATTTTAGCCAATGCTTCACGCGTGACAACGATGATTACTGATGAGTTAACTGAAATTCGTAAGCAATTTGGCGATAAACGTCGCAGTGAAATTGTCGCAAATGCGCAAGATTTATCACTGGAAGATTTGATTACGCCGCAAGATGTGGTGGTCACGCTATCGCATACCGGTTATGTGAAATCACAACCGTTGGATGAGTATCGCGCTCAGCGTCGCGGTGGTCGTGGTAAACAAGCTGCTCCGACTAAAGAAGATGATTTTATCGACAAAATGTTTGTGGCGAATACACATGATTACATTCTGTGCTTCTCAAGCCGTGGTCGTGTGTATTGGTTGAAAGTTTACGAAGTACCGCAAGGTAGTCGTATTGGCCGTGGCAAACCGATTGTTAATCTATTCCCGCTTGAAGAAGGTGAAAAAATCAACGCGATTTTAGCGGTGAAAGAGTTTGACGAAAATCACTTTATTTTCATGACAACTGCACGCGGTACCGTTAAGAAAACTGCATTGAGTGAATTTGCGAACCCACGTAAATCAGGCATCATCGCCATTAACTTGGATGATGATGATTACTTAATCGGTGCAGAAGTGACCAACGGTAAAAACGATATTGTGTTGGTTTCCAATGGTGGTAAAGCCGTGTGGTTTACTGAGGATGACGTACGTCCAATGGGTCGCGCAACACGTGGTGTTCGCGGTATGAAGTTGGCGGCTAAACAACAAGTGTTGTCATTGTTAATTGCGGATAATGATCAACAAACAGTGTTGGTTGCGACTGAAAATGGCTATGGCAAACGTACAGTGCTGGCTGATTTCCGTCACTCTGGTCGTGGTACACAAGGCGTTAAGGCAATTGCTGTGAGTGAGCGTAACGGTTTAGTTGTCGCAGCCAAACTGGTGAATGAAGATGATGAAATCATGCTGATTACTACAGGCGGCGTGCTGATTCGTACGCGTGTGAAAGAAATTCGCGAGCTAGGCCGCGCAACGCAAGGTGTGACGCTGATTAACTTGGGCGAAGGTGAGAAACTATCTGGGCTTGAGAAAATTGTTGAAACAGATGAAGAGTTACCTGCTGAAGAATAACGATTTTATTTAAGAGTAATATGAAGCAAATTTATAATTTTTCTGCAGGCCCTGCAGTACTGCCAAAACCTGTATTAGAACGCGCGCAAGCTGAAATGCTGGATTGGCATGGTAGTGGCATGAGCGTGATGGAAATGTCACACCGTGGTAAAGAGTTCACCAGCATTTTAGAAAAAACAGAAGCAGATTTGCGTACTTTGTTAAGTATTCCAAATAACTACAAAGTGCTATTTTTGCAAGGTGGCGCAATTGCAGAAAATGCCATTATTCCGCTAAATTTGCTGTCCAATAAAAGTGCTGATTATGTTGTTACTGGTGCCTGGAGTAAACGCAGTGTTGAAGATGCGCGTGCATTCGGTACCATTAATATTGCGGCGACCAGCGAAGCAGATGGTTTTACGCGTGTGCCCGACTTTTCAAGCTGGCAATTGAATAAGGATGCGGCGTATGTGCATATTTGTACCAATGAAACCATTCATGGCGTTGAGTTTGATGGCATTCCAAACGCAGGAGATGTGCCGATTGTAGCGGATATGTCTTCACACATTTTGTCACGACCAATTGATGTGAGCCAATATGGCGTGATTTATGGCGGCGCCCAAAAGAATATTGGGCCAGCTGGTTTATGTATTGTGATTGTGCGTGAAGATTTATTGGATAGGGCAAGCAAACTGACGCCTGCTGTATTCAACTGGAAAACGCAGGCAGAAAATCATAGCATGATCAACACGCCGCCTACTTATAGTATTTATATTGCAGGGTTGGTGTTTGAGTGGTTGTTAGCGCAGGGCGGTGTAGCAGCGATTGAACAGAAAAATATTGCCAAAGCCAAACTTTTTTATGATTATGTGGATAACAGCGATTTTTATAGCAACAATATTGCATTGAATAATCGCTCACGCATGAATATTCCATTCAAGCTGCAAGATGAAAAGCGCAACGATGCCTTTTTAAAAGGAGCGGAAGCACAAGGTTTGCTGCAATTAAAAGGTCATCGGATTGTTGGTGGCATGCGCGCCAGCATGTATAACGCCATGCCAATCGAGGGCGTACAAGCACTGATCGACTATATGAAACAGTTTGAACGTGCATAAAATAGTTAAGATATGAGTGAACAGTTAAAACAACACAGAGACCAGATTGACGCCATTGATGAGCAGATTTTAAAGCTTGTTAATGAGCGCGCATCACTCGCGCACGCGATTGGTGGCTTGAAAGGTGACGGTGTCATTTATCGGCCAGAGCGTGAAGCACAGGTTTTACGCCGTTTACAAGCGAATAACAAAGGTCCTTTGTCGAGCGAGGCAGTTAGTCATATCTTTCGCGGCGTCATGTCTAATTGTCGTGCCTTGGAAAAAGAGCTTTCCATCGCTTTTTTAGGGCCACTTGGTACATATAGCGAAGAAGCTGCGCTTAAACAATTTGGATTAGGACGTGGTGCTGTCGTTTGCGCCAGTATTGATGAAGTATTCCGTACTTTAGAAGCTGAACAAGCGGATTACGGCGTAGTGCCTGTTGAAAATTCGACCGAGGGCGCAATTGGCTTGACGCTGGATTTGTTGTTAGCGAGTCCGCTAAAAATCTGCGGCGAAGTCACTTTGCCAATCCATCATTGTCTGCTGTCAAAGCAAACTGACATCAGCCAGATTTCGCATGTATTTTCGCATAGCCAGTCGTTATCACAATGTCATGAGTGGTTGAACAAAACATTGCCACGTGCGCAACGTGAGCCAGTCACCAGCAATGCATTTGCCGCACAAATGATTCATAACTTGGTTTCAACTGATAATACGTTTGCCGCCGCTATTGCCAGCAAACGTGCTGCTGAGCTATTTAATTTATATGTGTTGGCTGAAAATATTGAGGATGATCCTAAAAATACTACGCGTTTTTTAGTGTTAAGTAGACACGAAGTTGCGCCTTCCGGACATGATAAAACCTCAGTTGTGATGACTACACAAAATAAACCAGGCGCAATGCTAGCATTGTTGGAACCATTGTCTCGGTATGGCGTCAGCATGACTAAATTTGAATCACGTCCTTCTAAACAGGGTTTATGGGATTATGTTTTTTTCGTGGATATCGAAGGCCATCAAACAGACGAAAAAGTGAAAGCCGCTTTGCAGGATTGCAAAATGCGCGCCTCTTTCCTTAAGGTGCTGGGTTCTTATCCAGTTGCCGTTGTTTAAGCCAGTTGTTAAAGTAAGTGTCGTTTAAGTCAACGTTTTAGCTATTCTAGGGTTTTCTGTATGCAATCATCCGAAGTCAATTTAGCTGAATTAGCGCCTGAATACGTACGTGCCATTGCGCCGTATCAAGGTGGAAAGCCGATTAGCGAACTTGCGCGCGAAATGGGTTTAAATGAGGCGGATATTGTCAAACTCGCTTCAAATGAAAATCCTTTAGGCATCAGCCCCAAAGCGCAAATGGCGATTGAAGATGCGATTGGCGATATCGCGCGTTATCCAGATGGCAATAGTTTTGCCTTGCGCGATGTGGTGAGTAAAAAATTCAATGTCGCGCATAATCAGATCGTATTTGGTAACGGATCGAACGATATTTTAGAATTATCGGCACGTGCATTTTTGCGTGCAGGCGATGAAGCCATTTATTCGCAACATGCTTTTGCGGTGTATCCATTGGTGACGCTAGCAGTTGGCGCGACTGGTGTGGTGATTCCCGCTAAAAACTATGCACATGATTTAGATGCGTTTGTTAAGGCTATTACGCCCCAAACACGTTTAATATTTATAGCAAACCCCAATAATCCAACAGGTACCTTAATTGCTAAGAACGAGCTAAAAACGTTTTTAAAACAAGTGCCTAATCACGTATTGGTGGTGTTGGACGAAGCGTATGATGAGTATTTGTCTGCTGATAATAAATCTGAAGCAATTGAATGGTTAAGTGAATTTAATAACCTGATTATTTCACGCACTTTTTCAAAAGCTTATGGCTTGGCTGGTTTGCGTATCGGTTTTGGTTTGATGCATGCCAGTGTTGCCGATATGCTGAACCGGGTGCGCCAGCCATTTAATGTGAATAGTATTGCGCAAGCGGCGGCAATTGCTTCGCTCAATGATGAAGATTTTGTCGCGCGCAGTTATGCATTAAATCAGGCGGGTATGGTGCAATTGACACAAGGCTTTCATCAGCTGGGTTTAGAGTACATTCCATCGTATGCCAATTTTATCAGTTTTAAAATTGCCAATGCTGCAGCAGTTAACCAACAGTTGCTTAAAAATGGTGTCATCGTGCGGCCAGTTGCCAATTACGACATGCCCGATTATTTACGTGTGAGCATTGGATTATTTAGCGAGAATGCAAGATTTTTAGAAGTATTAGAACAGATTGTCAAAAATGACTGAGCAAGATAATTTAATAGTCGGAAAAGCAGCATACGAAAAACTGGCGACAGATGACGTTCGTATCAAAGAGATTAAAACGTTGATTACGCCATCAGCGTTATTGGCACGCTTTAAAGAAAGTGCAGAATCGACCCATAATATTCTGCAAACGCGCACAGCGATTCACCGCATATTGCACCAAACAGATGATCGGTTATTGGTCATTGTAGGGCCGTGTTCGATTCATGATGTGAAGGCAGGGATGGAATATGCGCGCCGTTTACTGGAAGTGCGTAAGACTTTAGCCGCCGATTTATTGATTGTGATGCGCGTGTATTTTGAAAAGCCACGCACTACAGTGGGCTGGAAAGGTTTGATTAACGACCCGCACTTAGATGGCAGTTATCAGATTAATGAAGGTTTGGAAATCGCGCGTAAATTTTTGCTGGATGTAAATGAAATCGGCATGCCCGCTGGCGCTGAATTTTTAGATACGATTACACCGCAATATACGGCTGACTTGGTTAGTTGGGGCGCAATTGGCGCACGTACGACAGAATCGCAAGTGCATCGCGAATTAGCATCAGGCTTGTCTTGTCCGATTGGATTTAAAAACGGTACAGATGGCAGTGTGCGCGTGGCGACCGATGCCATTAAAACGGCAGCCAGCCCACACCATTTTTTATCGGTAACCAAAGAAGGCCAGTCCGCTATTATTTCGACGACAGGCAATGAAGATTGCCATGTGATTTTGCGCGGTGGGAAAGTGCCGAACTATGATGCTGACAGCGTTGACGAGGCATGTGACCAACTTACAGAAGCCGGACTTGTGCCAAGGCTGATGATTGATTGCAGCCATGCTAATAGCAGTAAGCTATATAGCAAACAAAAAGAAGTAGCGCAGGACGTGGCGAATCAAGTCAGTACTGGGGATGCGCGGATTATCGGTTTGATGATTGAATCACATTTGGTAGAAGGTCGCCAAGATCACGCACCAGGTTGCGATTTGGTTTATGGGCAATCGATAACGGATGGTTGCATTAGCTGGCAAGATACAATTAATGTTTTGGAAGAGTTAGCAACTGCCGTGCGCAAACGTCGCCATCAAAGATTAAGTGAAGAAGTTTAACGCTCTATTGTTGGAGTGATAGTGGTCATATAGGCATCATGAATTTACTTAGTGTTTATTCGGTATCTTTGCGGTGTTGATAAAACTAATTAGCGCGCAAAATTCGTTTCACGTTGTAGCAATAGTTAATTGACAACGAAACTTAATATTTACTTAAAGGAAAATTATCATGTGGACAACACCAGCAGCTACAGAAATGCGTTTTGGCTTTGAAGTAACAATGTACGTAATGAATAAATAATTAGTGTTTTTTTGCTAATTAGTGAAAAAAGGCTGCCGCAAGACAGCCTTTTTTTATAGAAAAGCTCTCTTTAGTGAAATAAAGCTAAAGCTTTTCTATAAAAAAAGTAATTGTAACAATAGTAAAATTTATAGCTTATTCATTCGGTAAAGAATCTCATGCATATTCACGTTTTAGGTGCCGCAGCTGGCGGTGGTTTCCCACAATGGAACTGTAATTGTTTCAACTGTGACGGCTTAAGAAAAAAAACAATCAAAGCAACTAAGCGTACGCAGTCTTCCATCTGCGTCAGTGGCGATGGCGTTAACTGGGTTTTATTTAATGCATCACCTGATGTATTACAACAGATTCAGGATTTCGCGCCCTTACAACCGGGGCGCAATATCAGGGATTCAGGTATTCAAGCAATCATCTTGATTGACGCACAAATCGATCATACGACAGGTTTATTCATGTTGCGTGAAGGTCAGGTAAAACGTGAAATTTACTGTACTGATATGGTGTATGAAGATTTAACCAGTGGTAATCAAGTGCTGAATATTCTCGGTCACTATTGTGGTATTAATCGTCATGATGTGCCTATCGACGGTAAACAAAGCTTTACTATTCCCAATGTTCCGAACTTAAAATTTACTGCTGTTGCATTAAAAAGCGCCGCGCCACCATATTCACCACATCGTAACGACCCGCATCCTGGCGATACGATTGGCGTATTGATTGAAGAAATCAGCACTGGTAAAAAATGCTGGTATTCCCCTGGTTTAGGCGAAATTGAACCGCATTTGCCAGAGCTAATGAGCCAAGCCGATTGCATCATGGTGGATGGCACGTTCTGGACCAATACTGAGATGATTGATATGGGATTGATGACTAAAACGGCACGTAGCATTGGCCATAATCCACAATCAGGTGAGGGTGGCATGATTGAGAAATTGAGTGAGTTTGGTCAAGACAAAGAAATACGTAAGATATTGATTCATATTAATAATACCAATCCTATCTTACGTGAAGATTCGGCTGAACGCGCGATACTGAATCAATATAAGATTGAAGTGGCGTATGACGGCATGGACATAATATTGTAAGGAAATAGGATGAACGCACTCACTAATAATCTACCTTGGACACGTGAAGAATTTGAAGAAAAGCTACGTGAAAAAGGGCATGGCTATCATATCTACCATCCGTTTCATGTGATGATGTATGAAGGTAAGTTAACCAAAGATCAGCTGCAATGTTGGGTAGCGAATCGTTTTTACTATCAAATTTCGATTCCGATGAAAGACGCAGCGATTTTATCGAATTGTGATGATGTAGAGGTAAGAAAACAGTGGATAGTGAGGATTACTGACCACGATGGTGTTGATATAGACGGAAAAAAAGCCGTTGGTGGGATTGAGGCATGGATTCAGCTAGGCGAAGCAGTTGGCTTAACACGCGAGCAAATCACTTCACTTAAAATGGTGAGCCCCGGTGTGAAGTTTGCGGTAGATGCGTATGTTAACTTCGCCAAACAGCGCAGTTGGCAAGAGTCTGTCTGTTCCAGTTTAACCGAGTTATTTGCGCCGCATATTCATCAGCAACGCATCAGTTCGTGGCCAACCATGTATCCGTGGATTAAAGAAGAAGGTTTAAGCTATTTTAAAAAACGCCTGACAGAAGCGCGCCGTGATGTTGAGCAAGGGCTTGGCGTCACGCTGGATTATTTTAGTACCTCGCGTGAAATGCAACTTAAGGCGCTAGATATTCTGCAATTTAAACTCAATGTGCTGTGGGTGATTGCCGATTCGATCATGTTAGCTTCGACGGTTGATGTGAAAGTGGCAGGTAAAGATTATTTTCATCAGCCAGTGATTAACTTTGAATAGACTAATTTTGAATAAGAGCAAAAAATGACAGATAACACCATTCTAGATTCAGACGTTTTTGCGATTGCGTTACACCATCGTTTTCAGTGGGAAGAAGCACAGCAAAGTTACGTGATACTTTTTCCTGAAGGTATGGTCAAACTGCATGGTGGCGCAGGCGAAGTGATTAAGCGTTTAGATGGTAAAGCAACAGTAGGTGAGATTGTGGCAGATTTGAAACTCGCTTTTCCAGACGCTGAGAATATCGAAAAAGATATTATTGGTATGTTTGAAATGTCGTATGGTAAGGCATGGATTAGAAAAATATAAATTAGAAATGGTTAAGTGTACTTAAAAGTTGATGTAAAAAATTGGTTAAGTAGCACTATCAAGGAGTAGCAAATGACACAGACATCGTTAGGTGAGTCAGTTGTACAGAAGGAAATACACAGCCAAGCTAAGAATAATGGCGTTGCGGCGAACATCACGCATACGCAGCCGCTTTGGTTGCTGGCAGAAGTGACCTATCGCTGTCCTTTACATTGTGCATTTTGCTATAACCCGACGGATTACGATAAACACACGCAAAATGAGCTGACGACTGAACAGTGGATTCAAGCGTTACGTGATGCGCGCAAAATGGGCGCGATTCAGCTGGGGATATCAGGTGGTGAGCCGTTATTGCGTGACGATATTGAAGATATTGTCATTGAAGCCAAAAAGCTGGGTTATTACAGCAATCTCATTACTTCAGGTGTTGGTTTAACTGAGAAACGTATTCAGGCATTTAAAGATGGCGGCTTAGATCATATCCAACTTTCTATGCACGATATTACCGAAGAGATTAATAATTTCATCACCAATACGCGTACGTTTGAGCTGAAGAAAAAAGTTGCCGCCATGATTAAAAATCATGGCTATCCGATGGTGTTAAACGTGGTGATTCACCGCTACAACATTGGGCATATCAAAGAAATTTTGGAAATGGCCGAAGCGCTAGGTGCAGATTATGTTGAGCTGGCAAATACGCAATATTATGGCTGGTCTTTGGTGAATCGTAGCCAGTTAATGCCGCTTAAAGAGCAAATTGACGAAGCGGAAAGAATCACCAACGAATTCCGTGAAAAAGTCGGCAACAAAATGAAAATATTTTTTGTGGTGCCAGATTACTTTGGTAATCGTCCAAAAAAATGCATGAACGGCTGGGGCGAAGTGTTTATGATTGTGACAGCTAATGGCGATGTGTTGCCCTGTCATTCTGCGCGCGTGTTGCCCAATATGCAGTTCCCAAATGTGCGTGAAAACGGTTTGGAATATGCATGGAAAGAAAGCCCAGCATTTAATAAATACCGCGGTACGGCTTGGATGAAAGGGCCGTGCGTTACTTGTCCCGAGAAAATGAATGATTTAGGTGGTTGTCGCTGCCAAGCATTTTTACTCACTGGCGATGCGGAAAGTGCCGACCCAGTTTGCTCATTGTCGCCTAATCATCATTTAATTGAAAAAGCGATTGAGGATTCTAAAAATCCTGTATTGGCATCACAACCGATTATCTTTAGAACGGATAAAAACTCTAAAAAATATGTCGCTGGCGATAAAGAGCGTGTAGAAGAATTTCACGCCTTGCCGTAAGGCTTGCAAGATATAATACAAGGCGCATTGAGTTGCGCCTTTTTTATTGATGGTCATAAATGTGAAAACACACTCAGTATTTTTAGTCTATGTATTAGCTAGTTTGGCTGCGCTTGCGCCTTTCGCTATTGACACCTATTTGCCAGCGTTTCATGCAATGGGTGCAGATTTACAAACGTCTGACTTACATATTCAGCAAAGCTTAACGGTTTATTTGCTGCCATATGCTTTGATGACGCTGTGGCATGGCGCTATTTCGGATGCGATAGGGCGTATTACCACCATCAAATGGGGCTTGAGCATTTTTGTACTGGCTTCAATCGGTTGTGCTTTTGCGCCGAATGTTGAAACCTTATGGTTTTTTAGAGCGCTACAAGGTGCAAGCGGCGGGGCAGGTAATACGGTTGCACGCGCTATGGTGCGCGATTTGTTTGAAGGCGCAGCGGCGCAAAGAGTGATGGCGACTGTGCAAATGTTGTTTGGCATCGCGCCTGCAGTTGCGCCGATTATTGGTGGTTTTTTACTGGGAATCCATTGGCAGGCGATATTTATTTTTCTGGCGATATATGCAGGCGTAACCTTATGGGCATCAGTGACTTTTCTGCCCGAAACCATGCCGCCAGAAAAGCGACTGAAATTATCGGCAAAAAATGTGTTAACCAGTTATAAAAGCATATTTGGCGATACTGAGTTCGCTAAATTAAGCATCACGATTGGCGCCTGCTTTTCTGCCTTTTTTGTCTATGTGCTGGCGAGCCCAGTTTTTTTGGGCAAACATTTAGGGTTAACTCCGCAACAATATGGCTATTTATTCATCCCGACTGTTTGCGGCATGATGATCGGCTCTTATCTGGCGAAATATGTGGCCGGGAAATATACTGCACAAAAAGTGCTTAAGGTGGCTTTTGCGTGGATGCTTGCGATTGTTAGTGCGAATATTCTTGTGTGTGCTTTCTTGCCATTAAACCCAGTGAATAACATTTTACCCATCGCATTATTTAACGTAGGAATGGCCTTAGTGATGCCAATATTGTCACTGGCCGCGCTGGATCGTCATCCTAGAATCCGCGGTACTGCTGCATCAGGGCAGGCATTTATTCAAATGTTGCTATCAACCGTGTCGGCTGGCTTGATTGTGCCTTTGGTGTGGGGCAGTGTGATGGGTTTGGCGCTTGCTATGATGGTTTATTTGATTATTGCGCTTTTGGTGATTAGCCAGACACAACTATGGAAAAGCCTAAAGGTTTAATTGATTTTAATTCCGCCAATTATCAGGTAGCATTTTTGGTTTATTGAACAGGATTAAATCCTAGACGTACGACAAACGAATCAGTTAGTATGTTGCTGGTTCACTTGATTAATCAACACAAAGGAAAACTCAAATGTTAAATACTCAATCTTGTGCAAAATGGACACCTCATGTTTTAGGTTTATTACGTATCATCACTGGTTTTCTGTTCCTGCAGCATGGCTCGGCAAAGCTTTTAGGTGCGCCGCATATTGCCATGTTTGATGGCTTGCAGCTGATGTCTTTAATGGGAGTAGCGGGTGTACTTGAGTTGGTGGGTGGTGCGTTAATATTACTGGGTTTATTTACGCGACCTGTCGCCTTTATACTTTCTGGCCAAATGGCTGTTGCGTACTTCATGGCACATGCACCTGGCGGCTTTTTACCTATTTTAAATGGCGGTGAATTAGCTACTTTATATAGCTTTGTATTCTTATACTTTGCTTTTGCAGGTGCTGGAAAATTCAGTTTAGATAGCGTTTGGTGTAAAAAATCTGCTTAAACAATTTATCTCAATAATCACATCATGGCGCCAGTAGTTTAGGCGCCATTATTTTAATTGCCACTTCATTTTTCCAAAGCAAATAAACCCGGCAATCAAACTCTAATTGATGGTAAGCGGGTTCCATGTGCTGACATAGCTGGTAAAAAGCTTTGTCGTGATTGCGTTCTTTAAGATGTGCCAGTTCATGCACAACAATCATTCGTAAGAAATCACTAGGTGCAGTTTTAAAAAACGAAGAGATTTTAATTTCTTTTTTGGCTTTTAGCTTACCGCCTTGCACACGCGAAATTGCTGTGTTCAATCCAAGCGCATGATGTTCTATACCAAGCCTATTATCGTAATGCACTTTATCCAGCAACGGAGCGGTGCGTAAAAACGCCTGCTTAATCTCATTCGCATAAGTGTAGAGGGCTCTATCGGTTTGAATTGTATGCAACTGAGGATAACGTATTGAAATGTACTCACCAAGCAAGCCCTGTTTTTGCAGTTGCCTAATTTTATCTTGCAGAGCAAGCGGGTAGTGTTGTAAATATTTAAGTGCTGGTGTCATTAAAACTGCTTTTTATTCAATTCGTATTGTTAATTAAAAAAGATTCATGTAATAAAACAAAAGGAGGCAATTGCCTCCTTTGTATTGTTACATTATTTTAAGTTGATAAATTTAAATGCTAAGAATTAAGCTTCCTCAATTAAAAGATCACGTTTACCTGATGCGCCATTCATAGCTTCTGCATCTGGCAGCGCTTCTTTTCGGCTGGTAATCGTTGGCCACAATTCAGCCAAGCGCGCATTTAATGCAATATACTCCTGCTGATCTGCTGGCACATCGTCTTCTGCAAAAATAGCTTCTGCAGGGCATTCGGCGACACACAGTGTGCAATCAATACATTCATCCGGGTTAATGGCTAAAAAGTTAGGGCCTTCTACAAAACAATCCACTGGGCATACATCAACGCAATCGGTAAATTTGCATTGGATACAGTTTTCGGTGACTACGTAAGTCATTTTTCTTCCTTCTACTAAATCTTACTAATTAATCTTATTCAATTCTAATCATTTTTTTGATTTATACAATCATGCCAGCGCCGACAGTGTTGTTTGTACTTTCATCAATCACAATAAAAGCACCAGTTGCACGATTTGTGTTGTAGCTATCGACCATTAACGGTTGCGCAAGCTTAAAATTAATACGTGCAATGTCGTTCATTTTGAGTTCAGTCGTAGGTTGTTGTTCCAACGTGTTAACGTCTACTTTGTATGAAATATTGCCAACTTTTGCTTTTGATTCGCGCGTGGTATGACGAATAACATAAGTGCGGGCAGGTGATAACGGCGTTTCAGATAACCAGCAAACAAATGCTTCAATTTGCTTGACTGGTTGAATAGCGCTGCCAGATTTAACAATCATATCGCCGCGTGAGGTGTCGATTTCATCTGCTAATAATAGTGTGACTGATTGCTCACTTTGCGCACTTTGTAGATGCGTGTCACCCAATTGAATAGCTTTTACGGTTGATTGATAGCCGTTTGGCAATACGGTAACGGCGTCACCAACCGCAATGTTACCACTTTCAATACGACCCATAAAGCCTCTAAAGTCGTGTAGATCAGCATCCGCGCTTGCATGTGGGCGACAAACAAACTGTACTGGAAAACGGAATTCTTCATCTACATCAACATGTGCAGCGGGTGCGGATTCTAATATTTCTAGTAACGTTTCATTGGTATACCAAGGCATATTATCCAAACGGTCAACCAACATATCGCCATTTAAGGCAGACAATGGAATAAAACGAATTTCTCTCGATTGTGCAAAACCGATTTCAGTCGCAAATGCTAAGTAGTCCGAGCAAATCTTGTCATAAACGGCTTGATCATAATTGACCAAATCCATTTTATTCACCGCTACGACAATGTGCTGAATCCCCACCAAATGTGCTAAATAGCTGTGGCGACGCGTTTGTGTGAGCACGCCACGACGGGCATCAATCAAAATGATAGCTAAATTGGCAGTAGACGCTGCAGTCACCATGTTGCGAGTATATTGTTCGTGGCCAGGCGCATCGGCAATAATGTATTTGCGTGTACCGGTACTAAAATAACGATAGGCAACGTCGATGGTAATACCTTGTTCGCGTTCTGCTTGCAAGCCATCGGTTAACAATGATAAATCAACGGCTTCCATGCCACGTTTTTTTGATGTGTTTGAGATTTGTGTGAGCGTATCGGCCAAAATCGTTTTGGTATCAAATAGTAAGCGACCAATCAGCGTGCTTTTGCCGTCATCAACACTGCCGCATGTCATAAAGCGCAAAAGGCTATCGTTATGGATGTTGATATTATTTGTTGTGTTGATACTGCTCATTAGAAATAACCTTCTTTTTTACGCTGTTCCATGCTGGCATCTGATGTTTGATCGTCTAAACGCGTTGCGCCACGTTCTGTAATGGTTGTCGTTGCGGTTTCTACCACGATTTTTCTAACACTATCAGCATCACTAATCACTGGTGCCGTGCAAGTAATATCACCAACTGTTCTAAAACGTACTTGCATATTGATGATTTCTTCACCGTTTTTCGGTTGGTTAATCACTTCGCCGTTTGCTAATTTTACGTTGGCAGGATACATATCACCACCGCGCATAAATATATCGCGTTGATGTGCAAAATAAATGCTAGGTAATTCTAAGTTTTCACGTTCGATATATTGCCAAACATCCATTTCTGTCCAGTTTGAAATAGGGAAGGCGCGGATATTTTCACCTTTATGTGAACGGGCGTTATACAGATTCCATAATTCTGGACGTTGATTTTTTGGATCCCATTGACCAAATTCATCACGGAAACTCATGATACGTTCTTTAGCGCGTGCTTTTTCTTCGTCCCGGCGCGCACCACCAATACAACAATCAAAACCAAACTCTTCAATCGCTTCAAGCAACGTAACAGACTGATGTTTGTTGCGTGGCTCATCAGCGCTTTTTAATACCACAGTGCCGCGCTGCATTGAGTCTTCAACAGAGCGCACAATGAGTCGCTCACCTAATTCAGTGGCACGCTGATCTCTAAAGTTAATCACTTCTTGATAGTTATGCCCAGTATCAATGTGCAAAAGTGGAAATGGAAAACGACCAGGACGGAACGCTTTTTCAGCTAAGCGTAAAATACAAAGTGAATCTTTGCCGCCTGAAAATAGTAATACAGGATTGCTGCATTGACCTGCCACTTCACGCAAAATATGAATGGCTTCAGCTTCTAGCCAATCTAAATGCGATAATGGTTTATGGGTATTATTTAACATATTCAATAATTTACTTTATATAATTAATGTATTACTTTAAAAATTTATGCATCTGACCATACAGCAAATTCATTGCCACTAGGCTCTAAAAATTGAAAACGACGACCGCCAGGAAAGTCAAAAATATCTTTACTAATAACACCGCCAGCTTGCTTTACTTTGCTAAGCGTTGCCTCTAAATCGCTACTATAGAACACCAATAAAGCACCGCCATTTTGGGTTGTAGAAGCATGGTTAGAGGTAAAGAATCCACCATCTAAGCCTTCATTTGAAAAGGCTACATAATCGGGGCCGTAATCCATGAATTCCCAAGAAAAAGCGGTTTCGAAGAAATGCTTAGTTGCCGCGATATTTTGTGCAGGATATTCAACGTAATTTAATTTTTCATGTAGATGCATAAAAATATTTATTTTTTAACATGCAGACCGCATTCTTTGCTGGTTGGGTCTTCCCACCACCAACGGCCGGCACGCACGTCTTCACCCATTGCAATGGCACGGGTACAAGGTGCGCAACCGATACTTGGATAAAATTGGTCGTGCAATTTGTTATATGGCACGTTATACATGCGGATATAAGCCCAAATCTCTTGTTCAGACCAATCACTTAACGGGTTAAATTTCTCTAATCCGTTAGCATCATCAAATTCGCGCACGGGTAAGCTAGAACGCGTGGTTGCTTGCGCTGCGCGCATACCTGTCACCCAAGCTTTTTTATCTTTAAGCGCGCGTTGTAAAGGTTCTACTTTACGCATGTGGCAGCAACTTTTGCGTAATTCAATCGATTCATAAAAGGCATTAATGCCATTTGTTTTCACATAAAATTCGACGGTTGCTGCCTGTGGAAAAAACACATTTAACTTGGTGTTGTAATGCCGTTCTGTTTCTGCAATTAAGTCATACGTTTCAACAGGTAAACGACCAGTATCTAGTGAGAAAATCTCGATAGGTAATTGATTTTTTGCAATAATATCAGTCAGCACCATATCTTCTGCGCCAAAGCTATTAGCAAAAGTGATGCTGACTAGCTCATTTGAAGCATTTTTTAATAGAGCTAATACTTGATCAGTTTTTGCGTTCACACTGGCTTGCAACGCATCAGTTAGCACCGGCTGTGTGGCTGGATTAATTGCGGTAGGCTTTAAGAATGAAACCTCGCCTGACATTATGCTGTCCTGTTATAACGCGCAAATACTGGGCGTGGCTCATCTACAGCACCTTGGTAAGGTGCTGTGAAATCTTTCAAACTGGCTAAAGCATCGTTGGCTGAGCGATCGGCGCGAATTAAATAACTATTAAAGCCGCTACGTTTTAAGAAAAACAATTGATCTCGCAACACATCACCAATAGCGCGCAACTCATTTTTAAAGCCATAACGCGTGCGCAATAGGGTGCCCAGCGAGAAAATACGGCCATCAGCAAAACGCTCTACATGCACCGCGATAATAGGTAGCACATTTAAGTCGACTTGATCGTTAACTAAATCTGCTAATACTTCATGCGTATCTATCCATACGCCAACTTCACCATTTGAAATGCGCGTTAACAATTCGCCTTTACGCGCAATAAACACGCTTAAAGGCACAATGATTTTGCCTGTCGCTGGAATTGCCGTATCAGCAATTTGTGTTTCAGTAACGGTAGCTTCACCTGTTAATTTAAACAGAACAACCTTACCAGCTTGTTTGCGCGCCTCTACGTTGCTGGGCGGAAGTTGTACCGTAACCCAAGTATTTTCTACAATGCTAGCAGCATCATTATTATTAAGTTGAATTAAATTACTCATACAGATGCAATCTCTTCATTTTTGGCATAAACATGCGCTTTAAACGGTGCAATACCAAGACGACGTGTTGTGTCGATGAATAGCTCTTCTGGAGTGCGCTCTTTAATATAAAGATCAATCAGTTTTTGTACAACGCCAGGCATTTCATCTGCAGAGAATGCAGGGCCAATCACTGTGCCAAGGCTGGCATCATTGCCTTGTTTGCCGCCGATGGATACTTGATACCATTCCGAACCGTCTTTATCTACGCCTAGAATGCCGATATGACCAACGTGATGGTGACCGCAAGCATTCATACAACCTGAAATGTTGAGTTCAATATCGCCAATGTCATGCAAATAATCTAAATTATCGAATTGCATTTGAATCGCTTCTGCAATTGGAATGCTTTTAGCGTTTGCCAAGCTACAAAAATCACCGCCTGGGCAGCAAATAATATCGGTGAGCAAGCCAATGTTCGGCGTCGCCAAACCAGCAGCGCGCGCTTTTTCCCAAACGCTATACAAATCACTTAACTTAACATCTGCCAAGATTAAGTTTTGTTCATGCGAAACGCGCAGTTCACCAAAGCTATATTGTGCGGCTAAATCCGCGACCACATGCATTTGCTCGCTAGTAGCATCGCCTGGTGCTTTGCCATGCGGTTTCAGTGATAGCGTTACAGCGCGGTAACCTGCTTGTTTATGCGCATGCACACAACGTTTCACCCAAGCAGCAAAGGCAGGGTTGCTTGCGATTGCAGCATCAAAGTTTGAATCGTGCGCATTCAAGTTTTCGTAAGGCATCGCCTCGAAATGCTTGCCAACGCGGGCTAATTCAGCTTCCGTAATAGTATTTGGTGCGTCTTTTAAGTGCACCCATTCGGCTTCGACTTGATTTTTGAATTCTTCAATACCAAGTGCTTTCACCAAAATCTTAATGCGTGCTTTGTATGAGTTATCGCGACGACCGTGTAAGTTATACACACGAACAATCGCTTCGCAATAGGTGAGCGCATGTTGCCACTCTAAATGTTCGCGGATAACAGAGCCTAATATTGGTGTGCGGCCTAATCCGCCACCCACCCAAACCTTAATCGCTAATTTACCCGCAACGTCGGTATAAAACTCCATGCCAATATCGTGTGCTTGTACAATCGCTCGGTCTTGTTTGGTGCCCGAAACCGCAATTTTAAATTTGCGTGGCAACAAAGCGAACTCTGGATGGAATGTACTCCATTGGCGCATGATTTCAGCCATTGCACGTGGATCAATTACTTCATCAGGCGCGATGCCTGCAAATTGATCGGTCGTAATGTTGCGTATGCAATTGCCAGAGGTTTGAATTGCGTGCATTTCAACCGTGGCGAGTTCAGCTAGAATATCTGGCACATCTTCTAATTTGGGCCAGTTGAGTTGCAGATTTTGGCGCGTACTAAAGTGACCATAATCTCTATCGTATTTTTTTGCGATGTCGCCAAGCTTGTGTAATTGTTTGCTAGACAACATGCCATAAGGCACGGCAATGCGAAACATCGGCGCGTGGCGCTGAATATACAAGCCATTTTGCAAGCGTAATGGGCGAAACTCTTCTTCAGTGAGTTCACCTGCTAAAAAGCGGCGGGTTTGGTCGCGATATTGTGCAACGCGCTCGTCGACAATTTGTTGGTCTAATTTATCGTACTTATACATAATTTTTCTGCTGCATTTCTTCCGTGCTGATAGTTTCTATGGCTAACATTTGTTTGGCTAAAAAGCTAACCTGATATTTTAATCTAAAATCAGGTTTAATCCAAAAACTGCTTGTATAAATAAAGCTTTTATTCAATAAACTTAACAATAAATTCAGTCTAAAAACTCAAAGCTAAGATATTTGCTTTAAGACTCTTTAAAACTTAACTGTTTTAATGCCACCAAAAACAATATGATTGAAATGCCAATCAACTGATTGAATTCAGGAAAGGCTAATTTTTGGCCGACATATACTAAAATTAAAGCGAGCAGCGTGCGCACCCAATGTTCAGCTACTTTAGAACTTAAATGGCTACCAATCCAAATGCCAGGAATAGAGCCTATCAGTAGTGTGCCAAGTAGGCTGTAATCCACAGTGCCTAAACTGGCGTGGCCTAAGCCAGCAACCAAAGTGAGCGGTACAGCATGTGCGACATCGGAGCCAATGATTTTAGTAATGGGGGTTTTGGGATATAAAATCAATAGTGCAGTCACTCCTAACGCACCCGCACCAACCGAAGTTAACGTGACTAAAAAGCCTAAAACTACCCCTAAAATAACTGTTAAGCTTGGCGTGTATTTAGGGTTGATCCATTCGCCGGTTTTGGATAGTTGGGCTAATTGATTACGGAATAGTACAGACAACGAAGTGAGCAACAATGCGATGCCCAGCCAAAATTTAATATTATTAACCGCAGCGTCAGAGGCAATATTTAAATCTTTTAAATATAAAACTGTGATGATTGAGGCAGGAATGCTACCAAAAGCCAATAAGCGGACGATTTTCCAGTCAATATTGCCGAGTTTGCCATGTGCAAAGATACCTACGCTTTTGGTGATTGAAGCATAAAGTAAATCTGTGCCAACTGCGACTGCCGCTTTTACATTGAAAAAGATAAGCAAAATGGGTGTCATTAATGAGCCCCCGCCAACGCCTGTTAATCCAACTAATAAACCAACTACAAATCCTGCAAATATATAAGAAATCAAATCCACGCGCGGCGCATACCTAAATGGTAGTAAACCCGCACAATATAGCAGAAATTGATATAATTATTTAATAACACATTATTATTTTAGTATATGATTTGCTTATAACGATTATTTTGAGCCAAGGGTGCATGAATGAAGCTACACCAACTGAAGTATATACACGAAGTGGCACGACAAGGTCTCAATATTTCAGCCGCAGCTGAAGCGCTCCACACATCGCAACCCGGTGTCAGCAAACAAATTCAAATGCTGGAAGACGAATTAAAATTACAGATTTTTCAGCGCAATGGCAAGCGTTTAACTGGTATTACTGAACCAGGTAAACATATCGTAAAACTGGCAGCCACTGTGATGCTGGAAATGCAGAATATCAAACGCGTGGGCGATGAGTTCAGTAAAGTAGAAACAGGTACGTTGACAATTGCTACTACTCACACGCAAGCGCGTTACACTTTACCCGCAGCCGTTAAACAGTTTATTCATGCTTATCCGCATGTTAAGTTGAATATTCACCAAGGCGATCCATCGCAGGTGACTGCGCAAGTAGCCAGTGGCGAGGCGGATATTGGTATTGCGACAGAAAAAATTAGTTTAGATGACCGTTTACTTTGCTTACCTTGTTATGAGTGGAATCGTTGCATCGTTGTACCAAAAGGTCATCGTTTAATTGACGCGCTGCCGCTCACTTTGTCTAAAGTCGCTAGTTTTCCATTGATTACTTATGACTTTGCTTATACGGGCAGCATTACAGTAGCAAAAGTATTCCACGATGCCGGCGTAATGCCGAATATTGTATTGAGCGCAATTGATGCTGACGTGATTAAGACCTATGTTGGATTGGGTTTGGGCGTTGGTTTGATTGCCAATATGGCGTATGATGAAGAACGTGATAAGGATTTAGTGCGTTTAGATTGCAGCCATTTATTCCCAGCCAGCACAACTTATTTGGGTGTACGTAAAGATGCGTTTTTACGCAACTATATTTACGGCTTTATCGAATTGCTAATACCAAAATTTGATCGTAAAGCGGTGGATGAAGCGTTAAAAGTTTATCGGGCTAGTTAGTTTTTGGTTAGTTGCGCTGGCTAAACTCCATTACTAGACCGTACATGTTAATAGTGGTTAATTTATATTATTAGCAAGATTAGTTAACCGAATTTGGGGCAAATAATGTGGTTTAGGCATTTGTTTTATTTATTCATATTCGTTGCATTAAGCGCCTGTGCTAACACCCAAACCACCTCAGCCACCTCCACCAAAGACATGCCAAATGGCTTGCCGCCAATTGATTTAACCAGCGCTATATATGAATTACCAGTAAAAGAAGGTGTCAGTTATCAAGATGTTCTTGATAGCTTAAAATCACTTTCTGAAGGCATGAATTTTGTAAATCCGGCTAATTTTCCTATTGCCGAAAATATGAAGTTGCGTGGTATTGATCCGCAAGGCATTAAAGAAGTGCATAGTTTCTGTAATTTAAGTCTTGGCACTGAAATCATGCTCGATCATCCCGAATTTTTGGTTTTTGCCCCGTGCAGAGTCGCGCTTTATGAAAAGCCTGATGCCAACAAAAAGCTGCGATTATTTTTGGCTTTAGATAGGCCAACTTATGATTTAAAAAGCATCAAGAATCCAACCGCGCGGGCGCAAAAATCGGCGCAAGAGTTAGAGAATGTATTAATTAATTTGATGGAAAAAGCCAGTCGCGGCGATATTTAATTAGACCATTTAGTTGATATCACTTAATCCGTAAAGATTAGGTGATAATCTACAATATCGAATGAATAATTAGTCATCAGATTACAAAAAACAGACAAACAATTTGAACCACTATCAATAGCCTTAAATAAACGAAAATCCTCATTATGACGAATCCTATCCGCGTTGCGAAAGCAGAGCAGTTTTTAAATATCTTACCCAAAATGGCCAATCGCCACGGCTTGATTGCGGGCGCTACCGGCACTGGTAAAACCGTCACGTTGCAAACATTAGCAGAAGGTTTTTCTAAACTCGGCGTGCCAGTATTTATGGCAGATGTGAAAGGCGATCTAGCGGGTATCAGCCAAATTGGCGGCGGCAATGCGAAAATTGACGCGCGTGTTGCTCAGTTGGGAATGGATGATTTTAAACCACAAGCTTCAACTGTTGTATTGTGGGATGTGTTTGGCGAAAAAGGTCATCCAGTCCGCACCACAGTGGCGGAAATGGGGCCATTATTATTAGCGCGTTTATTGAATTTAAATGATGTGCAAGCTGGTGTGATTAATGCGATTTTTAAGATTGCCGATGATAAAGGTTGGTTGTTGTTAGATTTAAAAGATCTGCGTGCTATGTCGCAACACGCGGCAGAAAATGCGGCGGAATATCAAACGACTTATGGCAATATTTCAGCCGCCAGTGTTGGCGCATTACAGCGTTCGCTTTTACAGCTTGAGACCGAAGGCGGTGATTTGTTATTTGGTGAACCCGCATTGAATCTGGAAGATTTAATGCAAACCGATAGTCAAGGGCGCGGTGTCATTAATATTTTAGCGGCGGATAAACTATTCAACTCGCCACGTGTATATGCGACTTTATTGCTTTGGCTATTATCGGAATTATTTGAAAAACTGCCTGAAGTGGGCGACTTAGAAAAACCTAAATTGGTATTTTTCTTTGATGAAGCACATTTACTGTTTAGCGATGCACCACCTGCATTGTTGCAAAAAATTGAGCAAGTTGTAAGGTTAATCCGTTCAAAAGCGGTTGGCGTTTATTTTGTCAGCCAAAATCCTTTAGATATTCCCGATATCGTGCTCGGCCAATTAGGTAACCGCGTACAACATGCTTTGCGCGCATTTACGCCACGCGATCAAAAAGCCGTTAAATCAGCTGCAGAAACATTCAGAAGCAATCCAAAAGTTGATGTGACGACTGCTATTACTGAGCTTGGCGTTGGTGAGGCATTAGTATCATTTTTGGATGAAAAGGGCGTACCAACGCCAGTTGAACGCGCTTTTGTTTGTCCACCAGAAAGTCGAATCGGTGCGCTAACAGATGCCGAGCGCACGGCCGTGATTGCTGGCTCTAGCATCGCAGGTTTTTACGAAAAACAGATTGATCGTGAATCGGCGTATGAAATTTTAAAAGCGCGCGCAACTGAATCTGCCGAGGTAGTAAAAGAAGAGGATAAAGGGTTTGATTGGGGCGGCATGTTGGGTGGCGTTTTAGGCGGAAAAAAAACCAGTCGCTCAGATAGCATTTTAGAAAGTGCGGCTAAATCTACCGTGCGCGCAGTGGGTTCGCAATTAGGGCGTAGTTTAGTGCGCGGAATTCTTGGTTCAATTTTAGGCGGTCGTAAATAATTGACTGACAGTTGGAGCATTGTTGATGTTATCTGATATCGATATTGCACAAGCGGCAAAATTAAAGCCGATTGTTGATGTTGCTCAAACACTCGATATTGCTACAAAAGATTTGATTCCGTACGGCCATTCTATTGCCAAATTAAGCGCAAACTTCTTAAAAGAATTACATCCCTCGGACCAACTTGAATTAAAAACTGACCAAACCAAATCAAAAACTAAACTAGCTCACTCAAAAGTAAAGGTTAAGCCAAACGGTAAACTTATTTTAGTTACGGCTATTAGTCCAACGCCTGCTGGTGAGGGTAAAACGACGACGACTATAGGTTTGGCAGACGCACTTAACCATTTATTTAGGCAAGAAAATACCGATAAACACGCAATGGTTTGCATTCGCGAGCCGTCGTTAGGGCCAGTATTTGGTATAAAAGGTGGCGCGACAGGCGGTGGTTACGCGCAAGTGGTGCCGATGGAAAATATCAATCTGCATTTTACTGGCGATTTTCATGCCATCACTTCTGCTAATAATTTACTGGCCGCTTTAATCGATAACCACATTCACCATGGTAATTTGTTAAATATTAAAGAAGTGACTTGGCGTCGTTGCATGGATATGAATGATCGTGCTTTGCGGCACATCACAACGCATGATGCTGCGCATACCGAACACGATATCGCAACGAGTTTTAACATTACCGTGGCCAGCGAAGTGATGGCTATTTTTTGTTTGGCTGAAGATTTAGACGATTTAAAAACGCGCTTAGGTAATATTCAAGTGGCGACTAATATGGCTGGCAAGCCAATATTGGCCAGCGATTTACAAGCACAGGGCGCAATGACTGTGTTGCTGAAAGATGCGTTTCAGCCGAACTTAGTACAAACATTAGAACATACGCCCGCACTGATTCATGGCGGCCCATTTGCCAATATTGCACATGGCTGTAATTCAGTCGTGGCGACAAAAACTGCTTTAAAGCTAGCTGATTATGTGGTGACTGAAGCAGGTTTTGGTGCAGATTTAGGTGCAGAAAAGTTTTTTGATATTAAATGCCGCAAAGCCAGTTTGCAGCCAGATTTGGTAGTGATTGTCGCCACGATTCGCGCACTTAAATATCATGGCGGTGCGACGCTGAATGAACTCAATAAAGAAAATATCGCTTTTTTAAATTTGGGTATGGCGAATTTGATCAAGCATCTGACCAATCTGCATCAGCATTTTGGCATGCAAGTGCTGGTAGCGATTAACCACTTTACGCATGACACACAATTAGAAATCGACACCTTAAAATCCGCGCTGGCAGAGTTGGGTTTTAAAGCTATCGTCTGCAAACACTGGGCAGACGGCGGTGCTGGCGCAGTTGGTTTGGCACGTTCGGTTGTGGATTCTATCGCCAATACACAGTCTAACTTTAAGTTGTTGTATCCAGATTCGCTGCCTTTAATCGATAAGTTAAACACAATCGCCACTAAGATTTATGGCGCAGCAGGTGTTAAGTTAAGTGAAAAAGCAGCTAAAAAACTGACTGTACTAGAGCAAGAATACGCATATTTGCCAATTTGCATTGCAAAAACACAATATTCATTTTCATCAGATGCTTCTATCAGAGGTGCGCCTACTGAGCACCATTTACAGGTGGAAGATTTACATCTATCGCGTGGTGCAGGCTTTGTTGTGGCAATCTGTGGAAAGATTATGACCATGCCTGGCCTGCCAAAGCAGCCAACCAGCCAATATATCGATGTGAATGCATCTGGCAATATTGTTGGTTTATCGTAAGTTTTGGTCTATATTTTTTGGACTATTTTTAGCGTTAACTTTCAGCGATGGTAACCATTGAAAAAACAGGCTCAGCCGAACAAACGATTCAAAAATCGCGATTTTATGCGTTTGCAGGACATTGCCAAACAGAGCGCGAAGTCGGACTTTTCTTAAGACAAGCAGCTGCACAACATCAAAACGCCCATCATTTGGCTTACGCATTCAGAATCAAAACAATGGATGGCATTATTCCGCGATTCTCAGATGCGGGCGAACCGAGTGGCACAGCAGGAAAACCGGTATTACAAATGCTAGAAGGCCGCGATTTGATTAATGTCGCGGTTGGCGTGATTCGATATTATGGTGGTATCAACTTGGGCACTGGCGGATTAGCGCGTGCTTACGGCGGCACAGCAAAAATGGCGCTGGATGCCGCACTGGTTATCCCTTTTGTTGAAATGAAAGAGTTCAGTTTAAGCGTGCAATATAACCGTGTAGATGAGTTAACAAGAGTGGTTTCGCAATTAAAAGGCAAAGTGTTAGATAAACATTTTGATCAAGCAGTCCATGTTAAAATCAGTTTGCCAGCGACAGAAGTGAGCACATTTGTTGGCAGATTTAGCTGATGGATGCTTTGCCAATTAAATCTTCACAAGTTGGTATTTAATCATTTAAATTTAATCGTTTTAAATTAAGCTTCAAGTATAAAAAGCCGTTAATTGCGCAAGATTCATCGTATTCATTCAGGACGATTCAATTAAAAGTTATGCAAAATAATCCTAACGAAGTGTTATCCATGAAATTTGATATTGCCTCATGGATATTGATTGGCGTGGCGATGATATTAGTTTTAACCTTTCGCTTACTGCCTGCATTATTAGCTGGCTTGCTAGTGTACGAATTAATTCGACTCTTGACGCCGCATATCGAACGTAAATTCCCCCGTACACGCGCAAAGTTGATTGCAATTGCCCTGTTAAGTATCGTCATCGTCAGCTTGTTAAGCCTTGCCGGCGCTGGCTTAGTCGCATTTTTCCGCTCAGAGTCTGGCAGCATCACTGTATTGCTGGCCAAAATGGCACAGATTCTTGAAGACTCACGCAAGATTTTGCCATCGTGGATATTAGAGCGTTTGCCGTCTGATGCGATAGCCTTTAAAGAAGAAGCCACCATCTGGCTGCGCTCCCATGCGAATCAATTGCAAGTAGTGGGCAAAGAAGCGGGGCGTATCACTGCGCATGTGATTATCGGCATGATTATCGGCGGCATGATTGCGTTGCGTGATGCCGCAAAAGATGATCACTACAAACCATTTGCTCGTGCTTTGGCACAACGTGCTTGGCTGTTTGGCGATGCATTTAAACGCGTAGTGTTCGCACAAGTGCGTATCGCCTCGATTAACGCACTTTTTACTGGCGTTTATTTAGCCATCATCATGCCAACTCTGGGCGTTGAATTGCCTTTGGTTAAAACCATGATCGCCATTACTTTTGTGGTCGGTTTGATTCCTGTGGTCGGCAATCTGATTTCAAACACGGTGATTGTGGTTGTCAGTCTAAGTCAATCATTGGGCGTCGCAATCGGTTCACTTTTGTATTTAGTAGTGATTCATAAACTGGAATATTTTTTAAACGCGCGCATCGTCGGCGGGCAGATTCGCGCCAATGCGTGGGAATTGCTGATTACGATGCTGTTGATGGAGTCGATTTTCGGGCTTGCTGGAATTGTCGCCGCGCCAATTTATTATGCCTATATTAAAAGCGAGCTTAGAGCGCGCAATTTAGTCTAGCTAAAATAATATCGTTAAATAAAAACATTAATAAAAGCACAAATGAGTTAACACATAATTTGCCATCAATTATGTGTTAACTCATTTAAATCAATATATTAACGTTATTAATTTGCTAATTTATAAAACCTATCTTCAAGCGTTTTACCCGCTTTAATATTATCCAGTTTACTACCGGCGCTATCACCCAGTTTAGTCAAACGTTCGTCTGGATGCGGATGCGTTTTAAATAATAGCGCGACGCTGTTGTCCGTTTTGTTGGTTTGGCCGATTTTCTGCAATACTTCTGGCAAGCCAAACGCGTCATAACCCGCGCGTGCGGCTAGCACTACGCCCATTCTGTCCGCCTCATATTCTGCGTCTTTATCCAAACTGCGCGCACTGATTTCAGCGCCACTGCCAATCGCTTTTTGTGCGATTTTATTATCCTTGCCAAATTTATCGGTAATCAAACCAGCACCAATATTCACCAGCTGCTGTTTTTGTAATACTTTAAGCTGATGTTTTTGCACGATATGCGCAATCTCGTGACCTAAAACGCCTGCCAATTGGGCTTCATTAGTCAATTGCTGGTACAAGCCTTTAGTGATTAACACATAACCGCCAGGTGCCGCAAAAGCGTTTAAATCGCTGCTTTCAATTACGCCAAATTTCCAAGGTAAATCAGCACGTTCCGATTGGCTAGCGACCCAGCGGCCGACTTTGTTCACGTATTGCTGCAATTTGTCATCTTTAACCAAAGCCGCCGCACCTAAAATGCTGCCGCTGATTTCACGTCCCAATGCAATTTCTTCGGCCTTACTCGGGTTCTTCCAGTTAAAGGCTTTTTCGTCATTTGCTGAAGCAGATTCAGTGGCATTTTTTGTTGCGTCTGATTCGGCTGATGTTTTCGATTTGTCTGTGTTGACAGATTCACCATTCGTCATAGAGTTGCCATTTTTTAGCTCTTCTACTTTCTTTTTTGCAGCATCTTCTAACGCTTTGCCAAAATCTAAGGCCAAAGCTTGCATTGAAAAGAGTCCTGTTGAAAGTATCAATCCAATCAACAAGTTATGCTTGATTTTGAGTTTAAACTGATGCATTATTTAGCTCCTGTGAAGTAAGGGAGTTTTGAAGCAGTTAACCCGCCAGCCGTGGCAAATTTTTGACCATCGCTAGCTGTTAATGTGTAACTCTCTAATTTTTTCATTTCAGTTTCATTAAATTGGGCGGTTTTCAGTTCTTCTGCACTTAAGCCGCGAATGCCTGTGGTAGAAACCACTTTTCCCGTACCAGCGCGTCCGCTAGCCACATCTGCAAGACCTTTAACTTGATTGCTACTGGAAACGCCGCCACGTTTAACCGATAACAAACGTACCCAGCCGGTGCTTTTTGTGGTTTTTACTTGTAACCAAGCGCCTTTTTTCGCCAAAATATCCACCGCATCATTCTTGCTCAACGTCCCCACTGATTTGGCATCCGCAAAAGGTGTGGCGCGTAAAGTGTCTGCCTTCAATGCAGTGCCAGCTTCGCCGCTAATCGCTAAAATAGGGCTTGCTAGGCCGATTACGAATAATGCTTTTAGGGCAAATATTCTTAAGTCTGATGTTTTTTGATGATTTTTGAGGGTTAAGTCAGGTTTCATAGCAAGTCCTTTATTAATTCTGGTGTGTCTGTTTTTAAAGTTCTAGTTTTTAAGTGCTGGTTTTTGAATGATTAGTTTCTAAATTGCCAGCCTCTAATTGAATAACGGCTTGTGCGAACAATATACGCCATTGCGATGCTAAAGAAATCGCAGAATCTGTTGTTTGCAATTGTGCCAGTTTGCCCGTATGCAGCGTGTAACGCGTCACCGTTGTGCTGGGTAGACCGCAATGGTTGATTAAGTCCGGTAGCTTTTCGGCAAGCTGAGATGCGTCTTTACGCGCTGTTTCAGCATATTCGGGCTTATTGTTTGCAAACATCCAGCTCACTACAATCATGTCGCCAAATAAGCCCCAAATGCCGCTTTGCGTGCCATGAATAGCCTCAATACTATTCGGCGATTTGCTATTTAACTCGATCTCACGTTTTAGTTTTTTTAGCATCGCAGGGCTTAAAGCTTCATTGCTTTCCACTAAAATCGGCATGATTAATACGCTAGATTCAGCTGCATCAGCTTTCAAACCGAATGCCAGCCAGCGTTGTAGCGCACGGTCTGTGGCTAAAGCATAGATTTTAGCGATACCGAACAATGCGACTGCCCACAAAATGGGTGCAGTCAAATCGAGATAAGTGTTGGTCAGATTGATCGCCACATACGATAACACCAGCAAACCAATTTGCCCGCCAGTGAAAATTGAGTTGAATCGGTCTCGGTCTACCTTAAAGTAAAACGCCAGCGTGGTCGCCCAAATCAACAATAAACTGAGCAATATATAAGGTATTTTACCGCGCCACACTTTTAAATAGTCGCCATGTTTTGCGTTATCAATCGCGGTCGCCAGAATTTCTACGCCTGGAAATTGTTTGTCCATTGCCGTTGCTTTGATATCAAACAAACCGGGCGCGGTAGAACCAATAATGACGATTTTGTTGGTAAATTCATTGGCTGGGCGTTTTTTATGTTCGCTGGCTAAATCAGTAAACACATCGCTAAACGTGGTGTAAGTGTAAGTAAATGGTTTGCCGCGCCAGTTAATCAGCATATCTTGTGGCAGGTTTTCAATAGGCTGATTATTAGCAAACTGCGCAACCACTAAAGGTAGAGAAGGTAAACGCCAGCCAGCGTTGTCATGATACATGCGATATTGGCGCACAATGCCATCGTTATCCGGATACACATTGTGCGTACCTAAACGATTAGGTTTAAGCGCGGCTTCAAAATACGGCAATATGGCGGCTACAGTTGCATGTTGACTATCCACATTTTTTTTGGCCTCAGCATTTTGAGTTAACCCCGGAATCTGTGCATATTTTAATTGGCTGGATGTGTCTTGGCTGGCATCTAAACGCAAAATAGGGAAAAAAGTATTGTCGGATGCGGCAATCACCTCATTAAAATAAGCGTCACTGTCCGCGTTATAGATATCCGCATCACTGAACACAATATCAAACACAATAGCCTTAGGATTTTGTGCTTGAATATTCTCTACAAATTCACCTAAAACTTGTCGCGGCCAAGGCCAGCGGCCATACTCTTTGGCAAACGCCGCTAAGCTCGCTTCGTTAATATCCACAATCACGATATCTTTGTCTGCACTTGGCTGAAATACACGATTCTTCACCATAAAATCGAATGCCTTATCGCGCATATTCAGCCCAACATTAAACACACCAGCATCCAGCAACACCAGCAAAGTGAACATGGTGGCGAGGTAAATGTAAAAGTTGTTTTTAAGCTTGCGCGTCAAGTTGGCAAGCCATTGGCCTAAAAGCAGTTTGAGTTTATTCATATGATTTTATTTATAAAGGTGAAAGCCACACTGGTTTATAATGTTCTGTATGAACGAAATTATAGTCTTACTTTTAGTTTTAACGCTTATTTTGCTGGCTTGGCTGGCGTGGCGCGAGTTTTCCAGCAGCAAAAATAGCGCATTGCTCAATCAGTTAGAAGATAAACATCGCTTGATGTTATTGGATTTAAATGACGGCTTAAATAAGTTGGCAGATCGCTTGAATGTTGTGTCGCAAGATAATAGTGACAGATTGAAAGCGCAGGTTTCGCTAGAACTGCAAAGTACACGCAACGCCATGCAAGAATTACAATTGGCGCAAAATACCAGCTTGGCACAAACGCGCGAAACCGTTTTGGAAACGCTGCACAAAACCTTAAGTGAGCAGGGCAGAGAACAGCAATCACTAATCAACAATACGATGCTAAAAGCTACTACAACGTTGACGCAAAGTGTCGAAAGTTTGGGCAAAATAGTCGACAGCCGTTTAGAGCAAATAGGCGGCAAAGTGTCGGAACGATTAGACGAAGGTTTTAAAAAGACCAACGAAACGTTTATTAGCGTGATGGAACGCTTAGCCACGATTGATGAAGCGCAAAAGAAAATTGATGGCTTAACGGTGAATATGGTTAGCCTGCAAGAATTGTTGGGCGATAAACGCAGTCGTGGTGCTTATGGCGAGGTGCAGTTAGAAGGTTTGGTGCGTAATGTATTACCAAACGATAGCTTTAAAATGCAGCATACCTTTGAAAACGGCGTGCGTGTGGATTGCGCACTTTTCCTGCCGCAACCAACGGGTACTGTTGCCGTGGATAGCAAATTCCCACTGGAAAACTATCACAGAATGTTTGATAGCAGCTTGAATGAGATTGAGAAAAGTTTAGCTAAAAAGCAGTTTAAAGCGGATATTAAAAAGCATGTAGATGATATTGCGAGCAAATATATTATTCCGCATGTGACCAGCGATGGCGCAGTGATGTTTATTCCAGCGGAAGCGGTATTTGCTGAGATTCATGCTTATCATCCAGAGATTATCAATTACGCCATGAATAAACGCGTTTGGCTGGTTTCACCAACTACATTGATGGCGGTGTTAAATACCGCGCGCGCTGTGTTAAAAGATGTGGAAATGCGCAAACAGGTGCATATTATTAAAGATGAACTTGGTAAGTTAAGCAAAGATTTTGAGCGCTTTGATGTTCGCATGAAAAAATTAGCGGATAACATTCGTCAAGCACACGATAACGCGCAAGAAGTACATATTAGTAGCCAAAAAATCACGAATCGCTTTAAACAAATTGAGCGAGTTGAGTTAAGCAATGAGCCAATAGATTTACTGGATGTTATTGACGAAACCGATAGTTAGTCCATTAAGTTAACCAATAATTTACATTAATTAATAATCCTAAATAATTGAATTAAAATGAAAATAAAAGTTTTATATTTTGCCAGAATCAAAGAAGCAGTGAATTACTCGACAGAAGAGTTGGATTTGCCAAGTGACATTTCAACCATCACTGCGCTTAAAAACTGGTTGGCTTTACGCGGAGATGTGTGGGCTAATTTGTTCGATGGTAAGCAGGTTGTACGTGCTGCGATTAACCATAATTTGGTAGATGATTTAGCTAAGATTCAAGCTAATGATGAAGTAGCGTTTTTCCCACCTGTGACGGGTGGCTAGTAATTGAATAGCTTAGAAATTGAATGGGCGACTGAATGAGTATTCAAGTACAAACTGAAGACTTTGATGTTGGTTTATTATTGAACCAGTTACGTCTTGCTAACCCAAGCGCTGGTGCGCTGGTGAGTTTTGTCGGCCAAGTGCGCGATATGAATGATGGCGATTCTGTCAATACGCTGACTTTGGAGCATTATCCGGGCATGACAGAAACTGCGCTGGCGGCGATTGAAACTCAGGCGCATGCGCGTTGGAATCTGATTGATACTTTGGTCATTCACCGAGTTGGAACACTTAAGCCGCTTGACCAGATTGTACTGGTGGCGGTGTTAAGCGCGCATCGCGGTGAGGCATTTAAGGCTTGTGAGTTCATCATGGATTATTTAAAAACCCAAGCGCCTTTTTGGAAGAAAGAAATCACGCCAACTGGTGAGCGCTGGGTGGATGCTAAATTGAGTGATGATGAATCGCTTGAAAAATGGAGTAAGTAATTAATAAACATATAGTTAAAGTATTTTTATAATAAATTACATTAAATATTCTCTGTGTAAATCTGTTAAATAACCAATCATCTTTAAGTCATTTATAAAATAGAAAATCCGCAAATTGATGCAAAAATTAACCGCAAACGATTTAAATGCCAGCATTCCGTTAAACGAGTTAACGTTTAATAACACACAAGAATTGCTAGAAAATGGCGCTGAATCTCCACTAAATATATTGCAGACCAATACGTTGCAACCAAATGCGCACGGCTGGGTCGCGCAAAGTGAAGCAAAAAAATCTGCGTTGTTTGGTTTGAATATGCAGCAAACAGGTTTTAATGTATTAGTGCTTGGTGCGCACGGCAGTGGCCGTACTTCGCTGATGCATAGCGCGATGTTAGACATTGCCAGGCAGGCAAAAACAGTTAATTCAAAAGATTTAGATTTATTAGGTTTAAGGGATTTGGTCTCGATTTACAATTTCGAGCAGATTAACCTGCCAAGTTTAATTAAATTACCAGTAGGAATGGCGAATAAACTGCGCGTTGAAATGGACGGTTTTGCACGTGCATTAATGACAGAGCTACCTAATTTTGTGGCGGCAGATAATCAAGAGACGATTTTAACAGCCGCAGAACAATGGCTAAGTGCAGCGATTTTGCAACTGGAACAAGCTTTTGATGAGCCAACTTTAAAAGCATATTTTAAGATGGTTAATCAAGAAACATTGTCCTATTTAAAAGCGTGGCAACCAGCAGTGAGTGCAGATGCGGAAAGCAATTTAGAAGGGTTAATCAGCGAACCGTTTTTTGCACGCTTTCGCGTCAACGTGTTGGTGGATAATCGCGCAACACAAGCGCAATCGCTGAGCCAGCCTGTCATTTACGATAACGATCCCAGCATACAATCACTATTTGGAGGCGTTGAAAGTGCTTCGGATAGTTCGGTTTCACCAGATTTTTCTAGGTTGCGTGCAGGTAATCTGCACAAGGCTGATGGTGGTATGTTGTTATTGCATTTGCGTGATTTGTTAAATGATGAACAAAATGGCACACAAATCATTGAAAAACTGCATCGGTTTCTGCGCAATGGCACTTTGCAAATTGAGGATGCAAGTAGCAACGCGCAAAGCACGAGTTATGTGGCGAATAACACGCTTTTGCCGTTGCAAGTGAAACTGGTGTTGATTGCCACGCGTGAAGATTTTTACGATTGTTTGGATGAGCAGCCAGATTTCTTCAATTATTTTCCGATTAAAGTGGAGTTTGCAGAGCGCATTTCGGCAACGCCTGAAAATTATGCCGCGATTGCAGGATTTATCGCGCAGAAATCAGTGCAACATGGCACGGCTCATTTTACAAAAGACGCGGTTGCCGCCTTGATTGGCGCGTTGCAGCGTTTGGAGGAAGACCAAACGCGCATCAGCACAAACTTTGCGTTTTTAGAGCGCTTGATGTTGGAAAGTGCCGCTTTTGCACATGGTGAGAGCTTAGTTGCCGCACAACATGTGCAGGCAGCGATTCAAGCTAAATCGACGCGTAATCAATATTTCGAGTCACAAATTCGTGATTCAATCATTGATAACGAGTTGCTTATTCAGGTACATGGCGATGTAGTAGGGCAAGTGAATGGCTTGACGCATATTGAGCTAGGCGATGCTAGTTTCGGCTCGCCGATTCGCATTACCGCGCGCTGTTATCCAGGCGGAAAAGGCCTGATTAATATTGACCGCGAAGTGAATATGAGTGGCCCGAATCATGATAAAGGCATTTTTATCCTGCAAAATTGGTTAAGTGCCAGCTTTAGCCATTTGGCACCATTAAGTTTGAATGCGTCATTGGTTTTTGAGCAGGAATATAATGGCGTAGAAGGTGATTCTGCTTCGTGCGCGGAATTGTTTGCCTTGCTTTCCGCCTTGGCTGGCTTACCGATTAGCCAAGGCATTGCCGTAACTGGTGCGCTGAATCAATTTGGCGAAGTGATGCCGATTGGCGGCGTGAATGAGAAGATTGAAGGTTATTTCCGCGTATGCCAAGCGCTTGGACTTAACGGCAAACAAGGCGTGATTATTCCTAAACGCAATCAACGCCATTTGCTGCTGGATACAGCCGTAGTAGAGGCGGTTAAACAAGGCCAGTTTCATATTATTACCATTGACCACGTGCTAGAAGGTATTGAGTATTTAACTGGGCTGGCAGCAGGGCAGCAAGATATGGCGGGCATTTACGCCCCAAATACTGTCATGGGACACGTGCAAGAAGAATTGGCAAATTACCGTAAAACGCTGGAAAGTAACCAGCCGTATCAGCAACAAAAGCAGCTTAATTTGATTTAGTTTTAATTTGGAATATTTTCATTAATATTGAAGTAGGTTTGCTTGAAAGAAAAAACTGAAAAATCGGAAAGCGCTGACGAAAAATGCCGTTTAGATAAGTGGCTGTGGGCGGCACGCTTTTTTAAAACTCGTAGCATTGCAGTAGATGCCGTTGATAGCGGAAAAGTGCGTGTAGATGGCGACCGCGCCAAGCCTGCCAAAGAAGTCAAAATAGGCATGTTGATTAATATGCGCAGTAAAGAGTTTGAAATAGAAGTGAGTGTAACGGGATTGTCTAACATTCGCCGTGGTGCGCCAGAAGCGGCACTTTTATATGTTGAAACTGAGCAAAGTAAAACCAAGCGTGAAAACGCCATAATCACGCGTGAGGCAGATCATGGCATTAGGGAAAGAGGCGCAGGGCGACCTACTAAACGCCAACAACGCGATATTAAGAAGTTTACTGGAATAGGCTAAATTAAAATTAATTGAGCTAAAAATAGTGTTAAGTCATTGCAACTAAATCAATGGCTTAGGTACAAAATTAAAAGTACTACTTGCATGGATGGACTGAAGGTTGTTACACTGGCGTTCAATTGATGAACGGTTGATTTGACTCGTGTTAACTGACGAATACCGCTATAAAATTTTAAAAATATTAGAAGCTAATCCAGAGATTAGCCAACGCGATTTAGCGCGCGAATTGAGCATCAGTTTAGGTCGCGTGAATTTTTGTCTTAAGGCATTGATAGAAGTGGGCTTATTAAAAGCTACAAACTTTCATCATAATAAAAACAAACTCGGCTATATGTATCTTTTAACGCCTAAAGGTTTAGAAGAAAAATCCGTGATTACTGCGCGATTTTTGAAGATGAAATTGCAAGAACATGCTAATTTACAAGCTGAAATAGAAGAGCTGCGTAAAGACGCTAACCAAACGATTAATATCAAATTCCATCAAATGGAGATCAATCAATCATGAGCGCGCAATTAAACCGTTATGCGATTATTTTATGTGGCGGCTCTGGCACGCGCTTGTGGCCACTATCACGTACATTACGTCCTAAGCAATTATTGGCATTAAATGGCGATTTAACTTTGTTGCAGCAAACCACACAGCGTTTGTTAGCGCATGTTTCTGCCGCCAATTTGTTTACGGTTACGCACGAAGATCATAAATTCGAAGTAAAAGGTCAATTGGCAGAAATCGCGCCTGAATCTGTGAGTAATGTGTTGGCAGAGCCTTGCGCCAGAAATACTTTACCTGCGATTGCTTGGGCAGTGAATCAAATCAATCAGCAAGATCCAAACGCGTTGATCGGTGTGTTTGCCTCTGATCATGCCATCGATAAAACCGATGCGTTTTTACAAGCTTGGCAAACCGCTGAATTAGCCGCGAATGATGGCTATTTAGTATTGCTCGGCATTAAGCCGCATGAGCCTGCAACTGGTTATGGTTATATTAAGACTGGACAGCAACTGACATACAATGGCGCGCTGCCGTTGTTTAAGGTCGATAAGTTCGTCGAAAAGCCTGATGTGGAAAAAGCCAAACAATTTGTCAGCGATGGCTATTTGTGGAATAGCGGTATGTTCGTGTTTAAATCACAAGCATTTATGAATATGCTGAAACAATATCAACCAGAAATGGCGCAGCAAGTGGTTAGTCTGAATGAGGAAAACTTTTCAGATACTTATGCGAACTTTGATAATGTATCGATGGATTATGGCTTGGCAGAACTGGCAGAAAAAGTGGCGGTAGTGCCAGTGGATATGGCATGGAGCGACTTAGGTAGCTGGGATTCTATTTACCAACGGCATGAAAAAGACGCGCAAAACAATGTGACGCACGGCCAAGTGTTATCACAAGAAACAACCAATAGTTTGCTGTGGACAGAAACAGGTTTGCTGGCAATTTTGGGCGTAGATAACATCGCGGTTATTCAAACTGCAGATGCTACTTTGATTTGCGATAAAAACCGTAGTGAAGACATTAAAGCGCTAGTTGCACAAGTGAAAATTCACAATCCCGTTTTAACTGAAATCCATCAGACGGTTTATCGCCCATGGGGCAGTTACACTGTCCTAGAAGAAAGTATCAACTTTAAAATCAAGCGCATTGTAGTGAATCCAGGTGCAAAATTATCCATGCAAATGCACAAACATCGCGCTGAACATTGGGTAGTCGTTTCTGGTATTGCCACCATTACCAATAACGAAATCGAATTCACCTTAAACGAAAACCAATCCACCTATATCTCAAAAACGCATCGCCATCGCTTAGAAAATAAAGGTAGTGAACCGTTAAGTATTATTGAAGTACAGTGTGGTGATTATGTAGGCGAAGATGATATTATTCGGTTTGATGATAGTTATGGAAGAGTAGTTAATTAATGAAAGCAGTAATTTTGGCGGGTGGTTTAGGCACCCGTATCAGTGAAGAGACATCAGTTCGACCAAAGCCTATGGTTGAAATTGGCGGCAAGCCTGTTTTGTGGCATATCATGAAAATGTATTCTGCTCATGGTATTCATGACTTTGTGATTTGCTGTGGCTACAAAGGCTATGTCATTAAAGAATACTTTGCTAACTATTTTTTACACACTTCAGATGTTACTTTTGATATGCAAAATAACAAAATGGAAGTGCATCAGCGTTATGCCGAACCGTGGAAAGTAACTTTGGTCGATACTGGCGAAGAAACGATGACAGGTGGTCGTTTAAAGCGTGTAGCAGATTATATAAAAGATGAAGAGGCTTTTTGTTTTACTTATGGAGATGGAGTCAGCGATGTCAATATTACTAAACTGATTAAATTCCATAAAGCACAGGGACTTAAAGCTACTCTAACAGGGACAATTCCTCCAGGACGTTTTGGTGCTTTAGATTTAAACGGCGTAAAAGTGAATAGTTTCCATGAGAAGCCCAAAGGTGACGGTGCAATGATAAACGGTGGTTTTTTTGTATTGTCACCACAAATTCTTGAATATCTTGTGGATGATAAAACTACTTGGGAACGCGATCCATTAGAGCGATTGGCAGAAGAAGGCCAGTTAGCCGCATTTCAACATCATGGATTTTGGCAGCCAATGGACACCTTGCGTGACAAGATACATCTTGAAGAACTATGGCAGTCAGGTAAAGCGCCGTGGAAGGTATGGTCGTGAATCACGAGTTTTGGAAAAATAAGCGCGTTCTTTTAACAGGACATACTGGTTTTAAAGGCAGTTGGTTATCTTTGTGGTTGCAATCGATGGGTGCTAATGTTGTGGGTTATGCTTTAGCTCCATCCGCTAAACCAAGCTTATTTGATGTTGCAAATGTTAGTAAAGGTATGACTAATATTGTTGGCGATATTCGTGATTTAGCAGGCTTGTCTGCAGTCTTTGCTGAACACAAGCCTGAGATTGTTTTTCACATGGCAGCACAAGCTTTAGTACGTCAATCCTATATTGATCCAGTTGAAACTTATTCTACAAACGTAATGGGCACCGTAAATTTGCTTGAGGCCGTGCGAAATGCCCCAAGTGTCAAGGCTGTAGTAAACGTTACAAGTGACAAGTGTTATGAAAATCGCGAATGGGTGTGGGGATATCGTGAAAACGAAGCGATGGGTGGTTATGATCCATATAGTAATAGTAAAGGCTGTTCAGAGCTTATAACTGCTGCATATCGAAGCTCATATTTTCACTCAGGTAAATATGAAATCCATGGAGTTGCTTTGGCTTCTGCCCGTGCGGGTAACGTGATTGGCGGCGGTGACTGGGCATATGATCGACTTATTCCTGATATTGTGCGAGCCATCACATTAAACAATCCAGTCAACATTCGAAATCCTTTAGCTGTACGCCCGTGGCAACACGTGTTAGAGCCATTGTCAGGCTATTTATTATTGGCTGAAAATTTATATCAACATGGATCAGCGTATGCTGAGGGATGGAATTTCGGCCCCAATGACGATGATGCTAAGCCTGTGCAATGGATTGTGGAAAGGTTTGCAAAAGATTGGGGTGAAGGTGCGAGTTGGTCATTAGATAGCGGCAATCATCCTCATGAAGCGCATTATTTGAAACTTGATTGCTCTAAAGCAAAGATGCTTTTGAATTGGCAACCAAGATGGAAGTTAGCTGAAGCGATAGATAAAATTTGTGTTTGGCACAAAGCGCATCAAGCAAATGCTGATATGCAAACTTTATGCTTAGAGCAAATAAAACAATACGAATCAGCAATATTGTAATAAACATAGCTATTTATTTTAAATAATCAACAATTAAACCATAAAAATTATAAGGAAAACGTTTTGGATAGACCTTTAGAAATCCGCCAGCAAATTGCTAAACTGGTTGACGAGTATGCAGCAATTAAATATGAGCCTAAAGCTTTTGAAGCAGGTAAAACTATTATTCCACCTTCTGGAAAAGTGCTTGATGCTGCTGAGCTTAAAAATATGGTTGAAGCTTCACTTGATGGTTGGTTAACAACAGGTCGGTTCAATGAAGCCTTTGAAAAACGCTTGGCTGACTATTTGGGCGTAAAGTTTCTAATTACTACTAATTCTGGCTCATCTGCTAACTTACTTGCCTTTACCGCACTCACATCACCAAGATTAGGCGCGCGTGCTATTAAGCCTGGTGATGAGGTAATTGGCGTGGCAGCAGGTTTCCCTACTACCGTAAATCCTATACTTCAGTTTGGCGCTGTTCCTGTATTTGTTGATATTGAGCTGACTACACATAATATCGACGCCAGCAAAATTGAAGCTGCAATTAGTCCTAAGACTAAAGCAATTATGCTCGCACACTCGTTAGGTAATCCATTTAACATTAAAGTGGTTAAAGAGATTTGTCAGAAATATAATCTATGGTTGGTTGAAGATAATTGTGATGCTTTGGGTTCACGATACGAAGGACAGCTCACGGGTACATTTGGTGATATTGGCACGCTCAGTTTCTATCCCGCTCACCATATTACAATGGGTGAAGGTGGTGCAGTGTTTACCAACAATCCTGAGTTGAAATTAATCGCAGAATCTTTCCGTGATTGGGGTCGTGATTGCTATTGCGCACCAGGAAAAGACAACACATGTGGCAAGCGTTTTTGTTGGAAATTAGGTACCTTGCCTGAAGGTTACGATCATAAATATACCTATGCACATTTAGGTTATAACCTAAAAATTACAGATATGCAGGCAGCTTGTGCTTTAGCTCAAATGGATAAACTTGATAGCTTTGTACAAGCACGTAAAGATAATTATGCTTATTTAAGAAATAGACTTTCTTCTTGTGAAGAATTTTTAATTCTTCCAGAAGCTACACCTAATAGCGACCCTTCCTGGTTTGGTTTTTTAATGACGATTCGTCCAGAAGCCAATATTAACCGTGTTGATTTACTGAATTATCTTGATCAAAACAAGATTGGCACTCGGTTATTATTTGCGGGCAACTTAACTAGGCAGCCTTATATGATAGGGCGCAATTATCGAATCAGTGGCGAGTTAACAAACACGGATAAAGTTATGAATGATAGCTTCTGGATTGGCGTTTATCCTGGATTAACAGAAGAAATGCTGGATTTTTCTGCCACTAAAATCGAAACATATCTTGGCTTAAATTTCGATTAGCAAGCAGATGAAACAAAAAGTACTTGTTTTTGGTGCAAGCGGCGCTATAGGCACAGCAATACATCAGCGATTCAACAATCAAGATTGGGAAGTTGTATGTGTTTCACGTCAACTTGCCACGCTTGATAATACAATTTGCTGGAATCCGCTGGTTGAAACTAACGCTGAAGTAATCAGCAAGCTTCACTCTTTTGGTCAATTTGATGCGGTATGTTGGTCTCAGGGTGCAAATTGTAATGACAGCATTTATGCGTTTAATGCCGATAAGCATCGTGAAATTTATGACATTAATGTTGTATATATTATCCAGTCATTAAATCTTCTTTTAAAAGAAAGACTATTAAAGAAGTCGGCAAAGCTCTGTATTATTAGTTCAATTTGGCAGAATATTTCACGTCAAAATAAATTGTCATACGGCGTTACAAAGTCGGCACTTAAAGGCTTGGTACTTTCTTTAGCTAATGACCTTGGCGCAGATGGTTATTTAGTTAATGCGGTACTTCCTGGTGCGCTCAATACACCGATGACGCATCAAAATTTGTCAGTCAATCAAGTTAACAGCATTAAATACGCCACACAATTTTCACGTTTAGCAGAATTAGCGGATGTCGCTAATTCTGTTTATTTTTTATGTTCCGCAGATAACTCAGGAGTAACTGGGCAGTTTGTTAAGGTAGATCTTGGATTCTCCGATGTCCGTATCATTTGAAATTGCATCAAGCGTAAAAAACTATCAAGTTCAGATAGTCGATAATTTACCTAAAGTAACAAATGCTAACAAAGAACAAAGTTATGTTCTGATTGATGCCTATGTACTCGAGCTTTATCCTTTTCTATCAAATGAGCGATGTATCGCTATTCCCGCCACTGAAGAGTCCAAGACATTAGAAGTAGTTGGTTCTGTTATTGAACAATTAAGAGCATTAGGAGCAAGCAGAAAAAGCCATCTGGATGCTATAGGGGGCGGAGTGATACAGGATGTTGCGACTTTTGTGGCATCAATTTACATGCGTGGGATTAGCTGGACGTATTATCCAACCACTTTACTTGGTATGGTTGATTCTTGCTTAGGTGGTAAATCTTCTATTAACGTAGGGCAGTATAAAAATATTGCAGGTAACTTTTATCCACCAGATGAAATTTTTATTCATACAGAATTTTGTGCCACATTATTAAAAGATGAGGTGATTGCTGGTTTGTGTGAGGCAGTCAAAATTTGTTTTGCCAGTAATGATGATGCCTTTGAACGGTTTTTACACATCGTGCAAACAGACGGTAATGTTCATCAAACTCATTTATCACAAGCAATTTCCTTAACGTTAAAAACAAAAAAGAAATTTATTGAGGAAGATGAATTTGATCAAGACATTCGACTGCTGTTGAATTTTGGGCATACTTTTGGACACGCAATAGAGTCAGCTAGTCATTTTGCAATAACACATGGTGTTGCAGTTGGATTGGGTATGTTAATAGCAGTGGATTTTTCCACAAAATTGAATCCTTCATTAAGCAACAATACAAGAGTGCAAGCTTTATTTAAGTACGTTAAGCTCATACTGAGTAATATTTCTACATTGAGTCAAAATTTAAAGCAAATGTCGTCAGCAAATGCTTTTGAAAAATTCAAATCTGATAAAAAACATCGTAAAGATGAATTTGTTATCATCATTCCAAATGAGAACGGTTATTTGTATCGTCAATTTATTCCCATTAACGATCAATCAGCACATGATTTGAAAGCATCATTCGATTATATAAAGGCGTTTTATGAAGTATAGCGATCAGATAACTGATTGGTTAGTGCAAATGAATTACACCCATTGTTTTTATGTGGGCGGCGGAAATATCATGCATTTAATTGAAAGTTTTAGTCATAAATTAGTTTGTATTCCTGTAATACATGAAGTTGCAGCCGGTATTGCCGCTGAATATTTTAATGAAAGCAGTAATGGCAAAAAAGCAGTGGCATTAGTCACTGCAGGACCTGGGTTAACTAATATTGTGACAGCCGTTGCTGGCGCTTTCCTGGAGAGCCGAGAATTGTTAGTGATAGGCGGGCAGGTCAAAACGGCTGACCTTGCAAAAGGTAAATTACGTCAGCGTGGCATACAAGAAATCGATGGTGTATCCATCGTTAAACCAATCGCCGTGAGATCTGTGTTGTTAGAAGAAGCAGTTGATTTCAGTGATTTTTTTGACTTAGTTAACCACGTAGGTGTTTTTAGGAAAGGCCCAGTATTTATTGAAATGCCTATTGATGTACAAGCGCGTGATGTGCAGTTTTCATCACAAATACATCATAACAATGTGGCCCTAGACTATCCGCAAGCTGATGACAATCAAATTAGTAAAGTAATAGAAAAAATAAACGCCGCAAAACGCCCTTTGTTGTTAATTGGCGGCGGAGTCAATAGAGCAACAACCAGAAAGTTAAAACAAGTACTAGCAAGCTTACAAATTCCAATTGCAACCACTTGGAATGCCGCTGATCGTATACCGTCGAATCAGCCAAATTATGTTGGGCGACCTAATACATGGGGGCAGCGCAGCGCTAACTTAATTCTGCAACAAAGTGATTTAGTCATTGCAGTTGGTACTAGATTAGGCATGCAACAAACAGGTTTCAATTGGCAATCGTTTGTTCCTAAGGGAGAAGTGATTCAAATTGATATTGATCAAGCTGAATTGGATAAAGCGCACCCTAAAGTAGCATTTCCAATATTGGCAGATGCGAATGCGTTTTTAAGCAAGCTTGTAAATAACAATTTCTCTGCTAATGAAAATGCCACACATTTAGATTGGCTTGCTTACACAGGATTAATTAGGGCATCTATACCTTTAGTTGAGCCTATCAATCAAACTCGAAGTGAATATCTCTCGCCTTACATTTTTGCAGAAAAGCTATCACAATTGAGTGCAGAAAATGATGTAATTGTGCCTTGTAGCAGTGGTGGAGCATTTACAATCATGATGCAGGCTTTTGAGCAAAAATCACAGCAAACTATAGTGACCAATAAAGGTTTGGCATCTATGGGGTATGGCTTATCAGGCGCAATCGGGGCTGCATTCGCGCATCCTGATAAACGAGTTATCCTGGTTGAAGGTGATGGCGGATTTTCTCAAAATATTCAAGAAATCGGTACTGCTTCCATTAATAAATTAAATTTGAAAATCTTTATTTTTGATGACTCTGGCTATGCCTCTATACGTGCTACGCAAAGGAATTACTTTGGTGGTAGATATGTGGGTTGCGATCGAACTACTGGATTAGGCTTGCCTAATTGGGAAAAACTTTTTATGGCATGGGGGGTGCCATCGATAAGAGTAAATGTGGGTTATGAATCGGATGAGCAATTCAAAAAAATGTTTGATAGTAAAGAAACTTGTGCATTTATTGTTTCCATTGATCCTGAACAAACTTACTTTCCTAAAATAACCAGTAAAATTACTACTAATGGTGCAATGGAGTCTAATTCGTTACATTTAATGACGCCGAACTTGCCAGAAGATCAATTTTCGGCTTTAGCTAAATATCTAATTAATTAAAAAGAAAAAATTATGAATAATCGCGAATATCAAATGCTTGAATGTTTAAAAAAGCTGAAACAAGAACATGGAGCAGTTTCAGTTAAGGCGGAATTTGAAGCTGAAGGAACTAGGGTAGATGAGTTATTAAGGTTAATTGAAATTGCACGTAAAGCTGATTTAAAGATTGGTTTAAAAATTGGTGGTTGCGAAGCAATAAGAGATTTAATGGAAAGCAAGCAGCTTGGCGTGGAATATATTATTGCGCCAATGGTTGAGACACCTTATGCGCTTTCGAAATTTATTGATGCCAAAAATAAAATATATAGCATTGAAGAGCAAGCTGACACAGACTTTTTATTCAATGTTGAAACCATCACTGCATTTAATCATATAGAAGAGATGGCAAAAATCGCATCTACAGATAATGCATTAGATGGCATGGTTTTTGGCAGGGTCGATTTTTCTGGCTCAATGGGTTGGTCAAGAGAAGTAATCAATACCGATGCTGTTACAGACTATTGTGTTAAAGCCAGTAAAGTTTGCTTAGACAATAAAATCGATATGGTTGTAGGTGGTGCAGTATCAATCGACGCGTTATCAATGCTAAAGAAAATTCACGCAACAAACTTAACCCGGTTTGAAACTAGAAAGGTTATTTTTGATGCGACAACAGCAATAAATGATTGCGATATTGAAACGGGCTTGCTTTTGGCGGTTAAATTTGAATTGCTTTGGTTGTTAAATAAACGTGACTATTACTCAATGATTATGCAAGAAGATGATAAAAGAATTGAATTGCTAGAAAGTCGGTGGAAAGTTTTATCTTAAATAGCCGTCAAATTTAATATCAATATATGATGAAGACACTATTAATTATCGGCGGCACTGGTTTTTTTGGTAAATCTATTTTAGATGCCTTTAGTCGGGGCTTACTAGAGCCTTGGCAAATTGCCAAAGTCATCGTAATGTCTAGAAATACACAGGTCCTTAAAACAGAAGCACCGCAATTACTAAATGCGAACGTTGAGCTATTATCCGCAGATATTACTACCACAGATTTTTTGCCTAATGCTGATTATGTTATTCACGCGGCCGCTTCAACTGATGTAAGAAACTATATTACTCAACCAGAAACTGAGAAAAAAAATATACAAGCGGGTACCTATCACTATTGTGAATTGGCTAAAAAATTTCATCTTAAAAGTAAAATTGTTTATACAAGTTCTGGCGCTGTATATGGTACCCAGCCTTCGAATATTCCGCAAATAAATGAGTATGAAATGCCAAGTGGATTGGTGCACATGGATATTGCGAAACAAAGTTATGCGGTTGCTAAGCATGATGCAGAGCTGGCAATAAAGCAATTGGGTGCTGAGGGATTAAATGTCAGTATCGCACGATGTTTTGCTTTTGTTGGGTGTTGGTTACCCAGAAATCAACATTTTGCGATTGGGAATTTTATTGAAGATGCGATCAATAAGCGACCAATTGTTGTAAAAACTACCCATAAAGTTTACCGTAGCTATATGTATGCAGATGATTTGGTTGAATGGTTAATGACGATGGCAGATTCTGCTTCATCCGATTGTCCCATTTACAATGTTGGTTCAGACCATGCAGTTATTTTAGGGGATTTAGCCACTACAATAGCTTCACGTTCTCAAACACAAGCAGACGTGCCATCAATATCCGAGTCAAAAATAGACCGCTATGTGCCATCAACTGAAAAAGCGAAAAAAGTGCTAGGGTTAACTTTAAAATACGATTTAACGGCTTCGATTGATGCAACCATCCAAAAAATTAATCAGTAACTCAATAGTTAAGAAAAATATGAATAAAAAATTAATATCTATTGTCATTCCCGCTTATAACGAACAAGACAATATCAGTGAATTAACATCACGCTTGCAAGCTGTATTTGGAACAAATTCAAATTACGACTTTGAAGCAATTATTGTTGAAAATGGATCGCAAGATAATACGTACGAAAAATTGCTGTTGGCTCATCAAACAGATAAACGGTTTAAAATTTTACAATTAGCCAGAAATTTTAGAATGGACGGTGGCATTACAGCTGGGCTTAACTTTGCATCAGGCGATGCTGCAGTCATCATGACAGCTGATCTACAAGACCCGCCAGAATTAATTACCCAATTTATACAGAAGTGGGAAGAGGGTTACGAAAACATATATGGCATCGTCACCAAACGTAACGGCACAGGCATTATTCGTCGATTTAATTCACAGTTATTTTACAGAGTTGCAAATGCATTAACAGATGGAAAAATACCCAGCAACGTAAGTGATTTTAGATTAATTGACAAAAAAGTGTATCAAACCATTAACTCTATACATGAGCGTAATCGCTTTGTACGCGGGCTTTTTGCGTGGGTGGGATACAAATCAGTTGGTATAAAACATGAGCGCGCAGAGCGATTTGCCGGAGTTTCAGGCGCGCATACATTTAAAGTTATAGATTTAGCAATAAAGGGCATTTTTGCTCATTCATATATTCCTTTAAAGCTTATTACCTTTATGGGGATTTCGGTTTCAATGCTTTCATTTGCACTATTAGTTGTAACCATTATTAAAGCATTGGTTTGGGGTGTGCCTTTTGCTGGCTATGGCACGATTATGACTGTCGTATTATTAATGTTTGGTATTTTATTCACCATACTAGGCGTAATGAGTGAATATATTGGCCTTATTTATGAAGAGGTAAAACAACGGCCAAATTTTATAGTAAAAAATCAAGTGGGCTTAAATTGATCAATATTTTGAATCTAGAGAGAAGCCAAGGATGATGCGACTACTGGATTTTGCCAAAAACTCTTCTCCAAATACTCAGAAAAAATTAACCTACGTTGCAGTAGGTGCATGGAACACGCTATTTTCTTATGTCGCTTTTCTGTGTTTATATTATTTAACACACGACTCTCTACATTACATGCTGGTATTAGTGTTAAGTCAAATAGTTGGTTTAACTAATGCATATATTTGTTACAAATTTTTAGTGTTCAAAACTAAAGGGAATTATTTAAGAGAGTACTTAAGATTTTATGTTGTATATGGCACTACATTTATCGTTAACCTTATATTAATCGGTTTTTTTGTCGAATTTATAGGGCTTAATCCAGTTGTTTCACAAGCACTTATTGCAGTCTTAGTTGTTGCAATGGCATATTTTGGTCATAGTCGTTTTTCTTTTAAATCCAATTAAATCAATAGTGTCCTTTTGAAAAAATATAATTTATGAAGAATGAAAATATACGTTCAATTTGGATCACTGGCGCATCCTCTGGAGTCGGTGCGGCTTTAAGTGAGCTTTATGCTAAACCAGGCGTCGCGATGGGCCTATTAGCGCGTCGTAAGTTAGAGTTGAATATAGTATCAGAGCGGTGTCGCGCAAAAGGTGCAGTAGTCTATGAATATGTTGCAGATGTGACAGACGATTCGCTATTGAAAAAGTTATCGAACGATTTTTTAGCAACAGTTGGTCATATTGATATTGTCATTGCTAATGCAGGCATACGTGGGGAAGAGGATCAAGAATATCAAGAAAATCAAATAGCTGAAGAATTGATGAGGGTGAACTATTTTGGATTAATTAATACAATAACGCCTTTTATCAAAGAGATGAAAGCTGCTGGTAAAGGTCAAATAGTTGCTATTTCAAGTATTGGGTCTTTTCGGGGAACACCAAACTCAGGCGCTTATTCTGCATCAAAAGCAGCAGTAAATGTTTGGACAGAAAGCCTCAGGTTAAGATTAGTATCTCACGGAATTAGTGTTACAACGATTGGCTTAGGTTTTGTAGATACCGCAATGACGGAGGGGTTACCTTTTTGGATACCTGGAATTCTATCCCCTCAGAAGGCCGCAATATTAATTGAGAAAAAAATTAAGAATAAATCAAGATTACCAATTATTCCGTGGCAATCACGTTTGATTTGGAATGGATTTCGAATATTGCCTGGTGTTGTATACGATAAGTTGATTACATGGGCAAAAGCTCATGGCCCTAAACGTTAAATAGAAACTGAGATAAAAATGGATTTTAATGAATACTCAAGGACATTTCTGCATTTTCATACAGAGGAAATTCCTGAAATGGTAAGAGATTTTTTAAAGGGTAAAGAAGTTGACCTTGCAGATTTGGGTGCGGGTGACGGTGCTCTTTTGGTTGCATTGAAATTGGGCGGTTATTTAGTAAAGGCTAAGAATGTTGTTGCCGTTGATTTGTCACCTGAACGTTGTGAACGACTAAAACAATATACAGACTTTAAAGTTTTTTGCTCAGACGTTACATCCATTCCAGAAATTGATAATAATAGCTTTGACTTTATTGTATGCACTCAAGTAATTGAGCATGTTGATCAAGACAAATTACTAAAAGAGATAAAACGAATTCTAAGGCCAGGCGGCACACTTTATATTGCATCACTAGTGAGGAAGTCTTATGGTTGGTGGTATTACAAAACTGCTGATGGAAAATGGGCTATGGATCCAACACATCTCAGAGAATACGCATCAAAAGAAGAGTTTGAGACTGTTATTAGTAGTGCAGGATTTGAAATAGAAAAAACAGTACTTTCCCCATTAAAATTATCAATTTTAGAATTTTTTACAAGAAGAGTGATAGTTCCATTATTCCAACCGAAAGAAGTTAATTCATTCTTTGTAAAACATCCAACGATTAATTATTTAAGAAGAAAAATTAACATACATCCACCAAGATATTTTATTGTTGAAACTATGGCAAAAAAACTCAGAGGGGAGTAAATTTTACTAAAAATAAATTAGGTTATTCGCATTTTTCAATAACATGCTAGTAAGTTTAGTAAGTAATTTTATAGGTTTAATGAGTTAAATAATGGTAACTAATACAATCTGAAGTTTTAGACTTAATCTAAAATAGATTGCTAGATATTTATAAACTATGGATGCTTAGCATTTAGTAAAGGCTTTCTGATGATTAGTGACCTAATCCGTAATGGTTTTTTTGGTAAATTTTTCGAGAGAATTTCAACACGAAATTTACTGATTTCACATTTTGCTATCAACAGCCTAGGGCTAATAGCAGTCTCAATTTTCATTGCATCAACTTTAGCAAATATCCTTTCTCCTTCAATTTACGAATCTGCAAGCTTTTATTCTTGGGCAAAACCAACGGGAGGAGTAGGGCTAAAGCTAACCTCACTATTGCAGTATGTATTGTCCATTATTGCTTTGTTGACTAATTATGGTGCATATCTGCTTATAAGCAAATCAATGCCCAGTGCTGATTCGATATTGCAACAGCATAAAGTAAGCAAAACGCTTTTTTACTTTATTGGAACAGTCTTTATTAATGTAGTTATTCTTTCCATTAACTTGAATCGGTATTCAGTATTCATTGTTTTATGGCTACTTTTGTTTTGTTGGTTTCCTTTTTATGTTTTAGGCATGTCAGCTCCTAAAATTGCGATACCTCGATGGATTTTTAAAGTCTTTTTTGTCATTTTGTTGATTCAATATACATTTATTTTTTTACCACTCGTTTTAAAGCCGATGGTGATAAAAAATGACTATATAAATATTTCAGAAAGAACCATTTTAAAATCGGGCAAAGTAGTAGATAACTTAGATTATATTAATGCACATAAAATTGCAGGATTGCAAATAAGCGATCCGCGTAAATCGCATGCCTTAAATGAAACCAGCACAGTCTACTCTGTACAGAGAATAGAGAGTTGCCAATTGGTTCTTAAGGCGCTAATTTCAGTAAATAATGAAAATGAACATCAATTTTTTTGTGATAAAGATAATAATTTTGTAACAAAAACATCCTTTTCTATTAATGAAAAAACTTTATTGGCTACATTGGAGTTATCCAAAAAGGACAAAGAAAGTATTGATAAGCTATTTATCAATAGCATGAATTTAAGTGAGGGTATACAAAGTCGTCTATATAATTCAGAAGAGCGGGATTTCTTACGAATAAATGCAGTTGAGTTAGTTAACCAATCTAAAGCGGGTTCTTTTTTATATCACCATGGATATAATTTCGGTGTGATGAATGCGCTTAATCTAGGTGCTACTCCCTATAGCCAAACAATGGTTTACGGTTGGTTAAGTACTACACTCCAAGCAAAATTGCTTAAAGAATTTGAATCATCAAATTATCACAGCTATTTCAGATTGTTTTTTGCCAACTATCTAGTTTATTTTGCAGTTTTTTTATTAAGTATATTTGCAATATTTAAACGATTTAACACCTTGTTTTTTGCAACCTTGTTAACTGTTACCGCGCTTGTTTTTTTGGGTCGGGATCTCATACATCTAGCATCAGGTTTTAATCCAATCCGTCATTTTTTTGATGCAATCATTTTTTATTTTTTCTACCAATACTTGAAGAAAAATAGCTGGCTCTATTTTATATGCGCATTAATGCTTTCGCTATTTTCTATATTGTGGAGTAAAGATTTTGGGCTGTTTATTACTTTGTCTTTAGCGGGAGCTATAATATTTAAAGGTATAAAAGATCAAAAAGTGCAAACATTATTATTGGTATTCGGTGTAGGGTTGGCAATTATCGGACTGTTTTTCTACCTCTACCCATTTCCTGGCGCTAATCCTACGGCAATTTACATGCTTTTAGGTGTGGGATCGCCGCAGGCAAATACTAAAAGCATTTTCATACTTTTAGTACTAGTTAGTATGTTGCTTTACGCTAATGTAGTCATCAAGCAAAATAATTCACTGACTGTACTTTCAGTAGCAATGGCTTTTTATTTTGTACAAAGTCTAACCTACTATATATGGTATCCACAAATACATCACATATTGGGCGTTGCACCCGTATTTATTTTTTGGCTAACAATACTTTTTCATGGTCTGTGTGACTCTGCTAAGGAAACTAACGGTAGGAAGTATAGTGTCCTCTTAATTTCACCTATTATTTTAATCTATGCGTTGGGTTCAATTAATTTCTACTGGAAAAATTATGTATCTTACAAAGCATTTAATCATCATAAGGTGTATGAATGGAGTTTTGATACTGCGAAACTTAAATCGACAATGGACCCAATGCTTTTTGAAGAAAGTGTGAAGCTTATAAAAAAATATAGTACCAATCAAAACGCTATTTTCATTATTTCTAAATACGATCATATCCTACCAATTTTAGCTAATAAGTATAGTGCTATGCCATACAATGAGTTGCTCACAAACATAGTTTCCCCTAAAGAGGCTATGGTTGCATCGAATCACATATTTAAAAATAATCCTGATTTTGTATATGTAGACACTGATATAGATAAAAATTTAAATGGTGAGCTGCCAGTAGAGCTAGATCCAGCTACAATTCAATTGCCAGCACTTTTGGGAGAGGCAAAGGCGCGTATCAAAGTCATGCAAGGCTTGAAAGAGGTTTATGCACTTGTGGAAACGAAATATGAGCTTTGTGAGACTGGCAGATTGATTTCTGTGTATTGTCGTAAACAAAATTAGTATTTTTAAATTATCAGTGTATCAATTTTTTATGGTAATTTTGTTTTTATGTACGTAACAAGGTAGATGATGCAGTCAGAAATTTTTTGGGATAATAAAAAGCTTGAGCCTGTATTAGTCACATACAACCGCTCAGAAAACTTGGAAGACACCCTTAATGCTTTTATTAAAGCAGGGCTTACAGATATTAAGTTACACATTCTTGATAATGCCTCCACAGACAATACTAGAGAAGTTGTTTCGATGGTCAAGGATAGTTGGCCCAATTTAACCTACCATCGAAATCATTATAATATTGGCGGTAACGCCAATATTATGAGGGCTGTTGAATTAACATCTTCAGAATACTCATGGATAATTGGTGACGATGATGAATGGTTTTTAGAAAATATAAATGAATTAAAAGCTGTTTTACAAAAAGCGCAAGCTGATATTATTAGATTGGGTTGGCTTGTGTCGCCAAAAAGCCGCGGTAAGTATACAGAAGCAATTCAGTTAGTAAAAAATGATCAGCTTTTTTTTGCAAGTGTGAGTATGATTTCTGCAACGATTGTTCGGCGGTCAATCATTACAAAAAGCTTGCCTTATGCCTACATGGCAATTGGAGATTCTTATCCTCAGCTGATTTCAATTTTACGGGTGCTGACCAGCCAGCCACTTCAGGTTTACTCATTAAGCAAAGACATCGTGTTGCATACACCTAGTACGGTACCAGGATATTTTGCGGGTGATTTGGAATGGTATAACGGATGGTTTAGGACAAGCCGATTTATTAAAGATAAAGATCTGCGAGAATGCTTTATAAATGACATATTTGTTTATATAACGCGTGATGGATCAAAAATAAGAAATGAATTTTTATGGCTTTTAATAGTGGTTCTTAATTTTAAGGCCTTAGAAGTGAATCAAATGCCATATTTACTTAATATGTTGGCTTATGGAAAAGGGTGGCGTTGTCGATTATTAATTATCACGAGTTGCTATTTAATGATGCCAACGTTCATTGCGAAATGGGCGAGGAAATTCGCTTTTCGTGTTTCCGGACGTACTGATAAAGGTTTGCGTGTTGATAAATCCAGAATTTAGTTTATTGAGCAATTGTAGTATCGATGTATAAAATAATGAATCAGATTACTCGTTTGGTAGGCATTAACCAAGCGGTAGGATTTTCTTTATTAGCGAGAAGTTGGCAAATTGTTGCTGGCCCAGTTACTTTGCTATTAGTTGCTAGTTATTTTAATGTGGCAGAGCAGGGTTTTTTTTATACGTTTAGCAGTGTGCTTGCTTTGCAAGTTTTATTTGAATTGGGCTTGGCATTCGTTATTAATCAATTTGCTAGCCATGAATTTACACTACTTTCCTGGGGAAAGTCCGGTGATATTTTGGGCGCTAAACACGCAAAAGACCGCATGCATGCGATTATAAAACATGCTGTCAGATGGTATCTTGCCGTAGCCATATTAATATTGTTGTTTGTATTGCCATTTGGGTTATATTTTTTTGGTAAACACGAGGTTGTTAGTTTACAAGTTTCTTGGCATTTACCTTGGATACTCTTGGTGTTTGCGGCCGCAATGTATTTGCCAATTATTCCCATTTTGGCTGCGATTGAAGGCAGTGGACAAGTTGCACAAATTAATCGACTACGACTTGTTCAAGGTTTTTTTGCAAGTTTACTGACGTGGGCTGCAATATATGGTGGATTAGGTCTGTATGCAGCGGCAGTTACATTCCTAGTTAACGTGCTATTTAGTTTAACTTGGATGGTACGCAACTATCGTATTTTATTGGTCGAAGCTGTGTTTAAGAAGAGCAGTCATAATAAGTCTGCTTTTTCTTGGGGAAAAGAAGTTTGGCCAATGCAATGGCGTATAGCCGTTAGCTGGGTATCAGGCTACTTTATATTTCAGCTTTTTACACCTATTTTATTTTACTTTCATGGCCCTGCAATTGCTGGGCAAATGGGCATGAGTTTGGTCGTAGCAAACGTTATAACCATCATTCCACTCATCTGGCTGCAAGCAAATTCTCCAGCAATGGTGAAGTTAGTATCAAACAAAAATTGGCCTGCTTTAGATGCACTGTATGCCAGAGTGTTTTGGCAGTCAACTATGGTAAGCTTAATAGGAGTGATTGTATTGAGTGTTTTGTTATATGTATTTTCAGCCCACCCGCTAATCCATCGCTTATTACCACTAGTCGATATGATTTATTTATTCGTTGCATTTTTTTTATCACACGCTATTGGTGCTTTAGCTCATTATCTTCGCATGCATAAACGTGAGCCATTTATGGTTTTGTCATTAATTGGTGCAGTGTTAACTGCTTTATCAATGTGGTTTTTTGGCCGCTTATATGCAAGTACGGGAATGGTGATATCTTTAATGCTGATTAATTTGGTGTATGGATTGCCAAGCGCATTATGGCTATGGAACCGTTCGCGTAAGCTTTGGCATAATTAATTGAAGTCTAAATGATGAATGAAATCATTCTTTCCATTGCTATACCTACTTATAACCGCGCCAATTGGCTTAAGTTATGTCTAGATGAATTACTGCCTCAAGTTATAGCAGTCGGCAATAATGTTGATGTCACTGTTTATGATAATGCATCACCTGATAATACCGCCGAGGTAGTGCAGACATATCTTGATAGCGGCTTATCTCTGAACTATGTGCGCAATGCCGAAAACATAGGATCTGATAGAAACATTGCTCAATGCTTTAACTTTGCAAAAGGGCGTTATGTGCTTATTTTAGGTGATGATGATGTTGTTTTGGAAGGTGCGTTACGCAAATTAACGGATTTACTTTCAGCAGGTAATTACGGTGCTGTTTTTATTAGTGCTTATGGGTACAATAATAATTTTAAAAAAGAAAAACCTAAGCAATCAGTTGTAAAGCCATTAGCATTTGAAAGTAATAATGCTTTTGTAGAAAAATGTGCTACTAATGCCGCATTTATATCATCATTAGTTATCAATCGAAATAGCATGATGGGTATTGATGCTAATCAATTTGTAGGAACTGCATTAGTACAGACCTACTTATTTTATGAAGCGATTAGTAGAAACTCTAATACTTTGTACGTGAATGAATACTTGGTAGCTGCTAAACGCATTGAGAGTAGAGATTACAACGTAATCAATATTTTTACCATTGAATTCAATAATGCATTGCAATACCTTATGCTTAAAGGGCTTGATAAAGCAACTATTAATCGTATTAACAGAAAATTATTATGGTATTTTTTACCAATCCATCTTATTAATTTAAGAAAAACGCAAAAAAAAGTCGGTACTGAGGCTTCTTTTATTGCTTTGCACCAGTTATATAAGCATGAAATATTATTTTGGATATGTTGTATGCCTATATTAAAGTTTCCCAAGTGGATTGCATGTTTTTGGGGATATGCATTATTAGCACTAGGGCGCGTTAGTAATGGCGAATTCGGTAGGCTTTGGGTAGCTTTTCGTGAGGTAACACTTAACGCAAAATCAAAGTTATTTTAATTTGATGGATCAATACCCGCACCCTAAAGTATTGGTACTTTTGGCAACTTTTAATGGTGCCAATTATTTGCCAGCACAGCTTGATAGTATTTTAAATCAACAAAAAGTTGCTGTTCACATCGTTATTTCTGATGACCAATCTAGCGATGACACCCCCAATGTTTTGAGTAAATTAAGTGACGAAAGATTTGAAGTATTACCATCAGTTACAATATTGGGGTCAGCAGGGAAAAATTTTTATAGATTGATTTTGGATGCAAAAATTGATGGCTATGATTACATCGCTTTTGCTGACCAAGATGATATTTGGGGACAAGATAAGCTAATAAATCATATTCAATTGGCGAAATATAATCAAGCGGACGGGGTTTCTTCAAATGTAATGGCTTTTTGGTCAAATGGTGAAAATAAAGAAATTATTAAATCGCAACCTCAAAAAAAATGGGATTTTTTGTTTGAGTCAGCAGGACCAGGATGTACGTTTTTAATGACACCTTGGTTAATTAACAAAGTGCGCGAACAATTGATGGACGCGCAAAGCCCTGCACGGCAGGTTATATTACACGATTGGCTCACCTACGCGATATGTAGGGCGCATGGACATAAGTGGATAATTGATTCCACGCCTTCAATGTTATATCGACAACACTCCAATAATGTTGTGGGTGCTAATATTGGATTAAAGGCAAAACTTGCCAGACTGAAAAAACTCAAGCAAGGTTGGTATCGTGCAGAAGTGATTAAAGTTGCGGCAGTGGTGGCATTAATTTCAGACAACGCAGGTTTAAAAAAACTAAATAAATTGTTAAATCAAAAAAGCTTTATTTCCCAAATTAAACTACTCCTATATGTGCCGCAAGCAAGAAGATTTGCTTTAGATCGGTTTGTTTTGTTTGTTTTAATTGCAAGTTTTGTATTTTGATTTGTTAATGATGAAAATTTTAGTAACTGGTGCATCGGGATTTATTGGACAATCACTCATTCCAACTTTAAAAGATCAGAATATTCAAGTGTTGCAAGTAACACGTCAACAAACTGATTCAAATATGAACAGCTTTTTTATTCCTGATTTTGCTGCAAAAGATGCTTGGCAGAGTGCATTGTCAGGTTGTGATGTTGTAATCCATTTAGCTGCTCGCGTGCATGTGATGCAGGATAACGCAATCAATCCTTTAGAAGCTTTCTTAGCCGTTAATTTGCATGGCACTGTTAATTTGGCTAAAGCGGCTGTAAAGGCTGGTGTTAAAAGATTTGTATTTGTAAGCTCTATTAAGGTGAATGGCGAGCTTACTGAAATGCAGCCATTTACTGAAAATGATTTGCCAAACCCGCAAGATCCATATGCCGTTTCAAAATATGAAGCTGAAAAAGCATTGAGACAAATAGAAAAAAAAACGGGGATGCAAGTAGTAATTTTGCGGCCACCATTAATTTATGGGACAGGGGTTAAAGCGAATTTCGCAGCGTTGTTGAAGTTGCTCAATAGAAAGCTACCTTTACCATTGGCGAATATTAATAATAAACGCAGCTTTATTTATGTGAGTAATTTTGTAGATGCGATTATTACTTGCGCTACTCATTCAAAAGCCGCAGGGCAGACATATTTGGTGAGTGATGGGGAGGATGTCTCAATGCCGCAATTAATCAAGAAAATAGCTGTTGCATTAAATAAACCAAGTTATCTTTTCCGTTTCCCAATATCCATCATGCGTTTTTTTGCAAAGTTGGTTGGTAAAGCTGCCAGCGTTGATAGACTAACGCAGTCTTTGGCCATTGATAGTTCAAAAATTCGTCAAGAGCTTGGCTGGAAGCCACCTTTTACAATGGCAGAAGGTTTGAAAGTGACGGCTAATTGGTATCGTCAATCACTAAAAAATGAACGTTCTTAATATGCAATATTTGTTTCTATCATTTTTAATCACTTTTTTTGCGGTGATTTTAATATTAAAAACACGCATCGCCAATATTGCATTAGATGAACCCAATCAACGTTCGTTACATACCAAGTTAACGCCACGTATTGGTGGGCTGGCGATTATGGCCGGTATATTGATTTCGTGGTTAGCGAGTGCCTGGTCAGTAAGCGCGACTAATTGGTATTGGGTATTATTTCCTTTCATTTTGATGTTAACTTCATTAACGGATGATATTTATCAACTATCGGTTAAATGGCGATTACTGATTCAGCTCACAGCAAGTGCTGTGTTTTTGTTGGTGATTTTGCCACATCAGGCATTGTGGTTAATCATATTGCTGACATTGCTCATCACATGGATGACCAATTTATTTAATTTTATGGATGGCTCTGATGGCTTAGCTGGTGGAATGGGTTTATTTGGCTTTGCCACTTATGCGATTGCTGCATATTTGATGGGCGATATGCATCTGGCTTTAATGAACGGTGTCATTGTTGCCGCCTGTTTTGCGTTTCTGCTTTTTAATTTTCATCCTGCAAAGATATTTATGGGCGACTCTGGCTCCATACCGTTAGGATTCCTTGCTGGATCCATTGGCGTGTATGGTTATTTTAATGCTTTGTGGCCTGTATGGTTTCCAATATTGGTATTTTCTCCATTTATAATGGATGCGACGGTAACGCTGATTAAACGGCAGATGGCTGGTGAGAAGATTTGGCAGGCGCATCGTAGCCATTATTATCAGCGCTTGGTGCAAATGGGTTTGGGGCACAAGAAAACGGCAATAGTTGAGTATTTTTTAATGTTAAGTATTGCCGTTACGGCTATTCTATTGCTGAAGCAGTCTATTATTTACATCTTATTAGCACTGTTTTTTTGGGTAATTGCTTATTTAATCATCATGCGATGGATTGATAAATGTTGGGTGCAAACTCAAAAAAGCGCTTAAGCCTAAAAAAGTGAATAATTAGGTAAAATGTACTTATTACTAAGCTATTTTTACCAAACTAAAATACGAATAAATTAAAACATGGTTAAAAGATTATTTAATTGGCGAATAGCGTCAGCATTTATCCACGATTTACTTGCGGTCAGCTTTGCGTGGATACTGGCTTATCTGCTTCGGTTTAACTTCAATATTCCACCAGAGTTTATACTTTCGCTTACGCAGGTGATGTTGTGGGCCGTGCCGCTACAAGTGGTTTTCTTTGTACAGTTTGGCCTTTACAAAGGCGTATGGCGCTTTGCCAGTTTGCCGGATTTACAACGTGTTCTAAAAGCGGTTTTAGCTGCTGCATTGCTGGTGGTGACATTGCTGTTTATGTTTAAACCGAGTAATTTCGTACCGAGATCCGTTCTGATTCTTGACCCAATTCTATTGATTTTAATGGTTGGCGGTAGTCGCTTTGTATACAGAGCTTGGAAAGATTATGCGTTGTATGGGCACACGCATATGCGAGGTGAGCCAGTATTGCTGCTAGGTGCAGGCGAAGCGGCAATTGCGTTGGTAAAAGATTTAGCCAGAAGTACAGAATGGCGCGTAGTTGGATTGTTGGATGATAATAGCGCGATGCATGGCCGCCAATTGCAAGGTGTAAAAGTGCTGGGCGGACTGAATCGATTAGCACATTATGCCGATTCTTTAGGGGCAAAGCACGCTATTGTTGTTATGCCGTCTGCATCACATAGCGCCAGAAAACATGCGGTTCAATTAGCGAATGAAGCAGGGATAGCGGTATTAACAGTACCTGCTTTTGACGATTTAATGAGTGGAAAAGTGAATATTTCGCAAATTAGAAAAGTGGATGTAGAAGATTTACTGGGACGAGATGCGGTTAAATTAGACAATACTGGTTTGCAGCATTTGATTGAAAATCACACAGTGATGGTGACTGGCGCAGGCGGATCGATAGGCTCAGAGTTGTGTCGGCAAATTATTAAATATAAACCTAACACATTGGTTTGTTTAGATATTTCTGAGTATGCACTGTATAACATTGAGCAAGAATTCAGTCGACAAGGGTTAACGATTAATTTGGTGTATAAAACTGGTGATGTTAAAAGTACTTATCGCGTAACAGAGTTACTGAGACAGTTTCAACCTTCTGTTGTGTTTCATGCAGCAGCGTACAAGCATGTGCCGCTGATGGAAAATGGTAATGTTTGGGAAGCATTAGCCAATAATGTGATTGGCACCCATACGCTGGCCAAAGCTTGTATGGATAATAAGGTGGCAAAATTCGTTTTAATTTCAACCGATAAAGCGGTTAACCCAACCAATGTGATGGGCGCTAGCAAACGGCTTGGTGAAATGGTCTGTCAGGGTTTACAAGGACATGAATTGGATTTTGGTGATAGCACGCGATTCGTAATCGTGCGCTTTGGTAATGTTTTAGGTAGCAGCGGCAGTGTAATACCCAAATTTAGAAAGCAGATTGCTAAAGGCGGGCCAATTACCATTACACATCCTGAAATCACACGTTATTTTATGTCTATTCCCGAAGCTGCGCAGTTGGTGATGCAAGCAGGGTTAATGGGTAACGGCGGCGAGATTTTTGTGCTGGATATGGGCGAGCCAGTTAAAATCGCTGCATTGGCCGCCGATATGATTCGGCTTTCTGGCTTGCAAGTAGAGGATATTAAAATTGAGTATGTTGGCTTGCGTCCGGGTGAGAAGCTTTATGAGGAGTTGCTTGCAGATGACGAGCATACGATTAGCACGCCGCATGAAAAATTACGCATAGCGTTAGCCAGGCCTGTTGATAAAGTTTGGGTTAAAAAACTATTGAAATGGATAGAACATTCTCAAGGGTTAAATGAAGAATTGATTAAGAATGAGTTAAAATTTTGGGTAGAAGAATATAGTCCGCAGCTACAAAGCGTTACGCATACTGAAATAGTGACTGAACAAATTACATTGCACTGAAAGATAATTAATATGACTACCATTACAAAAGCAGTTTTCCCTGTTGCAGGATTAGGTACACGTTTTTTACCAGCGACTAAAGCCAGTCCAAAAGAAATGTTACCAATAGTTGATAAGCCACTGATTCAATACGCCGCTGAAGAAGCAATAGCCGCAGGCGCCACAGAGCTTATTTTTATTACCGGGCGAAATAAACGATCCATTGAGGATCATTTTGATAATGCCAGTGAATTAGAAGCATCGCTGGAGGCTAGTGGTAAAAAAGCGATGTTAGAAGTGTTAAAAGCTATTTTACCGTCACATGTCTCTTGTATTTTTATTCGTCAGCCTAAAGCGCTTGGGCTTGGCCACGCTGTGCTTTGCGCTAAACCAGTGGTGGGAGATAATCCTTTCAGTGTAATTTTGGCAGATGATTTGATTGATGCGCCAATTGGTGCTACTGCACAAATGGCGGCAGTTTATGCGAGCAAGAAGGCGTCAGTATTGGGTGTTGAGGATGTGTTGCCATCAGAAACAGCCAGTTACGGTATTGTGGATGCATTTAATGTGGCTGAAAATTTACTACAATTAAAAAGCATTGTTGAAAAACCCAAGCCAGCAGACGCACCTTCAAATTTGGCAGTAGTAGGGCGCTATATTTTAACGCCTAAAATATTTGATTGTTTAGAGAAGGTTAAGCCTGGTAAAGGCGGAGAAATTCAGCTGACGGATGGTATTTCAGACCTTATGCAATTAGAACCTATTTTTGCTTATCGATTCGCAGGCAAGCGATTTGATTGTGGTAGTAAACTCGGCTTTATGAAGGCGAATGTGGAGTTAGCACTTCAACACCCAGAAATTGCAAAAGATTTCGCTGAGTACTTAAAGACTATTAAGTAAAGACATTGCTAAGCTGATGAGCACTGATGATCCGCAACGCTATATTCAAAATGCTGAGCTAATTTATGATGAGCACACTGTCAGCCAAGCTATTTCGTCAGTAGCCAAGCAGCTTAATACCTATTATGCGAATGAGTCGCCGGTGGTGCTGTGTGTAATGGGCGGCGGCGTTTTTTTTACTGGGCAATTGTTACCACAATTACAATTTTTGCTGGAATTTGATTATTTGCACGCCACTCGCTATCACGGTATTGAGGGCAGCGCAGTGGAATGGCTGGTAAAGCCTAAAAAAAATATTAACGCTAGAAAAGTATTAATATTAGATGATATTTTGGACGAAGGTATCACTTTAAAAAACATAGTGGATGAATGCAAATTATTAGGCGCAGCCGAAATTAAAGTAGCTGTTTTAGTCGAAAAAAAACTTGAAACGACTAAGCCAATTAGCGCGGATTATGTAGGGCTAATCGTACCAAATCGCTATGTGTTTGGATGTGGTATGGATGTATATGGATGGTGGCGAAATTTGCCTGCTATTTACGCTTTATAATAAAACGATTATTGTTAAAAATTATTAATTATTAAGAGACGTTAATAATTTGTTGTACAGTATTAAAACTGCATAGTGTCGAACAGATGACATCACTGATGATGCATTATCATAATACTGATATTTTTTACCATGATAAATATCATAACCAATTGATTTTAATCAATAATAAAACAAATTAGAAAGTTGGTATTAAAAATGCAATTGTATCCTCATCTAATCGATATGAATCGTGAGAGGCATGCAGTGATGGAAAATAATACAACAAACCAAAATTGGGAACAGGTTTTTAGAGTGATTCAAAAATCATTTTCTGTTCAAAAGCACGTTGATTTTTTTAATTGGTTACAAGGCAGTGTGAATGAGGTATTACCGCATGATATTTTAGTGGCTGCTTGGGGTGATTTTGCGACAGGTGATCTTAACTTTGATGTGTCATCGAATATCGATGATATTCGTACACAAAAACTAATTGATGCGCCGGGTGTATTTGCTTATTTGATGTCAAATTTGCATCAACGCTGGTTAGATAATGGCGAAAGATGGTTTCGGATCAACTTTTTTGATGCTGCCGGTATCAATGCGCAGTCGCCAACGCCTTTTACGCGTAAGTTGGTTGGAATGAACTCTTTGTTAGTTTATGGTGTGCGCGATACACGCGGAAAAAATGATTGCATCTATGTGTTTTTCGACAAGTCGCGTGAATTTCAAGTGCAACATTCAGTTTTGGGTCTATTGATGCCACATGTCGATTCTGCCTTACGACGTGTTGAATATATGGAAACACCAGTGACAGAAGAAGAGTTGATTGAAGAGTTGAATTTGGGTGGTTTGAGTGAGCGTGAGCATGAAATTTTACATTGGGTTAAAACAGGTAAAACTAATTTTGAAATCGGCATGATTTTGACGATTAGTCCCAATACTGTTAAAAATCACTTGAAGCGTATTTTTCAAAAATTAGATGTATCTTGCAGGGCGCAGGCTGTTGCTAAATACACGCCGCATAAGTTAGCTTAGGTTCTCATTTAGTATTATGGTTATTCGATCTAAATCCAGATCTGTGCTGCAGCGCAGACGAAGCCTCATTAATATATTGCAGCCATTATTAGATGGTGTTGCCATATTAGGTGTGGCATGGTTTTTTATTCAACTCAATGTTGGATATCTTACGCAGGATTACATCATTTTATTACTAGTCTTGCTCGGCTTGGTTTCTGTAATGTACGATCGGTTTGCAATTTATCGCACCAGTTCGAGTTTTGTAGCCAAATTATTTAGTTTATTCAATGCCTGGTCTATTAGTTTCTTAGCACTATTTGTATTAGGTTTTTTAACCAAACAAAGTCATGTTTATTCCCGTGTTTTCATTACGGAGTTATTTTTAGTAGGCTTTATTGCGCAGAGTATCATTCATTTTTTCATTAGAATCGTTAACCGCCGTATCAATAAACATTCTCATGTGACAGATAACGTCATTATTGTCGGACAAGGTCAATTAGCAAACTATTTAGAGCATAAAATAACTTCAAATCCTTGGTTAAATGAGCGTGTGATTGGAAATGTCTCGATCGAAGAAGAAATAAAGCGTAAGCGTAAAGCGCAAAAATCAGAACTTAATGATTATCCAACAAGCCGTACTATTCATCTAGGTAAAGTGGCTGAACTGCCTGATTTGATTGATGAACATGACATTAATACTATCTATATAGTGACGCCATTAGAGTCATCTAGAGTTTTAGAAGAGCTGTATTTTGTTTTACTTGATAAGCATGTAACTATTCATTGGATTCCGGATATTTTTTCACTTAGACTTATTAATCACAGTGTGAAAGAAATTGCAGGTATACCTGTATTAACCCTTTCTGAAACACCATTAACTGGTGTGAGTAAGCTGGGTAAAGCGATTGAAGACAAAGTACTTTCATTCTTAATTTTATTACTAATCACGCCAGTGCTAATCGTTGTGGCAATTGTAGTTAAACTCGATAGTCCTGGACCTGTCTTCTTTAGGCAAGATAGAACTGGTTGGAATGGCAAAACGTTTAGTATTTGGAAATTTCGTAGCATGCGCGTAAACCAACAAGTGGCGAATAATCAGCCACTTGAGCAAGCTAAAAAAAATGACTCACGTATTACTAAGGTAGGGGCTTTTATACGTAAAACTAGCTTAGATGAGTTGCCGCAAGTATTTAATGTGCTTAAAGGCGATATGTCATTGGTTGGACCAAGGCCGCATGCTGTACAGCATGATGAAGTTTACTCTCGACGCATCAGTGATTATTACGCACGACACAACATTAAGCCTGGTATCACAGGTTTAGCTCAGGTAAGAGGTTATAGGGGAGAAACAAAAGAAATAGACCAAATGACCAAACGTATCGAATCAGATATTGAGTATATTAATAACTGGTCGATCTGGTTAGATTTGTCTATTTTGATGCGTACAGTAACTGCTTTTACGGGCAAAGGTGCTTATTAATAATTTGTCGTTGATTATTTTGCTGTTACCCAGTTGGGCTATTGAGTAATTAGTTTAAAAATATAAGATTAAGTATTGAATTTGATTAAATTTAACGATATTTTTTGTATTAAATGATACATTTAGCAAAAATATGATATAAATCACTTTAATTACGTACTTTTTACAATAGAAAGGGCGACAAGCCCTTTTTATATATTATTGTTTCATCTAATATCATCTGTTTTACGGGGAGTAACACATGAACATCAAGCATTATTTTTCAGTTTTATTAGCTGGACTTTTATACGCGAATATTGCATTCAGTGTTGAGCTTCCAGAGTCTTATACGTTGCGCGAAGGTGATGTATTGGATGTATCGGTTTGGGGCGAAGAGACGCTAAAAAAAGAAGTTAAAGTATTGCCAGACGGTAGTATCACATTTCCATTAGCTGGTCGTGTAGATGTTTCAAATGCAACAACAACAGAAGTTGAAAAGCGCATTACTGAGAAGCTGAAAACTTATTTACCTGATCCACAGGTGACTGTTGTGATATCAAGTATCGAAGGCAACCGAGTTTATGTGATTGGTAAAGTGCTTAAGCCAGGCCCGATCTTATTAATTAGTCCCATGACAGTTATGCAAGCACTCAGTCAGGCTGGTGGCTTAGATAAATTTGCCGATTCTGATGATTTAAAAGTATTGCGTACTACTAAGGGAGTTCAAAACACTATTTCTGTCGATTATGATGATTTGATTAATGGAAAAAATTTGGATTCAAACATTCTGTTAAAAACAGGCGATACAATATTAGTCCCTTAAACTCGAACTCTCAAAACTATTGTCAGCCGCTACATGCATAGCTTTATGCAAAATATACGAATAGCTCTAAGAATGTATAAAATTGATTAGTAAATTAAATATTAAATTTTTACTTGCGAGCATGGTGATGTTTTCTTCATCTGCTGGAGCGGTTATCGTTTTGCAACAGGCGTCTTCCTCTTTTGACACCCAATATGACACCAATCCTCTTTTGAGGGAAGATAAACAGTCTATTTGGCGTTATACAATCACGCCTAGATACACAGTTGCTGCGGTGGAAGATCAGAATAGATGGTATGCCAATGGTGCTTTGGCTATACAGCGTAATTCAGACAAAAGAATTGTACAAGATCGAGAAGATCCGAGTCTTGATGTTGGTTGGCAGCGCGAGTATGAAAAAGGACGGTTTTTAATTGCTGCACGTTATGACAAAAGAAGTTCTCGCTTTAGTGAGTTTAATCAAAATGGTTTTGTAGATATTGATGGTAGTGCAGTGACAAGATCAGTTAACGCTAGTTGGACGCGTGCAATTACAGAACGATTGAATTATTCATTAGGTACAGAATACAAAAAAACTACTTACGACTCTTCACAGTTTTCCGACTCAGTTTCAAAGAGCATCAATTCTTCGTTCACTTATGAGTTTAATGAAAGAGTAAGTCCTTTTGTCCAAGTCGGGTATACAGATTTCAAATCTGACGGTGTAATAACGGGGAACGGATTACTTATTAATAATGGTAATGGTTTTTTTATTAATAATAATGTTGGTAATGGCGGTAGTAGTAAATCTAAAAACATATCTATTGGCGCAACAATTTATTTAAGTCCAAAATGGACGTTTGTTCCTAGCATTGGTGTTAATAAGGTGGACTCTGCAAGTCAGAACGCAAATACAGTATTAGGGGCCGCGTCGGGATCCGGCAGTATCGGTAATTTTGCATTACTTTACAAAGCAGAGAGAGCAAATTTAAAAGGCGTACTATCTCGCTCAGTATCCCCTAGTGGAGTGGGAGGTTTTGTTGAGTCAGATCAATTTAATTTGGCATATGACTACTTACTTACGGAAAAAAGCAGTCTGGGTGCTGGCTATAACATCAACAAAAATAAATCAGATTTTGATTCTAAATCGACACAAATTTCAGCTTGGTACACTAAAGAGTTGACTGAAATGTGGCAAATGCGATTTTCAGTCGAAAGTAGAAATCAGAAAAATTTCAATCAAGATGTTAACGGAAATGTGGTCGGACTCACATTTACTTACAGTACACCAGAGTTTTAAGAAACCCAATACGATATGGCGAATGAATACGAACTAACCCTTGGCGATTATCTATCTATTTTGAAACGTAGATGGCTACAAATGCTAGTGGTTTTCATCTTGATTTTAATGGCGGCAGTTTCTGTAGCGGTGTTTTTTCCGCCAACTTATCAGTCAACCGGCACTATTTTAATTGAATCGCAACAAATCCCTGATGACGTAGTTAAAGCAACTGTTACAAGCTATGCAGGTGAACGTATTGAGGTTATTAAGCAAAGGGTGATGACCAGAGATAATTTGTATCGCATTATCCAAAAATATAATTTATATCCTAAAAAGATTGACTCAGAAACTACCTCAACATTAATTGATGGTATGCGTGAAAGCATTTCAGTTGTTTTGGTCAATGCGGATGTTGAGCGCAGTGGTGGTGGCCGGGCGACGATTGCATTTAAAGTGGGCTTTGAATATGAAAGGCCTGAAGTTGCACATAAAGTCGCTAATGAAATAGTCACGTTATTTTTAGATGAGAATGTAAAAGCACGGACTGCGCGCGCAACTGAAACAACAGAATTTCTGACACAAGAGGTAGAGAGTTTAAGAAAAGAATTGGAAGGTGTAGAAAATAGAGTTGCTACTTATAAGCAAGAGCATTCAAACTCATTGCCAGAGCACATGGAAATGCACATGACTTTGTTGCAGCGAGCAGAGTCAGATATAAAAGAGGTTGATCGTGACTACAAATCAACGCAGGAAGAATTAAGGTATTTGGATGTTGAGCTGGCTTCAGCCAAGGCGAATATAAAGACCAATGCAAATGGTGAAGTGATTAGTCCTACATCAGAGTTAGAAAAATCAAAAGCTGAACTTGAACGTTCATTAGGTTTGTATAAAGAAACACATCCAACCATTCGTGCGCTTAAAAGAAAAATTGAAGCTTTAGAAAACTCCACAGAAACAAAAGTCGATGCAAAACCTGTTAAAAGCGATATTGCATCTGATTTAGTTACGGCTAAGGTTCAAGCGCAAATCGAAGCGGCAAAGGTTAGACTAAATTCCTTGGCGCAACAAAGAAAATCCCTTGAAAGCAAAGTGGATCAGCTGCAAGCTCAAGTAACATTAAGCCCTCAAGTAGAGAGGGGTTTATTTACTTTAATGAGAGATTATGAGAATGCTAAAACTAAGTACGAAGAGGTCAAATCTAAACAAATTAATGCAAAAATTGCAGAAAATTTAGAGCAAGAAAATAAGGCTGAGCGCTTTTCAATGTTGGAGCCGCCTATTTTTCCTGACAAACCGATTAAGCCAAATAGAAAAAAAATAATTGCATTAGGCTTTGGTGGCGGATTGGTAGGCGCGCTCGCTTTAGCGCTGTTGCTTGAGTCATTAGATAGAAGAGTACGTGGAGTGGAAGCTTTAACCTCACTGATCAACATGAGACCTTTAGTGATTATTCCTTACATTTCAACAAATAACGAATTAAAGCGTAGAAAAAACTTTAATAAATATATATTGGTATCAATATTGGCTACTATCATAGTCTCACTATTAATTATTCATTTTGTTTTTATGCCGCTTGATTTGTTAATAGTTAAGTTAATGGCTAGATTCGCATAGAGATTGTTATGGAAAAAATTAAAGACGCACTTGCTAAAGCAAAAGTAGAAAATGTCGGGAATAGAGTAAATGCTCGAGTTGCTCAATCGGAAGTTGTCACGCAACAAACTATTAAAGGCTTTCCGAACACCGAAAATGAACTAGGTATGATTGCCTATTTAAATACGCCGATTATCAAGTTAGATAGCACACATTTAGAAAAGAACAGAATCGTTGCACACACTAAAAGCGATGTAAACAGTTATAGCTTCGATTCTTTAAGAACGCAAATTCTACAAAAAATGGAAGAGAATAATTGGCGAACGATTGCTGTTGTTTCTCCAACACCACAATCCGGCAAAACATTAATTTCGATTAATTTGGCAATTAGCATCGCACATCAGCCACAAAAAACTGCAATTTTGGTAGATTTTGATTTGCGTAGACCCAAAGTAGCAACCTACTTGGGTATACATACAGAAAAATCAATGAACGATTATCTACAAGATAAAGCGCTACTTAAAGATATTATGATTAATCCTGGTATTGATCGCTTGGTTGTGGTTCCAACAATGAAACCAGTTTCAAAATCAGCTGAGATGCTTTCATCAAGAAAAGTGACTAACCTTATAGCCGAGTTAAGGGATCGTTATGAATCAAGAATAGTTATTTTTGATTGCCCGCCTGTACTGAACTCTGATGATGCGATGGTGTTGCTACCACAGGTGGACTGCATATTGTTGGTAATAGCCAATGGCATGTCTACACAATCTGAAATTGAAGAGACCTTACATCACCTGCCAAAAAACAACCTATTAGGCGTCGTCTTAAATAAAGCCGAAATGGAATCAAAAGCTTATTACTACTGAGTCTTCTAACTATTGGGGCAGCTTAATCTATTAAATAACTTTTTAATTTATCAACGGTGTTTTTTAAAGTAATTAGATTTAATCAACTAAGCTTTCTTCTATGTTTTGACTCAGTAACAACTTAATGGGCTATTGCTAGTCTATCGTGAATGTTATAAATTGTATTAACATCTATTTTTGATTCAATTTTCAGGACTTTAGTATGTTTCAGCAAGCAACAATGCCAATTACGATGAGTGACGGCGTGCAATTAGACGTTAAAGAAGCTCAAAAGTATGGGGAAAATTTAAGCGGTGATTACTGCTTTGCAGAGCCGTTTCCGCATATTGTGATTGATAACTTTCTACCTGAAGCATTGATAGATAAGATTCTTGAAAATTTTCCTAAGGAAAAACTCGCAAACGATGTAGTGTTTGAAATGGGCTATGCAGGGTTACACAAAAGACAAGTAGCGCCAGCGGATTGCAATGGGTTTTGTCGTGAAGTATTCGGCTTTTTTAATTCTTTACCAATGGTACAATTTTTGGAGTCACTTACAACCATTCAATCTTTAATCCCCGATCCGCATTTCACAGGTGGTGGATTCCACGAAACTTCCACTGGCGGAAAATTAGGCATACATGCCGACTTTAGAGTGAATGAGCAGCTACATTTAAATAGACGAATAAATGTAATTATTTATTTAAATAAAGAGTGGAATGAGGATTTCGGTGGAAAACTAGAGTTGTGGGACAAGAGCATGCAGAATAAAGTGCATAGTATTGCGCCAATTTACAACCGTTGTGTGATATTTAACACAGATGCCGACAGTTTTCATGGGCATCCTGATCCGTTAGCTACACCGGAAAACGTTAAACGCAGATCATTAGCGCTTTATTATTACACTGCTTCCAAACGTATTTATGATGAATCAGTTTCTCATTCTACAATGTATAAAGCTAGGGCAAATGAAGATGCCGCGACTAGAAGAGAAATCAGACGTTCAACAATCGATAACTATCTAAAAGATTTAACACCACCAATTTTTTTTAGAATTTTCACAAGAGTGCGGGATAAGTTGGGGTTTTAAATTAGTAACATTTGTGTGCTAAGAGCGGTGTCTAAGCCTCAACGCAAGTTTTAAACTTAAACAATATTAATCTACAAAGAATATAGGCTCTGTGCAAACTATTCAGACAGCAGTTGGTATAGTCATCATAGGCCGCAATGAGGGTTCACGCTTGGTGCGCTGTTTAGACTCATTGTCTGACTTTGCACCACAAATGATTTACGTCGATTCGGCATCAACTGATCATTCATTAGCTGAGGCGAAAACTCGCGGTGCGCATGTGGTTTCATTAGATATGTCACAGTCTTTCACTGCAGCAAGAGCTAGAAATACAGGCTTTGACGCAATTACTGCACTTTTCCCAGAAATAAAATTTGTGCAATTTGTGGATGGTGACTGCATCGTGAATAGTCAATGGATAAAAACAGCCGTTGATTTTTTGTATAGTAATCCAGAAGTTGCCGTGGCTTGTGGTCGCCGGCGAGAGCTTTTTCCACAGCATTCTATTTATAATCAAATGTGCGATCAAGAGTGGAATACACCGGTCGGTGAAGCGAAAGCATGCGGCGGAGATGCTTTAATGCGTGCCGATGTAATGAAATTAGTAGGTGGGTACAACAATCATTTAATTGCGGGTGAAGAGCCTGAACTATGCATTAGGATAAGAAAAGCAGGTTATCGTATATGGCGAATTGATGCTGAGATGACTTTACACGATGCGGCAATTACAAAGTTTGGCCAATGGTGGAAGCGCGCTATGCGTACTGGATATGCTTATGCAGAAGGATCTCATTTGCATGGAGCTGCACCAGAATGTCACTGGGTTGCAGAATCAAGACGTGCTTGGATTTGGGGACTTTTGCTACCATTCTTTATATTATCAGCTTTCACTGTGAGTTACACTCTAGGTTTGTTGTTATTTTGTATATATCCCTTACAAGTGTTACGACTGACATTTAAAAATAAACAATTAAATAAAAGTGCATTCGTATATTCTTTTTTTATGATTATGGGTAAGTTTGCAGAAGTTATAGGCCAAGTTAAATTTTGGTCTAATAAATTCTCAAATAAAAAAGGTAAAATAATTGAGTATAAGTGATCAAATCTCAGACATACAACCAGATTGGACTAGAGAACATAAAAGTTTGATGTCTTGGGATCCATCTAGGTCACTTTTAGCGAGTATTAGAGCTTATCAAAAATATAGTCATAGCCCATCTTTTTTCATATTTAGAAAAATAGCTGTGTTTAGATATCGTTTTTGGAGCATTGTAACTGGGACGGATATTGCAATTAATTGTCAATTGGGAGGAGGGCTGTTGATGCCTCATCCTAACGGCGTTGTGATACATCCACAAGCGATAATTGGCCCTAATTGTCTTATATTTCAACAAGTTACAATTGGAACGGTTGAAGGCTCCAAACACCCATTTATTGAAGGGCATGTTGATATTGGAGCTGGAGCTAAGATTTTGGGGGGTATTCACATAGGCGCACACGCAAAAATCGGTGCTAATGCGGTAGTTTTAATTGATGTTCCTTCTGGAAAAACAGCTGCTGGTATTCCAGCCAAAATTAAAAATTGAATTAATCATATTAAATGTATGGTTTATCACATCTTCTTTTGATTAAGTTAAATTAAATTATGCGTGTTGCTTATATCCTTAATCAATATCCTAAAGTTAGTCATACTTTTATCCGTCGTGAAATTTTAGCATTAGAGCGCTTAGGTATTGAAGTGCAGCGTATTTCAATGCGCGGTTGGGATGAAAGTCAAATTGATAGCGATGATATCAGTGAGCAAGCTAAGACTCAGTATGTTTTAAAAGAGGGCGTATTTCCTCTGTTATTTTCTGCTTTAAAAATACTGTTAACTAAGCCGATAGCTTTTATTACAGCCTCAAAACTAGCCATTAAGATGAGCATTAAAGCAGATAGAGCTTTAATTTATCATTTGATTTATTTGTTTGAAGCTTGCCAAGCTTTTAATTGGTCCCAACAATTTAAAGCAACGCATATTCACGCACATTTCGGTACTAATCCTAGTGAAGTTGCTATGTTAATGAGTGTGCTTAGTAACGTGCCCTATAGTTTTACGGTGCATGGGCCAGAAGAGTTCGATCGGCCGAAATTTTTAAAAATTGACGAAAAAATTAATCGAGCAAAATTTGTAGTGGCAATTTCATCGTTTGGTAAAAGTCAGTTACAGCGTTGGGTTGATTTTTCACAATGGCAAAAAATAAAAATCGTGCATTGTGGTTTGGAGTCAAGCTTTTATAAGATTGACGCAGTCACGTTTCCTATTAAGCCAAAATTTGTTTGTGTTGGACGTTTATGTGAGCAAAAAGGCCAGCTTATATTGGTAGAGGCCGCAAAAAAATTAGCGGATGCCAATGTGGATTTTGAGCTGGTTTTAGCAGGTGATGGCGAAATGCGGCAACAGATTAAAGCATTAATTGCACAATATGCATTGCAAAATCGCATAACAATCACTGGCTGGATCAGTAGCGAGGCCGTTAGACAGTATATATTGGATTCGCAAGTGTTAGTGTTGCCAAGTTTTGCAGAGGGCTTGCCCGTTGTTATTATGGAAGCGATGTCGCTTAAACGACCTGTTATTTCAACTTATATTGCTGGCATTCCTGAATTAATTAAACATGCTGAAAATGGCTGGTTGTGTGTTGCAGGAGATGTTGATGATTTAACTCAAACCATGCAGCATGCTTTATCGACACCACTAGAAAAGTTGCAGAAAATGGGTGAAGCTGCTTACACTAGCGTTATTGCTCGGCATGATATTGATATTGAAGCCGCAAAACTAGCAAATCATTTTAGGCAATAATTTAAGTATCAATATGATTATATTACAAACGGTATTGCTGATCATCACTGTAGTTATAGCGATACCCGTCTTGGTGTTGTTCATGCAGGTTTTAGCATCGCTATTTTGGTCAAAGCGTCAAGACTCAATTCAGGCGACAAACAGTCATCATTCGATTGCAATCATCATCCCAGCACATAATGAGTCAACTGGAATTGTGGCAACGATACAATCTATATTGCCACAATTAAAATCTCAAGATCGACTGATTGTGGTGGCAGATAACTGTACGGATGATACAGAAAAAGTGGCGCGCGACTCAGGTGCAATTGTTGTTGTTCGGGAGAACAAAGAATTACGTGGCAAAAGCTATGCACTTGATTTTGGTTTGCAATCTCTTAAAAACAATCCGCCACAAATCGTCATTATTATTGATGCAGATTGCACAGTTTCTGAAAATGCTATTCCTGCGCTGGCGAATGCTTGCGATTTTTATCAAAGACCAATACAGGCACTTTATTTAATGTCTTCGTTGTCTAACTCCAGTCTTAAAACAAAGATTGCTCAGTTCGCTTGGGTTGTTAAAAATCAAGTACGCCCACTTGGTTTTAAAGTTTTAGGCCTGCCATGTCAGTTAATGGGAACAGGAATGGCGTTTTTGTGGAATGATCTCGCGCATACGCAGCTAGCCAGCGGTCATATTGCTGAAGACATGAAGTTGGGCATAGATTTGTGTAGAGTAAATAAGGCACCGTTGTTTTTCCCACAAGTGCTTGTATCGAGTTTTTTTCCGACAGCGCAAGATGCAGAAAAAAGTCAGCGAGCCCGTTGGGAACATGGGCATTTAGGGATTATATTAAGTGATGCGCCAGCATTATTTATTGAAGCCGTCAAAACTAAAAATTTGCAAATGTTAGGAATGGCTTTCGACTTAATTGTGCCGCCATTAGCAGCGCTTGCTTTAATCTGTTGTTTTTTGTTTTTAACTGTTCTGACTATTCAGCAAATAATCCCCATTAACATCGTATTAATCAGTGCCAGTTTGGTTCTCATCGCCTTAGTGATTGCAGTTTTGGTTGCTTGGTTTTTCTTTGGCAGGAGCATCATCAGTTTTAAACAGCTTTGTTATGCGCCTATTTATGCGCTCATTAAAATCCCACTTTATCTTAAATTTTTTGTTAATCGCCAAGTAGAATGGGTTCGCACTAAGCGAGATTGATTGATAAAAATAAGATGTGGTACGCTAATTGCTATGTTCTATTTGGCAGTCGAATTAGTAATGTTACAAATAAGTATTAATTAAGGTGTAATCGTTTGGTCATTTCAGTCATATTAATCAGTTATAACACCGCAGAAATGAGTGTTGAAGCACTTAACGCTTTATTTGCATCTCAAGGCGAATTCACCTTAGAAGTATTTGTAGTTGATAACGCCTCTAAAGACGATTCTGTGGCCAGGATAAAAAAAGCCTTTCCTCAAGTTACCTTGATTGAGAATATTGTCAATGTGGGCTTTGGTCGTGCTAATAATCAAGTATTAGATTTAGCCACCGGTGAGTATATTCTTTTGTTGAATACAGACGCATTTGTACAGCCTGACACCATCGCAAAAACTATTCAATATGCAGAATCACAGCCTAGATGCGGCGTGTTGGGTGTTCGACTAGTCGGACGTGATGGTGAGCAACAGCCTTCTTGTCGTTATTTCCCCACACCTTTTAATTTATTTGCGTTCCGATTGGGTTTGACGCGTTGGTTTTCAAAACTACAGATGGTTGACGATGTAGATTGGAATCCTTCAATTACTGAAAGCTGTGATTGGGTGCCAGGTTGCTATTACTTGATTCGCAAGGAAGTGATTAATCAGGTGGGACTTTTTGATCCAATATATTTTTTATATAGCGAGGAAGTTGACCATTGTTTTGCAGTAAAAAAAGCGGGCTGGGATGTTATTTATTTCGCTGATGCTTCTGTTGTACATATTGGTGGGGAAAGTGCCAAGTCTGATGGGAAAGTGACAACAAGTGGCAAGCAATTAAGTGTGCTTCAAGCAGAAAGTGAATTACTTTACTTTAGAAAAAATCACGGATTTTTAAGCGCTGTTTTAAATATAATGTTAGTTTTATTAGCAGATTTCATTCAGCTTATAAAAGACTTAATCAGATTGAAACTACATAAAAATAGTCCTTTTTTTGTTGGTAGCAAACTTACATTAATCAGTGCATTTAAAACGCGTATAGGTAGTATCCCTGTCAGATAATGGCGCTACAATTCACACATGTTTAATCACATCAAACAAGATTTAAAGAATTATCAAGGTAACTGGGCAGCACAGGGGTTTTGGGTGATGCTGGTGTATCGGTTTGGTAGATGGCGTTACACCTTGAATAACGCAATCCTGCGCAAATTTTTCTCATTTTTATATAAATTATTGTATAAATTTGCACAAATTATCACAGGCATAGAACTGCCTTGTGAGGTGGAAGTTGGTGAGAATTTTTTGATTGATCATTTTGGCGGCGTTGTGGTTAGCGGTTATGCGAAATTTGGCGATAACTGCAGAATTAGAAACGGTGTGGTAGTCGGACTTAAAAGTGTGACTGATCCATGCGCCCCCCAAATTGGTAATAATGTGGATATTGGTGCAGGTGCTAAACTGCTTGGCAACATTAAAATTGGTAACAATGTGAGTATTGGCGCTAATGCAGTTGTATTGATTGATGTGCCAGATAATGCAATTGCAGTAGGTGTTCCTGCGGTGGTTAAAATGAAAAAGCTAAGTTAACCATGATTCAATCATCAAAAAAGCGCGTGCGTTTATTTGGGGCAGATATTGATCCACTTAATATGCAAGAAACAGTTAGTTTAATTAACAGCTGGATTGCACAGCCACAAAACCAGTGTCATTTCGTTGTGACACCTAATGTCGATCATATCGTCAAACTGCAAACTGATGTTGGTTTGCAAAAAGCCTATAAAGACGCGTCACTGGTTGTGACGGATGGTAGACCTGTAGTTTGGGCGGCTGATTTGTTAGGCGTGAAATTACCGGGAACTGTGCCAGGTAGTGATTTGGTGCCAGCACTTTTTGAACATGCGCAGGCAAATCATCAATCATTAACGGTTTTTTTATTGGGTGCAATGCCAGGAGTTGCTGACCGCGCTAAGGATATTATTCATGCAACTTGGCCAATGGTAAAAGTGGTTGGTACATTAAGCCCTGATTTTGGTTTTGAGAAAAAACCAGTTGTATCAAAAGCTATCTGTGAAGCCGTAAATGCAAGCGGTGCGGATTTATTGCTACTAGGTTTAGGCGCGCCAAAACAGGAGTTGTGGATTGCTCAACATTCGACAGAACTATCTGTAAAAGTAGCTTTGTGTATTGGTGCCACGATTGATTTTATAGCAGGCGAGAAATCGCGTGCACCAGTTTGGATGCAGAAAATAGGCTTGGAATGGTTGCATCGTATGCTTTCTGAGCCCAGAAGACTGGCTAAGCGTTATATTATAGATGCGATTATATTTCCTAAGTTGATTTTTAATGAGTGGCTTTTGCGTCGACAATTACCTTCTGATCGTCAGGCTAATGTTGATTAAAAAACAGATTAAACGGCTGTTTTATTTAGTTGCTAATAAGTTTGGCGCGCTGTCTGAAATTCGATTTTTGGTGATTTTGGGTCTGTTATTTTCGGTTAATGTATCAGCTGGTGAACCTTCAACTTCAACTTCTACTTTTACGGCAAATAACGTCGCGGTGATTGTGAATGTAAATGATGCTAATAGCATTGCTATTGGCGATTATTATATTAATGCGAGAAATATCCCTAAAAAAAATCTCATCACTGTCGATATACCTACGGGGGTTGCGGCATTAAGCGAAGTGCAGTTTAAATCGCTTCGTGAAAAGATTTTTTCTAATATTGGAGATGATATTGAGGTGATTGTATTGGCTTGGACAAGGCCGTATGCGGTTAATTGTAATGCCATTACTGCTGCGATTACATTGGGATACCAAGCCAAGCAATGTGAAGATAGCTGTGCAGTTGGTATTGATAATCCATACTTTAATAGTCATACACACAATCCAAAAAAAGATTTCAACATGCGTTTATCCATATTGTTGCCGACTGATTCGATTGAAGTTGCAAAAAATATGATTGATAAAGGTGTGTTAAGTAGCTTTAAGCTGAACGAATCAACCGCATACTTTTTAAAAACCAAAGATGAAGCTAGAAGCAAGCCACGGGAAGCATTTTTTCCAAAGGACTTAACGAAAGTAGAGTCTAAAAAGTTGTGGATACGCACAATAAGTGCTGACAGTATCAGAGATAAAAAAGATGTGATGTTTTATTTTACAGGTGCAGTTTCTGTACCTTACTTAGAAACGCTTAATTTTATGCCAGGCGCTGTGGCTGATCATTTAACTTCAGGCGGTGGCGTACTGGTAGATGGTGGACAAATGTCTAGTTTAAAATGGCTGGAGGCTGGCGCTACAGGTACTTTTGGCTCAGTTTCAGAGCCTTGTAATTATTGGCAAAAATTTCCTAATCCAGCTGTATTGCTCACGCATTATTTGGCCGGGGAAACATTAATTGAATCTTATTGGAAAAGTATTTACTGGCCGACCCAGGGTTTGATTTTGGGTGAGCCATTAGCAGCGCCTTATTCCGCAATTACTTCTGGTTTTTAAGTGATGGTAAATTAAGTTGTAATTAGAAATTAACGTTAATAAATTAGTTAACACATAAAATTGATTAACTTTCTCAACTGATTGATTAAAATAATAAGATTGAATCAAATAGCCCATATGGGTGTTTGTTGCACCATTGTTATTTTTTACTGATAAACTGATACATAAATCATTAGATATATTCATAATTTAGATTGCTGAAGAAGATTCAAACATGAAAAATGCACTAGTTAGCTTACTGATTACACTCGGGTTGATCTTAACCGTTTCTGGCTGCTCATCGCCTGAAGAAAAAGCAGAGAAATACTATCTAAAAGGTATGGAGTTGCTTGAGAAGGATCCTGATAAAGCAAGGCTAGAATTTCAAAATGCATTGCAAATGAAAAAAGTAATGCCTAAAGCCACCTATGCTTTGGCTTTAATCGCAGAGCGTAAAGGCGATTTTAAAACGACGTATGCATTGATGAATCAAGTGCTTGAAAGAGAACCAACAAATATAGATGCGCTGGTTAAAACGGGGCAAATATTATTAGCTGCAGGTAAGGTTGATCTTGCGCTTGAAAGAAGTAACAAAGCATTTGAAGTCGATAAAAACAATGTGTCAGCGCTTAATTTGCGTGCAGCTATTCAGTTGAAGTTGAACGATACGAAAGGTGCGCTAGAGTATGCAAATTTAGCTTTAAGCAAAGATCCTAATAATCAAGATGCTTATATTTTATTGGCGACTGAGCGATTATCAGCTAAAGACAACCTTAAGGCTATGGAGTATTTAGATCAGGCTTTATCCAAAAACGAAAAAAATCTTGCCGTGCAATTGATTAGAATCAAAGTATTAGAAGATTTATCTAAAGTACAAGAAGCAGATCAATCTTTTCAAAAAATGATTATTTTGTTTTCAGATAAAAGCATTGTGAGAAAAAGCTATGCTCAATTTTTGCTTAAATATAATCGTCAGCCAGAAGCAGAACAGCAATTACGTGCGATAGCAGAAATGTCGTCTGATGTAGCACCAAAATTAGATATTGTTCGATTCGTTATTGCGACTAAAGGACCAGATGCAGGGCGTTTAGAATTAGAAAATTTTGTAAAAAAAGAGCCTAATAATTATGAGCTAGCTTTTGCTTTGGTAAATTTATATCAACTGCAAAAAATGCCGCAACAAGAAGATAAATTACTAGGAGAAATCAAAGATAAAGCGGGCAATACACCTGATGGCTATAAGGCGCAAAGTATGATTGCGTACAAGCTGATTCAAGCTGGCAAAAAAGAAGAAGCAAGTAAGATGCTAAATGCTATTTTAAAAGCTGATAAAAGTAATGGACAAGCATTAACATTAAGAGCAGGTATAGCTTTAGAAGCGAAAAATTATGATGCTGCCATTAGTGATTTAAGAACGGTAACACTCGATTCGCCAACTGCTTTCGGTGCTATGGTGATGTTGGCATCAGCACATGAGAATTCTGGATCACCACAGCTGGCGGAAGAACAATATGTTAAAGCGTTTGAAACGAGCAAATTTTCGCCCACCTATGGTATTCCTTATGCACAGTTTTTAATGCGCCGCAAACAACCAGAGCGTGCTGAAAAAGTCTTTGAAGATATGTTGACAGCAAATCCTAATAATCCTGTTGTGCTACGCTCACTTGCACAAGCTAAAATTGCACGTGGAGATTATGCTGGTGCTCAAGCGCTTGCAGACCGAGCAAAAAACCAGAATGATAAAAATCCATTAGCTGATCAAATTGAAGGTGCTATTTCGATTGGTCAAAATGATTTAGAAGGTGCGTTAAGTGCATTTAAACGAGCACATGATGCCGCGCCAAATGAAACACAGCCTATTGTTGCTGTTGTTAGAACATATATGCGCGCAGGTAAGCCGAAAGAAGCGCTTGCATTTATTGATAGCGTATTAAAAGACAATCCTAATAATGCTGAAGCGCAACTGATTAAGGGTCAGATTTATTTAAGTTCTGGCAATATACAGGGAGCACAACAAATACTCTCTAGCTTTGTACAGGCGAATCCGAAAAATCCTACTGGCTATCAGCAGTTAGCAATTGCGCAACAACAGGCAAATCAGCTGGCAGAAGCTGAAAAAACGATTCAAGCGGGATTGAAAGAGTTACCTAATGACTTTAATTTGATGTTAACTCAAACTGAATTGCTTGTAGGTGCTAATCGTATTGATGATGCAATTAAAGTGTATGAAGATATGTTAAAACAGCGTCCAGAGTTTGAAATTGCAAGTAATAATTTAGCAAATCTTTTACTGGATTATCGTAACGATCAAGCCAGCTTTGCACGCGCACATACTTTAGCAAAAGATTTAAAAAATAGTACAACACCACAATTTTTAGATACATATGGTTGGGCGAGTTACAAAGTCGGAGAGTTTGATGCTGCGAAGAAAGCATTAGAATCTGCGATTCAGAAAGCACCTGAAATTGCCATATTTCAATATCACTTGGCTAAAATTTATATTGCAAAAAATGACCCTGTGTCCGCAAAGCAAGCATTACAAAAATCCATCAAACTATCTGAGAATCAACCCCTTTCTCAAAAAGAAAAAGATGATGCCATTGCCTTACTTAAAACCTTATAGCCGCATAGTCTGGACAACACAAAATGTATGAAAGCTTTTACGGTTTAAAAGAAAAACCTTTTTCAATTCAACCAGATCCGGAATTTTTATTTTTTAGTCTTCGCCACAGCATGGCATATGCAATGCTTGAATACGGCGTTCAGAACCGTGCAGGTTTCTCTGTGATTTGCGGCGAAATAGGCTGTGGTAAAACAACGTTAGTGCGTCATTTACTCAATAATCTAGGTGATGAGCTAACTGTCGGTATTGTTTACAACACTCACGAGCATATTGATGACTTACTCGGCTGGATAATGCTTTCGTTTAATCAGCCGTATGAAGGTAAATCCAATTTAGCGCTTTATGATGCTTTTCAACAGTTTTTAATCAAATGTTACACCGAAAATAAACGTGTAGTGTTGATTGTTGACGAGGCGCAAAACTTAAGCCCTGCAGCGTTAGAGTCACTTCGCATGCTGTCTAATATTAATGCGGATAAAGATCAATTATTGCAAATAATATTGGTTGGGCAGCCTCAATTAAGAGATTTACTCCGTAGACCAGATTTGCAGCAATTTTTCCAACGTGTTTCGGTGGACTTTTTTATTCCACCTTTAGAGTCTTTCGAAGCCGATAAATACATTCATCATCGCCTTCATGTAGCAGGGCGTGATGCACTTTTATTTACGCCCGCCGCAACGCGTTTAATTGGCGAGGCAGCTAAGGGCATTCCACGTAGTATTAATATTCTTTGCGATACGGCGTTGGTATATGGTTACTCAACCAACGCAGAGAAAATTGATGTTGGACTAGTGCGTGAAGTGATTAAGGATAGAGCAGAGTTTGGCGTACTGGGCATTTAGTACATTTTAGTATTTAAAAACAGTCGTCAATTATGCGAAATTTAAAGATATTAATTGTTTGTGAGCATGCGTCTAATATTTTTGGCGGCGAAGCAATGTTGCCACTTAATTATTTCAGGTACTTAGCAAAAACTCAGCATGAGGTTTATTTAATCACACATGCGCGCGTAAAAACGTCGGTTTCAAAATTAGCTGATATTAATCAAGAAAATGTTTTTTATATACCAGACACAGCTGCACATAAATTTTTAAATAAGTGTGGAAACCTCTTGCCAGAAAGAATCAGTATTTTGACAGTTGGTTTTGTCATGCACTTGATTACGCAGTTTTATCAATGGAAACTAGCAAGAAATATCGTTAAAGAAAAAGAAATCGATGTTATTCATGAGCCAGCACCTGTGTCTGCGGTGCAGCCATCAGCCATGTTTGCTTTGGGTATTCCAGTAGTTATTGGTCCAATGAATGGTGGTATGTCATTCCCCATTGCATTTAAGCATATGGCCGGAAAGTCTGAGCGTATTTTATATCATGTAATACGCGTGTTTTCATCGATTTATAATTTATTGATACCAGGAAAGTTTTTCGCTAAATATTTATTGGTCGCAAATCAAAGAACGCATGATGCTTTACCTAAATTCCGACTTGGGAAAGTGGTTGAAATTGTAGAGAATGGTGTATTTTCAGTAGTAGATGCACCCAAAGAAGCCTCTCAGCCTAGCGTTATCAATGTGCTTTTTGTAGGTAGGCTAGTTGACTGGAAGGCAATTGACATTTTGATTGATGCAATTAGCCAGTGCCAAGCGCCAGTTAAACTGACTATATTAGGTGATGGCGTATTAAGAAGTAAGCTTGAGCAATATGCCCAAAGGAAAGCGCCGAATAAAGTCTTGTTTTTGGGTTTAGTATCGCATGCAGAAACAAATGATTATTACGATAAAGCGGATATTTTTGTACTGCCTAGCATTAGAGAGTGTGGCGGGGCGGTTGTTTTAGAAGCGATGTCGAGAGGTTTGCCTGTAGTCGCAACCGCTTGGGGCGGTCCAATGGACTACATCACCAATGAAACGGGCTACTTAGTTGAACCGCAATCAAGAGAATATATGGTTGAACAGTTTTCAAGCATTATCGATAAGTTAGCATTAGATCCGCATTTACGCTATCAATTAGGACAAGCGGCTATTGCTCGAATTAAACAACATTTCTTGTGGGACAAAAAAACGCAGGAAATGATAACAATTTATAAAAAAGTAGTTGGAGATTTAGCTTGATAAAAATAATTGACTGGTTAAAGAGCCATATCAGATCAGTGCTTTATGTATTACTGGTGATATTTTTAGTCATCACTTTTAAAGATGCATTACATGAACAATTAATAAGAGTAACGCACGAGGAGCGTTATTCGCATGCACCATTAGTCTTTTTTATGGCGCTTTATCTTATTTGGATTAAGCGTTTTGAGATTCAAAATCATAATAATAGTCCTTGGATTGGTGTAGCAATTACCATTTTCGCAGGAGCTGCCCTGATTATTGGCGAGCTCAGTGCTATATGGACCATTGTTCAATATGGCACGCTACTAATGTGTTTCGGGCTAGCCTGGGTCATGATAGGCAAGCAAATCCGGAAAATATTGGTTCCATTTCTACATCTGTTTTTAGTGATTCCCTTACCCTACATGCTAGACGTCATGCTTTCAGGCAAGATGCAACTTATCTCCTCTGATTTGGGTGTTGCAATCAGTCGTTTACTTGGAATGACGGTTTTCCAAGATGGCAATATTATCGATTTAGGCATATACAAGCTGCAAGTAGTTGAAGCTTGTAGCGGGCTTAACTATATGTACCCATTAATGACCATTGGTTTAATGATGGGTTATATGTACAAAGCCCCATTTTACGCTCGTGCGATGCTATTTTTATCCAGCGTGCCAATCAGCATTGTGATGAATAGTGCGCGAATTGCAGTTGTTGCTATCTTAGTAAATCATTCTGGCATTGAAGCTGCAGAGGGCTTTATGCATTATTTCGAAGGCTGGGTGATATTTTTAATTTGTATAGGACTGCTTTTATTAGAAGCCAAATTATTAAATATTGCATTGAAAATGAATGACAGAACCTTGGCTAACTCTTTTGACTATTTAGAAACTAATCATCCCGCTAAAGATACCGATATAAAAGGAAATGTTCAGCCCTTACCCATTATTATTGGCATTTCCATTGTCATTTTAGCCTCACTATCAACCTTCACGATTAAACATCGGGATGAAGTGATCCCAGAGAGAGCCAATTTCAGTTCTTTCCCTTTAGAAATCGATGGTTGGAAAGGTAGAAAATATGATTTTGAAAATGGCGAAAATCAAATATTACAATTAAAAGATTATTTATTAGTTAACTACAATAAAGCGAATACTAACGTTAACCTGTATGCGGGTTATACCGATTCACAACGCTCAGGTTCAGTTCCACATTCACCTAAAGCTTGTATTCCTGGCGGTGGGTGGGAAATCACCAACACTAAAATACATGAAATTGTTATTAATGATCAAAAAACGATTAAAGTGACACGCATGCTTATCTCGAAAGGTGAGTCTAAACAACTGGTCTATTATTGGTTTCATCAACGTGGCCGCGATTTATCTAATGAATTCTCAATGAAATTTGCATTGCTTTATGATGCCATCACGATGAATAGAACAGATGGCGCGATAGTGCGTTACACAGTGCCAGTATATAAATCTGAAGCAGAGTCTGATCAAGCATTAGGGGAATTCATTCGTGAAAGTTATCCACTATTACCGCGTTATATTCCAGATTAAATTAGACTTTTAAATATAGAATCTGACATTTATCCAAGTTTATGGTACTTGTCCGGTTGATATTTCCATTTCAAATTATTTGTAAATAAGTAAAGTTTTGAGCGATTTGCTGTAGTTGCAACCTAGTCTTTATCAGCGCTTAAACTATTAAACTTAGTGGTTTGGAATTTAACTAAATCATTCTTTTTATAAGCACTCGTCCTATTTCAAACAATTCCTTCAGAATCTGTTTCTACAGAAACAATTATATTTTTTCCTGTTGCATATTAATCAATATATTAATCGTAATTTTTTAATCCATTGATTAATAAGTATATTTTTATTGGCATATTTCCTGCTGTTTGTACCTGATTATAGGTTACCCACCTATGCAGCATTGCGTACCAATTATTGGGTAGTTAATTATTATAAACAGGGAAGTTATGAATAAGTTTCGAATATTATGGTTGGCTGTTATGGCGGCAACCTTGCCTTACACAAGCGTATTTGCAGAAGAGGATGCGCTACTGGGTGAGGTTGTTGTAACGGAAAAAAATCAGTCTAAAGGTGCATTAAAGTTAACTGATACAAATAAGACGGGAAGTCGGTTAGGCTTAACTGCGCTTGAAACACCGGCCAGTATAGAATCAATTGATATTTCTACTATTCGGTTGCGCGGAGATAATAATGTACGTGAGGCCGTTTCGCGCTCAACGGGCATCACCGACATCAGCAATCTGGGTACAGGCGTCGCCTTTTCTGCGAGAGGTTTTACAGGTAACAATTCTGTAGGACAAGCTGAAGATGGTATACGTTTACAGACGGCCGCAAGCACATTGACTTACCCATCTGATACTTGGGGTTACCAGCAGTTCGATATTCTGCGTGGTCCGGCTTCTGTGTTGTTTGGAGATGGTACTGTTGGCGGCATCATCAATAGCATTCGCAAAGCGCCAAGCCGCGAAAGTCAATTTGAAGCATTGGTCGGGGTAGGTACGCTTGGGGTTTATCGCACAGGTATTGGCGGAAGTGGCGCATTAGGAGAAGCCGGGGCATATCGAGTGGATGCTTCTGTTACTGGTGGTAATGGCTATGTTAATCACGGTGATTACGACAGCGCAAAGTTAATGACTGGGATATTGCTGAATGTTAATGAAGATTTACGCATTAATTTTACCGCTGATGTTGCGAATGAAAATCCAACTCGCTACACGGGCATTCCTCTCAGAAATGGCCGTATCGATGAATCTTTACGCAATCAAAATTACAATGTCCGTGATAGCAAACAACATTTTGAAGATACACGTTTGCGCGCAAAACTGGATTGGGATATTAGCGATACGACCAAACTGAGCAATATCAGCTACTGGTCTAAGGCTGATCGACATTGGCGAAATGTGGAGTACTTTGCGATTGACGACGCAAGCAATACCGTTGATAGGTTCGGCTATACCGAAATCAAGCATAAACAAAAGCAACTTGGCGATCGATTAGAGTTGGCTTCAACCGCAGACCTATTTGGACATCATAATCGTTGGGCGGTTGGCTACGAAATTTCACGTGTTGATTTTAGTTACTATGATAATTTTTATGATGGTAACGATCCAAGCACCAACGTACCGATTAAAAATTTCCCGCGCGGATATTTCACGACTATTGACCCAACAGTAAAAGATTTTGCTTCAACAACGCAACAACAAGCATTCTTTGCTGAGAATGCTTTGGATATTACCGAGAAGATTAAATTTATTACAGGCTTAAGACAGGACTGGATAGATGTTGATCATGAAAGTAGACTTGGTCGTGCTAATCTGGATGCGGACTATGCACCTTTCTCATATCGCGTGGGGGCAGTATTTCAGCCGACGAAGTCATCTTCCTTGTATGGACAATTTAGTCGTGAGTCTGACCCAGTATCATCTATCGTCTCGATTCGGCCTAGCAGTGGTGCGTTTAAGCTAACCTCGGCACAACAAGCAGAAGTTGGTGTTAAACATGTGTTGGCAGATGGAAAAGGGGAGTTAACTTTTGCGCTTTATCATATTGCTAAAGATAACATTATCACGCGTGACCCTAGCAACTCAACCTTACGTGTTCAAGGTGGCAAGCAGTCATCACGCGGCGTAGAGCTTGCAGCAAGTCTTTTCCCAATACAGCATTGGCGCACGGATTTAAATGTGGCTTTACTGGATGCACGTTATGACAAGTTAACTGAAGGTGGTGGAGTAAATCGCGCAGGAAATACGCCGATAGATGTTCCAGAAAAAACAGCCAATTTGTGGCTTTATTATCAACAACCCGATTGGGAAGCTGGAATTGGCGCAAGATTAGTTGGAAGACGCTATGCCGATAATGCAAATACATCGATTATGCGTGGTTATACGATTTATGACGCGAATGTCGCTTGGAACGTAAATCCGAAAACCACCCTCAGGGCAAGTTTGCGCAATTTAACAGACAAAGTTTATGCGCCGGTTTCTTATGATACTGAACAATTTATTTTGGGTGAATCACGCCGAGTTGAGCTTACTGCCGAATTGAAATATTAAGCCAGTTTAGCGATGATTAAATTTGCAACTCGCTATCTGTCCCTGTGGCATCGGTGGCTAGGTATTTTTGCCTGCATTTTGTTTATGCTATGGTTTGCCACAGGCTTGGTTCTACATTTCGTGCATTTTCCTGAGTTAAGTGCTGAGGAAAAGTTTGCCGGATTAAAGCCAATTGCCATGCAAAATGTAAAACTTTCCTTGTATGAGGCAATTCGCTCTTTGCCTTATTTTGAGCGCATAACAAGAGCAAAATTAGTCATGTCTGGCAATCGCCCCGTTTATGTTGTGCAGCATGATAAAAACGTAAATGGCATATATGCCGACACAGGTGAAGTGCTGCAAACAATTTCAACAAATGCTGCGCTTGTCATTGCTAATCAATACGCTGAGCAACATGGCATTGATGTACAAAAAAAAGCCTACGCGTCGCTGGATGATGTTGACCAATGGACAGTCTCGAATGGATTGGATGCTTACAGACCATTGCATCGTGTACTGATCAACGATGATGAAAAAACAGAGCTATACATCTCTGATATCACAGGAGAAGTGGTGCGTGATACCACCCAGTTTGAAAGGGGCTGGAATTACGTTGGCTCAGTTGTCCATTGGATATATCCTACTTTCCTAAGGAAGCATTGGGATATTTGGAATTGGCTGGTTTGGACGCTGTCATTGATTGCATTAATCGCAGCAATTACTGGCATTATTTTGGGAGTTATGCGCCTACGATGGAATCACGTTAAATCTATTTCACCATTTCGCGGTATGCATTATCTGCATCACTTAGGCGGTGTATTGGTAGCCACCTTTCTGCTTACTTACATATTAAGTGGCTGGTTATCGATGGATCACGGCTTATTGTTTTCGCGTAACAATATAACTGCAACTCAAAGAATAGTTCTTACAGGTGGAAAAATAAATTGGCAGAAGTTTAATTCTGTTGATACCTCGTTTGTGGCAGGGGCAAAACAATTAGAATGGGTTCAATTGGCTGGTAATCCTTATGTCATTGCAACCTTTAACCAAGACTCTCAAAAAGTTTTAAGCCAACTTGGCGTAAGTGACGATTTTGCATTCTCAGCATTTACATCGCAAAGTACGCAGCTTTTAGAAGGCGCTAATTGCACAATACCAATTCTGGTAGATAAAAATGACGCCTATCGGAGTGCAACGGCTAAGCCCAGCGCGCAATTGCTACGTGTTGTCTGCGACGATGCTAAAAAAACTTGGTTTCATATTGATGGATCCAATGCGCAAATCATTGAGAAAATTGATCATTCAAGACGCTGGTATCGCTGGTTATACGGCGGGCTTCACACATTAGATTTTCCGGTTCTAGATACTCATCCTCAGTTTAAAACTGCTTTAGTTATGATTTTTTGCGTGTTGGGATTCATGTTTAGTCTTACAGGAGTTGTCTTAAGTTTGCGTCGTTTAAGACTTACAACAAAATATTTGTTGTAAAGTTAGTTAAATTTTCCAAGGCAATATATTATTTAATTATTAAAGTATAATTTTATATTATTTAAAAATATAACTACATGCTGTTATATTTCCGTTTTGTTAGGAATCACACCCAAAATGTACGGAATTCACATTGATAGAAAAGCTAGCGTAGACTCAGCTAATACGGAATCAGAATGGGCTAAAAAGTCGATCATTCAATTTCCAGATCCTCAAAAAATTAGCTTATCAATCAGGGCAAGTGCGCTTATATTTGCTGATGAAAAGTCTCAACAATTACTGTCTCTTATTGAAAAAATAGCGCCAAGCAATGCAACTGCTTTAATTAAAGGCGAAACAGGTACAGGTAAGGAGTTAGTCGCAAGGCATTTACACAATCTTAGTCCACGTAAAGACGGCCCATTTGCAGCGATTAATTGCGGCGCGTTTTCAGAGGCGCTGGTAGAAAGCGAACTGTTTGGCTATGAACGCGGTGCATTTACCGGAGCAGTTGGTTCTAAAAAAGGATGGTTTGAAACAGCCAATGGCGGTACATTATTTTTAGATGAAATTGGGGATTTGCCTTTATCTACTCAGGTTAAGTTATTGCGTGTATTACAAGAAAGAGAAGTCATTCCAATTGGCTCGCGCAGACCAATCCCAATTGATGTTCGGTTAATTGCAGCAACCAATGTGAATCTTACTGAAGCAGTGAAAGCTGGTCGTTTCAGGGAAGATTTATATTATCGAATTAAAGTCGTACCGATTGAAATACCGCCCTTAAGAGAACGAAAGGGTGATATTTTGCCTTTGGTTGAGCATTTTCTTGAGGTGTATCGCAATCGTTTGCATACAACAAAACCTGAGTTAACACCTGAAACAGTCAATAGTTTAATTGACTATCCATGGCCAGGTAATATTCGCGAACTTGAAAATGTGATTCACAGAGCGCTCTTGGTTTGCGATGGTAGAGTATTAAGGCCATTAGATTTAAGTTTGCCTATCATTAAACATGGCAATGAGTCTGATGAGAGCTATGTACAAAGTACAGATGAAAGACTAGAAAACGCTATCAATGCATTAATTCATGAAGAGCCAGATCAACTTTATGACTTGGTTATACAAAAAGTTATATTGCAAACGTATGAATATTGCAAAAACAATCAAGTGCAGACAGCAAGAGTACTAGGCATCAGCCGAAATGTTTTACGTGCATTATTAAAGCAATTTGGTTGCATTCAATAAATTTCATCATTAATCATAGATGCCCGCATTAATTAAAAGTTAGTGCGGGCTTTTTTGTGCCTATCAATTTTAATATCTCAATTTTTCTTAAATTAACGACAATAGCCCATCAGATGATTTGTAAATGTTGATATTTAAGCATCCCGTTTTGTTAGTTGTTTCTGAAGCAACAGCTTATGGGGAATTATTCATTAATAAATTACATAACAATTTGATTTTAATGGATAAATAATACTGGCATACGAATTGCTAACTTAACTATAGATATGAATCATTATTTGAAGTGTTAGGAAACGTTAGTGAGTATATTGAATAAATATTTAAAAAATCTTAAGCAAGAAGGTTGGTCTCCAAGCCGGTACTACGAAGACTCACAATTAATTATTGGCGTGTTTGTGCCTGTTATATTAGGGCGCTAATTATGTCGAGTACATTAAGTTCTTATATTTCAGCACCGGTAGAGGGTGTGGGTTTTATCAAATCAAGTGAATCTTTAGGCCAGAAGGATGAACGTTTAAACTTATTAAAGTTGCGAAAAGTAAAAGCCTATGACAAAGAGGTGAATGCAAGCGCCAAATATTGGTCGATTGCCGCCATCATCGGCTTACATATTGCTTTAATAACGCTATATGTCAATCGCGATCAAACACCCTCTGTACCGATTAAAAAGCATGAAGTAGCAATTGAGTTCATCAAGCCGGAAATTGAGCCGCCTCCGATTGAGCCGCCAAAACCGCCACCACCCAAGGTTCAAAAAGCACCACCGCCACCTGCTTTGAGAACGCCTGTGGCAACTCAAGATATTGCGCCAAATGATATTGTGGTGCAAGAGAACACTCAGGCGCCAGTTTCCAGTGGCCCAGTGGTCGCTGCTGAAGAGCCAACACCACCAGCGCCGCCTGCACCAGTTGTAGAGGAGCCAGTGACAGAAGCGTCAGCAAATGCTGGGTACTTAAAAAATCCGCCTCCTGAATATCCGGCTAGGGCAACTCAGATGGGCTGGAGTGGAACGGTTATTTTACGTGTGAGAGTGTCTGCAGATGGCAGTGCTCAGAGCGTAAGTGTGAAAAAGTCGAGTGGCCATAAGGTGCTGGATGATTCGGCAGTTACAGCCGTAAAAAAATGGACGTTTGTTCCTTCAAAGCGTGGAAACACGGCAATTGATGGATGGGCAACAGTGCCGATTATATTTAATTCTGAACAATAGATAATTTTGAATAAAGTGAGGTAAGAAAAATGTTTAATTTAGACCCAAATGCATCACCAATAGTAGTTAGTGTTTTAGTGGCGTTAGTTTTAGCGTCTGTCGTTACTTGGACTATCGTGTTACTCAAAACAATTCAAGTATGGCGCATGCGTCGGCAAAACAATAAGTTTCGCGCAGCTTTTTGGGCAGCAAAAGATTTACAGCAAGCAGCAAATCTTGAAGGATTCGGCGGCCCAGTTTATCGCGTTGCTCAAGTTGGATTCCATGCGCTGAATGAGGCAGATTCTGTTGAGGATTTACGTCATTCAGGTGACCGCCAAGAAGTATTAGAGCGTTCATTGCGTCAACAAATTCAAAAAGAGCGCGTCACGCGCGAAAGTGGATTGGTTGTGTTGGCCAGTATCGGTAGTACATCGCCCTTCATTGGTTTGTTTGGTACGGTATGGGGCATTATGCACGCGCTAACAGACATCAGTAAGTTAGGCAGTGCAAGTTTAGATGTGGTTGCTGGGCCAATTGGTGAAGCTTTATTAGCAACTGGTGTTGGTATTGCAGTAGCAGTGCCAGCTGTACTTGCCTATAACTTTTTCTTAAGACGTTTAAAAACTAGCAGCAACAACTTAGATGATTTTGCTGAAGATTTGATTAAAGTATTACGTCGTGTTTCATACCGCAAAGTTGTAGATGCCAATGGTAAGGCTGATGCATCAAGCGCGGGCGTAGTGCATAACTTGAAAGGAGCGGCTGCGTAATGGCTTTTTCTACCCAAAGTGATGGTGATGAGGTGATGAGTGAAATCAACGTCACGCCATTAGTGGATGTGATGTTGGTTTTGTTAGTGGCATTTATTGTTACTGTGCCAGTAATGACCAATGCAATTCAGGTTAATTTACCTAAAACAGCAGCTACAAAACCGCCTGAGCCTAGTAAGCCGATTACGATCAGTGTGAATGCTGAAGGTAATGCTTTTATTAATCAAACACAAGTTGAGTTGCCTCAGCTTGAAACTGAGTTAATTGCAAGGCAGGCTGCTAATCCTGAGCAAGTTTATCACTTGAGTTCTGATGAATCTGTGAAGTATGGCAGCGTGGCTAAAGTGATGGCGGTGATTGAGCGATCAGGCATCACAAAGCTCGCAGTATTAACCCAAAACCAATAAGTAATTATAAAAATAAGTAATATTTAAGTGGGTTACATCACAATTTCAACAGATAGGAAAAACAATGTTTAATAAAACTATAGCAGGAGCGTTAGCAGTTCTGGGTGTGGTTGCAAGTGCTTTACCAGCAAATGCGCACCATGCGTTTTCAGCTGAATTCGATGCCGCAAAACCAATTACGGTAAAAGGTATCGTCACCAAATTCGAATTAGTCAATCCACATAGCTGGTTATATATCGATGTGACCGGCCCCGATGGAAAAGTAACGCAGTGGGGCTTTGAATTCGGCGCGCCATTTGGTTTGAAAGAAAAGGGCATCACAAAAAAAACATTGGCAGTTGGCACGGAAATCACCATCAATGGTTACAGAGCGAAAGCGGACCAGAATTTTGGCTATGCGGTGGAAAGCACCTTGGCTGATGGCAGGACCATTAAAACTGGCGGGGCACAAGATGCGCCAACAGCGCAGCCTGCAACCAATAGATAAGTAATAAAAAACGCGATTACTGCAGATAACCGGAGAATTTCTTGAATACATCCCAAACTTACAGGCCATCCACGCCAAATCAATCTCGGCTACAACAATCATGGCTTAAATTACCTACTTTAAAAAATGATAAGTTAAAAAAAATGGGTTCGGCATTGTTATTACTCATCAGTGTATTTACATTTTCACTAGTGACTACCAGTGCTGATGCGCATGACAGTACCAAAATACCTCGCTTGGCTAATGGCAAGCCGGATTTCTCCGGTATTTGGCAGACAACCAGCGCTGCAGACTATGATTTGGAACCTCATTCCAATCGTAAAGATGCACCACCTGGTCCAGGTATTGTTGAAGGCGGCGAAATTCCTTACCTGCCCAAAGCATTGGAAAAACGTAAGAAGAACTTTGAAAATCGCGCAACTGATGATCCGGCACTAAAAGGTTATACCTTGGGTGTGCCGCGCGCCGTTTATTATCCTGAACCATTCCAGATTTTTCAGCGTGCGCGTGATTTGACGCTTGTGCCACAGTTTGGTCATTCAGTCAGAACCATCCATACCAATAATACAGAACACCCAGAGGATCCGAATGACTGGTGGCTGGGCGACTCAAGAGCCAAATGGGAGGGCGATACGCTAGTTGTGGATGTTAAACATTTTAATGACAAAACATGGCTGGATCGTTCCGGTAATTTCCACAGCGATGCTTTGCAAGTGGTGGAGCGTTGGAAGTTTCTTGATTCCAACACCATCGAATACAAGGCAACTTTAAGTGATGAACAGGTTTTCAGTAAGCCATGGAATATCACCGTTATTTTGTACCGTCATCGTGAAAAGAATTTCCAGTTGATTGAAGACTACCGATATACCCTGGATTACGACCAATACTATCCACCAAAACCGGATCAAAAATAGGCTGATATCAATAGAGCTTAATGTCGTATTACTTAAAACGGGAACAATATGTATAGCAATTCAGGAAAATGGCAGGTAGAGGTTTCTGCTTTAGTATTCGGGGTTTTGATGGGCGCTTCGTCACTTGGCATTGCAGCGGATGAAAAGTTAACAGAAAAAAAACCACAGTCTTCCCAAGAAAATAAAACCGAGGCACAAAAGAAGGAAACTGCAACTCCTGCGCAAACTACTCCAGCGCAAACCAGAAGGCCACGAGAAAAATCCTTCCCTAAAATTGCCTCAGGCAGTTGGACTGGCTCGCGTTTGGCGGATGGACAGCCGGATATCAGTGGTTTTTGGTCTAACACCATCGGTAATCATGGTAATTTGACAGACCCGCAAGGGGGAGTTATCGGTGAAGCAAGACGTACACCTTTAGGACCAAGAGAAGAGCGTGCCCCAAGTCGTGTCAGTGACCCTGCTGATGGGCAGTTCCCGTTCCAGCCTTGGGCATTAGCGAAAGTGAAAGAGTTTCAAGTTGGGTTTCATAATCCTACCAATCCTGCGCATGTAGAACCGAATGCACGTTGCGCGCCGGGTGGCATACCTAAGTCTCTCTATTGGCATGGCTATGATATTTTGCAATATCCGGGTTATGTACTGTTCGTATTTGACAATGGTTCGCGCATAATTCATTTGGATAAAAACAAACCTCACCTGCCAGAAAAACTTAAATTGTGGAATGGTGACTCGCGCGGTCATTGGGAAGGCAACACTTTAGTAGTTGATGTGAGCAACCATAACGGCAAAGCTTTGTTTGGCCGCTCCGGCGAGTTCGTCAGTGAGAGTGCTACGATCAAGGAAAAATATATCTTTGCAAATGATGGATCACGTTACAACTATGAAGGTACTTTCACAGATCCAACGGTTTATACGCGCCCATTTACCATCACAATACCTGCCATTAAATATACCCGTGAGGAAGAAACGGATGGCTGGAATTTAGAGGCTCGTTGGGCGAAGCACACTGGAAAAACACAAATTCTAGAGCACGATGAACGTATTTGCCATGAAAACAATGGTGGCTTTGGATTAGGTGCCACACCAAAATAATCACTTAAATGTCGATGAGTAACAAATCGAAGTATCAATATCCATTGGTTAATGAATGCATGAACTGAATATGATAAGAGGGAATATGAAGAATAATGTGAGTCATTTCAAATTAAAGCTTAGTATCAAAAGCTTAGCTATCATGACTTTCGTCACAGTGCCATTGTTGGCGACCTCTGCAGACGATGTCAAAACAAAAGATGCTAAGCCACAGGCGGCGGCTGCACCAGCAACAGAAGGGCCAAACTACAGAACTGAAGCATCATTTCCTAAAATTGCTTCAGGTAAATGGACTGGTCCAAAACTAGCCGATGGCCAGCCTGATATTAGCGGGCATTGGTCTAATACGATAGCAAATCATAATAATTTTACCGATCCACAAGGCGGCATTCCAAACGACCCTGCGGCAGGCCGTACGCTTTTGGGTAAGCGCGAAGATCGTGCGCCTAGCCGAGTCAGCGACCCAGCTGATGGACAAGTGCCTTTCCAGTCTTGGGCATTAGAAGAGGTGAAGAAATTTCAAGTTGGATTCCATAATCCGACTGAACCAAAATATATTGAGCCATTAGCTCGCTGCGCACCAGGCGGCGTGCCTAAATCTTTGTATTGGCATGGGTATGAAATTGCGCAATATCCAGGTTACGTATTGTTTATCTTTAACAATGGCATTCGCATTATTCATTTAGATGGCAAGCCACATTTACCTGAGAAAGTGAAGTTATGGAATGCAGATTCACGTGGCCATTGGGAAGGAAATACCTTAGTGGTAGATGTTAAGAATCACAACGGTAAAGCGCTATTTGGGCGTTCAGGTGAATTCATCAGTGAAAACGGTACGATTCAGGAAAAGTATATTTTTTCAAGCGATGGCAAACGTTATAACTATGAAGCAGTGTTTACTGACCCAACAGTCTATACACGCCCGTTTACTGTGACGATTCCAGCGAGATTATGGACAGCTGAAGATAAACCAAATGGTTGGCACTTTGAAGCGCACTTAGCAAAACATGTTGGTAAAGAGCCGATTGTAGAACGTGAAGAACGTATTTGTGCTGAAAATAATGGTGCTTTTGGATTAGGCGCACGCAAGTAAATTGTTATTTGTAATAAAAACGCTACGGTCTTGGACTGCAGCGTTTTATTGTAATTTATTGTACAGAGTCACTTGTCTTGTTGACAAGTAACTCTGCATGACTTCTGCATACTGCTAAGTCATGCAAATTTAATTAATGCGACAACTAAAAGGATAAATATGCATTATAAAAAAGCGTTAACTTTATTGAGTTTATGTAGCTTTAATATTTTGGGATTTGCAGCAGAAGCAGTTGAATCTGCACCAATTAAAGCAGAAACAATACCCACAGCCAATCCTGCACGAGTGCCTGCTGCTAAAGGGCCATCTTTAGAGTTGGCAGTTGAAGCAGCAAAGGTAGCCATTGAAACCTGTGCGGCAGAGGGTGGGCAAAAAATCGGAGCTAGCGTTGTGGATTCCGCTGGCGTACTTAAAGTGCTGTTAGCCGCAGATGGTACTTCACCACGCGGCGTTTCTTCTAGCAACAATAAAGCAGTGACCGCGCTGCAATTTAAAAAGAGCACCAGTGCTTTAGCTGAACAAATCAAAACTGATAAAGTCTTGGCTGACACTATTGCTGCAACATCTACATATAACGCTAGGCCGGGTGGTATTTTGATTCAAGTTGGTAATGAGGTTATCGGCGCAATTGGTGTTGGCGGTGGTAAAACGGATGAGCCGTGTGCGCTAGCTGGTTTAAATAAAATTCAAAGCAGACTTTGATTAATATGCAGAAGATGTTTTATTCCAACTGGCTAAAAGTACTTTGTTTGGCATTGCTGTTCAATGTTCCAACAGCATGGGGCGCATCTCATCAAGCTAGCACGCCACAAGTGCAAGCTGAATTGGTTTCATCTGCTCAACAAGTGGTGGCGGGTGAAACCATTACTTTAGGCGTGCACTTAAAGATCATTCCACACTGGCACACTTATTGGCAAAATCCTGGTGATTCTGGCATTGTGACGACGATTGATTGGCAGTTCTCACGACCTTCAGAAGTCAGCGAAATTTTGTGGCCAATACCCACTCGCTTCAAACTTGGGCCTATTGTCAATTACGGCTATGAAAATACAGTTACTTTACCCGTTAAGGTAAAAGTCGCAGCCGATGCAAAAATAGGCGAGATTTTTAAAACCACGGCAGTTGTCGATTGGTTAGTCTGTAAAGAAGAATGCATACCGCAACAAGTCACATTGACGCTTGATTTTCCGGTAGTCGCTGCAATATATCAACAATCAATTAATAATCCATCGCTAGACGAGGCTTCATCGCAACAGCCACAAAATACCGCATGGAAACTTAAGTTAGAAGCTGTGAAAGATGGAGTGGAACTGCACATTCCTCACACAAGTTTGCCTGTTGAGGCCATTCAAGATACTTGGTTTTACCCTTATCAATGGGGAAAAATCGCCCAAAGTATTGACCAGATTAAAACCGTTAATGCAGATGGTATCAAACTGACATTTAAAAATGGCGATGATCCCTTAAAAGCGAATGATGCATTAGACGGTGTATTAGTCGTGAAAGAAAAACGTGGTAATAATCTAATCGCACGCGGCTATGTCATTCATCCAAAATTAACTGTTGCTTCTTCGCTACCAAATAGCTCGGCAGTTGATGCAACACTTACTCCACCAGCGTCAAATTCAGGTATTGCAGACTTAGGGATTGTCAGCGCATTGTTACTTGCCTTGATCGGTGGTGTCATTCTTAATTTAATGCCGTGCGTATTTCCAGTTTTATCTATAAAAGCACTGTCATTGGTGACACATAGTCAGTATTCACAACGTGAAATATTATGGCAGGGGATAGTCTACACATTAGGCGTGTTAGCTAGTTTCGCCTTTTTGGCAGGCTTGCTTATTGCGCTTAAAGCAGGCGGCGCACAAATTGGCTGGGGTTTTCAATTTCAATCGCCGCTGTTTGTGATAGCAGTCGCATATCTGATGTTTGCAGTGGGTTTGAGCTTGTCAGGTGTATTTACGATTGGTAGCTCGATTGCTGGATTAGGCGGCACATTAGCTGACAAACCAGGTTACGCAGGTAGTTTCTTTACTGGGGTATTAGCCACGATTGTTGCTACGCCATGCACGGCACCTTTTATGGCGGCGGCACTTGGTTACGCTTTAGCGCAGCCAGCTTTGCAGCTCATATTAATTTTCCTCAGTTTAGGTTTAGGTCTGGCGCTGCCGTATTTGTTATTAACTGCATGGCCTGCATTGCATCGCAAGTTACCACGGCCTGGAGTATGGATGGAGCGTACTAAACAGGTGTTTGCTTTTCCGATGTATCTAGCGGCAGTGTGGTTAGTTTGGGTGCTTGCACAACAAAGTGGGGCAAATGGTGTGGCAATCGTATTAGGTGGCATGGTACTGATTGCATTTGCCGCATGGTTATATGACAGCACACGTTATGTGGGCATTAAAGCGCAAATTATTGCAAACATAGGTGTAGCAGCATTGCTGATTAGCACACTGTTTATCAGTTATAACTATTTAGAGAATGCGGCTGAAACGACAAAAAATGCAGTCAAATCTAGTGTTAATAAGCATTGGGAGGCTTATTCCCCGGAGCGGTTGGAACAATTGCTGGCTGAAGGAAAACCTGTTTTCCTTAACTTTACTGCAGCTTGGTGCATCAGTTGCCTAGTGAATGAGCGTGTGGCATTAAGCCAGCCAGAAGTGATTGCAGCATTTAAGAAAAACAGTGTGACTTACCTAAAAGGTGATTGGACTAATAAGGACGCGCAGATTACCGATGTACTGACAAAGTTTGGGCGAAGTGGTGTGCCGCTCTATGTGTTTTATCCAGCGGGCAAGGGCGCTAAGTCCGTTGAATTACCGCAAATTCTTACACCGTCGATTGTGTTAAGTCAGCTTCAATCGTCACATTAATTTTTAACACTGAATTTTTAATCAAAAGGAGTTTTTATGAAATTTAAACAATTAATCGCGACTAGTTTAGTCACCGTTGCATTTACGTTCATCAGCACTAGTGTATTTGCAGACACAGTTATAGATAAACCAGCACCAGCTTTTACAGGTAATACAGCAGATGGTGGCAAATTAAGCCTGGATTCGTTACGAGGCAAAACGGTTGTATTGGAATGGACAAATAACGAGTGCCCATTTGTCGTAAAGCATTATGAGAGTGGCAATATTCCACAATTGCAAAAAGATGCTGCAAGTAAAGATATTAGCTGGGTGCAAATCATTTCATCAGCACCAGGAAAACAAGGTCATGTAGACGGCGCAACAGCATTGAAATTAAACGAAACGCGCGGTGCTAAACCAGCTTATGTTGTATTGGATGAAGATGGGAAAATCGGCAAACTATATGGCGCGCAAACCACGCCACATATTTATGTAATCGATGCAAAAGGCGTATTGGTTTACAAAGGTGGAATCGACAATATCCCTACCGCTAAGAAAGAAGACTTAGCAAAAGCCACCAATTATGTAAGAGAAACATGGGTTGCTTTGGCTGATGGTAAAAAAGTGCCGCATCCAAGCACAAAACCTTATGGTTGCTCAATCAAATATCCTAGTTAATCAATATTGATGCATAAATATCGTTAAGTATTCCGCATGTGAGACTTCTGGCTCGCATGTGAGCTTAACAAACAAGGCTCTAGATATGTCACACATTACTGAAAATAAGAAAAAACTATCCGCACGTATTAGCCGTATTAAAGGACAAGTAGAAGCCATTGAAAAATCATTAAATGTTGGTGTGGAATGCACGCATTTTTTACACCAGATTGCCTCAGTGCGTGGTGCGATAGATGGCTTGATGTCAGAAGCATTAGAAGGCCATATTCGTGAACATTTAGGCCATCGCCAATTATCACATCATGGGCATGAACATGATGAATCAAACCATCATAACGACTCAAAACAGGATGACTTGGAAGAGGTCATCAACGTGTTAAAAACTTATCTCAAATAATAACTGTTTTTAAATAGCGCTTAGCATTGTGCTGTTGAATGGGCCAATTACTAAACGGTCTTAAGTTGGTTTTCTACAAACAGAGGTGTTTTGAATCTGCTGGATATCCAGCAATTTAAAACACCTCTTTTTTTTGCATAATTGTATAAAAGTTAACATTAAATATATTTACATATGAAATCAAATACTTATGTGTTTTTTATAAAATAGCTAAACAATTTTTAGATAAAAAAATGTTGGCATGCGCTTTGCGATGCTTTTAATGAGTACCGAATAGTTCTGGGTTAAATCCGGCTATCAATAAAATAACTTTAAACGCATCACGAGGACATCACATGAAAAAAATTAACGTATTAGTCGCTTTATTATTTATTGCTGCATCGCCTTTATCCATGGCGGGTGGCGCAGTGGCAACGCCAGCTGGTGATACAAAAGCGGCAACACAAGAAGCTAAAAAACCACCTATTTCAAAAAAATTAAGTCTTGCGGAAGTAGACGCTCTATTGGCTAAACCAAACGAAGTAGTGTTCATTGATCTACGTCGTCCAGATGAACTGATCAAAATCGGTGGCTTTCCAGTCTATTTGAATATTCAATTAAGTGAACTTGAAAAATATTCTGCTTATATCCCTAAAGATAAAACGGTTGCGACTATTTCTAACCATGCAGGTCGCGCCCATACAGGTGCAGATTTATTAATCAACAAAGGCTTTAAAGTAGCCGGTGCGATTGGTGTCCAGGATTATGAAGCTGAAGGTGGTGTCTTGACTAAAATCGCGCCGCCGACACCAAAATATGAAGTGAATAAAGACATTCCTGGTGTAATTGCTAAAGGCACAAAATATGAGTTCTTATATGAAGGCTTTGAGGGTACAGAAGGCCCGATTGCTTTGCCAGACGGTACAGCTATTTTCACTGAAACACGTGCTAATCGCATTACACAGTTAAAAGATGATCGCGGTATTTCAATCTTTTTGCAAAACAGCAATGGCTCAAACGGTTTAGCTTTTAACCCTAAAGGGGAATTGATTTCAGTACAGAATTTAAAGCCACAAGTGGGTATTATTTATCCAGCGGGCAAAGAAAAAGTATTGTCGAATCAATTTGATGGCAAACCTTTCCAGCGTCCTAACGATTTAGTGTTAGATAAAAAAGGTGGTATTTACTTTACTGATATAGGCATTGTCCCAAAACCAGAAGATAAAGCTGCAGAAGCAGCAAGGCCAGCTGTTTATTACATTACGCCAGATGGCAAAACCACACGCGTGATTAATGATCTTAAACGTCCAAATGGCGTGCAACTGAGCACAGATGAGAAAACACTATACGTAGCCGATACAGCAAATGAATTCATTATTGCTTACGATATCAAAGGCGATGGCTCTTTAGGCACAAAACGTAATTTTGCCAAATTAGCTGGTTATGCAAAGAATGCAACAGGTGAATATTCTAGTGGCGCAGATGGCTTAGCAGTTGATGCAGAAAACAGACTGTATGTAGCCTCTAATGCTGGCGTAGAGGTATTTAGTGCAAAAGGTGAAACCTTGGGCGTGATTGTATTGCCAAACAAACCACAGAATTTAGCATTCTCTGGTAAAGACAAGAAAACCTTGTTTGTTGTTGGTAGAGGCGCAGCATATCGCATTCCTTTATTAGCACAAGGCTATTTAGGCCGTGTTAAATAAGCCAGTTAATAAATAGTGAGTTAATTAAGAAATTGTTGGAGATAACATGACACGCAAAACAGCAGAAGATTTTTCCCCAGAAGTGCTGGGTTTATTTGACCAGTTTGTTCATGGTCAAATTTCGAGAAGAGACTTCTTGAATCGTGCAGGAAAGTTTGCCGCCGCCGGTGCTTCTGCAGCAGTTTTACTGCAATCGCTTAGCCCGAACTTTGCAGAGGCTAAACAGATTGATGAAAATGATGTGCGTATTAAAGCAAGATATGTAGAGTATCCATCGCCTAACGGCAATGGTAAGTTGCGCGGGTATTTGGTGTATCCAGCCAATGTAACGACAAAACTGGCTACAGTACTAGTGGTGCATGAAAATCGTGGCCTTAATCCACATATTGAGGACATCGCAAGACGTATAGCGATTGATGGTTTTATTGCCTTTGCACCCGATGCGTTATTTACATTGGGCGGCTACCCTGGTGATGAGGATAAAGCACGTGAATTATTCCAAAAACTGGATCAAACTAAAACGCGTGAAGATTTTATCGCTGCGGCAGATGTGCTTAAAAAGCTACCAGAAGGCAATGGAAAAGTCGGCGTGGTTGGTTTTTGTTACGGAGGTGGCATTGCAAACTTTTTGGCAACACGTTTGCCCGATTTGGGTGCGGCCGTGCCTTTCTATGGCGGACAGCCTAGTGATGAAGATGCTGCAAAGATTAAAGCACCATTATTGCTTCAATACGCAGGCAAAGATGAGCGCATTAATGCTGGTTGGCCAAAATACGAAGCGGTTTTAAAAGCGGTTAAAGTAGATTACCAAGTGTTTATTTATCCAGAAGTACAACATGGTTTTAATAATGACACGACCCCACGTTATGACGCAGCCGCGGCTAAGTTAGCATGGGATCGCACCATCGGTTTTTTCCGTCAACACCTAGTTTAATTATTCACGATGATTTAATTTTATTTGACACGTCCCAACCTGCAAGAGCCGACAGCGGCATTGCTTTAGCGCGCATGTATTTGAGCTCAAAAGAAAGTCTTTCCATCTCAATACATGCGCCATTTTTTAATGGTTTAAGTTATTGACGCTACAAGGCTACTTCAGTTCTGACAGGTTTCTTTCAAATTAGTAGTTGTTTCCCAATTGTTTAAACAACAACACTCATTCCAAAGGTTGCTTCTAAAGCAACAATTTTCACTATCATTTTTAATTCAATGCCATTCAAATTTCAGTAATATTTTTTTAAATTTATTGATAAAAATCAAATGGTTAATATTTATATTTTACTATTTCTTTTGATTGATAAAGATTGGCACAGCGGATGCTATAGAAATAGGGGTGGGGCCTATATTAAAAGCTTAATTGCAGTTAAAAGTTCTAAGAATTTAAAAGGGGAGTTGGATGTCAGTCGTATCAATTTTGCAAGTAATGCATGATTCAGAGTTTGGAACAGCACTCAGAGAGTCGCTTTATATGTTCCCGTTGATTGAGGGGATACACCTGATAGGTCTAGCGCTATCAGTTGGTCTAATTATCGTGACCGATTTGCGTCTTATTGGCGGTTTTCTGAAAGAGGTGCCAGTGGTCGAAGTGCTTAAGCAATTAAGGCCGTGGCTATTAATAGGATTCGTAATTACTTTTGTGACGGGTATTTTATTACTTTGGGCAGAAGGTCCAAGAATGTGGGCGATTCCTGTGTTTCCAATTAAATTAATTTTAATTGTGTTGGCTGGGTTAAACGCCATTTGGTTCGAATATAAATACGGTAGAACTGTACATGATTGGGGTACACATGTGCATTTTCCTAAAGGTGCAAAATTGGCGGGTTGGGTTTCGCTCGTTTCTTGGTCGGCTGTAGTTATTTGCGGACGCCTAATCCCATACCTAGAAGCGACACAACATTAATTTTACTGACGAGAAAGCATTGATATGAGTACAGAATCATTATTTAAAGAGTTACAAAATAGCAGCTTAAGCCAATCTATCAGCCAGCTGGATTCAATTACGGGTGCATTCGCACAATTATTTCATATTGCCGGTTTTTTGCTGATTTTAACGGCTGTTTTATTGGTTAATTTAAGGCTGGTTGGCTTGGGCTTAAATCGACAAACAATTCCTAATCTGGCAAAAGCAACTAAACCACTGGTGATCTATGGATTTGTGTTACTGCTATTTTCCGGGCTGTTTACTTTTCTACCCAGCGCCACGCTTTATTATCCCAATCCTGCTTTTTGGCTAAAGTTTATATTGCTGGGTTTTGCACTGATTATTCAATTTACTTTATATAGAAAAGTAACCAGTGTTGAATCTCCAAATCGTATCTTGGCAGGATTTACGGCTGTACTGTCTCTAACTTTATGGTTTGGCGTAGCGTTTGCGGGACGCGCCATTGGATTTTTAAATTAATAATTAAAAGGATTGGCGTGATGAATAGCAACAAAATAATGTTAGTTTTTATATGGTTAAGTCTTGGCTTGCAGGCAGCTTGTAGTAGTTCAAATAATCAAGACAAAGACGCTACAACTATAAAACCAGTTGCTACATTGCAGGAAATTATGTTGTCAGTCATTGATCCAAATGTAGATCCTATTTGGAACTCGGTATCCACAGTGGGTACCAAAGATGGAGTGGTTGAAAAAGTACCTTCTACGGATGAAGAGTGGAATACTTTAAAGAATCACGCAATTGTGTTGATTGAAGCTGGAAACCTTTTGCAAATCCCTAATCGTCATGTCGCCCATGCAGGAGCTATCACATCAATCCATCCTGTTGAGTTGCAGCCCGCAGAAATTGAAAAGTTGATTCAAGAAAATCGAAAAGACTTTAACGATAAAGCCATTAACTTGCAGAATGCAGCAAAGCTAGCATTAGTAGCGATTAGAGAGAGAAACCCAGACTCGTTGTTACAGGTTGGTTCGCAAATTGAACACGCTTGCGAGCAGTGTCATTCAGCTTATTGGTATCCAAATGACAAACGACCAGTTGCATCGAACACTTTAGGATTTAAATCCAAAAATCCTACTTATGTATTGTTACGCAATGCGCCTCAAAAAATTGCACTGGTCTCATTGAGTGACTGACTTAATTCACCCAATTCAGTATTAAATTTAAACAAAATTTCTAATTAATGCATATTTATGTGGTGGTTATATTCAGCCATCTACAACCAAATTTTATTAATTACAACCAATTTAACTGCCATTTAAAATGAGTAAACTTAATTAAAACAGTAGCTTAGTAATTCCCCATTTTTAGGCATGCATTTTGCACCTTACTCTTGCGAACCATTAGCATTATTTAAGGATAAAAAAAGCATGATGCAAAATACTTTGGTAGGAAATTTCTATATGGAGCACAATTCCTGGCTCCATACTTGGCTATCAAAAAAAGTAGGCTCTACTTTTGATGCGGCTGATTTAATGCAAGACACGTTTATTCGCATGCTTTCTAAGGTGGAAGCTGAACAGATTGTTGAACCGCGGGCTTACTTAACTAAAATTGCGCATGGTTTGATGGTTAACTTTTTGCGCCGACGCGATATGGAAGCCGCTTATATGGCCGCCATGATCAATTTTGGCGAATCGCAAGAAAAACTATTCCCTTGTACAGAATCGTATCTGATCAATTTAGAAAAATTGGTGACTATTGATCAAATGTTAGATGGTTTGCCTGCTAAAGTGCGTACCGCATTTCTGATGCATAAACTGGATGGGCTGACTTATCCAGAAATAGCCGAGGAGATGGGCATGAGTGTCATCTCAATTAAAAAATACATTGCAAGAGCTTTAATGCATTGCGCTTCTGAGCGATAAACCCTGCAGAAATAAACTCCGCACAATAGATACAATTTTAAATAAATTATTCACCTCAATCTTTTTTACTTAATATATTGAATATGTCTAATCCAATTGCTATTGCCTCAGAGTGGTATGTAAAGCTGAATGAATCTGATTGCAGTGAAGAGGATCGTGCTGCTTTTGAGGCATGGAAAGATGCGTCAAGCCTCAACTTAAATGCATGGAATCGTATTCTGCAAGTGAGTAAACCTTTTGATGGTTTAGAGCCTGTTATCAGCAAGGAGGTGTTACTTCAACGTAGGACATTTTCTTTATCAAGAAGGCACCTGTTAAAAAATCTCGGCATTGTTGCAGTGGCAACTGGCACAGGCTTAATTGCTTATCATCAAAAGCCATGGCAAGCCATGTTGGCAGATTACACCACGCACAAGGGCGAGATTAAAACGCTGTATTTATCAGACGAAACGATGCTGGTATTAAATAGCGATACCGCAATTGATCAACAATATGATGATAAAAATCGAACGATTAAGTTGATTAAAGGCGAGGTTTTAATTGAAACTGGCCATGGAAAGGGCGCTTCAAAGCCTTTTAGCGTACGCACCAAATACGGAACTATCACAGCATTAGGCACAAGATTTAGTGTTCGGCAGCACCGTGATTACGTTTCAGTTAACGTTTACAAAGATGCTGTTTCTATCCAAACTTTTGCAAATAATGGCTTTAAACAAAAGCTATATGAAAATCATACGACCATTTTTAACGACCAAATCTTACCTGGAATTAAGCCATTAAGATTCGGTACGGATTTATGGACTAAAGGCATCTTAAGTGTTGTAGATATGCCGCTAAATGAATTTCTAATTGAATTAGATCGCTATTACATAGGCTATCTACGTTGCGACCCAGCTATTGCCAATGTTTTGGTATCTGGCTCATTTCCACTTAATGATATAGATGCAATATTCTCTAGCCTTCAACATACCCATTCACTGCGTATTCACACTGTGAGCAAATACTGGGTTACCTTCAAACCTGTTTAGGTTATCAATATATCCTGAGTCAAAGGATACGTTTCAAATGTCATTCAAACACTAATACAAGCCGACCTTTAGCAAGCAAAAAAGCACTTTTACTTACTTTTTATAAATATATTCAAAATATTTATAAAAATCTTTATACCTTTTCGATTCTCGTTTGGCGTATCTAGCATAAAACATAATTATTTAAAGTTTGTTTAATGGGAGAAGTGTGTGGCTAGATCAGTAAACCAAACATTTAGATTTGGTAAGTGTGGTTTTGCAAAAAAATCACAAAATATTATAAGTTTATCCATCATGCTTATGATGGCTCAGGCGTCCAATAGCTTTGCGGACGAGCTTGTCAAAACCATCCCGCCACAATCATTTAATATCCCCGCAGGTGATTTAACAAAAGCACTATCTGAATATTCAGCTACTGCTGGTGTACTGCTTTCATTCGATTCTGACCTAACCCACAACAAAAACACGCAGGGCTTAAAAGGCCAATACACGGTTAAAGACGGTTTTACTACGCTGCTTAAAGATTCCGGGCTTGAGATTATTAACAATAAGAAAGGTGAGCTGGAGCTCAGAAAAGCCCCGGCAGTTAAAGTCAGCGATAACACTTCTACAAATGTAGAGTTGAAAGAAGTAAAAGTACGCGCCAAACGCTTTAAACAAATCGGTCCAATGCCTGGACTTGACCTCACTAAAGAGCAGATTGCGGGCAATATCCAAAGCATTTCTGCAAAAGAAATCAAAGAAGCGCACTCACTTAGTTTGGCCGATTTATTAAATTCCAAATTGCAATCGGTCAATGTCAATGATTACCAAGGCAATCCATTTCAAATGGATGTTACCTATCGTGGATTTACCGCTAGTCCGCAGATCGGCTCACCGCAAGGGTTATCAGTATTTTTTGATGGTATTCGTATTAATGAACCTTTTGGGGATGTCGTTAACTGGGACATGATTCCCATGAATGCGCTAGGCGGTTTTGATTTAATTCCTGGTTCAAACCCCTTATACGGATTAAACACGCTGGGTGGCGCGCTCACAATGAAAACAAAAAGTGGTTTTACCGATGCAGGTGTTTCTGCTGAAGTGTTAACAGGTTCATTTGGTCGCAAACAACTGCAAGCATCAGGTGGTTGGAATAACGCCATTAAAGAAGAGGGTAGCTGGGATACAGCAGGTGATTACGCAGCATTTGGTGCGATCAATGTATTTATGGAGGATGGCTGGCGTGACAATTCACCCAGTAAAGTCAACCAAGCCTTTGGTAAATTAGAATGGCAAGGCGAGCGTGCATCGATCGCTTTTTCCACCTTAGGTGTTGTAAACAAGTTAACAGGTAACGGCACTGTGCCACAGGAGTTATATCGACAAGACCCAAGCGCAGTATTTACTTCGCCAGATGTTACCAAGAATAAATTAATCCAGTTTCAAATTGCGGGTGCTTTTGATGTCAATGACACGGTCAATGTCACTGGGATGGTCTATCACCGACAAAGTAATCGTAGGTCGAGTACAGGCGATATTATTCCGCGAGAAGAATTTGAAAATTCCAACTTTGATGGGCCTTACAGAGCTGAACAGACCCGTAAGGCATTACTTGGGGAAGATTTCACCTGCAATCTACTCGATAGCGATGGTAAAGGCTTCCCAGATTATTATGTGGCAGATGAAGCTACCTATAACGACTTCGCTTCTACAGTATTTGATGGGCTTCTTAATAATACATACACACCACCTGCCGGATTCATTAGAAATGCGTCAATACCAGTAGAATTGCAGCAAGAGTTACAAAGTAAATTCTCATCTCCAGGTGCAGGGTCGTTTTCCAATTCCATTGATGTACCAAGCTTATCCTTTTCTGCCACGACTTTGGATTTTGTAAAAGGAGTTTCACCGGGTAATGGACAACCTGCGAGCTATGTTGACGGAGGTAATCGATTCTATATTTTTGCTGCACCAGCTACTAATGCCACTAGATGTCCTACTACAGGCGGAATTAGCCAAGCGACGGGTCAACTGGTAGCTAATGATTTTGGTCTACCCAGTACTGGCAAAAGTCGTAATGGTTTTTTTGATGGTGGAGCGGGTGTAATTGAAGGCACACCTACTGCGGTGATTACTGAATCTGATATTCGGCAAACTACCAAGGGCGCTACAGTTCAGATCAACTTTAATTTAGACCAGCATAAAGCAATGGTGGGTGCTGCAATAGATCAGGCAACAGCAAGCTATGATGGTTCGCAGAGCTATGGTTTGTTGGATAATAATCGTAACGTATATAGCGCGCCTGATCAGATAGGAGAAGAATTTTATGCGAGAAATCACGATGTGCCAATCAATAAATTTAAAGGCAGATCTTCTACTAAAAGCTTATATGCGAGTGAAACCTGGAGTCCAACCCAGACGCTGAATTTATCAGCATCTGCTCGATATAACTACACCGATATTCAGAATAAACTTGCCCCTAAAATCTCAGAAAGTGGTCTAAATAAATTATTAAACAAAGTGCTATTTTATCAAACCTGCACCACCGCTGGTTGTACATACGACAGTACCAAGCCAATAGATGCATTGGCTTATAGACAGGAAACTGTCGCCAACTTAAATCTAACAGATATTGAGAAAGCAAGAATAGCTGGGTTGCTAGACGTGCCGGCAATCGAAAAGTTTTCGTATCACTCACTTAACCCTGCTTTTGGTGCCACTTGGCAAGCCAAACCCAATTTAAATTTATACGCCAACTGGAATCAAGGCACGCGTGTGCCATCTGTGATTGAGTTGGGCTGCGCTTATGATGGAACTCTGGTACCTTCCGTAATTGATCCTGATGGTAATCCACAACCTCCTTTTAAACCACGCAGTATTTTAGAAAACAGAGGTTGTTCCCTCCCCAGTGCTCTATCTGGCGACCCCTATTTGCCACAGGTTAAAGCGCAAACAATGGAAATAGGTGCGCGTGGCAAATTTGGTGACTTTTTGGAATGGAATATCAGCGCGTACCGTACTGATTTACGTGATGACATCTATATGACATCGCTAACGCCCGAACTTAACTTTTTTCAAAGCATTGGCGATACGCGGCGTCAAGGTTTAGAGTTTGGTATCGCTGGCGAATATGGCAAATCAGATTTCCGCATCAACTATTCACTGACAGATGCTACTTTTCAATCAAACTTTCAAACCATTAGCCCCAACAATAGTTCACGTACGCTTGATCCTGGCTCACCCAATTATAATATGATTCAAGTAAAGCCTGGCAATGTATTGCCTGGCATACCGTTTAATAACCTTAATTTTAATTGGGGCTATAAAGTAACCCGAGATTTTAAAGTGAATCTAGGTGTTGTAGCGCATAGCGGCTCATTTTTACGCGGCAACGAAAACAATGCGCACACACCAAGTCAAGGCAGAGTTGTTACTGTAAGTGGTACGGGTGGTGCTCAAGTTAAATTGCCTGATAATCAATACGATGGTACAGCACCTGGATATGCCGTTGTCAATTTGAGCAGTCGTTACAATATGGGTAAAGGCTGGACGCTCAATGCACGTATTAATAATTTGCTTGATAAGCAATACTACACCGCAGGGCGCTTAGGCATTAATCCAATTGCACCATCTACATTCGGCGCAATTGGCCCTGGTGGCTTTAATTACAACTCTAGTGAATGGATCCCATCGCAATTTATTTCGGCCGGTGCACCACGCGGCATTTGGCTATCAGTAGCTTATGATTTTGATGCTTCTAAAAAAGCGTTGCCAAACAGTGCACTAGTAACTGAACCTAATTTATCTGATTTAGAAACGCCAACTAATGTACCGAATGCAGAAGAGGTGGCTCTAGCACAACAACTGGATAAAATTAAGGCACTACCTGTAATTAATCGCACCCAAATATCGACGCAAGTTGCAGAGCAAGAAGTTACTAATAGCGTAGAAGCTTGGCGCAAAGCGCAAGTGAATAATAAGGCAGACTCTTATATAGCATCATATACCCCAGACTTTGCGCCTTATGGTATTAATCGTGCAGACTGGGTGGAAACTACAAAATTATCATTTGTAACAAATGCCACAAAAAATACTCAATTAAGCGATGTAGTGGTAATGCCAGAAGGTAAGCGCATGGTTGCCGTGTTTAACCAAACAGTTAATCGAGGTGAGCAAGTAGAAAATGTGCGCAAAGTGCTTACCTTTGAATTAAAAGGTGGGCAATGGAAAATTACACAGGAGCATGCGCTGGCGACGAAACAAATTGAAGCCAACTCTACTGCAAAAGCTAAGTTACCTGACGCCTCGTCTCTAAGTCAAACCAAACCAAAAGCAAGCAGACTCAACACTGCCAGCAATCAGGAGGTGAAATAATGAATACTCCAAACAAATTTAACAGAAATACTTTATTTGTGAATGTGCTGTTGGCTTTGGCCAGCATGACAAATAGTCACTCAATTTATGCCGCTTGCGTAGATAATAGTAATGGTACTTACACTTGTTCTGGCGTGTCAGATAATATTGATACCACCATTATTGGTGAAGTGATTTTAGATACAAGTGCTGGCACAGCCACATTAAATAATACTACGGTTGACCCAAATTTAAACCCTCCAGATTTTGGTGCGGTGATCCGTAACACGGCTACTACAGTAGGTGCGACCAGTGCGGTTAACATAACTGGCAATCAAGCGGCTGTTATCAATAACAGAGGGATTATCGATTTATCAACATTTGATTCTAACTTCAATTTTACTCGCGTATTCGACCCAGCAGGTTGGACCTACGATGAAGCCACGCGAAAATTATTTAATAATGGGATAGAGGTGGGCTATGCCGCTGCCATTACTGCTGGCGCTAACACACCATCCCTCACAATCAATAATTTTGTTGGGCTAAATCCATTCCTTGAGCCTAATTTCTTTCAGCCTACTTCTGGACAAATCACAGGCTTTGGAGATTTAACTGCAGGGATTTATACAAATGCTGCCTTACTAACCGTGAATGGAGAATTTGAGACTGTTAGAAATGGTGTTGGCGTAGTGCCATCATATATTAGTAAAGTAGTTAGCTTTGGTGGAGGCGGTTTTACAGCTCCGCTTGTGCAAGATGGTACGCAATATGCTACCAATGTGACGGCTGGCAGTACGGTATTTAATGCTAATGCCGGTGATTTATATGTGGTAGATCGCAACGTATTATTAACAGAAGCACAAGCTTTATCTGGCTTAGCAGTTGCTTTTACGCAAGACGATGTAGGGCCTAGAAACAGTATTATCAATGGCACATTTACTAACGCTTATTTAGGCTCTGGTAATCATGTCATTAATCATCCTGTAACTGCTAATGGTCTTATATTAGGTGCTATTAATGTTGACCAAACCGATAGTGCGGTGACCAATGTCAGCGGAGGTATTTCCACCACACTATATCTTGTGCATGGTGATCGCACATTTACACTCAATACAGATTCTATATTTAACCCTGTCACGATTAACGATGTTGCAGGTGCTGTAAACACGGTAAATGTGAGTAAAGCTATAAATGGCAGTATTACAGCCAACGGTCTGGGCAACAATGTACTTAATTTAAATGTAGATTCTGCATGCTCGACTATGACACCTTGCCCAAGCTATGGCAGTGTGAGTGGATTTACTACAATGAACGTAACGGGTACACCCACGCAATTAAACGGTAACTTTAGTGTGACTGGAGATATCAATTTATTGAGTGGTCAAGACGGGAGTTTCATTAATTCAGACGGAAGCTTAGGAACAAGAAATTCTCAGCTTAATGGAGTGCTGACTGCAAGTCGCGTCATCATTGGTTCTGGAGCTAATTGGACAGGCACCATATCTCCAGCGAGTACAGATAGTATTGGCTCAATCACTGGCAACTTAATCAATCAAGGCAAACTTAATCTAGGTCGCGCAACCTTGAATGTTGATGGCAATGCCAATATGGAAGCGGGTTCCGCTTTATTGATGACTGTGAGTAATCTTCAACAAGGCCAACTAAATGCTACTGGTGTCACCACCTTTGACCCAGCTTCTATTTTGATACCTTCTGCATTTTTTGATGAAAAAATTGATAAGGGTTTCAGTTTTATCGCTGCTACCAATGTTTCTGGAATTCCTATCGTGCAATCACCAGGCTTTTTACAATTCCTGCCTAGTTTGGTAGGGGATGATTTATTACTGACCGCCACAATTGGCATCCCCAACTTTTTAAAAGGGCAAGTGACACAATCCGCTACTAATGCGCTGGATGCTGTCTTTAATTACACAGGTAACACTGTATTGCCTGTGGAATTGCAAACGGAGTTGTTACGCGTAAAAGGCAATAATTTAATTGGTACCGCCGAACGCTTACGCCCAGAAATCAATGATGGTGCTTTCCGTATGGTGCAAGGAAATACGGATAAAGTATTCAATATTTTAGAAACACGCATGCTGAGCAATTATTTTCCTGCAAACCCTCAGCCAGCAAATATAGCGGCCAATGGTGACATAAATGGTATTGGCGACAATAGCGTTCAAAGCAAAGCTGTGTGGGTACAAGGTTTTGGTGACCGTGGCTTGCAAGAGCGTTTAAAAGGTGTGGATGGCTATACCAGCTCTGCCGCTGGGTTTGCATTTGGTGCAGATAAAGCGATGGATGATGCTGGCAACCAGCGACTGGGTTTTGCAGCTGCATTTACGCGTGGCAATGTATCTAACACAGGTTACACCGCTAATAACCGTAACGATATCAACAGTTATTTACTCGCTACCTACGGCAGCTGGGCTATGGATGATTGGTATGTCAACGGTATGCTGGGTATAGGCCGCAATACCTATGAAACCAGCCGTAACTTTTTGCAATACACCGCAATGGGTCAGCATGACAGCTGGCAGTTATCTGGCAGGCTAGATGCAGGCATGCCGATATTGCTGGATGATAATTTAAGCTTTGTGCCGATTGCAACGCTTGATTACACGCGTTTAAAGGAGAGTGGTTACACCGAAAAAGGCAGGGACTCTAGAATTGCTACAGTACCTGGCTCCTCACCCCCAGTACAACTCATTGAAAACGGCCTGCCCGTATTTACCCAAGCAGATTCACCTATTAATTTGCAAGTGAATAGCCGCAGTTTTGACTCTATTCGCGGCGGTTTAGGTGGCAAGGTTATTTACAGCCTGCAAGAAAAAGACTGGGGTGCAGAACTGGAATTACACGGATTGTATCACCATGAGTTTGCTAATGTAGCACAAGACAGCAGTGCACGTTTTGTATTTGGCGGCACACGTTTTATCAGCCCCGGTTTAAACCCTGATCGTAATAGTTTGCTTTTAGGCGGTAGCGTGCGCTTAACTGGCGATGATGAAAATGACCAGTTAACCTTACTCACCAGCTATGACGCCGAGTTGCGTGATAAGTATCTAGGGCAAACCATGACATTAAACGTGCGCTACGATTTTGATCAGGCACCGAGATACGTTAAAGATGCGAAAGCTAAACTGGCTAAAAATGCAGCTAAAAAAGTACCAGAGCAAAAAGTGGGCGCATCAGAAAAAGATATTGTAGCGATCAATCAAGCCATGCAATCGGAAGCTGAGTTTAATCAGGAAAGCGATGTATTAGATGCCAATCAGCAGTTAATTGACACAACTATTAAAACTTGGGCTTCCGCATTAACAAACAAAAACCTTGATGCTTACTTTAATACCTATGCATCTGATTTTATTCCGTCAGATGGAAGCACCCGCCAACAATGGGAGCGCAAGCGCAAAGTCGAAATCAGCAAAGATAATAGTCCTGCTATCAACATTTCTTATTTAAGTATCAAGCCAGATGGTAACCGTGCATTAGCCATGTTTACCCAAACTATAACGGCTGATACCAAACAGGACACGGTAAGAAAAATTGTGGATTTAGAAAATAGAAATGGCCGCTGGTTAATTATTAGAGAAGACAGTATGGCGACGAACTAATCAGAAAAATTTTTAGGGCATTTGCAACTGCCCAATAAAAGAATTCAACCAAAATCTATTTAGTACTTACAAGGCGCTAATTAAAGATTGAGGTGAGTTGGTGTCGCAGGCAGCCACAAATGCCTGCATATTTTAACTCTTTTGGAGAAGAAAATGAAAAATTCATTATTGAAACTTGCAGTATTAAGCACGCTTGGTTTTGCTTCAGTGCATGCATTTGCTGTTGCACCATTTATTGATTTGCCTGCTGCTGGTACTGCTACTGCGGCCACCGCTCCTACGAACCCAGCTGTTGCACAACCTCTAGGTACTACTGCTTATAAAATATTTTGGCCTTATGAAAACTTTGGTTCAGGCGCCTTTCAGCCTTTTGTTCAAAATAACACAGATGCAAATCTTGGCGATACTGCGGGACCAACGGGTGGTAATGCATCATTGCCACCATCTCCTTACAATGCGGCCGGCTGGGGTGGTGCTGGTCAAACAGCCTCTACTACTGGCAGCATTACTGAAAATGGCGTAACTGTCGCAAACTACACTAGTCGCGTCTGGCGTAATGCTTCTTTAGGCCAGTGCGTATATGGTTTCCAAATCGTTAATACATTAAATGATTATTTGGCTGGAGTAGCAGGTACTCAAACTATGGAATTTAACGATATTGCTCTTGGTGGATTTACCGGTCGTGCAGCAGATGCTGGTTATTGGAGGCACATCGCTTCAGCTAGCAAAGTCTATCGTGCGGGGCTAACTTTCACTGCAGTGCAACATAGAGCCACTCCATTATGGTCAGCTGGACCCAATACTGGATATGTAGCATTACCCTTGACTACACCTGCATATACCTTATCTATTAATGGTCTTAATGCTGCGCCAGGTGGTACTCCAACAGCTGGTGAGCAATCAGCTTCTTTAGATGATAACTGGGTGAATTTCACACTAGATGTTAATGCATTAGACGATGACGGAACGAGCACTGCTAGTTCACCTTGGTTATATGTACATAGCACTTGTGCTGCAACTGGAACTTTGGTCTCTAGCGCAGATGCAGTACGTGTACGCCAATCTTATCAAGAGCCGGCTTCTGGTGGTGGAGTTAATGGTTTCAGAGAGTTTGGTCTAACTGGATATACCCCGGCTAATACAGGGGCTGCGGTTTTACCAACGCCGGTAGTGCCATTTTAATTTGTAATTTAAATGCCTAAGTAAGCAAATTTCTTACTTGGGCTTATTTTATAAATGTTAATAAATTGGTGCAATTAGATAATTTAATCTATCAGGAGTAATAAAATGGCTATAAAAATATTTAATACTACAGAAACTGACTATACAGGTACATCAAGTAATGATTATGTCGAAGGTAATGCGCTCGACAACACCATTGACGGCGGTGCGGGTAATGATATTATTTTTGGTAAAGGTGGAAATGATTACTTAGTAGGTGGGCTCGGTAATGACTATCTATCAGGCGGAGATGGTGATGATTTTATTTCAACAGGCGATGGTGTAACGGATATTGGTAATAACATTATCGATGGCGGTGCCGGTAACGATTCTATCTCAGCTGGTTCTGGCAATGATTTAATCTCGGGTGGTGATGGAGATGATTTTATCTTTGCAGGTGATGGCAACAACATTGTATCAGGTGGTAATGGCGTTGATACCATTTACGCGGGTAGTGGTAACGACATCATCAGCGGTGATGCTGGGGACGATAGTATCTACGCTGGTGATGGGGACGATATATTGTCTGGTGGTGATGGTGCAGATTTTATTGATGGCGGTGGTAGTACAGCTGGAGATGAATCTGTTAATGGTAATCTGTTTGTAGTGACTTCTAACGATGTCTTGCTTGGTGGCAGCGGCAATGATAGCTTCATAATTGGTGATGAGTTTGAAGGCATAACTTTTATTTCAGGCGGTGTCTCAGGCTTAGATAATACAGGTGAGATTGCTAGATATATCAATGTTTCAGAGCTTGAAGGCGAAGAAGAGGAGGGCGGTGAAGAGGAAGAAGAGCTAGTTGTATTTGACACCATTACTAATGAAACAGTTGAAATCGAAGATGTTGAACAATCTCAGGAGATTGAAACAGATGTTCGCCTGAATATTGTTACTCGCCCCGGTTCTAGTGCTATCAGCACTTTTGCCACTACGATTGCTGGATACAATGCGGTAGATACTCTTCAATTTACAGAAAGTGGCGAATTCGGAGAATCGCTTGTTTTTAGAGGTATTGAGCGTATTGAGCTTGCCAGCGGTGTCAATATCACGCTGTCTGCTGAACAACTTGAAGCGAATGGTGAATCATTAAGTCTTGGTTTCTTGAACCCTGGTACGCACATTTATGGTGTTGCTGGCGGCCCCAAAGAAACTGTTACGATTGAGTTGGAATTTGAAGAGGTAGAATTTGAACCAGATGCTAGCATCGTTGGTGCTACTGAAGTGGAGTATGAAGCGGCTTCCTTACAGTTTGATGACTACTCAGTCGCTAACCTTTTCCACAATGTCGACATGATTTACGATGCCAGCGAAGGCGAGGCTGGTAGTTATACACGTATTGATGGTGCCAATGAATCTGCTGGTGCTAGCGAAACGGTATACGGCAGCGCAGGTGTAGATTATGCAACCATGCGTTTGGGTGATGACACTTATTACGGCGGTGGCGGTAACGATGTGTTGATTGGTCACGGTGGTGCTGATAAGTTGTATGGTGAAGAGGGTAATGATATTTTCATCATCGGTGGCTTCGGTAGTGGTGTTCAAGGCACGACATCTAAAGCGGATGACGGTAACAAAGAGTGGATTGCTACTGGCGCTAACCATGACTTAATTGTAGGTGGTGCTGGTATCGATACATTGCGTGTTACTACAGGCATTGGTGCTAATAACACAACTAACGGTACAGTTTTACTTAACGATGCTAACTTTAAGTCAATGGAAGTTGTGCAAGTTGGCGGTACTGTAGGTCGTTTAAATGTTGAAGACACTGCGCTTCAAATGTTAAATGATCATTACTACCATCGTGCAAATAGCTCTGTTTCAAACCTTTCAAATACATTGGGTAACAACGGCGGCACAATCAATAATGTGGTGATTGATGCTTCTGGCGTAACAAAAAATGGTCTACGTTTTGAAGGTAATGCAGATAGCCAGACATTTATTGGTACAACTAAAGCTGACGTATTTATTGGCAATGGTGGCAACGATACTTTAACTGGCGGCGGCGGTGCTGATAAGTTTGTGTTTGGTAAAGTGTATGAGCAAATCATCACTGGTTCATCTACCACTGCACAAACTTATGTTAATACAGCATTTAATTTAACGGGCGTTGATACCATTACTGACTTTTTACATGGTACCGACAAAATTGAATTACATACTGATCAGTTCGCGTCATTATTAGCTGGTTTCTCAAGTGCAAACTTAAGAGTGGGTGCAGGTGCTACGGCGCTGGATGCAAATGACTATATTTTGTTTGATACTACAACCAAAATGCTTAGTTATGATGCAGACGGCAACGGCGCAGGTGCGGCTGTGAATATTGCGCAGTTGTTGGGTGTAACTACCTTTACAGCTAGCGATATCGTAGTGGTTTAATGCAATAAAAAGCGAGTGGATTAAACCCCACTCGCTTTCTTATTTTAAATCGCTTTTATTTAAGTATTTTGCTTATGCAGAATATTTAAATAGATAGCGATAAACCCTAACTTAACCCAATTTTAAGCCCAAGTATTGGTTAACTCTTGAATAAAACGCCACATTCAGTCTTAAAGAAATCGCTCATATCGATTGCGCCTTATTATCGCAACGCCATGCTGTTTGGTTTTTTTACCAATCTCATGCTACTAGCGCCTTCGTGGTACATGCTAGAAGTATATGACCGCGTGATTAACAGTAGAAATACGACCACATTGGCGATGTTAACACTGCTGGTTGTGTTTATTTATGTGGTGATGGAGTGCCTTGAATGGGCACGTAAAAAGTTAATCGTTCAGGCCTCATTGAAATTTGAAAGTCAACTGAATCAAACCATATTCGACGCGGCTTTTTTAGCAAAGCTCAAAGCATTTAACTTTCCCATTCAGCAAGTTTTTACCGATTTTAAAACGCTGAAAGAAAGCCTGTATTCACCCGCTTTAATTGGCTTAATGGATGTGCCGTTTTGCCTGATTTTTATTGTCGCCTTATTCTTTATTCATCCCGTTTTAGGTTTTTTTACCTTAGCCGCTTTGGCTATCCAAGTGGTGATGATTCTGATGAATCAAACTCGTATCTACAAGCAAATGAAGTTAGCCAACCAGTTTGCTTTTGAGGCGCAAAATTACTTTACAACCGTCACCAATAAAGCCGAAGTGGTGAAATCGATGGGCATGCTGCAAGCGATTGGTCAGCGTTGGCAAGGTAAACAACAGGCGTTTCTGTTTCATCAATCGCAAGCATCTGAGATTGCCAGTAAAAGCGCGGCTTCATCCAAATTTTTGCAAACCATGCAAACTTCATTAGTGCTGGGTTTGGGCTGCTATTTGGTGATTAATAACGCGCTGCCATACGGTGGAGCAATGATGATAATCGCTTCTATTCTAGCTGCCAGAGTGTTTTCCCCGTTTGTGCAGTTGGTTTCTCAATGGCGCGTGCTTGCAGATGCACAAGAAGCGTATGGTCGTTTGGAAAATCTATTAAGCAATTTTTCAGATATTAAAGTAGGCATGGCTTTGCCGCCACCCACTGGCGATATCAGTGTGGAAAGTTTAAGTTACGCAGTGCCAGTAGAAGGTAGACAGAATGCAGAGCTTTTTTTAAAGAATATACAGTTCAAACTTAACGCTGGAAATGTGTTAATTATTGCCGGGCCATCAGCATCTGGCAAAACCACGTTAAGTAAATTGTTAGTAGGACTGCATCAGCCAAGCAGCGGCAATGTGCGCTTCAATGGCGTGGATGCATATAAGTGGAATAAGGCTGAACTTGGTGAATATATTGGCTATTTACCGCAATCGATAGAGTTGATTAATGGCACATTGGCAGAAAATATCGCCCGATTTAACGAGGTGGATAATCAAAAATTAAACCATGTGATTGAGCTGTTGAACCTGCATGATTTGATTGCCGATTTACCTGAAGGCGTGAATACGCAAATTGGCCAAGATGGAGCGTTTTTGTCTGGTGGTCGCAGGCAGTTAATTGGTCTGGCGCGTGCGATTTATGGCAATCCTAAAATCATCATTCTAGATGAGCCCAATGCCAATTTGGACGAGGCGAGCGATAAAGCTTTGCAGGCGATGATTACCAGTTTAAAAACTCAAGGCGCTACTTTTATTATTATCAGCCACTTGCAGCACATTTTGCATCTTGCCGATTTCTTGATGATTATGATGAATGGGCAGATGTTTCGCTATGGCAAACCTGCCGAAGTCATGGCATCGCTTCAGCCTACTCAAACGCAGGCTGCACCCAAACAAGCTGCATCTGCTCAAGCAGGCTCTAATCAAGCTGATTTGGCACAAACGTCAAAAGCAGAGGTACAGGCGGCATGATTCACTTAAAAAAACAGCCACTATTGCAATATTTGTCACCTTTAAAGTCGGATGTCATTAGCATCGCTGTGCTCAGTTGCATCGCAAACTTGCTGATGCTGGTGCCAACGATTTACATGTTGCAACTTTATGATCGCGTGATGTTGAGTAGAAATGAACTGACACTCATCACGGTGACTTTACTAATTGCTTTTTTTATTGTGGCGATGGCTTTTGCAGAATGGTTACGTTCAATCATCACCATCAAAGCAGGCGTGAAGTTTGATCAATCGCTGAATAGCAAATTATTCAATCAGGCGTTCGAACGCATCTTTACTGCTAATCAAAAAAACACACATGAGACGATGCAGGATTTAACGAATATCCGCCAGTTTATGACTAGTAACGGCTTGTTTGCATTTTTTGATATGCCGTGGACGCTGATTTATGTGGCAGTGTTATTTATATTAAGTCCATCGTTAGGTTGGCTGGCTATTTTGTTTTGCGGAATTCAGTTTGGCTTGGCTATCTGGAATCAGATGAGCACAGATGCGCCATTAAAAGCGACGATGAGCGTCAATCTTGAGAATCAGCAGTTCTTATCCAGCAAAGTGCGTAACTTGGAAACTTTGCATGTGATGGGCATTTTGCCGCAGCTTTACAACCGCTGGAAAAACCTGCAATACGTGGCAAATAACGTCAATGGCAACGCGATCCGCGTGCAAAGCAGAAACCAGCATATCAACAAATTCACACGCTACACCATGCAATCTTTCATGCTGGCGGCGGCTGCACTTTTGGCTGTTAAAGGTGAAATTTCCATCGGTTCTATGATTGCGTCAAATGTGTTGATCGGCAGGGCGTTGCAACCTTTTGACGTTATCGTCAGCACCTGGAAGCAATATATTCAAGCCAAAGATTCAATGCGCCGTTTGAACGCGGTATTAACGCCTTCGTTTAATGAAGTTAAACGGCTCGATATTGACCATGAAGTAAGCGCAATTAACGATGAAAAAACAAACGAAATCAAAGGCGAAATCACGCTGAAAAACCTGAGTGTCACTTTGCCAAAATCGCAGAAAAAAGTGTTGAATCAGTTGAATGCCAGTATTAAACCAGGACAATTATTAACCATTATGGGCCCTTCTGGTTCAGGCAAAACCAGTTTGGCGCGCTGTCTGGTTGGCGTGATGCCTTTGCAACCCGGCATGTTGTTAGTTGATGACGTTTCAATTGAGCAGTTAAATCCACACCTACTATCCGCTGCAATGGGTTATCTGCCGCAGGATGTCAGCCTTTTAGAAGGCACGATTGCAGAGAATATCGCGCGTTTTGAGACTTTAGATTCAGTCGAAATCATCGCGGCTGCAAAAGTGGTCGGACTGCATGATGTGATTCTACGCCTGCCTTTAGGCTACGACACGCGGATAGATGAATCTGGTGTTTCACTGTCTGGCGGTCAGCGCCAATTGATTGGTTTGGCGCGCGCGGTATACAAATCACCATCCATTCTAGTGTTGGATGAACCCAACGCACATTTGGATGAATCAGGCGAAACGTATCTACTTAATGCTTTGTTGGCATTAAAAAATCAAGGCAAAACTATCGTGGTGATATCGCACCGCACCAATATTTTGAAAGTGACCGATCAATTAATGGTGATGAAAAATGGCGAAATATCGCACCACGGCGCAACTGATTTGGTGATTAAGCAATTACACAACGAGAGATCAATACAACAGGCGGCTTAATAAAAATATGAAACTTATTTCTCAACACAATACGCTAGAGCTTTCTGATTTAAATTTAAACAACTCAAATCAGACCAATGCGCGTAGCAAAGATGCAGCAAGCAATCTGGACAATTACGCCAATAATAAAACGCCTAATCGCATAGGCTTATCTTTATTGCTATTCGGCTTAGCAGGGTTTTTACTGTGGGCGGGATTCGCGCCATTGGATGAAGGCGTGCCAACCGAAGGCGTTGTCAATGTGGAATCTAATCACAAAGTCGTACAGCATTTAAGTGGTGGAATTGTTAAGGCGCTCGCCGTAAAAGAAGGTCAGGAAGTTAGGGCTGGCGATGTGCTACTTACTTTGGATGACGCGGTAATTAAGGCTAGATACCAAGAAGTCAAACAACATTACATGGGATTGCGCGCGCAAGAAAGCCGCTTGCTCGCAGAGAAAGTCGGCGCAAAAAATATTCAATTCCATGATGACTTAATCAATAACAAAGCCGATTTTTATGTGCAAAAACACATGATGAATCAATCGCAATTATTGCAAGCCAGACAAAATGTATTAAGCGCAGAAATCATGGCGATACAGGAATCGATACAAGGTCAGAACGCGATTATCGCGGGTGATGAAGGTGTGTTAACCAGTTACCAATCACAATTATCGCTGTTAAATGAGCAGTTAAATGGCATTAAGCCTTTGGTGCAAGAAGGTTATGCGCCTAGAAACCAACTGAATGAATTGGAACAAAAAATAGCCCAAAATATTGGTCAAATCGCCAATACACAAGCCAATATCACGCGTAGCAGAAGAACGATATTGGAGCTGAATCAGCGCATGATGGTCAGGCAGCAGACAGAAAAAAAAGAGATTGATACGGAGATGGCACAAGTGAATTTGGCGGTGCAGTCTGAAGCGGAAAAATTCAAAGCATTATCAGAAGAGCTTGGTCGCATCTCAATGGTTGCGCCGGCATCAGGTCAGGTTATCGGATTGCAGATTCATACTTTAGGCGCGGTAATACAGCCCGGACAAAAAATAATGGACATTGTGCCAATGGGTGAGCCGTTGATTTTAGATGCCAAAATCCCGCCTAATTTAATCGATAAAGTACATGCAGGGCAAGATGCGGATGTGCGTTTTTCTACCTTTGCCAATACGCCGCAATTGCTGGTTGAAGGTAAGGTAAAAACCATCTCAAAAGATTTGATTACGGAGAATGCGCAAAATGCGGATCGCGTTAGCTACTATCTGGCAAAAGTATCAATTACGCCTGACGGTATGAAAAAGCTTGGTGACCGAAAATTGCAGCCTGGCATGCCTGTGCAAGTGGTGATCAAAACGGGTGAACGTACTTTGTTAACTTATCTGTTGCATCCGTTAACAAAACGCATCGCTGCCTCGATGAAAGAGGAATAGATCAGTATGCCAATCTTCAAACTTTCCTATTCCTTTGTAATGTTAATTCTGGTTTCGACACAATTACATGCAGCCGATAACTTGCTCAGCCTTTATCAGGCGGCGCTGAACTTTGATGCGCAATACAAAGGCACGGTTGCCGATACCCAAGCAGATAGAGAAGAAATCAATAAGGCGCGCGCCTTGTTCTTACCGAAAGCACAATTGGGCGGCAGTTATGGCCGTGGCGATACTGATCGTGTCTCGCAAACTGTATTTGGGGCAAGGGAAGATAATTTAAGATATGACACAAAAAACCTTGCGCTCACCGTTAGACAGCCATTATTCAATAAAGAAACTTTGGCCACATACAGAGGTGCCAAAGCTTATGTAAAAGGCAAAGAGGCCGTATTGCAAACGGAAACTTCTACTTTGATTACCAGAATCGCCAGTGCCTATTTTGAGCTGTTATACGCAGAAGAAAAAACTACGGTTCTGCAAAATAAAGTTTCTGCGCTTAATCAGCAGTTAAGTCAGGCAAACAAGCGCTTTGAATTTGGCGAAGGCACTTTAACTGAAATCAGTGAAGCGCAAGCTACTTTGGACGTTGCACACGCAGAACTGTTAGAGGCAAAAAACAGTGCAGAGGCTTATAAATTAGCTTTAAGCAATATGACTGGTCTACAAGTTGAAGTGTTAGCAAAACTGAATACACAAAAAATGGCAACGATTAAAGAGGATTTTGGACAGCTGGATGACTGGCTAAAAACAGCAATTGAAAATAGCCCTGAAATATTGTCAGCCAAATATGCATTGGAAGTGGCACAACAAGAAGTGGAAAAAAAACAGGCAGGGCATCTGCCAACGCTTGATCTGGTTGGTGTGCGTTCATACAGCGAAAACGATAGCAACAACACTTTGGGCTCACAGTTTGATACGACAACAGTAGCCTTGCAGTTTAATTTACCGCTGTTCGCCGGTGGATTTGTGAATGCCAGTGTGCGCCAGTCTGTGAATAGAGTAGAGGCTGCTAGAGAAGAGCTCAACCAAAAAACCAGAGATGCTAATACTAATATCCAAAAATATTACCAGCATCTGCAAAGTGAATTGCTTTCGATGCAAGCCTACACGCAAGCCGTTAAATCCAGCGAGATCGCGCTAGATGGCACCTCTAAAAGTTTTTATAGCGGCTTTAGAACCAATATCGACGTGCTAAATGCGCAACAAAGATTGTACGAAAATAAGCTGAAATTAAGCAAATCTTACTATGTGCTGGTGAACGATATTGTGAGCATTAAGCATGTTGCAGGCGTTTTAAATGAAGCGCAATTGCAAAATATTAACCAGTTTTTCTTAACGAATTAAGTGTTAATGAAATTAAAAAGTAGAAGATGAAAGGTGGAGTTAATGAATAAAAGAGCGATAAAAAAACAAGTATCTCAGCACGGATTTACCTTGTTGGAGCTATTAGTGGTGATGGTGATTATTGGTTTATTGGCAGGTTATGTCGGACCTAAATACTTTGCACAGATTGGCAAGTCGGAAGTGAAAACAGCTAGGGCGCAGTTGGATTCTTTGTCAAAAGCGCTGGATCAATATCGTTTAGATAATGGACATTACCCCAGTAATGAAAATGGTCTGGCAGCGCTAAACACTGCGCCTGCTGATGAAGAAAAATGGAAGGGACCGTATCTACAGAAAAAAGCCCCCAATGACCCGTGGGGCAAGGCATATCAATATAAATTTCCGGGCGACCACGGCGAATATGATTTATGGTCATTTGGCAATGATGGCACTTCTGGCGGCAATGATGAAGCCGCAGATATTGTGAATTGGGAATAAGAAGTCTGCATGAAATTTGAACTAAAAGTGGCGCACGGCGAAACCATCAGCTTGCTGGATATTGAAGCGAGCGATGCTGCCAACGCGCTTAAACAGGCTGAATCGCAAGGCTACAGCGTGCTAAATGTAAAAAACGCCAGTGCTTCAGTTTTTGGCGCATCATTTTTAAAGTTGAATTTAGCGCAGTCTAAATTCAACTTAATGCTGTTTAGCCAAGAATTATTGGCCTTATTGGAATCGGGTTTAAGTCTAGTCGAATCAATTGAGGCGCTGGCAGAGAAAGAGCAGCAGCCCGAATCGAAAGCGATTCTGAGCCAAGTGATGTCCGCGCTGTATGAAGGTTTGCCGTTATCTGCTGCTTTAGAAAGTGCGCAGGAAGTGTTTACGCCACTTTATGTTGCGTTAATTCGCTCAAGCGAACGCACGGGCGATATGGTGCAAGCGCTGGCAAGGCACGTTGCTTACCAATTACAGATTGATGCGGTGCGTAAAAAAATCGTGACTGCCTCTATTTATCCGGTGCTTTTGATTATCGTTGGCGGATTGGTGGTGCTGTTTTTACTCGGATATGTGGTGCCAAAATTCAGCACGATTTATGAAAGTGCTGGCACTGATTTGCCCTGGATGTCGCAACTGCTGTTGAGTTGGGGACGATTATTGCAGGAGCATGGCAAGGAAGTGTTCATGATTTTCGTGCTGAGCATTATTGCCTTCATTTATGTGTTAAGTCGACAAGCGGTGCGGGCTGCGCTCGTCCAAAAACTATGGCTGATTCCCGCTGTTGGCGAGACGATGCGTATCTATCAATTGGCCAGATTCTATAGAACCTTAGGCATGTTACTACGCGGCGGAATACCGTTAATAACGGCAATGGGCATGGTGTCATCCTTGTTACAAACCGCGTTAAAAAGCAGTTTAGATAAAGTGACTTTTGATGTGCGTGAAGGCAAACCGATTTCAGTCGCAATGGAACAGCATGGTATGACAACCGCGATTTCAATCCGCATGTTACGCGTGGGTGAGCGCACTGGTCAGATGGGCGAAATGATGGAACGCATCGGTGCGTTTTACGATGATGAGATTGCGCGTACGGTGGAATGGTTTACCAAGTTGCTTGAGCCTATTTTAATGATAGTCATTGGCTTGGTAGTTGGGTTAGTGGTGGTGCTGATGTATATGCCAATTTTCGAGTTAGCGGGGAATATTCAATGAATATGCCATCTGACATTAAGCATGACCGCATATTTGAGGATGTACTTAACACTCAAAACAAGCTAACAATTGAGCAAGTCAATCAAGCTAAAAAAACCGCCACTCAAACCAAGCAGGCTTTATTGGATGTGCTTGAAGAGCAATCTGGTTTGACTGCGGATGAATTCGTGAGCGCGCTTGGTCAATTGATGCATTATCCAGCGCTGAGCATATTGCAGCTTTACGAGATGCAGCCTGATTTTAGCTTGCTGTCTTTTGCAAATGCTGGCAAATATGCTTGTGTGGCATTGCGCAATCATACGGGTGATTTGTATTTAGTCTGTGCGAATCCGTTTGATGCGAATTTGCAAGGCAAAGTCGATCTGCTATTTGCGCACTCTGCCAGCATTCATAACGTCACTTGGGCGCTAACGCATCACAAAGATCTGACGGCGTTTCTGGCACATCATGAAGAATCCATGCGTGCTAGAGATGGGTTGACTTCAGAACAGTCAGAGTTGAAGACAGAACTGAATGGTTTAGAGGATATTTCATTAAGGTCGATTAGCGAAGATACCAGTCCAGTGGTCAAGTTTGTGCGTTCTACTTTATACGATGCGCTGAAAGCGGGTGCCAGTGATATCCATATGGAAACTGATCCGCATGGCTTGAAAATAAAATATCGCATTGACGGTGTGTTAAGTCAAGAAGGCGGCATACAGGGCTTGGCACAAGCAGAACAAGCTATTTCGCGGATAAAAGTGATGTCTGAATTGGATATCGCCGAAAGACGCGTGCCGCAAGACGGACGCTTTAAAGTATTGGCATTAGGCCGTGAAGTAGATATGCGCGTTTCAATCATGCCAAGCGTGTTTGGCGAAGATGCCGTTTTGCGTATCTTAGACCGCAAAGCGTTGAGTGATGAAGCTAAAGGCTTAAGTCTGGAAACGTTAGGGTTTGAAGAATCCATCAAAGCACGTTTCAGATTATTAGCAGAAGAACCTTACGGCATGCTGCTGGTCACTGGGCCGACTGGTAGCGGTAAAACAACCACGCTGTATGGAATCATCTCAGAGATTAATCACGGGCAAGACAAGATCATCACGATCGAAGATCCTGTTGAATATCAATTGCCTGGCGTATTGCAGATTCCAGTTAGTGAGAAAAAAGGCTTAACTTTTGCGCGCGGGCTGCGTTCCATTTTGCGGCACGATCCAGACAAGATCATGGTCGGTGAAATCCGCGATGCAGAAACCGCACAAATTGCCGTGCAGTCTGCTTTGACGGGGCATTTAGTATTAACCACCGTGCATGCCAATAACGTATTTGATGTGATTGGCCGTTTCACTAATATGAGCGTCGATCCTTACAGTTTCGTTTCTGCGATTAACGGCATTCTGGCACAGCGATTGGTGCGTATCAATTGCGCATACTGCACAGTGCCAGATACGCCTGCTGTTGAGCTTGTCAGTAAATCTGGTTTAACTGCAGAGCAAGTATCCAGCTTTAGTTTCCGAAAAGGTCAAGGTTGTGGTCAATGCCACGGCACAGGTTACAAAGGTCGCAAAGCGATTGCGGAATTATTGTGTTTTAACGATGAGATTAGAGAGCTAATCGTCACGCGCGAGCCGATTCGTAAAGTAAAAGAAGCGGCGCATAAAAATGGTACGCGCAGCATGCGTGAAGCGGCGCTGGAATTAGTGAAACGTGGTGAAACCACTTTACAGGAGATCAACCGTGTTACTTCGCTGGTTTAGATCTTTTATGCGCGATGAGCTGCGTATTTATGTGCATCCGGAATATCTGCTGTTGACGCAGTTAAAGCGTCAGTCCAGCACAGGATTTAAACAGCAAGTGATACAGCAACAAGTACTGACTGTGGATTTATCTGAACCGTCTAATCAATGGCACGCATTGAAAAATCATATTGCCGATGCCTTAAATAGCAATCAATGGAAAGAGATTGTTAAGCAAGGTATTAGTGCCAAAGTGATTATATCCAGCCACTTCGCGCGATACGCAATCATCCCTTGGAGTGATGAACTAGCAGTAGAAAGTGAGCGTCAGGCTTTTATGCGCTACCGCTTCAGCGCCTTATTCGGCGATACGGTAAAGACTTGGAATCTGCAGATGAGTGAGCCTGAATTTGGTCAGTCAACAATCGCCAGCGCTATAGATTCCGCATTATTAACTGCGCTACATGAAGTTTTGGCCACCGCCAATATAAAAATGAATAGCATTTCACCTTATTTGATGTCGGCTATTAATCAAAGCTTACCTCAAATTAACCAAGCGCAAATCAACACAGAATTTTGGTTTGTGGTGGTTGAGTCAGAACGCTTATGTTTTGCTTTAATTGAAAATGGCTTGTGGCGCTTATTGAAAAATGTTGCCGTTGAAACGCATTTAAGCGAGCAAATTAAGACTTTAATTCAGCGAGAAATGGTCAATTGCAATGTTAATTTCACGCTGCCAGTGGTTATTTATCAAGCTGAATCTGATGCTCAACCCACTTTAAAGATTGCGAATTTTTCAACGATTAAAATCCAATCAAACGGTTTTGAGCAGACGATAAATTCATCAGAAAAAAGCGTCAAAAAATGGCTGGAAGTGCGCGTTTAAATATGAAAGCCATTTACTTAAATCATGCTTTCTCCAGCAAAAAAAGCGCTTCAACAGCAATGTTCCTGTTGATTAGCGGTGGGTTGATGTTAGCTACATCTGTTTTTTATATTCAATATCTGACCAATAAAACGCACCGTTTAGAAGCCGATATCGAACAGTTAGCGCACTCAAAAAATCCAAGGTCATCAGTTAAGCTGAATAACAAAGAAAGCATAAAAACGCGTGATGAAATGGTTGCTGTAAATGCGGCGATTTCAGAAATCGTTATGCCTTGGACTTCTATCTTTAAGATATTAGAGGCTACTGATAGTCCAGACATAAAGCTGATGACAATCGAACCGAATACTAAAAAACAGGTTTTGCGCATTAACGCCGTGGCGATGGATATGGACAGCATGATGCGTTATATCGACGATTTATCACAACAAAAAATGCTTAAAAGCGTGGCGTTGGTTACGCAAGAAAATGCCGATATTAATGGCCAGCCTGCGCTGCATTTTGTGGTGGAAGCGCTATGGTAAAACCAGTTTTCAGCAAGCAATCAAAATTGCATGACAGCTTACATTACAGGCTACGGAAATTAGGCTGGCAGGGCATTTTTGGCTTGATTTTTATCGCCATCAGTATTTTGTTGCTGATATTTGTACTTGTGCCAAATACAAAAAAAATGGATGCGCTTAACCTTAGTTTTGTTGAATTAAAAGCGAATAAAGCTAAGGGGAAAGTTGAGATTAAACCTGATAGTCAATTAGATGTGATTGCCAAATTAAATGGTTTGATGCCAAAACAAAACGAGGCAAATAACAAAATAGCGCAAATATTGCATGCCGCGACGGAGGTTGGTTTGGCTACGGATAAGGTGGATTACGCCTCTCAGCCTTATTCGCCCGCATTGATTAAGGTTCAAATTAAATTTCCTACGCAAGGTAGTTACATTCAAATCCGTCAATTTATCAATGCTGTGTTGAATGCGCTACCAACACTTGCGCTGGCGGATATTAAATTAAAACGCGAGGACATCGGCAGGGATTCGATTGATGCAAATATCCAATTCAATTTGTATGTCAGTAAAAACGCTAATGTGCTTGAAAAAATGAGTGCCAATTAAAATGCAAATGATCAAGAAAAATATGTTGTGGATACTGCTGCTGTTAACGCTAGCCGCTAGTTTTTATGTTTCGCAACAAGATAATAAAACGAATCAAAATGATGATGTGATTGTGCCGACACGTGCTGAAACAAAACAGCGTAGTCGTGCTGAAAATAGCCACATCAAACAGATTCAGGCTTCGCCGCAAATACTTCGGCCCGAGTTAACAGATGAGCCTAAAAATATTTTTACCGTATTTGTTACTCAGGCCGAATTGAACCAGAAAAACTTAAAAGCGCCAGTAGAAACACCTCCCGCTAATCCTTTTATCTTTGCGGGGAAGCTTGTGGATAACGGAAAAATCATGGTTTTTTTGATGAATGCAGAGAAAAACTACTCTGTTGTAACGGGCGATATTTTAGAAGAGGTTTGGCAGGTGAAGTCGATTGTCCCACCCATGATGACAATCAGATATCTACCATTAAAAATTGATACGCAGTTGCCAATTGGAGCATTAAGTTGAGTTTATATTTATTTCAAACTTTAAAAATCACCAGAAATCACGCATCTATTTTGCTATCGGCTATATTGATGGCAAGCTGCACGACACTGAATAGCCATCAAGACAGCTTCATTCAAGGCAGCGCAGAGTATGAATCTGCCAGGCAATTAATTAGTAGCGGAAATACGGAAGCGGGAATCAATAAACTCAAGCAACTAACTGAGCTGTATCCCGATAATCCGCAATATCGCAGCATGCTGAAAGTGCAGCAGGATCTGCAAATAGCGGGCTTGCTTAAGCGCGCCGATACGCAAGTACAGCAAGGTTTATTTGGCGATGCGGAATTAAATTTTAGGCAAATTTTAGTGTTAAGTCCTAACAATCAACGCGCAGAAGATGGCTTGATTAAGCTGAATCTAGCGCAAAACCATGCCATGATGCTGGCGAACGCGCAGACTGCTTTTGATAAGAATGATGATGATACCGCGCAGAATTTGTTAAGAGCCATTTTGGCTGAAAATGCAAATCAAGAGCCAGCCAGAGCATTATTCGAAAAAATAGAAAACAGGCGCAGCGCCAAAATAAATGCGGTGCCACAACTTAAATCGGCTTTTAAAAAACCCATCACGCTAGAATTTAAGAATGTGCCGATTAAGTCGGTATTCGAATTTATTGGCAAGGCAGCCAATATCAATTTTTCATATGATCGAGAGTTAAGTGCAGATCAACCAACCAGTATTTTCGTGCGCAATATTTCAATTGAAGATGCGATTCAAGTCATCTTAACCACCAATCAATTAAGTAAAAAAATATTGAACGACAATACTTTGCTGATTTACCCAGTGAGCCGTAGCCAGGAATATCAAGAGCTGTTTGTGCGCAGTTTTTATTTGAATAGCATGGATGCTAAACGCGCCATGAATATGATTAAAACCGTGGTTAAGTCTAAAGATATTTACATCGATGAAAAACTGAACACATTGGTGATGCGCGACACTGCTGAAGCGATCCAAGTAGCTGAAAAACTGATCGCTTCTCAAGATATGATTGAGCCGGAAGTGATGCTTGAGGTTGAGGTGATGGAGGTCAATCGAAAAAGTTTAGAAAATATCGGTGTACGTTATCCATCGCAGATTGGTTTGGGCGTACAAGGTAACTCGACAAACAATGGTGTAACAACACCGACGCCTGGTAGGTTAACACTTGCAGAGCTTAAGAATTTCAATTCTGGTCTGGGTGTATTTACCATTAGTGACCCTGCGCTGGTATTGAATCTACTGCAGCAAGATACCGATACTAATCTACTGGCGAATCCTCAGATTCGCGTCAAAAATCGTGTAAAAGCCAAGATTCACGTCGGCGATAAAATACCAATATTGACCAGCGTGGCAAATGCGACAGGTTTTGTTTCGCAAACAGTCAGTTATATCGATGTTGGTATAAAACTGGATGTTGAGCCAACCATTCTGCTGCAAGATCAAGTCAGCATAAAAGTCGGCTTAGAAGTCAGCAATGTGACTGACCAAGTCAGAACGGATTCTGGCGTATTGGCTTACACCATCGGTAGTCGTAACGCTAATACCACACTGCAATTAAAAAATGGCGAAACCCAGATACTGGCAGGTTTGTTTAGGGACGATAGCCAGAATATTTCCAACAAAGTACCTGGTTTATCTAAGTTGCCATTTATTGGCAGGCTATTTACCGATAGGAATAACGATAAACGCAAAAATGAGATTGTGTTACTGATCACACCACGCATTCTGCACAATATTGCGCCAGCAAATGCGGTTTACACCAGCTTTCCATCAGGCATTAATCATGGGGCGACTGGTCGCGCTGGTAAGCAAGCTGAATCGACTGCGCCAGCTAGTCAAACAATAGAGGTGCCTGTCAAAACACCGCAAAATATACAGAATGAGCGCAGCCAAGTCGATCAAGGTTTTGCCAATCAATTGATGCAACCGCCAGTTGAATATGAGGATTCCAGCAAGATAAAAGAGGATCCTTAATGCTTAAAAAACCTCAAAAAATGGCTGGATTTACATTGATTGAACTGCTGGTTTCATTGGTTTTATTAGCCATGTTGATTTCTGCCGCCGCGCCATTGATGCAGCTAACCGCCAAACGAAATAAAGAGCAGGAACTTAAAAAATCACTGTGGCAGATTCGTGATGCGATTGATGCATATAAACAGGCATCGGATGATGGCTTAATCAAAAAGTCTGCTGATGATTCGGGCTATCCAGAATCCTTACAGCAATTGGTGATTGGTGTTGAAAACATTCAGGACCCGAAAAAACGTAAGGTCTATTTTATGCGCAGTATTCCGCGTGATCCGTTTGCAACAGATCCAGAGTTGTCAGCAGAAGAAACATGGGCGCATCGCAGTTACAGGAGTTCTTTCGAAACGCCAGAAGCGGGAGAGGATGTGTATGACATACATTCACTTTCTAATGAAATTGGCATTAACCAACAAGCCTATAGCGAATGGTAATGAACAATATCACTTTTAAAACTAGCTATCTAAACAACAGCGCTTTGAAAAAAGGCTTTACGTTGATCGAAATATTAGTCGTGTTGGCTATTATTGCCACATTGTTAAGCCTTGTTGCGCCAAGATATTTTGATGTGATTAGCCAATCTAAAGAAACAACGCTTAAACACGATTTAATCACAATGCGTGATGCGATTGATAAGTTCTACAGTGACAGAAATGTGTATCCAGAATCGCTAGAAGAGCTAGTGCAATTTAAATATCTTCGCGCCATTCCAGAGGACCCGATTACTGAAAGCGCGACGACTTGGATACAAGTACCTCCTTCTGATGTAGAAGCTAAAGGTTCTTTATATGATATCTATAGCGGCGCAACTGAAATTGCCTCAGATGGGAGTCAATATGCAGACTGGTAAAAACATGCCTAAACAAACAGGGTTCATATTGCTAGGTTTGCTGGTGCTCATAGTCATTGCTGGCTTTGCATTGACGCAAGCCAGTACGAAATGGAGTGACGCGAGAAAGCGTGAAAGAGAACAAGAGCTACTCAAAGTAGGCGATGTAATCAGGAAGGCGATTGGCAGTTATTACAATCAAACACCTGGCGTAGTAAAAGAATATCCACCAAATCTGGAAGCGTTGCTGAAAGACAATCGCCTACCCGTGCCCAAGCGTTATTTACGCAAAATATATATAGACCCAGTCACGCAGAGAGAAGGCTGGGGAATCGTTGAAGCGCCCAGCGGAGGGATTATGGGCGTTTATAGCTTATCAGCGGATGTGCCCTATAAAACTAAAGGATTTCGACCAATTTACAAGCACTTTGAAAACAAGAAGTATTATGGTGAATGGTATTTTGCCTATGTTGAATTGCCTGTTCCGCAGTAGGTGATGGTGAATTTTTAAAGATAACAAGTTAAATTTTAAATGCTAAAAAATAATAATTATGACTAAAACTCAAATGCATCTAGCAGATATAGACATTTCACAAATCATCAATGAAGTTAAAAAGAATGGATTTTATACTTCATTTTGCGAAGATTTAGTGAATGGTGTGGGCAATCATAACGAATTGATTCTGCTGATTAAAATGATCGCCAAAAGTGCTAATTTAAAAGTCAGCTTTAATGCGACAGAAAGTGTTTGTATATTTGAAGATTTAGCTACTTAGATAGAAAACTTACCTGATTTCAGCAGCCATTATAGATTTCTACATCTAATTTTTAATCCACTCCGTTCACGATAGCCACTAATTTATTATTTGTGAGTTTAGCTTTGTCAGTTGGCTTCAATTTTGATTTATTCTAAACCGTAACTTCTCTTAACTTAATGCAGGCTTAAGAGCCTTAAGTTGCTCTCTTCATATCTACATCGGGGCAGTAGGTGATAGGTTAATTTTCTTTTCTTAACCCTTTATTTTGAGTTTAAAATAGAAAATGCAGTAGTGGCTTTTCCATAGATACGAGTGTAGTTTCAATGTACAATGGATTATATAAGTGGATAACTAGCAATAAAACAGAATTTAATTGCATGTAATTTATTGAGTTATATAAATATTTTTTATTGGTGCCCAAAAGAGGACTCGAACCTCCACATCTTTCGATACAGGTATCTGAAACCTGCGCGTCTACCAATTCCGCCATCTGGGCATAGTCACTTAAAGAATGGTCACTTAATAGTGAATAATGCGCCAAATTTTATAGGAAGCAATTAACTTGTCAATTAAAAAAAAAGACACTCAATCAAAGCCGCAGTCTAGTCAGCGAGGTAGTGATCCTCATGCAAGTCGCGAAGCGGCGCAGTATGAAGCGCCCTTACCAAGCCGTGAGTTGGTGTTGCAGATATTGTCTGATCAAGGTGTTCCACTGAGTAATGAACAAATTTATATCTTGTTGGATATTGATGATAGTGAACGGGATAATTTTAATCGACGTTTGAATGCAATGGAGCGTGAAGGTCAAATCATGCGCAACCGGAAAGGTGCGTTGTGTTTGGCAGACAAAATTCACTTGATTGCAGGTAAAGTACTTGGGCATCCAGATGGCTTTGGTTTTTTAGTGCCGGATGACAAAACAAAACACCCAGAAGATCTATTTTTAGGTCCGCGTGAGATGGCGCAAGTAATGCATGGTGACCGTGCGATGGTACGCATGGCTGGACTGGATAGAAAAGGTCGGCCAGAAGGCAAGATTGTCGAAGTGCTGGAGCGCAGTACTAAAACCTTGGTAGGTCGCATTGTACGTGGCACAGGGGTGACGATTGTTGCGGCAGAAGATAAGCGCATCAACCAAGATATTCTGATTCCTTATCATTTAGACATGGGCGCAAAACCTGGCCAGGTCGTAATGGTGGAATTGACTGAACAGCCAAGTTCCCACGCGCACCCGATGGGTAAAGTGGTGCAGATTTTAGGTAACTATGCCGATAGCGGTATGGAAATCGAAATTGCATTAAGAAAACACAAGCTGCCACATGAATTTTCTCCGGCAGCACTAAGCCAAGCAGAGCGCATTCCTAAATTAGTGCAAGCGGCCGATTATAAAGACCGTATTGATTTGCGCGAGTTAGCTTTAATTACCATTGATGGCGAAACGGCGCGTGATTTCGATGATGCGGTATTTGCTGAACCATTGAATGCAGATAAACCAAGCTTGGGTTGGCGTTTAGTTGTCGCGATTGCCGATGTGAGTTTTTATGTAAAGCCTGACGATGCGCTGGATAAAGATGCGTTTGAGCGCGGTAATTCGGTGTATTTCCCACGTCGCGTGATTCCAATGTTGCCAGAAGCGCTGTCAAATGGTTTGTGTTCACTTAACCCTGATGTAGAGCGGCTTTGCATGATATGCGATATGCAAATCGATACCGATGGCGTGGTGCAAAAATACCAGTTTTATCCATCAGTGATGCGTTCGAAAGCGCGTATGACTTACACAAAAGTCGCTGATATGTTGCAAAATCCAGATGGAGATGTGGCTAAAGAATATAGCCATATCATGCCGCATGTGCAAAATCTGTACAGTTTATTTAAGTTAATGCTCAATCAACGTGAAAAACGCGGTGCGATTGAGTTTGAATCGACTGAAACGATGATGGTTTTTGATGACAACGGCAAAATTGAACGTATCGTGCCGACTGGCCGTAATGATGCGCATAAATTGATTGAAGAGTGCATGCTGGCCGCAAACGTATGCGCAGCGGATTTCTTACACAAAAACGAACAAGCCGCACTTTATCGTATTCATGAAGGGCCAACGCCAGAAAAACTAGAAGCTTTGCGCACTTTTATGGCGGAAGTCGGTTTTGGCGTCACGGGTGGCGATAAGCCACATGCCAAAGATTATGGCAAGTTGATGAATCAAATTAAACAGCGCCCAGACGCACAATTGCTGCAAACAGTTTTGTTAAGGTCTATGCAGCAAGCGGTTTACAGTCCCGACAATGTTGGCCATTTTGGTTTGGCTTATGAGGCTTATGCACACTTTACTTCGCCGATCAGACGTTATCCCGACTTGCTGATTCATCGCGCGATTAAAGCGGTGGTTAAAGGTGAAAAGTACAAAGCGAAAGACTGGAATTCGTTAGGCACGCATTGTTCGATGACTGAACGTCGCGCAGATGAAGCGACACGCGATGTGACCAACTGGCTGAAATGCTATTACATGCAAGATAAAATTGGTGAAGTGTATGAAGGCACAGTGGCTGGTGTCACCAGTTTTGGCTTATTCGTCGCGTTAGATGGAGTTTACGTAGAAGGTTTGGTGCACGTGACTGAACTAGGCAACGATTACTTTAATTACGACAAAGCGCGCCATGAAATGTTAGGTGAGCGGACTGGTGCAAGATATAGACTGGGTGACAGGCTGACGGTAAAAGTCGCGCGGGTAGATTTGGAAACCAGTAAAATTGATTTTACTTTGGAGACTGGCGCAGGAAAAACAGCCAAGGAAACACAGTCTAAAACACAATCCCAAGCGCCGTCTAACAATCAAAGTAAGGTTTTTAACAAACCTTTGAGTGTTAATAAATCTAAATTTTCAGATGAGTTTAAAGGGGATTTTAAGCCGATGAGCACACGTGCACTTGAAAAAGCGAAAAAAGACCGTTCTGGTGCAAAAAAAGCCATTAAATCTTCACCTAAATCAGGTGTTAAGTCGGGTTCTAAGTCCGTATCAAAACCCAGTTCAAAACCAGTTTCCAAAAATAGAAACACACAAAATAAAGGTAAGCGATAGCAATGTCAGATTCACGTATTTTATTTGGTTTTCATGCCGTTTTAAGCCGTATGCGCCAGCATGCAACTAGTATCGAAGAGATTTTGATCGATCGTGATCGTATCGATGCGCGCATGAAAGATCTGCTGAAAATGGCAGAAGCGTCCAACGTGCGCACCATGCAGGTTGACCGTAATCGCTTGGATGGCCTGGCCGGCATGAATGGCCGCCATCAAGGTGTGATTGCACGCGTGGTCGATACGCCCATTCCTTACAAAGATATTCACGATATTTTAGAGTCCGACTTAACTGAAGCGCCATTCTTTTTGGTGCTAGATGGTGTCGAAGATCCACATAATTTGGGCGCTTGTTTACGTGTGGCTGATGCAATGGGTGTGCACGCCGTAATCGCACCAAAAGACCGTGCCGTTGGGTTGAATGCAACCGTACGTAAAGTGGCCTGTGGCGCGGCTGAGACAGTGCCTTTTATTGCGGTGACAAATTTGGCGCGTACTTTGCGTGAATTAAAAGATGCTGGTGTGTTTATTGTGGGTACCGCGATGGAAGCACCAAAAGGCATGGATGCGCCTACTAATTTGCTTGATACTAAGTTAGATGGGCCAATTGCGTTGGTATTAGGCGCAGAAGGTGATGGTATTCGCCGTTTAACGGCAGAGACTTGCGATGCCTTAGTGACTATTCCGATGTTTGGCAGTGTGGAAAGCCTGAATGTTAGTGTGGCAAGTGGAATTTGCTTATATGAAGTTCGTCGTCAGCGTAGTCTGCAAGCCAGCACCGTCTAAAATAACCTCAAAAATAAATCCAAGTACGCTTGAATTAGGCCTTAAGCTAATTTAAGTGTGCTTAAGGTTCTTTTGCGTATGGTTTTTAGTAAGTCTGCATTTTCAATCAGTGATTCACCGTAACTCGGTACAAGTTGCTGCATTTTTTGTTGCCAAGCAGGCGTTTTTAGTTGAGCGGAAAAGCAACGTTCAAGCACATCAATCATCGCTTGCACGCTGACAGAAGCACCAGGTGACGCGCCGAGTAAAGCCGCGAGTGAGCCATCTTGGGCAGCAACAATTTCAGTGCCAAATTCCAATTTCCCCATTTTTTCATCACATTTTTTGATGATTTGCACACGCTGACCAGCATTGGCAAGTTGCCAATCTTCAGATTTAGCCTGAGGTAAAAATTCGCGCAAAGCGCGCATGCGCTGTTCATGCGTTTGAAATACTTCGCCTACTAAATATTTGGTTAAAGCCATATTGTGCTTGCCCGCGCCCAACATGGCTTTTAGGTTATTCTGTTTAACGGATTTGGCTAAATCAAGCCTTGAGCCTTGTTTAAGAAACTTGGTAGTAAAACCAGCAAATGGGCCAAAAAGTAACGCTAATTTACCGTTAATTGTACGCGTATCTAAATGCGGCACAGACATCGGCGGCGCGCCTACAGCTGCTTTGCCATAGACTTTTACTTGGTGCTGTTTAATCACATCTGGATTGCTGCAAATAAGCCATTGTCCGCTGACTGGGAATCCGCCATAGCCAGTACTTTCGGCTATATTCGCTTTTTGCAACAAAGGTAATGCGCCACCGCCAGCACCTAAAAATACAAATTTGGCATTGATGGTTTGTGTGTGTTTGGTCGATTTATTGATTAACGCGACATGCCACTCATCACTGATTTTTTTGAGTTTTTTTACGCGGGTATTATTCAATAAGCTAAAGTTTTTTAAAGATTTTAGTTTAGTCACCAACTGCCGCGTTAAAGCACCAAAGTCAATATCAGAGCCATGTGCAACGTAAGTTGCGGCCAATTTGTCATTTGGATTGCGATTAGCCATCATCAATGGCATCCAAGTATTTAGCTGGTCTTTATCTTCACTGTATTGCATCTCTGCAAATAAATGATGTTGATTTAACAAAGCAAAACGCCGCTTTAAAAAGTTGACGTTTTCATCACGCGTGACAAAACTTAAATGCGGTGTTTTATTGATAAATTGTGTAGGCGAGGGCAGTGTGTTGGTTTCTACTAAATAGGACCAAAGTTGCAATGAAACCTCAAATGCTGCATTGATTTCCAATGCGCGCTTGATGGAAATAGAGCCATCAACTGCTTGTGGTGTGTAATTGAGCTCACAATAACCTGCGTGGCCTGTTCCTGCATTATTGAGCGCATCAGAGCTTTCTAATGCAATATCATCTAGCTGTTCCACCATGGTAATGCTGAGTGATGGGTCAAGTTGTTGCAATAAAGTGCCTAGAGTGGCGCTCATGATCCCGCCGCCCACTAACAAAACATCGGTTTCAACTGGCTTCATAATGGTTTAGATAGAGTTGTGATTGCAAATATGTGCGAGCCGACTATTAACGATAAAAAAGCCAGAGTAACTGGCTTTCGAATTCGATCATTTCAATTGATATGAAATTAATAGGTACGTCTTTTAGGCGGGCTGTAAGCTTGTTTTGATTCAATATGCCTAAATGTAATACGACCATTATTAATATCATAAGGCGAAAGCTCTAGCACCACTTTATCACCAGCCAAAATGCGGATATGATTTTTGCGCATTTTCCCGCCAGTATAGGCAATTAACTTATGGCCATTTTCTAGCGTAACGCGATAACGTGAGTCAGGTAGAATTTCATCTACCACACCATTCATTTCAATTAATTCTTCTTTAGCCAAATATACACTCCAATAAAATTTGCAATCAACATTTTAAGACCCATATAAAGAATTAACTGTATTTGCAAATTCACTTATAAATTCTGAAACAAGTTTTGGGAATAGTGGCGAATTAACAACAAAATCTCTACGTTATCACCACTTTAACGCACGCGGAGTATAGTCTTACCTAGTAAAATTAGCAATCAATATAGCTAAAACAAGTAATCAAATAGACCAAATAAGCGATTATGCGAGCGCAATTTTTTTAAGAGGGCTGAAAATAGTTTGAAATAATGCTTGACAGAATCTCAACATGTACGTAAAAAGCACTTTAGGCGTTTGAATTTTTAATTTGTTGAGTTTTCGAGACTAGTAATATTTTAAAAACCCAAACTTTTAGGGTGCCTCCCTTTTTTAAAGTATGAAAGTAAGATTATGGCAACAGGTATTGTAAAATGGTTTAATGACTCTAAAGGCTTCGGCTTTATTACTCCAGATGCAGGCGGTGACGATTTATTCGCTCACTTCTCAGCTATCGTAGACAGTGGCTACAAAAGTTTGAAAGAAAATGATCGCGTTAGTTTTGACGTGACTGATGGACCAAAAGGCAAACAAGCCTCTAACATCCAAAAAGCTTAAGTAAACTCGTTTGCTTAATGCATTTAAAGACCCGCAAGGGTCTTTTTTCGTTTCTGCGTTTTAAAAGCTTACAACTTAAGCGTCTATTTGATATCGATTTCTGACTGTTCTAATGCCAGTAGTGCTTTGAGATCGCTTCGTCCCTTTTCAGCCAAACTTACTATTGCGCCCATATCACCTCTGATTTTTCGGTGCGCTTCTAGTTGCTCTGCATCGTGCTGTTCGAAATGTTTAATGATTTTTGCTGCAGCGCTTGCTGATTCACCTGTCGCTATTAATGCCTGTCTAGCAGCTTCTAGTGAGGAATAAAATGTTTCACGTATTGGATTTAATCCAACATCGCGTAAATCAAACGCATCGGTTCTACTGCGCGCTCTAATCACAACTGCCACATTAGGCCATCGCTCTTTTACAAGCTTTGCCATCTCAAGCGTTGCAACGGGATCATTGACAGAAACGACCAGCAGTTTTGCATTTGCAATGCCAGCTTCTTCAAGCAAATCTAATCTAGATGCATCACCATAATAACAACGCCAGCCAAACTCGCGCATTAGGTCGATTTGACGGGGATCATTATCGATTAACGTTGCCGTGATGCCTTTTGCAAGTAACACGCGGCCAACAATCTGACCGAAACGGCCAAATCCTGCAATGATGACACCATTAGTTTCTGTGATGCGGTCCTTTGGCCTTTCGCTGCATTGCAAGCTTAGAAAGCGGTCATAAAGTAATAACAGCAATGGTGTTATCAGCATAGATACTGCAACAATCGCGTTGAGGATATTGTAAGTTTCACGCGGAATGATACTTTCTGTCAGCGCGACACCAAAAATCACAAAAGCAAATTCACCCACTTGCGAAAGCGCGACTGCAAATAATAAGGCTTCTTTAAAGGTTAACTTAAATAATCGGCCAAGCCCGATCAGAATCGTCATTTTAGTGATGACAATCAATAAAGCGAATCCGAAAATAATCATGGGTGAATTGGCGAGTAATGACATATCAACCGACATACCGACAGCAATGAAAAATAGACCCAACAGCAAACCTTTAACTGGTTCAATATCTAATCTCAATTCATAACGGTATTCAGAATCAGCCAGCAATACGCCTGCCAAAAACGTACCAAGCGCCATCGAAAGCCCGACTGACTGCATGGCAAGTGCAACGCCAATTACAAGCAGCAAGGAAAACGCGACGAAAATCTCGCGTACACCCGTTTGCGCGACGATACGCATAATCGGTCTTAACAGTGTTCGGCTAGCAAAAGTAATCAGCGCGATTACTGCAAAGGCTTTTACGATTGCCCATAGATCAAAACCAGACTGCGTACTATTTGGCGCGATAAATGCCAACAGCATGAAAATTGGGATGACGGATAAATCTTGAAACAACAACGTTGCGAACGAAGCTTGACCGCCAGGCGTAGCAAGTTGCTTTTTTTCAGTGAGCGAGGTTAAACCAATCGCCGTTGAAGACATCGCAACACCCATCGCAATGACGATGGCAACTGGCCAGCTCATGTGCAACATATGCGCCACGATGCTGACTAATACGATTGTACTAATCACTTGTAATCCGCCTAATCCAAATAGAATCTTGCGCAACTCCCACACTTTTTTTGACTCTAATTCTAGGCCGACAAGAAAAAGCATCAACACAACGCCAAACTCGGCAAAGTGCAGTACATGTTCAGGGTCTGGAATGAGTTTAAGCGCGTATGGGCCGATTAATATGCCGGCGAGTAAATATCCAAGCACAGAGCCCAAGCCTAATCGCTTAAATAAAGGTACTATTAATATGGCGGATGAAAGATAAATGACTGCTTGAACGAGAAAACTAGATGAATCCATGTTGGCCTAAATAAAGTGTGTTTATATGGTTGAATATTAGAGTGATTATTGAAAATAACGCTTACGCTAAAATATTAATTGGCTTGATTGTAAATGGATATAAATATAAAAAGAAGTTTTTAGTACTTTAATTTACTTATACTTAATCTTAAAAATATAGATAAATTAAGCATAAAACGACATATGTTTAACCGTGAAAAATTAGCTTAAATGAATGGTTAAGTTTTCTTAACTTAAACTGTCTTCACTATGCAAATGATGAGGTGAAAAATGAAACAGATTAAAAGTATTCACAGCCACAACGGCGAACATTGGGTGGGCGATGGTTTTCCTGTTAAGAGTATTTTTTCTTATAGCAATCAGGCGGTAATGCAAGATTTAAGCCCCTTTCTGTTGTTAGATCATGCAGGCCCAGCGACTTTTACGCCAACAGACAAAAGGCGTGGCGTGGGGCAGCATCCGCATCGTGGTTTTGAAACGGTGACTATTGTGTATGAGGGTGAACTTGAACATAAAGATTCTGCTGGCAACGGCGGAAAAATTGGCGCAGGTGATGTGCAATGGATGACGGCAGCAGCAGGTATTCTGCATGAAGAATATCATTCAGAAAATTTCGCCAAAGAGGGCGGCACTTTGCATATGGCGCAATTGTGGGTGAATTTGCCAGCGCAAGATAAACTAGCAGAATCGCGCTATCAAACCGTATTAAATGACACGATTCCTAAGGTTATCTTGCCGGAAGATAGTGGCTATTTGCGTATTATTGCGGGAGATTACCAAGGTAAAAAAGGCCCATCTAAAACATTTACGCCGATGAATGTTTGGGATATACAACTGAACGCAGGAAAATCATTCAAATTAGATTCCCCAGAAGGTCATAATGCAGTTCTAATCGTTTTAAAAGGATGTATTAAGGTTAATGCTGCGGAAAGCGTTATAGAAGATCAATATGTGATTTTTGAGCGTGAAGCTGGCACAATTCAGTTAGCGGCAGACACTGATTCGATTGTATTATTTTTGGGTGGTGAGCCGTTAAATGAGCCAGTTGTGGCATACGGCCCATTTGTGATGAATACGCAGGAGGAAATCAAACAAGCTATCAGTGATTATCAGCAAGGTTTGTTTGGCTGATTAAATGCGCATCTATAAGCAAATATGCGCAACTGGGATTTAATCATCACAATTTTTAAGATAAACTAACATGCTTGATATTCTTAAAAAACATATTCAATCATCTCCGCTTTTAAACCATTCTCAACCATTTTATTTCCCATCAATTAATCGGATTGCTCAACCAAACATGAAGAAATATCCAGCAATACGATTTTACGTTTTCCTTAACCTGTGTATTTCACTCGCTTTTTTGATGGCGGGTTGCAAGCAATCTGCGAGTGAACCAAAAACCAAAGTCGAAACTGTCCCAGAAGTCGGTGTTGTGACAGTTAAGTTACAGGCACAATCTATTGTGACTGAATTACCAGGCCGTACAGTGGCGCGAATGATTGCAGAGATTAGGCCTCAAGTTGGTGGCATTATCCAAAAACGTGCGTTTGTAGAAGGTGCAAATGTTAAGACTGGCGACTTGCTCTACCAAATAGACCCAGCAGTTTATCGTGCTGTTTATGACAGCGCGCAGGCCAATGTTAAAAAATCAGAAGCGAATTTAGCCTCCTTAAAATCTAAAGCAGAGCGTTATGCGGAGTTAGTGAAAATTAACGCAGTTAGCAAGCAAGATAATGACGACATCAATGCCTTATTCAAACAAGGTGAGGCTGATTTACTACTGACACAGGCCGCGTTACAAACCGCGCGTATTAACCTTAATTTCACCCGAATTATTGCGCCTATTTCAGGGCGCGTAGATGTATCTGCAGTGACTCCGGGCGCCTTAGTTACCGCTAACCAAGATGTTGTGTTGACTAGAATCCAGCAGCTAGACCCAATTTTTGTAGATATCACGCAATCCAGCAACGAGCTGTTGAGACTTAAGCGAGACATGGCAAGCGGTGACCTGAAAAAAGCTAGCACCAGCGAGGCGCCCATCAAAGTGATACTGGAAGACGGTAGTGTTTATAGTCATGAAGGCATATTAAAATTCAGTGGCGTAACCGTCAATCCCACTTCTGGGGCGGTGACACTGCGTGCAATAGTGCCTAACAATGAAGGGCTTTTGCTGCCAGGTATGTATGTGCGCGCGCGCATTAGAGAAGCGGTAGATGAGCATGCCATTGTTGTACCGCAGCAAAGTGTCAGTCGCAATGCGCAAGGCGAAGCGACGGTATTAGTCGTTAATAACCAGAGTAAAGTTGAAGTACGCATTATTGCGGCTGATAAATCAATCGGTAATCAATGGCTAGTTACTGAAGGGTTGGTTGCGGGCGAGCAAGTGATTGTAGACGGTATGCAGAAAGCCAGCGTTGGCGATAAAGTTAAGGCGATTGAAATGGCTGCAGCAAGTAGCGCCAGTACAAAAATCAATCGGCCAGTGACCCCTTCAAACCCTTAAAGAGCAAATATGGCCCGTTTTTTTATAGATCGTCCTATTTTTGCTTGGGTCATTTCGATTGTGATCATGCTGGCAGGCGCAGGCTCTATTTACCAATTATCTTTAGAGCAATACCCAAATATTGCGCCGACGCGTGTCAATATTCGCGCTAATTATACTGGCGCTTCTGCACAAACCATTCAAGATTCCGTTACGCAGGTAATCGAGCAATACATACAAGGTATCGACAACCTGAGTTATATGTCATCAACTAGTAACTCTTCTGGTGGCGCAAACATCTCTTTGACTTTTGATGCGGGTACAGATCCAGACATCGCGCAGGTTCAAGTGCAAAATAAGCTGCAACAAGCCTTACCTCGGTTGCCGCAAATCGTGCAAAGTTTGGGTGTGACGGTAACTAAAACTGGCATTGATTTTCTGATGATTATTTCATTGGTGTCAGATAATCCAGCGGTATCATCGATGGATATTGGTGATTATATTTCCAGTACACTGCTTGATCAAATCAGTCGTGTAGATGGCGTGGGTGAGGTTCAGGCTATCGGTTCGGGTTACGCCATGCGCATTTGGTTAAACCCTAAGAATCTACAAAAATATAATCTGATGCCATCCGATGTCAGTGCGGCGATTCTTGCGCAGAATGCTGAGGTTTCTGCTGGTCAGTTAGGTGCTTTGCCCGCAGTTAGTGAGCAACAATTAAATGCAACCATCACTGCACGTACCAAGCTGCAAACAGCTAAAGAATTTGAAAATGTAGTGCTTAAATCGACCACAGATGGTGCTACTGTTTACTTAAAAGATGTGGCGCGCATTGAGTTGGGCGCAGATAGTTATACGCCGGTGACTTCCTTTAAAGGCCAAGCATCAGCAGCTATCGGCGTCAGGTTGGCGGAGGGTGCAAACGCGCTTGGCACCGCACAGGCAGTATTATCTAAACTAGATGAATTAAAGACATTCTTTCCCAAGGATTTAAAGCTTAAAACCGCAATTGGTTACGATACAACGCCTTTCGTCAGAATTTCTATTGAAGAAGTGGTTAAGTCATTGATTGAAGCGATTGTATTAGTGGTGCTGATTATGTACCTGTTTTTACAGAATTTTCGCGCAACTCTGATTCCCGCAATTGCTGTTCCAGTCGTGCTACTAGGTACTTTTGGCGTGCTGGCAGTATTCGGGTATTCCATTAATACATTGACCATGTTTGGCTTGGTGCTGGCCATTGGATTGCTGGTGGATGATGCCATTGTAGTGGTTGAAAACGTTGAGCGCGTGATGAATGAAGAGGGGTTATCGCCCAAAGAAGCCACACGCAAATCCATGAATGAGATCACTGGCGCACTGGTTGGAATCGCACTGGTTTTATCCGCTGTATTTATTCCGATGGCATTTTTTGGCGGGTCAACAGGCGTCATCTATCGGCAATTCTCTATTACCATCGTTTCTGCGATGTTGTTATCTGTTGTTGTCGCTTTAACGCTAACGCCAGCCTTATGTGCCACTTTACTTAAGTCAGCCGACCCGTCACATAAACAAAAACGCGGATTTTTTGGCTGGTTTAACCGTAATTTTGATAGCGCCTCAAATCGTTATCAATCGGTAGTCGGTGGAATATTGAATCGCAAGCTGTTAGCAGCAGGTGTTTATGGGTTAATCACTTTGGTCATGGCAGTTTTATACTTTCAATTACCCACATCATTTTTGCCGGATGAAGATCAAGCCATACTTTCAGCGCAGGTTCAGTTGCCAGTTGGCGCAACGGACACTCGCATGAGGGCTGTGATGAAAGAAGTTGAAAAATACCTGCTGTCAAAGCCAGAGATTGATTCTATTATCACGATTAGAGGCCAAGGACAGAACGGGGCCGCCAGTCAAAATGCTGGGCGCGCTTTTATCAAACTAAAGGATTGGAGTGAGCGTAAAGGTATCGCGCAAACCGCCCAAGCGTTGTCACAACAGGCAACCAAAGATTTAGCTTATATTCGAGATGCTAAGATTTTCATCTTGCAGCCATCAGCTGTGCGCGGTTTGGGCGCTGCCTCTGGCTTCACCATGCAGTTAAAGGATTTAGGTGGGTTAGGGCATGACGCACTGATGAAAGCGCGTGACCAATTTCTAACCTTAGCTGCACAAGATAGCCGATTGAGTAAAGTGCGCAGCAGTGGTTTAGATGATACGCCGCAATTCCGCATTAATATTGACGACAAGAAAGCTGGTGCTTTTGGATTGACGCCAGCCAGCATCAATAGCACGTTGTCCATTGCGGTCGGTGGCAATTATGTGAACGATTTTATCGATAGAGGCCGTGTGAAGAAAGTCTATCTACAAGCGGATGCGCCTTACCGTATGCAACCTGAAAATATTAACGATTGGTATGTGAGAAATAGCAATAATGAGATGGTGCAATTTTCATCTTTTGCCAGCAGCAATTGGACTTACGGCTCACCGCTTTTAGAGCGCTTTAACGGCGTATCTTCGCTTGAAATTGTAGGTGAAACTGCCAGTGGTGTCAGCTCTGGCGTTGCGATGCTAGCGGCTGAGGAAATCGCTGGCAAGTTACCAGAAGGCATTGGATATGAATGGAGCGCACAATCTTATCAAGAGCGCCTTTCAGGCTCACAAGCACCATTTTTGTATGCCATCTCGATTTTATTTGTGTTCTTATGTTTAGCCGCACTGTATGAAAGTTGGGCGGTTCCATTTTCAGTCATTTTAATTATTCCGCTCGGTATCGTCGGTGCGATTTTGGCAACCACTTTACGCGGTATGACGGCTGATGTTTACTTTCAAGTAGGTTTATTGACGACAGTTGGGTTGGCTGCGAAAAACGCGATTTTGATTGTTGAATTTGCCAAGCATCTGCAGGAGCAAGGAAAATCTTTAATTGATGCCACGCTGGAGGCCGTACATCTACGTTTGCGACCGATATTAATGACATCTCTAGCGTTTATTTTTGGTGTTTTACCGTTGGCACTAAGTACCGGCGCTGGTGCGGCAAGTCGTCGTGCCATTGGTACTGGCGTGTTTGGCGGCATGTTAACCGCTACTTTATTCGGCATATTTTTTGTGCCTTTGTTTTATGTGTTAATCCGCAGCGCATTTCCTTATCAGTATGAAAATAGTGCTTTGAGTCAATCTGTGCCTAAGATTGAAGGCTAATCAATGATAAAAAAACCTCTAATTAACCTTATCGTGCTTGCCACATTGCTGCCTAGTTGTAGCTTTATTCCCAATTTTAAACGGCCAAAACCGCCTGTGGCAGAAACTTGGCCAGTGACGACAGATAGTCAGCAAGCCAGCATAGCGGCTGATATTGGCTGGCGTGAGTTTTTTATTAACGAAAAATTGCGCAAAGTCATTGAGTTAGCTTTAAACAATAATCGCGATTTGCGCGTTGCGGCTTTGAATATAGAACGTGCACGCGCGCAATATCAGATCACGACTTCAAACCTTTTTCCTACGGTGAATGCATCAGGTAATGCCACAATTCAAAAAAGTGGCGAAAGTAGCTCTGGTAACAACAATTTAGCCAATGTCATCAACAATGGTGTTATTCAACAGTCGAACGGCTCCAGTGGCGAAATCACGCGCAATTACCGCGTAGGTGTTAGTTTTAGTAGCTATGAATTAGATTTTTTTGGACGTATCCGCAGTCTAAATACCCAAGCTTTGCAGTTGTTTTTGGCAACGGAAGAGGCCAGACGTAGCACGCATATCGCCCTGATTTCAGAAGTTGCTAATGCATGGCTCACTTTGCAGGCAGATAAAGAGCGATTAAAGCTTGCACAGAACACCTTACAAAGTCAGCAATCCTCTTATGACTTAAATAAAAGTCGCTTTGATTATGGCATTGCTACTGGCTTGGATTTGCAGCAAGCACAAATTCTTGTTGATACGGCTAAAGTCGATGTTGCACGATTCACCAGTTTGATTCAGCAAGATGAAAATGCCTTGGTATTATTAATCGGCTCAAACTTGCCTGTCGAATTACGTCCTGATAATGAATTGCAAGCTGTTACTGTGTTGGCTGATTTACCAGCAGGACTGCCATCTGAAGTGTTGCTGAAACGGCCAGATGTGTTGCAAGCTGAATACAATTTGCAGGCAGCCAACGCCAATATTGGCGCCGCACGCGCAGCTTTTTATCCAGCTATTTCATTAACTGCGTCAGTCGGCAGTGCCAGCCGTGAGCTGAATAATTTATTTTCAAGCGGCACGGGTTTTTGGAATTTTGTGCCGCAAATAGTCGTACCCATTTTTAATGCTGGCCGTAATCGTGCCAATCTAAAAATTGCTGAAGTCGACCGCGATATTACCGTTGCACAATATGAAAAAACTATCCAAACCGCGTTTAGAGAAGTCGCTGACTCATTAGCGATACGTCAAACATTAACCGAACAATTCAACTCACAAAGCTCGCTGGTGAATGCATCTAGTGAAAGCTTTCGTTTGTCGGAGGCGCGCTATAAAAGTGGAATAGATAATTATTTGCTGGTATTAGATTCGCAGCGTACTTTGTATGCCGCACAGCAGAATTTAATCAGCATTCGATTAATCGCATTTAGTAATCAAGTGACTTTGTATAAAGTATTAGGTGGCGGCTGGAACGAAACTACACATGAAAAAATCGAGTCAAAATAAGTGTTAAATTAATATGAATAAATATTTATATATCATTAACTTAAGATTACTTATTAAAGTGAATTATTATTCAATATGATTGAATTAAAAACACATTATAAAAAAATATGGGCAAAACTAGCGGCAATCTATGGTGGCAGTATTATTCTGTTTACCACATGGACAGTGGGACTTGTCGTACTTATTTGTCTGGCGCTATTTTTATTCGTTAATTCAGCCGCACCCACAAAACTAACCATTACAGCAGGTGAAGAAGGCAGCATTTTTCATAATAATGCGCTGAAATATAAAGCGCTTTTGGCAAAAGAAGGTGTGACGCTTACAATATTGTCATCAAATGGTTCTATAGATAACCTCAATAAATTGACTGATAAGCGTGTCAATGTGGATATAGGCTTTGTGCAAAGTGGCGTTGCCGAAAATATCAACATCAATAAACTGATGTCGCTTGGCAGCATTGCCTATCAGCCGATGATTGTTTTCTATCATGGTGAAAGTAAGCATTTCATTGCAGATTTTGCTGGCCAGCGATTAAATATCGGCGAACCCGGCAGCGGAACGCGTTCTTTGGCCTTGAGTATTCTGAAAGAAAATGGCATTTTGCCAGGTGGTGCTACGCAATTAATTGAAAAGCCAAGCCTTAACCCTGTCGATGATTTATTGCAGAATAAGATTGACGCCATCTTTGTAATGGGCGATTCAGTATCGACTGAGTTAATTAAGACCTTAGTGAAAACGCCCGGCATTAATATTTTTAACTTTGATCAAGCAGATGGTTACACAAGACGCATTAAATATTTGCATAAATTGGTTTTGCCAGAGGGCTCAATCGATTTAGGCAAAAATATCCCAGTGAATGATTTAAATCTAATCGCACCCAGTGTAGAGTTGATTGCAAGAGAAACCTTGCATCCAGCGTTGTCTGATTTGTTGTTGGATGTGGCGAATCAAGTGCATGGTTCTGCTGGTTTATTTGCAAAAAGTGGCGAATTTCCTAACTTAACCACTCAAGAATATCGAATCAGCTCAGACGCAGCACGCTACTATAAGTCAGGTAAAAGCTTTTTGTATCGTGATTTTCCGTTTTGGGTAGCAAGCTTTATCAACAGAATATTAGTCGTATTAATACCGCTACTGTTGATACTGATACCCACCATCAAATTAGCGCCTCTTATCTATCGCTGGAAAATCCAGCTTTCTATCTATCCGTTTTATAAAGCGTTGTTAGAACTGGAAAGTGACGCCTTTAAAACCACGATTAATGCTAATAAGCGTCAAGAAATCATGAGTAATCTGGATCAATTAGAAGCGAAATTAAGCAAGATTAAAATTCCGGCCGCATTTGCCGATATGTTTTATGGCTTACGTGGGCACATTAACTTTGTACGTACTAGGCTGATGGCGGAACAAATCTCTGATGCGGCTGACTAAATTCAAACGTATTAACACTATTTTTTCGCCCGTTTTTAACAAGTTAATAAAATTAAACTACTAAGAAAGTAGACGATGCAAATTGCTAATCTTGGTCCACTTCCATTAACGCTGATTGCGTCATTAATCATTGCCGTTATTCTGCTGGCGGTTCGCGTGTTCGTTATGCAACGCGTGCAACAGAAACGCCAGCGTGAAAACAGACAAGAAACTGAACGCCTTAAATCGCTTGTGGCAGCTTATCGTTCGCTCGCTGGTTCATTTACACCGGCAAGGCAAGATCACACGCCACAGTTAGAAGAAACGTTGGCCGACATCATCTTATTTGGCACCATTGCGCAAGTTGAGTTATCTGTCGCTTGTGCAAATGGGTTGAAAAATGATGAGTACGTAGATTTTCAACCGCTGATTAAATCGTTGCGCTCAGATTTGCGTACGCAATTAGGTTTAGAGCAAATTCCAAGCAGTGTCATTATGCCCGCATCTGGTCCAGCAAGATTGCCGCTGGCAGCAGCGCGTGAAGGTGAGGGCGGTAATAAAAATGAAGCTAAAGGTGGCGGGGGAATGGGCGGTGGCGGCGCCGCGGCTGGCGCTGGAGGTTTGGGCGCTGGAATAATCGCCGCAGAGGTTAATAATTCCAAAGATTAAATTATTCAACAACTCAAAATTCAACCACAAAATATTCAAAACAATGTTTAGTTAACCTTTATTTTCACATCATTTTCTATCGGTATTAGGTCTGTAAGGTCTTGGTTTGTTCGTAATAGGTTTATGCATTCCAGGCTTGTATGTGTTTCTTCTGTAAGTATCATATCGATATATGCCCGATCTATTGATACCAAACCCCGGCCTTGCACCAATTATCCATTGTGGCGCCACTGTTTGTTCCAAAGCTAAACTTTGCTCTTCAAGTAATTCCAACTTGCGTCTTTCAATCGCAATCGCTTGATATTCTCTGTTCGCCTTTTCCTGCTGCTGGCGTTCAGTTTCAGCGATTAACGCTCTTTGTTGTGATAATTCAGTCGATTTTCTAGTACGTTCATGCGCTTCGATTTGGTCTTCAATTGGCGCATCAGGCACATTTTTCAATGTGCGAATCGTTTGATCAAGGCAAGGCTCATCTTGATAAGTAATTTTATTGTTAATATTTTTACAGACAAAGATTTCCGCATGCGCTTGCAATGACAATGCGAGTGTGGAAATCATCAGTAATAACTTCATATTCAATATACTTAACCAGTTAAAAAGTTAAATTTCTATATATAAAATATTTGGCATTTTTTTAGATATTAAGTTCTAAATCACATATTTTAAGTATATGAACAAACTTTCAATAGCTCATTATGATCATTTGCTAATTTTTAATATACAGGTGAGTAATTTTTCAAAACGCTATATTTTAAACAAAAAAAGCCACTGACATTTCTGTCAACGGTTTAGAGTTTTTGCTCTTGGCCTTATTTAGTTTTTAAGTCGAGATTTAGCTGTCCGACGTTCAGTTCTTCCATCGCAAAAATCGTTCGTTTCGTACAAATAAAACTGGGGGCTTAGCCCCCCGTTATTTCATGTGAATTATTAAGATTGCTTGACACTACGGCGTTTGGCCGTTGCAGCAATCAGGCCGAAGCCAGCGAGAAATAGAGCATAGGATTCAGGTTCTGGTACTGATGTAGTAATTGCGGTGTATTGTAGACTCAGGAAACCGCTCCCGTTGAATGGAAGTTGCCAACCAGTACCCGGTGTGGTGCTGAGGTAGGCATTGCCAATGCCGAAACCGGAGGTATCCAGCGTTGTCTGAGTGCGTGATAATTGAATGCCGGTCACGCTTGGATCATTACTAGTCAAATAGGCAATATATTTGGTATTGGAGTTGAGGCTTAAACCCAGATTGTCGAAACTAATAGTAGTGAAGCCACCGGTCGCATTGTAGGTCTCAGTTGCGTTACCGATAGTAGTAAGCAAACTAGGACCAACTAAATTTGTTGCTTGGTTCTGAGCGTTTGTACTAGGGTTCCACTGTGCAACATTTAGCTGAAAAGATGCAGTTGTATTTCCAATCGCGTAGAAGCTAAAAGATGACAAAGTGGCTTCCGTGAGCAGGGAAAATACTTGGCCTACCTTAGGGGAGTCGCCGCTGGGGTTTGCTGCGTTACCAAAGTATGCAAAAGGAGAGCCAGTGGTCGCGCCACTTGGTACGTTAGTGTAGGTAGTAGCTGATACATTGCCAGCGAAGACTAGCAGAAGCGTGGCGAGTACTTTCATTTGAAGCGCTGATTTGGTCATGGTGTTTCCTTATAATTAAAAAATTAATATGTTTACTAATTTTGCTAATTTCGTAACCAAGTACATGAAGTCTCATTTGATGATCATAATTCCACAAATCGGGACTGAGCATTTCTGTTGACTATGTCACTGTCGTTAGAAAATTATCTGACACCGATAGAATACTCTTTGAATGTTACTGGGGTTTGAAAGAAACTCACCCAACATAGTCCGAAAGTACTGGTAATCATCTGTTAAGTGAGACATCTTCATTACAAGAGCGGTCTTATATGAGGTTGTTGATACTAAAAAGTAGCAATATTGATTGGAACGTTAAGCGGAGAAGTAAAGATATTCGACCATTGCCGGGTAAGTGAGATTATTTACTTAGAATGGAATCGAGTAGATTTGTCACAGTCGAACTGCTTGCCTTAATCAAATTAAAAGTGGAACACCGGGAGGTGTGCCGCTAAATGTCGAGATGGTAATAATGTGTGAGTTGGTTACATTTTAGTTACAGCAGAGAAATGAAAAAGGCCAGCGCCTAAACGCTAGCCTTTATTTGTTTGGCTCCTGACCTAGGCTCGAACCAAGGTTACACGGATTAATAGCTTATGTGACTTAAAATCGTCATGTTTAATCTATTAAAGTACGTGCGATTCTTCATCTTAAAACTCCCACTAGACAAAGTTAAGGTGGTCGGGCAGGCTACGCTGTCACCGTACGCATTCTGTCAATTTTCTCAATAACAGCCTGATAGAGATCATGGTCGGAATCAGGGTTATTGCGGTCTGGATGGTGGGAGCTTCGGATCTTTTTTAATTGAGTTAAATCGTCTGGCAGGTCATGTACCTTGGTCACGCGGTCACCGTTTTTGGCCATTACGCGCTGAAGCTCGGCCTCTGCGGCTTCGCGGGTGTCATATAAAACTTTGCTACCGAGACGCCAGCTATTCTGGTTTTTGCGTGGAGATAGTTTTTCCTTACCATCAAACCAGAACCATTTATCAGTATCGGTATCCTGTTCAAAATGCACAGTGGTGATGGTGTAGGTATGAACAGGCGGTTCAATTTCCACGGCGAATAGATTGATAATCTTACCGACAGTCGCCACCGTTACGAGATAATACGCGCCTGCCTCATGCGGGCAGAATGCGCTACTGCGCGTTTGTTCAGGCTGACTGTCGTTACTTGATGAATTCATTTCAGCCATGCGGCTGAGTGCTCTGCGCTGTGCGTTGGTCACTGGTATTACTCCTTATATTGGTTGAAACCCATGGGGATCACTCGCTGGACTCCTGGACGGCTAAAATAGCGTCGAAGCGATCATGTTTGCGCTAGAATCATTCTTGAGCTCATCATGGCTGGCTGAATAGAAAAAGCCACTAACATTTCTGTCAATGGCTTAAAATTTGGCTCCTCGACCTGGGCTCGAACCAGGGACACACGGATTAACAGTCCGTTGCTCTACCGACTGAGCTATCGAGGAATCGGTTACACTTGTGAAGGCGTGATAATACTGGCTAAGAGCCTTTCGGTCAACCGCTAGACTCAACAATTTATAGGTTAATTGATGAAAAATTACAAAAAAATAGTTTTTGCGGTGGTGCTGGTCATTGTTGCGCTGATTATCTTGCCTTTTTTATTGCCAACGCAGACTTATATACAAAAAGCGGAACGCGTGGCTAGCGAAAAACTCGGCGTACCAGTAAAAATCTCAGAAGGGCATTTACGATTTCTACCTAGTCCAAGATTAGTGGCTAGCGGTATCGTTATTGGCGATGATCAAGATGTACTTGTTAATAAGTTGGTGATTGTGCCAGCATTGCGTACGCTTTTTTCTACAACCAAGCAGGTTGATTTAAAAGTGATAAAGCCGATTATCAAACAATCTGCTTTATCGATTGTTTCTGCCTTAACCACTAAAAAGTCTGAAGAAATGGAAGCGGCGGCGATTAATGTGAGTCATATTAAGGTTGAGGAGATGCAGTTTATTTCGCCAGATATGCAGTTACCCATTTTGAATGCTGAAATTGCATTAACTAAGCTGAATGCATTAGATTCTGCGCTGATAGAAAGCTTGGACGGCAAACTTAAGGCTGAGTTAACACCAAATGGCGATGAACATTTAATTAAGGTGAACGCCGAAAAATGGACATTACCGGCCAGCTTGCCTTTGCTGATTGATAAAGCCGCGCTTGAAATGCATCTTAAAGGTAATCTGTTAACGATACCTAAGATTGATGTTGCATTGTATCGCGGCAAATTGACTGGAAATGCAGTGTTAACTTGGCCAAATGGTGAGCAGAAAAATGCTGTAGGCAATTGGAAAACGACTGGTCATTTAAATATTGCCAATCTTTCACTAAAAGAACCGACTAGTATGATGAGTAAAGCGGTGCATTTAAGTGGCAATCTATTTAGTAATGGTGATTTTTCTGCCTCTGCGAAAGAAGCAGGGCAGCTAAGAGAACAATTGCGGGCCAATTTTAAATTCAAAATCAATCAAGGTGTGTTGCACGGATTAGACTTAGTCAAAGTAGCGAGTTTGTTAATCAAGCAAAACCAAAATGGCGGCGAAACGCAGTTTGATGCATTTTCTGGCTTGCTAAATGTGTCTGGCAAACAATATCATTTGCAAAACTTGAATATCAGCTCTGGTTTATTAACTGCAACTGGGCAAGTTAAAATCAAGCCAAATAAAGCTTTGGATGGCACTGGTTCGATAGCCATCAAGAATAGCGTCAGCTTAGTTGCCATTCCGTTAAACGTCTCTGGAAATGTCAGCAAACCCATTGTATTACCTTCTAAAGCGGCATTGGCTGGCGCTGCGGCTGGTACAGCTATTCTAGGGCCGGGCGTTGGCACCAGCGTAGGCATTAAAGCCGCTGGCGCGTTAGATTCTGTTAAAAAACTATTTAGCCAAGATAAATAAATTGGTCATACAATTGGCGCAATTATATTGGCTTGTTTGAATCGATAAGCATCATGCGCAACAGCCATTGATTAACGAAAGAGAGTAACTCGCAATGTTTGATATTTCGGTACCTTGGTGGGAATTGGTCGTTAGAGGTTTAGTGATTTATTTGTTTTTGATTATTTTGCTACGCGTAACCGGCAAGCGACAAATCGGTCAGCTTTCACCGTTTGATTTAGTGCTATTGCTCATCTTATCCAATGCGGTGCAAAACTCGATGAACGCGGGTGATAACTCGCTAATTGGCGGCATGATATCGGCCACAACATTGGTTATAGTGAATTACTTAGTCGGTTTGATTACGTTTAAAAGTAAAAAACTGGAAGCGATTATTGAGGGCAGGCCGCAAGTCATCATTCACCAAGGAAAACTGTTTGACGATGTGATGAATGACGCGAAATTAACGCGACAAGAGTTAGATTCAACTTTGCGCCAATCTGGTTATTTTGCGATTAAAGACGTTAAGTTGGCGATATTGGAAAATAATGGCACCGTGACTGTGCAAGGTTACGATAAAAACTAGTGAAAATTATGGCCATGTTGCAAGGCAATAAAAAGACCTTTTAACAGGTCTTTTTTATTTTTTTGAGGATATTTTAGTGTTAACTTGTTGTTAACTCAGGCTTAGTTAACCAATAAAAAGCAGTAAAATCCGTTTAAGCCAGTCATTAAACCAGCGCTTTTTCAATCCTATCCAACGCGTTACGTAAATTATCCATGCTGGTTGCAAACGAAATGCGGAAATAGCCTTCTGCACCAAATGCAGAACCTGGCACCACAGCGACATCGAATTTTTCCAGCAAATATTCTGCAAAAGCCATATCGGTTGCAACGCTGATTTTGCCTGCTTTATGCAAACTGGCAATCGCTGCGCGTGCATCGGGAAAGGCGTAAAACGCGCCGCCAGCCATCAAACAACTGATACCAGGCATAGCGTTAAAACGGTCTACAACATATTTGTGACGCTCTTTAAATGCTGTCACCATTGGTTTGATGCAATCTTGCGAGCCACTTAATGCAGCTTCTGCCGCATATTGCGAGATAGAAGTCGCGTTGCTGGTCGATTGGCTTTGTAATATTTCCATCGCTTTGATAATGTAAGCAGGGCCAGCCGCGTAACCAATGCGCCAACCTGTCATCGAATAAGCTTTAGAAACGCCATTTAACACGATGCAACGCGCTTTTAAGGCAGGCGTAGCGTTTAATATATTGTAGAACTTATCGCCCGTGAGATTCACGTGTTCATACATATCGTCTGTGGCAACTAATACGTGCGGATGTTTTAATAACACTTCGCCCAGCGCTTTTAGCTCTTCTAAATTGTAAACCGCGCCAGTTGGATTGGATGGTGAATTGAACATCACCAATTTAGTTTTAGGCGTAATCGCCGCTTCTAATTGTGCTGGCAATAATTTAAAACCTTGCTCAATACCGCATTCAATAATCACGGGCACGGCTTCCGCCACCAAAGCAATATCTGCGTAGCTCACCCAATAAGGCGCAGGCACGATGACTTCATCACCTTTATTCAGCACCGCTAAACAGAGATTGAAAATGGTTTGTTTGCCGCCAACGCCAACGATTACTTCGTTTACTGCGTAATCAAAACCGTTTTCAGTTTTAAACTTATTCACAATGGCTTTTTTTAAAGCAGGGATTCCGCTCACAGGCGTGTATTTGGTATAACCCGCATTAATCGCCGCAATCGCAGCATCTTTAATATGCTGCGGCGTATCAAAATCTGGTTCGCCAGCGGCTAAACCGATAATTGGCCGACCTTCAGATTTGTATTTGCCTGCTTTGGCAGTAATAGCAAGGGTAGGGGATTCTTTGATGCTTTGAACACGTTGCGATAATATTTGTGTTGGCAAAAGCTGTGAAGATGAGTCGGTCAAAATGCGCTTTCCTTAAAACGGATTAACTAGAACGATTAAATGTGTACGATTAAATAGGCGCTATTTTACGCATAAATACAGGATTAAGGAATCATCCTAAATAAGCTGCATTTAAATAAAAAAAGACCGCATTTTTCGGTCTTTTTTCAGGTTAACTTGCGGTTTTAATTAGACAGTTAAATCAGCAAGATATTGGGTTAATTACTTCTATAAGTAAATTGGCTGCTTAGCACCCTTTGCCACAACCCATCATCTCAGAATATTCCGCGCCTAAATCTTTGTCTATATCATTCAAAGAGACTTGAATGCGGTGCATTGCGCTGGTATCGCCTTTGTTTTTCGCAATCGTTCCCAAGTGTATCAACGCGTCAAAATGACCTTTATCCAGATTCACTGCTTGTTGATACGCTTGTTGCGCTAGATCTGCTTTGGCCAAGTTTTCGTTCGCCAAACCTAGCGCATACCAAGCTTCAGCATTTTTTGGTTCCGCTTGCGTCCAATTTTCAGCTACTTGTGCTAACTTTGGCCAGTCCTCGCGCGATTCTGGCACAGCAGCTTGCATATAAAATGGTTTTTTAGCTTCATCTTCTTCCCATAAAGCTTTTCCCACAACAGGGAAAACAGTGGTTTCAGGCTCTTTTTCTAACTTTTCTAACCATTCAATCGGCAATGCATAATGAATACTGCCGCCAGAACCTGCAGTTTTAAAGGTATTAATGCCGACTAAATGGCCTTGCATATCAAATAAACCGCTGCCGCTTGCACCCATTGTAAATCTTGCAGTGCTGCGAATGATCTTGCCATTATCTGCATCAAACAACGCTTTGACATTGCCGCTAGAGGTAATCGGGGCGGGCACGCCATTAGAGTGGCCGATTGCCGCAACCTCTTGTCCGCGTTTGAGGTCAGTGCTTTTGCCCAATGTGACTGGCTTAAGCGGCATTGAAAAAGTGGAAACCAAACATAAATCGTGCCATGCATCTGCTTTTACGCTGGTAATGGGGTAAGTATCTTCGCCGCGCGAGACCCAAGGTTGTTTCGTGGTGCGTAATACGTGGCAATTAGTTAACACTTTATTCTCGCCAACTACTACGCCAGAACCATACGCCAAACCACCTGTTTGGTTGTAACCGCGCACCATCACCACGCCTAAAAAAGCTTCCATCATTTTGGCTGTTTCAAAGGCAAAAACAGGCTGAGCTGCTACAAGCATTGCGATTGAACACACTAAAGTGCGTAACATTAAAACAGGCATGTAAATCCCCAAAGTAAGATTTATAAACGATTTATAAAATGTAAGTTTTATATTAATTATTAAAGATTTATTCTGATATAAAAGACTGCAATTATTGAATATAAGTTCGTTACACATCATGATTGCTCAAAATGGCTCTAAAAATTCATAACATATAGCTTGTAATGAAAATAAGCGCTTTTAGATGCAAAACTGCTAGAATTAGGGTCAAAATTTTCACATTAGCTTAGGTATAAACGCGTGTTCGTTACATTTCCCAATAGCAAATATCAATTACATCAGCCTTTTCCGCCAGCGGGCGATCAGCCTCAAGCCATCGACAAGCTTACGCAAGGTATAGAGGACGGCCTAAAATTTCAAACGCTGCTTGGCGTGACCGGTTCTGGCAAGACTTATACAATGGCCAATGTGATTGCGCGGCTTGGTCGCCCAGCGATTGTGATGGCGCCAAACAAAACCTTGGCAGCTCAGTTATACAGCGAGTTTCGCGAGTTTTTTCCGAATAATTCGGTTGAGTATTTTGTCAGCTATTATGATTATTACCAGCCAGAAGCGTATGTGCCATCGCGTGATCTATTTATTGAAAAAGATTCCAGCATCAATGAGCATATTGAGCAGATGCGTTTATCTGCCACCAAAGCTTTATTAGAGCGCGAAGACAGTATTATTGTCGCCACCGTTTCGGCGATATACGGTATTGGTGATCCGTCAGATTATCACGGCATGGTATTGCATATAAAGCAGGGCGAAAAACTCAGCCAAAGAGACGCAATAGACCGCTTAATCGGCATGCAATATGACCGCAATGACTTCGATTTTAGCCGTGGCTGTTTCAGAGTACGTGGCGATGTGATTGATATCTTTCCTGCGGAAAACAACGAAACCGCCGTACGCGTGAGTTTGTTTGACGATGAAATCGAAACAATTACTTTATTTGACCCGTTAACAGGCCAAGTTTTTAATAAGATTCAGCGTTTCACTATTTATCCGTCCAGCCATTATGTAACGCCACGTTCAACTACCGTTAAAGCGATGGAAAAAATCAAAAAAGAGCTGGTTGATCGCGTGGCTTTTTACATTAAAGAAGGCAAGTTGGTTGAAGCGCAACGCATCGAGCAACGTACGCGATTTGACTTGGAAATGCTTAACGAAATCGGCTTTTGTAAAGGCATTGAAAATTATTCGCGCCACTTATCAGGCCGCAATCCAGGCGATCCGCCGCCGACATTAATTGATTATCTGCCAGATGATGCGCTGATGATTATCGATGAAAGCCATGTAACCGTGCCGCAAGTGGGCGGCATGTTTTTGGGCGACCGTTCGCGTAAAACCAATCTGGTGGATTATGGTTTCAGATTGCCATCTGCTTTGGATAATCGCCCGCTTAAATTTGAAGAGTTTGAGCGCATTATGCGCCAATGCGTATTTGTTTCAGCTACGCCTGCCGAATACGAAAAAAATCATCAGCAACAAGTTGTGGAAATGATTGCGCGGCCAACTGGCTTGGTTGACCCGGAAATCATTGTGAAACCAGCAGATACGCAAGTGGATGATTTATTAGGCGAAATCAAACTACGTGTTGCCGTGAAAGAGCGCGTGCTGGCAACCACTTTAACCAAGCGTATGGCGGAAGATTTGACCGATTATTTGAACGAGCACGGTGTAAAAGTGCGCTATTTGCACAGCGATATTGATACGGTTGAGCGTGTAGAGATTATCCGCGATTTGCGTTTAGGCGAATTTGACGTGCTGGTCGGCATTAACTTGCTGCGTGAAGGTTTGGATATTCCAGAAGTATCGCTAGTTGCAGTGCTGGACGCGGACAAAGAGGGCTTTTTGCGCTCAGAACGCAGCTTGATTCAAACATCTGGCCGCGCCGCGCGTAACTTAAACGGCAAAGTGATTTTCTATGCCAATAAAATCACCCGCAGCATGAAGGCCGCAATGGATGAAACTGAGCGCAGGCGCGGTGTACAGATGGCTTTTAACGAAGCCAATGGCATCGTGCCAAAAGGTATCACTAAGAGCATCAAAGATATGATTGATGGCGTTTATGACAAAGATGAGGCGCAACGTGAACGTAAAGCGGCGCAAGATCAAGCCAATTATGAGTCATTAAGTGAAAAGCAATTAGCCAAAGAAATGAAGCGGTTAGAAAAATGCATGCATGATGCCGCTAAGAACTTGGAGTTTGAGAAAGCAGCTGATTTTAGAGATCAGTTGAAAAAACTAAAAATCAAAGTATTTGGCGCAGACATGCCAGATTTAACTTGATTTACTACTGCATTATTAAATAGTTAACTCTTATAATTTAGTCAATTAAGAAATATTTTTAAAGTAATTTATCATGTTAACTTCTGATTTGACGCCAATAATCGGTGCTTTTGCAGCATTTTCAACCACTTTTGCTTTTGTTCCACAAGCGATTCACTCTTACAAAACGCGCGATTTATCAGGTATTTCGTTACCGATGTATAGCATTTTTACATTCGGTGTTGCCATGTGGCTTATTTACGGTTTGCTGAGACAGGATTGGCCAGTGATTATTGCTAATGCCATTACACTATGTTTGTCAATGGTAATTTTAATATTAAAGTATAAGCAAAAACAATAGATTATATTGTTAAGTTAACCTTAAATATTAGGTGAAAATCACTTGAAAATATTGGTTAACTCAATTTAAGCACCATTCAATTAAATCTCAATTATTTAATCCGCAGTTAATTGATTGGCAAAATCATGATTCACATCACGATGCCCAGCTTCATCTGCACGCACGACAATAATCACTTCGCGTAATCTTGCATCCGGTGCTAGATGCCAATAATCAATGGCTAATTGCGGCGCTGGCACGTTTTCATATTTGCCGCTATCTACACCAGCTAAGTATTCGGTGTAGCTGAATACGGCTTCCTCTTCAAAATAACCGACAACGCGATGCGCGGTTTTGGGCGAAATGATATAAAGCAAAAAGAAACAGTTATAGAAAATACCTTGTGCGATAACGATTAATAGCCGCTCAAAAGCGTTCGGTTTGGCGATTTCAATAAAGGTCATCAAATGCATACGCTCATTTTCGGCTTCATCTAATAGTGTGCGTATCCAGCCGTGATCTGATTGCATGCGACGCAGTGAGTGTAAGTGCTGCAATGTGCCGCCCACCATACCTGGAACGCCAGCGATTGTTTCTAACACAACCGCGCGATGACCATAGCGGCCGCTAAAAAAAGTATCCGCGAAGAAACGCATCGCTTTGGTAAAGCCATAAGCAATTTTGTCTGAAAAGGTAACTGGAATGTGATGGGTTTCTAAATCGCCTTCTTTTAACATGCCTTGTTTTAACATATTTAGTGCCTTTTAATGTGTTGTGATTTAGGCATCGATAATGGCTAAATGTTGCATATAGAACTGAATTTATCTGCGTGAATTAACGTTTAAACATTTTTAAATCTATGGTTTAAAGCTAAAACATACTCTATATATTGCGCTTAATAATAAGTTAACTCGTTAAATAACCGAATAATGTTTGATTCTTAAGGCTTAATTGACTATAATCGCGTACTTTTCAACCCTTGCCACACCGGCAGCATATCGGGTGGCTGCAAACCACAAGGAGATTTCATGCGACATTATGAAGTAGTTTTTATCGTCCATCCGGACCAAAGCGAGCAAGTGCCAGCGATGATTGAGCGTTACCGTGCGCTAATCACCAGCAACGGCGGTGCGATTCACCGTTTAGAAGACTGGGGCCGTCGTCAATTGGCTTACCCAATTCAAAAAATCCACAAAGCACATTACGTTTTAATGAACATTGAATGTAACTTAACTGTATTAGAAGAATTAGAGCATGGCTTTAAATTCAACGATGCAGTATTGCGTCATTTAACAATGAGCACTAAAACAGCAGCAACTGCACCTAGCCCAATGATGAAGGAAGAAAAATCTAAATCAGTGTTAGTGCGTGATGCAGCACCGGTAGCGACACCAGCGCCAGCAGCAACTGAGGTTGCAGCAGCTTAAGCGTTGAATACGCTGGTGATTAGCGGTGTGGTGCTTTCCATAGAGCCAGTACGCTACACACCAGCAGGCATTCCGTTGTTAAGTTTTGTATTACAGCATGCTTCAGAACAGATTGAAGCAGGATTAAAGAGAAAAGTAGAATGTGAAGTGAATGCGGTTGCCATGGGCAATTTAGCGAATCACCCTATTCAGCAAGGCTCTTTAATTAAGGTCAAAGGTTTTTTGGCCAAGCGCAGTGCAAAAAGTAACCATTTAGTGCTTCATGTTGAGCAGTTACAAATTAATCCATTAGAGGCTGTTAAATAACAGACTGTATAAAGAATTTTAGGAGTTAGATCATGGCAAGAGAAATGTATAAACGCCGCCGTTACTGCCGTTTTAGTGCAGAAGGCATCAAAGAAGTTGATTACAAAGATGTTGATTTGTTAAAAGATTTTGTTTCAGAAAATGCAAAAATTATTCCAGCTCGTATGACGGGTACAAAAGCAAAATACCAACGTCAACTAACCAGCGCTGTTAAACGCGCCCGTTTCTTGGCTTTAATGCCGTACACAGACAAGCACCCAGGTTAATTCGGGCTTAAGGAGAATACTATGCAAATTATTTTATTAGAAAAAGTAGCAAATCTGGGCGTATTGGGTGATATCGTTAAAGTGAAAGACGGTTTTGGCCGTAATTTTTTGATTCCTCAAGGCAAAGCAAAACGCGCAACAGAAAGCAACAAAGCTGAATTTGCTGCTCGTCGTGCGGAACTTGAAAAACAACAAGCGGATATTTTGACTGCAGCAACTGCTCGCGGTGAAAAATTAGCGGCTTATGTATTAACAGTGGCACAAAAAGCTGGTGTTGATGGTCGTTTATTTGGTTCTGTGACTAACGGTGACATTGCTGAAGGCCTTGTTGCTGCTGGTTTTGAAGTGGTTAAATCAGAAGTGCGTTTGCCTAATGGTCCATTAAAAACCATTGGTGATCATCCAGTGACTGTTGCGTTGCATCATGATGTTGTGGTGGATATCACAGTAACTGTTGTTGGTGAAGCTGCATAAGACGTAACTTCATTAAGTATTGGTAGTTATAAAAAAGGCGACTTAGGTTGCCTTTTTTATTTTTTATTCAAATTAAATCAATCCACCAAGCAGTCAATCCGATAGTTGAATCAATCAAATAGTTAAATCTATTAAACAGACTATTTTTTAGCCAATCAAAACGCTATGATGCCACATCGCACATCGTAGGTTTTCATATGTACTCAGCGCCTTTAATCCAAGTTAAACAACTCACGTTTGAGTATCCAGGCACACGTGCATTAGATTCCGTTAACGTCGATATCATCAGCGGCAGTATTACCGCGTTAGTCGGGCCAAATGGCGCGGGTAAATCGACATTGTTGCGTTGTATCGCTGCGTTGGATTATCCATTATCAGGTCAAGTGTTATTCAATGGCGTGGATGTGCTGGACGACCCACGCGCGAGCCATGCCAAAATCGGTTATCTGTCCGATAATTTTGGGCTTTATGATGCGTTAAGTGTGCGTCAATGTTTAACTTTTGCGGCATCATCGCAAGGCGTTACGGCAGATAACATCACAAGAGTAGTGAATAAAACTGCAGAGCAGCTGGATTTAACCAATAAACTGAATAGTGCGGCTGGCGTTTTATCACGCGGACAGCGGCAGCGTGTCGCCATCGGCCAGGCAATTATTCATTCGCCAAGTTTATTGTTATTAGATGAGCCCGCTTCTGGGCTAGACCCTGAAGCACGCCATAGCTTAAGCCAAGTATTTATTGCGCTTAAAAATAGCGGCATGACATTGATTGTATCGAGCCATATTTTGGCTGAGCTAGAAGATTATTCCACCGAAATGTTGGTATTGAAAAACGGCAGAATCTTACAACAACAATCTGTACACAACTCGGCTACAGAAAATTTAAGTCGTATCGAGTTTGAGTTAGTGCATATAGCAGATGCGACTAAATTAGCCGCATTTATTGATAATACGCCGGCTGCCAACGCCTTAGAAATTGCTGCTAACGTAGCGAATTTGCAGTTAGATGAAACGTTAATGCCGCGGCACGTGCTGTTAAACAGGCTGTTGCAATCGGATATCTCGATTAGTCGATTCGGCTTGCTGGAAAATAATATGCAACAAAACTACTTAAAAGCAGTGAATGCAGAAAGCATCACATCATGATGAATAATCCAGAGTTTAATCGCAATATTTGGTTAGAGCTGAGCTTACATCGCTTGATTGCCGCACCTGTTCTATTGGGCTTGATATTTTTTATTGTGATGCAAAATGAAAACGGCGCAGCAATCACTATCACACTCGCCAAAAGTATCTTTATTATTGCGACTATTTTATGGGGTAGCCAATTAGCGTTTTCTAGCGTAAGTGATGAGCTACAAAATCGCACTTGGGATAATCAACGCTTATCCGCTTTATCGCCATTTAAATTGGCTTGGGGGAAGCTATTTGGCGCCACTTCTTTCGCTTGGTACATCGGTATTCCGTGCATATTAGCAATACTTTTAATGCCTGCAACTAACTTGCCTGGCAATAATTTACAAATCAGTATTAGTTTAGTTTTAGGCGCATTTTTGGCGCAATCGTTAGCTTTTGTTATTGCATTACTTGCAGCAAAAAGCGGTGCGACGATACCAAGAGGCTTGAGTCTATTGTTTTTATTTGTGTTGATGCCAATCGTTGGGCGCATGATTTATACGACTGAAGTGCCAACTCAGTTATGGTATGGCACAGCATTTACCCGTTACACATTTGTCAATATTTCACTAGTTATTTTTACTGCATGGACATGGTTGGCCAGTTACCGCGTGATGCAAACTGCTTTACAAATTAAGATTAAACCTTGGGCAATGCTAGCGTTTGTGTTGTTTTGCGCATTTTATGTATTGGGATTTTACAATGCATTTAGCGTCGGAAACTTCGCAGGCTTCGTGTTTATTTTTGCCGTATTAATGACCTATTTTGGCGCATTAACTGAGAAGCGTGATTTAGTCAGCGTGCGACGTTTTATCAATCCATGGTTTACCCAAAACTCCGAAAAAAGTCTTTCCCAAACAAATCTACCCGATAAAACATTATCCGAAAAAAAATGGTTAGAAACGCCGTATTTTGTTGTGCTAATTGCGTTATCTTTGGCTGCGCTTCTATTTACAGTATCAAATAAGCCCGAAAGCATAAATGCATTTGAGCAGTCTTTTCTAAAAGGGCAGTCATTTGCGCTAGTAGGTTTGGTGGCGATATTGTTAATGTTGCGCGATATTGGCTTGTTGTACTATTTTAGTTTAAGTAAAAAGCCACAACGTGCAGCGATGACCACGTTTTTCTATGTGATGATGTTAACGGTTTTATTTCCTTTATTATTGCCAAAAGCCATCGGTTTTATTGCTAATCCATTGATGTCGCTATCGCAAAGCACAGGCGTTTATGGCGGGTTGATATTGGCTCTGCTACATGTGGTTGTTGTTGCAGGTTTACTTTACAAGCAGCAAGTTGCTATGAATAAATCGTTAACTATTCGAGCTTAATTTGCGCTTAAACTTTAGGTTAACTTGAACCTGATTACAGCTTGACTGTTATAATTCGCAGATGGCTGATGAACAACTAGACTCTCTCAAACTCCCTCCACATTCCATTGAAGCTGAACAATCAGTGATCGGTGGCTTGCTGCTTGAAAACGAAGCATTAGATAAAATTGCCGATATTTTAAAAGCAGAAGATTTTTATCAGTTCGACCATAAAACCATTTTTCAGCATATTGCTAAGTTAATCGAGCGTAATCGCCCAGCAGATATTGTCACAGTGGCGGAATCGCTGGAAAGTACAGCGGAATTATCCACTATTGGTGGTATTGCTTATTTAGCTTCGCTGGCGCAAAACACGCCGACAGCGGCCAATATTCGCCGCTATGCTGAAATCGTGCGCGAACGTGCCATTATGCGTAAGTTGGTTACAGTCGGTAGCAGTATTGCTGAAAGCGCCTACAGTCCGAATGGTCGCGATGCGCAGCAATTGTTAGACGAAGCAGAAGCCAAGATTTTTCAGATTGCCGAAGGTGGTCAGCGCACGAGTCAAGGCTTTCAAGATATTAAAGAGTTACTGCCGCAAGTCGCTGAACGTATTGATATGCTATTTTCACGCGATAATCCGAGCGATGTGACCGGCATTCCAACGGGCTTTTCTGATTTAGATTCAATGACATCAGGCTTTCAGGGTGGCGATTTAATCATCGTTGCAGGCCGCCCATCGATGGGTAAAACGGCATTTTCACTGAATATTGCTGAAAATGTGGCCTTGGATACGGGTTTACCCGTTGCTGTTTTCTCAATGGAAATGGCGTCAACACAGTTGGCAATGCGGATGATTGGTTCAGTAGGGCGCTTGGATCAACATCGCATGCGTACGGGCCGATTAGAAGATGAAGATTGGGAAAAGTTAACGACTGCTTTGGGCAAATTAAACGAAGCGCCGATTTTTATTGATGAAGGCGCTGGCTTAAGCAGCTTTGATGTGCGCGCAAGGGCGCGTCGATTACATCGCCAATGCGGAAAACTGGGTTTAATCGTCATCGATTACTTACAATTGATGTCTGCACCAGCAGGCAAACAAGGCGAAAATCGCGCCACTGAGATTTCTGAAATCTCTCGTTCATTAAAAGCGTTGGCAAAAGAGCTGGATTGTCCCGTTGTCGCGCTTTCTCAATTGAATCGAAGCGTTGAGCAGCGTCCTGATAAACGTCCTGTGATGTCCGATTTGCGTGAATCTGGCGCTATTGAACAAGATGCGGATTTGATTCTGTTTATTTACCGCGATGAAGTCTATAACCCGGATAGTGAAGACAAAGGCACGGCTGAAATTATCGTCGGCAAACAGCGTAATGGCCCGATTGGCCGCGTGCGATTGACATTTATTGGCGAAAATACACGTTTTGAGAATTTCGCTAATACAGGCTACATGCCAGATAATTATTAAGCTTAATACTGAAAACTAAGCGACATGGCTAAATCCAAAACCGTCTACACTTGCACAGAATGTGGTGCTTCTGAATCGAAATGGCAAGGCCAATGTCCAAGCTGTATGGCTTGGAATACGCTGGTTGAATCAGTCGCAGAAACCAGCACATCAACCAATCGTTACGCCAATAAATTTGAAGGTTTGGCTGCATCTAGCCAATTGCAGAAGCTAAGCAGCATTCAAGCGGCCGATATCGAAAGAACCCCAACAGGCATCAGCGAGTTTGATCGCGTATTAGGTGGTGGCTTGGTTGAGGGTGGCGTTGTGCTAATCGGCGGCGATCCTGGCATTGGTAAATCGACTTTATTATTACAAGTTCTTTGTCATCTCGGAAAGTCAGCGCAAGCGATTTACGTGAGTGGCGAAGAGTCGCCACAACAAATTGCCATGCGCGCAAAGCGTTTGGGGTTAGATGCCAGCCAAGTAGAATTGTTGGCAGAAATCAATCTTGAGAAGATTTTAGCGACCTTACAAACGCATAAACCCAATATCGCCGTCATCGATTCCATTCAAACTGTCTACTCAGAAGTGTTGCAATCCGCACCCGGATCGGTCGCGCAAGTGCGTGAATGTTCGGCGCAATTAACCCGTTTAGCCAAGCAATTAGGTATCACGGTTATTTTGGTGGGTCATGTCACCAAAGAAGGTTCGTTAGCTGGGCCGCGCGTGCTAGAGCATATTGTCGATACCGTTTTGTATTTTGAAGGCGATCAAAACTCGTCATTCCGATTGATTCGCGCTTTTAAAAATCGCTTTGGCGCAGTCAATGAACTGGGTGTGTTTGCGATGACAGAACATGGTTTACGTGAAGTATCCAATCCATCTGCCTTATTTTTATCGCATCACGAAGGCCAAGTGGCAGGTAGTTGCATCACCGTCACCATGGAAGGCACGCGACCACTTTTAATTGAAATCCAAGCATTGGTAGATGAAAGCCACGCACCTAGCCCCAAAAGATTAGCCACTGGGCTTGAGCAAAACCGTTTAGCCATGTTGCTAGCGGTATTGAATCGCCATGCGGGTATTCCTTGTTTCGATCAAGATGTATTTATTAATGCCGTTGGTGGCGTTAAAATTGCAGAGCCAGCAGTGGATTTAGCTGTGTTATTGTCAATCGTTTCTTCTTTAAAAAACAAGCCATTAGATAACAAACTGATTGTATTTGGTGAAGTTGGTTTGGCTGGAGAAGTACGGCCTGTACAAGGTGGGTTAGTTAGATTGAAAGAAGCCGCGAAACTGGGTTTTACGAAAGCGATTGTGCCAAAAGCGAATGCGCCAAAAACTAAGATAGCAGGGCTAGAAGTGATTGCGGTAGAACGTTTAGAACAAGCATTAAACCAATTACGTAACAGCTGACTTAACCCATTTTTTGCGATAGTTTTTAAATCTTATTTGAATCATGTTTTCAACATGATTATTTTCTAGTTTTATTCTTTCTAAATTTTATCTAGCAGCCTATTTTAAAATCAGGTTTGCACAAGCAATACCACTTCGCACTGCACCTTCAATCGTCGCTGGATAATCTGCATAAGTATAATCGCCTGCCAAAAATAAATTTAGGTAAGGCGTAACATTAGCGGGCCGCGGCAAATTCACGTTACAAGAAAAAGTGGCGCGCTTTTCAGCAATCACCTTGTGCCAAAGTGGTTTATTTAAATATGGAAAAGCTTGATGTAACTCTTGCGCCACTTTCAGTGCCAGCATATCTTGCGTGAGTTTTTGATGATTGCCTTTTGCGCTAATCACCACCGCCATTAAACCTTGTTGACCACATAATTGGCCGCGATCAAACACCCATTGACTGGTTAAATCCACCAAACCTAACATGGGTTGAGGTAACGTTATATGGTTTGGATATTGCAAGTAAACCGTATAAATCGGTTGATAATCATAGACATCCGTTTGCGAAATCACAAAATCTAGCTTGGGTAAGTCACCAGTTAAATCTTTCAATTTTCTGGCAGCAGTTGCGATAATCACGTGGCTAAAAGTATATTTTTCTAATCGAGTTGCCACTTCAAAACCGTGTTCAATCGGTTTAATGCTGCGCACAAGCTTGTTATTAAGTACTGTCGATTGGTTTGCTTGCAGATAACGCACTATTGGCGTGGATAGAATTTGCGATAGATCTAATTTTGGAATCAGAAAGTCGCTATCGTTTTTGCCGTCATTAAAAGCATCATGCAGTACATTTAAAAATACTTTGCTGCTAGCCGATTCAATTGGCGTATTCAGTGCCGCTAGACACAGCGGCTCCCACAAGAACTTAATGGTTTGATTCGATTGATGATTATTTAGTAAATAATCTTTTAAAAGCGCATCGCTTGTTAAGCGGTAATTATTTTTTTTAAGTTTAACAATCAGCGTCACCACAGATACGCGTTCTTTAAAACTTAAGCCCTGGCAGCACAAAAAACCAAATAGTTGATTCAAAGGATGTGGTAAAAAATTCAGATTGGCTAATTTGAAAGACTTTTTATGGCGCGGTGAAATCATATTCAGCGCTAACGGCAAGCGTAAAAAAGCCTGTTTTTCTTGCACGCCTACTTTTTCGAGCAGCTTAAGTGTTTCGTGATAAGCGCCTAATAAAATGTGCTGTCCGTTATCTACCTGAAAAGTTTGACTATTGAACTCAATCGCGACGCTACGTGCGCGTCCACCAAAGTGTGGTCCAGATTCAAATAATGTGGTCTGAATACCTTGCTCTGCAAGTGTTGCGGCGGCAGAAAGACCTGCCATGCCACCACCAATAATCGCAACGTGTGCTTTGTTTTTATGCACCATGTCGGTTTAAACTTTGCGCATCCACACTGTTGACACTAGCCAAAGTTTGCGCAAACCACCTAATGAAATACGTGAATTGAGCACCTTTTGCGCACCATCTTGCTTGATTTCACGCAACAAAGTGCGGTAAATTGCAGCCATCATTAATCCTGGCCGCTGTAGTTTTGCGTCTTCAGTTGGTAATTCACGCAAGGCTTTATCGTAATAACTTTCAGCACGCGCTATCTGTAATTCCATCAAGTTTTTGACTGCATCTGTTTCACGGCTTTGTAGAATATCCTCTTCGCTTACGCCTGCTTGTGTTAACTCATCCAATGGCAAGTAAATTCGCCCACGTCGCGCATCTTCGCCGACGTCACGTGTAATATTGGTGAGCTGAAATGCCATGCCTAAATCATGTGCATATTTAAGTGTATTAGGATTATTAAAGCCAAAAATCTGCGCAGAAAGTAGTCCAACCACGCTAGCTACGCGATAACAATATAACTGCAATTGCTCAAAATCTGCATAACGATTAAATTTTAAATCCATTTCCATGCCATCAATTACTTCTAAAAAATGTGCTTGGGCAAGATTGAATTCACTAACAAATGGTTGCAGCGCTTTTGTTACAGGATGCTGCGGCGTATTGGCGTATAAATTAACAATCTCACTTTTCCACCAATTCAATTTGGTTTGCGCCACATTAAAATCGGTACATTCGTCGACTACATCATCCACTTCACGGCAAAACGCATACAGCGCAGTCATGGCTTGGCGTTTGTTTTTGGGTAGGAAAATAAAACTAAGGGTAAAGCTAGAACCGCTTTGAGACGCTTTTTGTTGGCAGTATTGCTGTGGTGTCATTGTTATTAGTATTTTTGCTTTAAAAATAGCGTTAAGTAATGTCTTAAGCTGGGTGTAAGTGAATGATTAAGTTAACAATGCTTTAAGCAGAATAAGTGGCCAATCCCACGCTTTAAGTTGCGGTCTATGTTTGAAAACATCACCGCGTACATTTCTTAATTTATACAAAATACGGTCGCCGCCGCCAATAATCATGCGCATCTCTAAACCAATACGGCCAGGTAAAATATGTTCCAATGGCTTGCCTTCATTCAACATGGTTTGTGCACGATCAATATTGAACAGCATGAATCTTTCCCAATTTTTATTCACATGCTGGCTGGCAATCTGCGCTTCGGTCACGCCATATTCGCGCATCTCATCTTGGCATAGATAGACGCGGCTGCGATGAAAATCATTTTCAAAATCAATCGCCACATCTTGATAAAAGTTAATCAGTTGCAATGCAGTACAAATTTGGTTTGAGTAGATGAGATTTTCTGGTGTGGCTTTGCCAAAAAGATGCAACAGCAGTGCGCCAATTGGGTTAGCAGAACGACGACAGTAATCTAATAATTCAAAGAAATTCGCATAATGCGTTTTAGTCACATCTTGGCTAAATGCATCCAGCAAGTCATAAAAAGGCGTTAGCGGTAAATTATATTCACGAATCATGTCGCCAAATTCGGTAAAAAATGGCGATTTTGTTTTGCTATTACTTTTGATTAAATCTAACTGCTGTTTAAAGCCTTGTAGGTTGGCAAGTCTTGTAGCAGGCCGATGATTGCCTTCATCAGCAAAATCATCGGCTTGACGCGCAAACGTGTATATTAAAGCAATAGGATTACGCAGATGTTTGGGTAAAAAGTGAGAAGCGACAGGAAAATTTTCGTAATGCGTCTGTGATAGCGTCAAACTATCTGCAAGATTGCCATTCATTGCGTCTAAAAGTTCGGTTTTAGCGAAAGTATCCATCTCTGCTATTGTTTTTGCCATTTTGCTGTCTGCGCTCATATGCAAAGTATGCCATAAAACCGCTAAATCCTACAGCGCGAGCGGCGACCATGCGCTACAATAATCAAAAATATTTAAGTCAAGCAAACGGTCATTTATGGTTAGGTTTATATGTTAGGTATTATCGGCGGCACTGGTTTAACAAAACTGGATAACTTAAAAATCACCAGACGGCAGATTGCACGCACGCCTTATGGTGAAGCTTCGCAACCGCTTATTTTTGGCGAAGTTTCTGGCGTTGAAGTGGTTTTTTTAGCACGTCATGGCGGCGGACATACTATTCCGCCACATGCGGTTAATTATCGGGCGAATATTTGGGCTTTGCACTCAGTTGGTGTGAACGATTTATTGGCGATTGCAACTGTAGGCGGAATCAGTAGCGAATTAAATGCGGGCGATATTGTGTTGCCACATCAGATAATCGATTACACGCACGGCCGTAAAAATACTTATCACGACGGTATTGAGTTGCCCGTTAAACATATTGATTTTACTGAACCTTACTCTGCAAATTTACGTCAAAATTGTTTAAAAGCTGCCAATCAGATTCAACAGCAATTGATTGATGGCGGTGTATATGCCTGCGTACAAGGGCCAAGATTAGAAACCGCTGCAGAAATCAATCGCCTAGAACGCGATGGTGCTACGCTAGTTGGTATGACAGGCATGCCAGAAGCCGCATTAGCGCGAGAATTGGCTATGGAATACGCGGCATTATGTCCAATTGCTAATCAGGCAGCGGGGCGGGGCGACAGCGCTAATGGCATTCAATATGAGGATGTGATGACCAGATTGGACTTAACCATGCAAAAGGTGCGAATTTTAATTGAAGAGATTGTGCATGTGCATCAAGCTTAATGGCATTAAGACAATATTTAAATAGGCTGAAAAGATTTAAGGTGGATTTAAGATGGCGATAAAAACAGTTTTAAAAATGGGTGAGCCGTTACTGTTACAAACAGCAGCGTCTGTCACGCAATTTAACACCACAGAATTACACAGTCTAATTCAGGACCTAGAAGATACGATGGCGCATATGAATGGCGCTGGTATTGCTGCGCCGCAAATCGGTGTCAGTTTACAAGTAGTGATATTTGGCCAAAAAGCATCTAGCGATTATGTTAACCCGCGCTATCCTGATGCGGATGTTGTGCCTTATACCGTGTTAATCAATCCAACATTAACGCCAGTAACAGATGAAATGGACGATGGTTGGGAAGGCTGCTTATCCGTTCCAGGCATGCGTGGAATCGTGCCGCGCTACTCACGCTTGCATTACACAGGCTTTGATCAATTCGGCGCACCAATTGATCGCTTGGTTAGCGGCTTCCATGCGCGCGTGGTACAGCACGAATGTGATCACTTATTTGGCATTTTGTACCCAATGCGCATCAAAAATTTAAAAGATTTTGGCTTTACAGACGTACTTTTTCCAAATCAGGATATTCAAGACGATTAATTGTTTGCTATAATGCTGACTTTCTCGAATAAACACTTTATTCGAAGTTAAGATTAACGCGTGTAGTTATTGTCTTCAAACTGCGTTTAAGTACAGTTAATCTAGTAGTAGTTGTATAAATTAGGAAGAGTGGCAGAGCGGTTTAATGCTACAGTCTTGAAAACTGTCGTGGGTGCGAGCCCACCGTGAGTTCGAATCTCACCTCTTCCGCCAAGAACTTTCAAATGCCGCTAATTGAACCGATTAAAAGGTTAAGCGGCGTTTCTTTTTAAATAACCCAATTTTATTATTTATATTAAGGATTAACATGAGCCAAATCGTTATTGATCACAACCCGTCAGAAGAGAAATTAAAAGAATTAGGCGTTGCTAGCTGGTCTATCTGGGAAAAAGAAGTTTCTAAATTTCCATTAGATTTCGGTATGACAGAAAGCGCTTACTTACTTGAAGGTGAAATTCACGTAACACCACAAGGTGGCGAAAAAGTAGTTATTAAAGCAGGTGATTTCGTTGTTTTCCCAAAAGGCATGAAATCGCAATGGGAAGTTGTTAAACAATTGAAAAAACATTACAAACATTCATAATTTGAATGAGCAGTATGTTTTAACTAATTGATTTAAATTAGTTAATTAAAAAGCCGACTTCTATTATAGAAGTCGGCTTTTTTGTTTTATGCGTGTATTAATTATTAAGTCTAATTTGCGCTTAAATAATCAAAAAAGTTAACCTTATAAACTGGTTAAGTTTTGTTTGATTTTTTCTAATTGGTCGGCACTTAGTGCTTGATTTTGTTTAGCTGAAATCAAAAAACTATCTTCTGCTCGGTTGCCGAGAGTGTTGATTTTTGCATTATGCAAATCAACTTCTTGCTGTAAAAATATATTCGCCACTTTGGCTAATAAACCAGGCCTATCGCCAGCAATAATCTCTAATGTATGGTTGATGCCTTGCGTTTCAGGCACGATTTTTACTTGCGGCTGAATACACATGTATTTTACTTGGCGGCTCACTCGGCCTTGTAATGGCGATTCCAAAGGGGCGGAGCTGCTTATTTTTTGCGTGAGCTCAGTTTCTATAAATTTTAATAAACCACTGTAACTTACTGACTTACCCGATTGATCTAAAACAATAAAGTTATTAAGTGCATAGCCATGATTCGTGGTGTAAATCTTGGCTTGTACGATGTTATAAGCCATACGATCAAAAAAGTTACAGATGCGCGCGAACAAGTCATCTTGGTTACGCGTGTAAATCATCGTTTGTATGCCATCGCCGTTTGGACTTAAACGTGCGCGCACAATTGGATTTTCTGTAAAAACATGTGGTGTGAGTAACCGACTTTGCCAAGCGATTTCATCTGATTCAAAACGCAAAAAGTAATCCGCTCCAGCATTTTTCCATAATGGCAGATAAGATTCTGGATTAAGTCCATATTGCGTTAGTTTGGTCGTCGCTTCTTGCTGGCGCGATTCGATTATTTTTTGCTTACTGAAATCAACGTTATTTAATACGCTACGAGTCGCATAAAAAAGACTTTCTAACAATCTCGCTTTCCACGCATTCCATACCACTGGACTGGTACCGCGAATATCTGCAACAGTTAATAGATATAAGGCGATCAAACGTTTTTCTGTCTTTACTAATTGTGCAAATTGGTGAATCACTTCAGGATCGGATAAGTCGGATTTTTGCGCGGTGCTGGACATTTTGAGGTGTGCATCGACCAACCAGGCAACTAGGTCAACTTCGTCTTTTGCTAGTCCATGCAATTTGCAAAAGCGCCGTGCATCGATTGTACCCAAACTGGAGTGATCGCCATTTCGACCTTTTGCGATATCATGAAACAGCGCTGCAAGGTAGAGTAGGTAAGGTTTTTCAAAATTCGAGAACAATTCACTACACAACGGAAACTCATGTTTCAGTTCAGGTTTTGCATAACGACGTAAATTAGCTAATACATTTAGAATATGCTCATCAACCGTGTAAACATGAAACAAGTCATGCTGCATCTGACCGACGATTCTGCCGAAAACGGGAATATATTGACCTAAAATACCGTAACGATTCATGCGGCGTAAGCTATGATTAACTCCATCTGGTTGCGATAAAATCGCTAAAAATGTGACTTTGTTTTCTTTAGATTGACGAAAGTCGTGATTGACTATTTTTTTAACGCGTTGCAACTCGCGAATTAAATTCGCACTCATGCCGGAGAGTTGCGGATGTTGTTGCAGCAATAAAAAGCTTTCCAAAATAGCATTTGGATGCTGTTGCAAACCATTGGCAATTTTGATCTCTAGCAAATCATCATGCGCTTCAAATATAGCGTTAATAGGCGTGATTTGGGGCTTGGTTTTGTTCAAATTTAATTCAAATATTTTAAGTAGTATCTCATTGATTAAATTGATAAATTTTGCGCTTGTATAATAGCTTTGCATCAGCTGTTCGCTGGCACGTTTACGCGACGTGTTCATATAACCTAAATCGCTTGCCAATTCGTTTTGGAAGTCAAACAACAACCTATCTTCACGCCGTTTGGCCAAGTAATGCAAACGAATGCGTAGGTTTTGCAAATTGCGTTCATGGCGCTTGATTTGGCGCATTTCAGCAAGCGTGATGATATGGTTTTTAGCTAAACTCGCCCAATTTTTACCCAAATGCTGACTTTGTGCTAACCACAAAATCATATGCAAATCGCGCAGGCCGCCAGGACTTTCCTTGATGTTTGGCTCTAAGTTGTAAGTAGTATCGTTGAATTTTGCATGGCGATTATCTTGCTCTTTAAATTTTGCTGCAAAATAAGTCGCTGGCTGCATAGCGCTGTTAAAGGCTTGTAAGAATGCGTCATAATTCTGCTTTTTACCACAAAGTAAGCGCGCGTCAGATAAATTAGTTTGTACGGTCACGTCATTTGCCGCTTCACCCACGCATTCTTGCAGCGTGCGCACGCTATGACCTACATTTAACCCAATATCCCACAGCAAACCAATTAGTGATTCAATTTCTTGATTTAACGCTTGTGGCGCAGCTTCTGGCAATAAAATCAATAAATCGATGTCAGAGTAGGGAAATAGCAATTGTCGCCCATAACCGCCCACGGCAATTAAACAGGCATTGATATCGATATCAGTATTGGTCTCAAGCCATATTTTTTTTAAAAGCCGATCAATTAATAACGATTGTTGTTTGAGTAACAGTGCCGTATTTTTATGCTGATAAAATGCAGCTTCCAACGCATTTTGTTGCGCCTTTAAATCATCACGCCATGTTTGAATGGCTTGTTTTGACTGGATTTTTTGAGACTGCATTAATGGTTAAGCAAAAACTGGCGCTGCGGGAGAGCCTGATGATAAGGTCAGCACCTCGAATCCTGTTTCAGTGACTAGAATCGTGTGCTCCCATTGTGCCGACAAGCTGCGGTCTTTGGTCACAATTGTCCAGCCATCTGGCATTTGTTTAATATCGCGCTTACCAGCATTAATCATCGGCTCTATGGTGAAAATCATACCAGCGCGCAATTTCAAACCGACACCTGGTCTGCCGTAATGCAAAATTTGTGGATCTTCATGGAATTTTTTACCAATACCATGACCACAAAACTCTCGCACCACACTAAAGCCATTTTTTTCTGCAAAACTTTGAATGGCGTAACCAATATCACCTAAAGTAGCATCTGGCTTTACTTTATTAATGCCTATCCACATGGCTTGATAAGTTAGTTCCGACAAACGCTTGGCTTGAATAGACGCCTCACCTACAAGAAACATACGCGAAGTATCGCCGTGGTAACCATTTTTAATCACTGTAATGTCAATATTTACAGCATCACCGTTTTTAAGCACTTTATCGCTTGGCACGCCATGACAAATCACATGGTTAACCGACGTGCAAATAGATTTAGGATAGGGCGTATGACCGTCGGGCGCATAGTTAAGTGGCGCAGGAATCGCCTGTTGCACATTGACAATATAATCATGGCAAAGTTGGTCCAACTTTTCAGTTGTTACGCCATGCACCACAAAAGGCGTGATGTAATCCAGCACTTCGGATGCTAATTTGCCTGCAATACGCATTTTGGCGATATCGTCAGCGTTGTTAATGGTAATTGGCATAATTTTTCAAAAGCAGTAGTAAATTAATTGCTTATTTTATCATAGCGAAGATGGTATTAATGCTATGTCGAAGCCTTGATAAGTAAATTAGGATTTACACTATTTTTTATGAAAGTTTGATTATATTTAACAGGATTTTACAAACGCTGAATTACGATTGAATCTAAATCAATTTTTAGCTATAATGCACGCCACTTGATTAGCGCTTTGCTAAACAAGTTAATTTAAATCAATGCATCGTCCCGTACAGGGTGTTTGAACTAGGTTCAAATATTGTGGATGAATGTAATGTTAACCCTTACATGGAGTAATACAATGTCAGTTACTATGCGTCAAATGCTTGAGGCCGGTGTTCACTTTGGCCACCAAACCCGTTATTGGAATCCTAAAATGGCTGAGTACATTTTTGGCGACCGCAACAAAATTCATATTGTTAACCTTGAAAAAACACTGCCACTATTTGAAGAGGCATTGAAATATACACGTACTTTAGCGGCTAATAAAGGTCGTATCTTGTTCGTTGGTACAAAACGTCAAGCACGCGATATCGTTAAAGAAGAAGCGTCCCGTGCTGGTTGTGCTTATGTAAATCACCGTTGGTTGGGTGGTATGTTAACTAACTTTAAAACTGTTAAACAATCAATCAAACGTCTGCACGACTTCGAAGCGATGTTATTAGATGGCAGCTTAGAAAAATTCGGCAAAAAAGAAGCTTTAGGTTATAAACGCGAAATCGAAAAATTAGAGCGCTCAATCGGTGGTATTAAAGATATGGGTGGCTTGCCAGATGCGATTTTCATCATTGACGTTGGTCATGAAAGTGGTGCGATTACTGAAGCGGCTAAATTAGGCATTCCAGTCATCGGTATTGTGGATACAAATAACTCACCAGACGGCGTGGCTTATGTGGTTCCTGGTAATGATGACTCATCACGTGCAATTCGTTTATATGCGCGCGGTATGGCAGATGCGGTTTTAGAAGGCCGTGAAAATGCGATTACTGAGATTGTTAAATCTGCACAAGAAGAAACAACACAAGCACCTGCGGAAGCTGTTACTGCAGAATAATGCATGGAAATAAAAAGGGGCGATTAGCCCCTTTTTCTATTTATAAAATATCGAATAATACTTACATATAAAAATATTACGTTTAGGAGCTAAAAATGGCTGAAATTACCGCAAGTATGGTAAAAGAATTACGTGAGCGCACAGATGCGCCAATGATGGACTGTAAAAAAGCATTAACAGAAGCTGAAGGCGATATGACGCGCGCAGAAGAAATCTTGCGTGTACGTTTTGGTAATAAAGCCAGCAAAGCAGCCGGTCGTGTGGCCGCTGAAGGTACAGTGGGTATCGCAATTGCCGCCGATGGTAAATCTGGTGCGTTGATTGAAGTAAACTCTGAAACAGACTTTTGCGCTAAAAATGAAGACTTTTTGAAATTTGTAAACGTACTTGCTAACGTTGTTGCGACTGAAAAACCAGCGGATATTGCAGCTTTAAGCGCATTATCAATAAATGGTGCAACAGTTGAAGAAACGCGCGCGCAATTGGTTGGTAAAATTGGTGAGAACATTACGCCACGTCGTTTTGTTGCTCCAGCAGTACAAGGTAAATTGTATAGCTATGTACACGGTAGCAAAATTGGTGTGATTTTAGATTTAGTAGGCGGTGATGACGCATTGGGTAAAGATTTAGCGATGCACATTGCAGCGGCTAAACCAAAATCATTGGACGCTAGCGGCATTGATGCAAGCTTGATTGAAGCTGAGCGCCGTGTTGCGATTGAAAAAGCAAAAGAAGCTGGCAAACCAGAAGCAATGTTAGAGAAAATTGCAGACGGCACTGTGCAAAAATTCTTAAAAGAAGTCACGCTTTTAAGCCAAATTTTTGTTAAAGATGACAAGCTTACAATTGAGCAATTATTGAAATCTAAAGGCGCATCTGTTGCTTCTTTTACAATGTATACCGTAGGTGAAGGCATTGAAAAAGTGGTCGTTGATTACGCTGCGGAAGTTGCCGCAGCTGCTAAAGTTTAAGTTAGACCTAAGTTAAATTTTAAGTTGCTACAAAGAAAAAAGTGGGCTTGGCGTATCGCTGGCTCACTTTTTTTTCGCCAATTTTTAGTTGTTAATTAGTTGTTAAGTTGAAGGTTTTACTACAATAGATGACTTCGAATTTAGGTGAGTCAACTTAAATCCACATAAAAGACTTATAAACCTAGTAAAACAAAATAAACCCGCTAAAACAAACTTAACTAAATGAATTTTATCTATTAATTTTAGTGAAATTTCAGCAAAATCTCCCTAAAAATTTAGTAGAATCATAGGGTTTGTGATTAAATAATCGAAATATTAAAACAGGGTAAACCATGGCAAAACCAGCCTACAAACGTATTTTACTTAAACTTTCTGGCGAAGCCTTAATGGGCGACGATGCGTACGGCATTAATCGTGCGACTATTAATGATATCGTTACTCAAATCAAAGAAATTGTCGATTTGGGCGTGGAAGTAGGTGTGGTGATTGGTGGCGGCAATATTTTCCGTGGCGTAGCGCCTACAGCTGCTGGTATGGACAGAGCGACTGCGGATTACATGGGCATGCTGGCGACTGTGATGAATGCCTTGGCGTTACAAGATGCAATGAAACACATCGGTATTAAAGCGCGCGTACAAAGTGCGTTGAATATTGAGCAAGTTGCAGAACCTTATATTCGTGGCAAAGCAATACGCTATTTAGAAGAAGGCCGTGTAGTAATTTTTGGTGCTGGCACAGGTAATCCATTTTTCACCACAGACACCGCTGCCGCGTTGCGTGGCATGGAAATTAATGCCGAAATCGTGTTAAAAGCCACCAAAGTAGATGGTATTTACACAGATGACCCTAAAAAGAATCCTAACGCGACCCGTTATGAAACAGTTACTTTCGATGAAGCGATTATCAAAGATTTAAAAGTGATGGATGCAACTGCGTTAACCTTATGTCGCGATCAAAAATTACCCATTTCAGTATTCAGTATCTTTAAACCCGGCGCATTAATGCGTGTAGTGATGGGCGAAAATGAAGGCACGCGCGTGGTTGTAGCTTAAAGTTTTATAAAGTAAGTCAAATTAAAAAAAGTAAAGTTGGAGAAGCATATGTTGGAAGATATTAAAAAAACCGCCGATTTAAAAATGCAAAAATCATTAGAATCTCTAAAAAATGATTTAGCAAAAGTGCGTACAGGACGCGCGCATACTGGCTTGCTTGATCATGTAATGGTTGAATATTATGGTTCGATGGTAGCAGTTAACCAAGTGGCGAACGTAAATTTAGGCGATGCGCGCACGATTAACGTACAGCCTTATGAAAAAAATATGATTGGCAAAGTTGAGAAGGCCATTCGTGACTGCGATTTAGGCTTGAATCCTGCGACAAACGGTGATTTGATTCGCGTGCCGATGCCAATGTTGACAGAAGAACGCCGTCGCGATTTGATTAAAATCGTGCGTACAGAAAGCGAAGGCGCAAAAGTGGCGATTCGCAATGTGCGTCGCGATGCCAATGATGCGCTGAAAAAACTATTAAAAGATAAGGAAATCAGTGAGGATGATGAGCGCCGTGCACAAGATGAAGTGCAAAAAATGACGGATAAAGCCGTAATTGAAGTGGATAAATTGTTGCAAGTCAAAGAAACAGATTTGATGGCCGTTTAATTATTAGGCTAATTTAAGGGTTAATCATTGCAGTTTTTTTCCAAATCATTATTAAGTTCTACGCAAACCATTCCTGAATCAGGTGAAATTCCGAATCACATCGCCGTGATTATGGATGGCAATGGTCGATGGGCGCGCAAACGTTTTTTGCCGCGTGTTGCCGGGCATAAGCGTGGTGTAGATGTCGTGCGCGATGTGGTTAAACAATGCGCAATGATGAATGTGAAATTTTTAACACTGTTTGCATTTAGCAGCGAAAATTGGCGCAGACCAGACGATGAAGTGTCATTCTTAATGGGCTTGTTTATGGATGCGCTGAAACGCGAAGTCGTTAAGCTGCATGATAATAATATTCGTTTGATTTTGATAGGCGACCGTAGCCGCTTTAGTGCTGAGTTGATTGCACAAATTGAAGCTTCTGAGCAGTTAACTGCAAATAATACGGGTTTGATTTTAACGATTGCAGCCAATTATGGCGGGCGTTGGGACATTTTGCAGGCGACTAATCACATGGTAAGCGAGTTGCCACAAAAAGCTGGCCAGTTTGACGAGGAAGACTTGTCGCCTTATCTATCGATGCATTACGCGACTGAACCCGATTTGTTTATCCGTACTGGCGGTGAAAAACGCGTGAGTAATTTTCTGTTATGGCAATTGGCTTATACAGAGCTTTATTTTACCGATACGCTGTGGCCTGACTTTGACGCTAAAGCTTTTAATGCCGCTATTCAATTTTACCAGCAACGAGAACGTCGCTTTGGCCGAACCAGTGAGCAACTCACTGGTGTGAATTAGTTTAATCATGCTTAAAACTCGCATCATTACCGCTGGCCTGTTGGTTGCGGCTTTTATTCCTGCGCTTTTCATGCTAAGTAATACGCTGTGGGCTTATTGCATGCTGGCTATCTCTTTGCTGGCATTACAAGAGTGGGGCGCGATGATTAAGCTTTCTGTAATACAAAATAGTGTGTATTTGGTGGTTGCTGGGCTTGCTGGAATCCTTGTCGTCTGGTTGATGACGCAATATGGTTTCCATTTATTCTTTTTTAAATCGCTGATTGTATTTTTTATAACTGCACTATTTTGGCTACTTATCGTGCCATTTTGGTTTAAAAGCAGATATTTAGTCAGTAATAAATGCGTAATGGCATTACTAGGCTTATTATTAATCACGTCACTTTGGTTGGCCTTAATTTGCGCTAAGGGCGCAGACCCTGCTTTATTATTAGTCTTGTTAGCAACGATTTGGATTGCGGACAGCGCAGCTTATTTTGCTGGTAAAAACTTTGGAAAACACAAATTAGCACCAAATATTAGCCCAGGCAAAACATGGGAAGGTGTATTTGGGGCTTTGGTTGCGGTAACTGTATTTGGTGCGATTTTATATTTCGGTTTTGACTTTAAAGAATGGGCAGTTTTCCCAGCATTATGGACCATTACAATGTTAGGTGTTGCTGGCGATTTATTTGAATCCATGATAAAACGTCAAGCTATGATTAAAGATAGCGGCAGTTTGTTGCCAGGACACGGCGGAATTTTGGATCGCATTGATGGCATTATTCCCAGTTTGCCTATCGCTATCTTAATGATTTATTTGTTCCACTATTTTAATAATTCAGTAGTTTAATAATTCACTAATTTAAAAATTTAACAGTTTAATTCGGCTACCTAAATTGCAAAACCAATCCATTCAAAATCATGCTCTACAAAATGTGACTATATTAGGCAGCACAGGCACGATTGGTTTGCAAACTTTAGATGTAATTGCGCGCCATGCTGATCAATATCAAGTATATGCATTGGCGGCGAATTCAAGTGTAGATGCCATTTTTAATCAATGTGTTCAATTTAAACCAAAGTTTGCAGTATTACTAAATGAAAAATCCGCGCTAGATTTACGTGCTAAATTAAAAGTGATTAACAGTAAAACGGAAGTCATTTTTGGTATGGCAGGATTAGAGCAAATTTCCAGCGATGACGCAGTGGATATAGTGATGGCGGCGATTGTCGGCGCGGCTGGACTCAAGCCTGCAATGGCTGCAGCACATGCAGGTAAACGCATTTTGCTGGCTAATAAAGAAACATTAGTGATGGCTGGCAGCTTATTTATGCAGGCGGTTAAAGCGGGCGGCGCAACCTTACTGCCGATTGATAGTGAGCATAACGCCATATTTCAAGTGATGCCACCACAGCAGTTGAGCCATCTGAGTGATGGCGGTGTGCGAAAAATCATCTTAACCGCATCTGGCGGACCATTTAGACAATATTCACCGGCACAATTAGCTGCGGTTAGACCTGCGCAAGCTCTTAAGCATCCCAATTGGGTGATGGGCGCAAAAATTACCATTGACTCTGCAACCTTGATGAATAAAGGTTTAGAAGTGATTGAGGCGCATTGGCTTTTTAATGCGAAGCCTGAACAAATCGAGGTGGTCGTACATCCGCAAAGTGTGATTCATTCGATGGTGGAATATATCGACGGAAGTGTGTTGGCGCAATTGGGCAATCCCGATATGCGTACGCCAATTGCTTATGCGCTAGGGTATCCGAACCGTATTGCATCTGGCGTGGCTTCACTTAACCTGTTGGAAATCGCAAAATTAGAATTTGAAGCACCTGATACTAAGCGCTTTCCATGTTTGCAGTTGGCTTATGATGCCTTGCAACTGGGCGGCACAGCGCCAGCGATATTGAATGCTGTGAATGAAGTAGCGGTGGCGGCATTTTTAAATAATGAAATCGATTTTTTAGCGATTGCGGGCTTAATTGAAAAAGCATTGACGCATATTCATTCAGAGCCAGTGTCATCATTAGCGCAGTTGATCGAAGTTGATAATGCAGCGAGACGATTTGCACAAGCCGAAATAACAAAAAACAGTTTTGCAAAAGTCGTGCATAAACAGGTGTTAAGCGCATGATGACTTTTTTAGCATTTATCGTGACGATAGGATTGTTAGTCACGATTCACGAATATGGTCACTTTCAAGTCGCGCGCTGGTGCAATGTTAAAGTACTGCGTTTTTCTATTGGTTTCGGCAAACCTTTATGGAAAAAAACCTTTGGTAAAGATAATACCGAATTTGTTTTAGCGGCAATTCCTTTAGGTGGTTTCGTCAAAATGCTGGATGAACGCGAATTAAAAGTCGAGCGTGAACAAAATTCAGATTTAATGTCAGTTAACTATTCAGAAGCAGAATTACAGCGCGCATTTAATCGTCAACATGTTTGGAAGCGCATCGCAATCGTCTCTGCTGGTCCAATTGCAAATCTGTTATTAGCGATATTTTTATATTGGTTATTGTTTATGCAAGGCGTAACAGGCATGCGCCCAGTGGTCGGTGATGTGGTGAAAAACAGTTTAGCTGCATCTGCAAGCTTAAAAAGTGGTGAAGTTATTCAGGCTATCGCAGGCACTCCGATTAAAACTTGGACAGATGCGCGTTGGATCTTACTCGAACAATCGCTAGAAAATAAAACGGTGCAGATTGAGGCGTTAACTAGCGACAACGAGTTACACGTTCACACACTTAGTTTTGCTGGAATTGATAGCGACCCAGAAGTGGATATTCTAGAAAAAGTGGGCTTAGGCATGTTTAAGCCGAATATTCCTGCAGTAATCGGCGAAATTCTACCCAATAGTGCCGCAGCAAAAGCTGACTTTAAAGCCAATGATAAGATATTAAGCATTAACGGTGTCAATATGCAGGATTGGGAAAAAGTAGTGGCGACAGTCAAAACAAGCCCGAATAAATCTTTGCAAGTAAAGATTGAGCGCGGACAAGAATTGCGCACAATCGCGGTTATACCTGAACAAGTAACAGAAAATAATCAAGCGATTGGCCGACTGGGCGCTAGTGTTAAATTGGATCAAAAAACACTTGATGAATTTTTGATTAAAACTGAATACTCACCTGTACAAAGCTTGCAAAAAGCTATTTTTAAAACCTGGGATACCGCCACATTCAGTTTGAAGATGCTTGGCAAGATGATTACTGGTCAAGTTTCGATTAAAGGTATTAGCGGGCCTGTGACCATTGCGACCTTTGCGGGTGAAAGCGCAAATCTTGGGCTGAGCACCTTTCTGAGCTTTCTGGCATTGGTCAGCATCAGCATTGGCGTGCTTAACCTTTTGCCAATTCCTGTGTTAGATGGTGGTCATTTGATGTATTATATCGTTGAAATATTAAAGGGCTCGCCAGTGTCAGATCAAACAATGCTGGTTGGGCAAAAAATAGGATTTGTGTTATTGGGGTTGTTGATGACCATTGCCATATTTAACGACTTCAGCCGCCTTTTTACGACCATTTAATTTTTACTACAATTTAATTCGGGTTAATCATTTGTTTAAAATCCGCTATATCCCAGCCATTGTTTTCGCACTCTTTAGCCAGCATGTTTTGGCGCTTGAGCCTTTTGTCGTAAAAGATATTCGCGTAGAAGGTTTGCAGCGTACTGAAGCCGGTACTATCTTTAATTACTTGCCTGTTCAAGTGGGCGATGTGATGAGCGATGAAAAAGCCACGCAGGCGATTAAGTCTCTTTATAACACTGGTTTTTTTAAAGATGTACGTATTGAAGCAGAAGGTGATGTACTAGTTGTTACCGTACAAGAGCGTTCTGCCATTTCTAAAATTGAATTCTCGGGTAATAAGTCATTTCCTTCAGACAAAATGACTGAAGGTCTTAAACAAATCGGTATTTCTGAAGGACTTATTTTTGATAAGTCGCAACTAGACCGCGCTGAACAAGAAATTAAACGCCAATATTTATCACAAGGTAAATATAGTGCTACAGTTAAAGCCGTTGTTAGCCCGCAAGAGCGTAACCGCGTAGCAGTTAAGTTTGAGATTGAAGAAGGTGTTGTTGCGAAAATCCGTGATATTAATATTGTTGGTAACAATGTGTTTACCACTGAAGATTTGCGAGCCGAATTTTTGCTGACAACGCCTAATTGGATGAGTTGGTGGAATAAAGACGATCAGTATTCTAAACAAAAGCTTACCGCTGATTTAGAAACCTTGAAGTCGTTCTATATGAATAAAGGCTACTTGGAGTTTTCTATCGACTCTACTCAAGTGTCAATTTCTCCTGATAAGCAGGATATTTACATCACGGTTAATATTACCGAAGGTGAGAAATATACCATTAGCGATGTGAAACTGGCGGGTGAGTTACAAGTACCAGAAGCAGAGCTTAAGCCACTGATTAAAATAGCAAAAGATGATACGTTTAATCGTCAGTTAATCACTGAATCAAGCAAATCCATTAGTGATCGTTTAAGTAATGAAGGTTATGCGTTTTCTAATGTGAACGCGATTCCTGAAATCGATAAAGTCAATCACACTGCTGCATTTACGTTTTTTGTCGACCCAGGCAAGCGTGTTTATGTGCGCCGCATTAACTTAACAGGTAACACGCGTACACGGGATTCTGTATTGCGCCGTGAAATGCGCCAGTTAGAATCAGCTTGGTATGCGGGCGATAAGATTGACCGTTCTAAAGTCCGTTTAGATCGTTTACAGTATTTTGATACCGTAGATATTGAAACGCCTGCAGTACCTGGCAGTAGCGATCAAGTAGACCTTAATATTAATGTTACTGAAAAATCCACAGGTAGTGTGCAATTTGGTGCAGGCTTATCTAGTAATGAAGGTGTTGTTTTAGGTGTTACTGTCAATCAACAAAACTTCTTAGGTACGGGCAATCGTGTTTCTGCACAAATCAATACTGGTAAAGTAAATACAACTTATTCACTTTCTTATACAGACCCTTACTTTACGCCAGATGGTGTTAGTCGCGGCTTTGACATTTACAGGCGTGACGTGAATACACGCTCATTGGATATTGGTACGTACAACAGCTCTTCATATGGTGCTGGTGTACGTTTTGGTCTACCTTTGGGCGAAAAAGATTTCTTCAGCGCAGGCCTTACAGCTGATATTACCAAGATTGAGTTGTCCGATAATAGTCCTAAGCAATATTTAGATTTCTGTAGCAATACTAGTGGTTGTAATAGTAACTCGTTGCAATTAGCATTAGGTTGGACGCACGATTCGCGTGATAACACCTTGTTCCCTAACAAAGGTGTTCTGCAAAGATTAACTGCAGAAACCACCATTCCAGGTTTGGATTTGCAATATTACAAGCTGGAATATAAACATGCGTGGTACAAAGATGTATTTAAAGATGTAACGGTGATGTTAAATGGCGAATTAGGCTATGCAGATAGCTATGGCGGCAAACAGTATCCATTCTTTAAAAACTTCTATGTGGGTGGTGTTAACTCTGTACGTGGTTTTGACAACGGTGCAATCGGCCCACGCGATTTTGATCCAACAACTGGTCAAGATTTTGCAGTGGGCGGTACGCGCAGAATAGTAGGTAATGCTGAAGTATTTATTCCTGTGCCATTGATTAAAAACTCATCACAATTTCGCTTAAGCGCGTTTGTAGATGCGGGTAATGTTTATGCGGACAGTGAAAAGTTAACTCTGGGTACGTTAAGATATTCAACCGGTGTCGGTATTAGCTGGTTCTCACCATTTGGACCACTTAAATTGGTGCTTGCAAAACCATTGAATGCAAAAGATGGCGATCAGACTCAAACATTGCAGTTCCAATTGGGCCAACAATTTTAATAGCAAAACTTAATCGTTAAATAGGATTAATAGTAGAATAGGATCATGAATATTTTAATTCATGATGTGAGGAGATTTGAATTGAAGCAAAAGTTAAAAACTTTAATATCTGCTAGTTTATTTACTTTAGTAGCCAGTATCAGCACAAGCTTGGTAGCTGCAGAGCTTAAAGTTGGTTATGTGCAAGTAGATAAAATCTTGCAAGAGGCACCACAAACTGCAGAAAGTGGCAAAAAACTGGAGCGAGAGTTTAGTCCACGCTCACAAGAGCTTGAACGCACACAAAAACAAATTCGTGATATTGAGACTGCTCTGGACAAAGAGGGCGTAACGCTGTCTGAAACTGAACGTCGTAACAAAGAGCGCGATGTTTCTAATCTTAAAGTTGAGTTTCAACGTAAACAACGTGAATTGCGTGAAGATATCAATTTACGTAAAAATGAAGAGCTTTCAGTTTTACAGGATCGTATAAATAAAGCTGTGCAAACCGTTTCTGAAACCGATGGTTATGATTTGGTCGTTTATGGCGGTGTAGCCTACGCGAGCAAAAAAATTGATATTACTGATAAAGTTTTAAAGCTTTTAGGTAAAAAATAAATTAAAAAAGCGTGATTAAGTCTTATCATTGATGCTTTAATGCGCTTTTCCTTAACAAACACTCCTTATGAGCGCCTCTTTATCGCTTCAACAAATCGTTCACCAATTGGGCGGCTTAGTTTCAGGTGACGCTAACACCTTAATCAACCGTGTCGGTTCTCTAGTATTTGCTCAGGCCGGGGCGATTAGTTTTTTTAGCGACACAAAGTATACTGCACAATTAAATAATACCGTCGCAAGTGCTGTTATTATTAAACCTGAACATGCCGCACTGACGCATCTGCCTAAAATTGTCACGGATAATCCTTATGCTTATTTTGCTAAATTATCTCAACTATTAAACCCTCAACACATTGCTATTGCAGGCATACATGCTACGGCAGTGATTGATGCGTCTATTAAGTTACCAGCTGATTGCAGCATCGGTGCAAATGTGGTTCTAGAGGCAAATGTCACGCTTGGTAATCAAGTAACAATCGGAGCAGGTTGCGTTATTGAGCGCAACGCAACAATTAGTGATGGCACCATATTAGAGTCAAATGTCACAATCAAACATGGCTCCTATATTGGCAAAAGTTGCCATTTATTTTCTGGCTGTATTATCGGTAACGATGGTTTTGGCTACGCTGAAGAATCTACATCAGATCATGATAAACACTGGGTAAAAATCCCGCAAATAGGGCGCGTGGTCATTCATGATCATGTGGATATTGGCGCTAACACCACGATTGATCGCGGCGCTATTGATGATACCGTTATTGAAGAGGGCGTTAAACTCGATAATTTAATTCAAATTGCCCATAACTGCCGCATTGGTGCACATACGGTGATTGCCGGTTGTGTGGGTGTGGCTGGCAGCGCAGTTATAGGTAAACACTGTAAAATTGGCGGAGCAGCTATGATATTAGGGCATCTGACCATTACTGATGATGTCACGATTTCACCTGGCAGCATGATTACGCGATCTATTCCTAAAGCGGGAACTTACACTGCATTGATGCCATTTCAAGAACATGATGTTTGGCTTAAAACAGCAGCGAATATTCGCCATTTAAGTCAATTAACAGATAAAATAAAGACCTTAGAAGAAGCGATTAAAAAGTTAACTTCTCAAAGTCAAAAATAGAGAATGATATGGCAGACAACGCAATAAATAAAAACGATACAAATGGTATGGACATTCATGAAATTCTTGATCATTTGCCGCATCGATATCCTTTTGTCTTAATTGATCGTGTTATTTCTATGGAAGTGGGAAAAGAAATTACCGCTTTGAAAAACGTCAGTGTGAATGAGCCATTTTTCCCAGGTCATTTCCCTTATCATCCTGTGATGCCAGGTGTGTTAATTGTAGAGGCAATGGCGCAAGCTGCTGCGATTCTTTCATTTAAAACAATGGGTACTAAACCGACGGATGATTCAGTGTATTATTTTGCTGGTATTGATAGCGCGCGTTTTAAAAAACCGGTTTCCCCAGGCGATCAAATCATTCTTAATGTTAAGATTGATCGTATTTTAAAAGGTATCTGGAAATACACAGGTGTTGCTACAGTTGACGGTACGATTGTAGCGGAAGCGAATATGATGTGTATTTTAAAAGCGATACAAAAGTAACAAGAATCAATTGGTTAAGTTAACAAGTTAAAGTAACTAATTAATTTAAATTTAAGTAACAATAAATCTCTTAGAGCGTAATTTATGTCCGTCAAAATACATCCAACCGCTATTATTGATCCTAAAGCTGAACTGGATTCCAGTGTAACAGTTGGTGCTTATTCTACTATCGGCGCACATGTAAAAGTGGGTGCAGATACACGTATTGCAAGTCATGTCGTACTGCAAGGCCCGACAACTATTGGTAAAAATAATCAGATTTTTCAGTTTTCATCTTTAGGCGAAGCACCACAAGATAAAAAATATCGTGATGAACCAACGACATTGGAAATTGGTGATAACAATACCATTCGTGAATTTTGTACGTTTAATCGCGGCACGATTCAGGATAAAGGCATCACTAAAATTGGCAGTGACAACTGGATAATGGCCTACGTGCATATCGCCCATGATTGCACAATCGGCAATAACACCATATTGGCTAATAACAGTTCACTTGCTGGCCATGTTGATATCCATGATTATGCAATTTTGGGCGGATTTACCTTGATTCACCAATTTTGTAAGGTCGGCGCACATGTGATTACCGCAGTTGGCTCTGTAGTGTTCAAAGATATTCCTCCTTACGTGACGGCAGCTGGTTATGATGCCAAACCGCACGGCATTAATTCAGAAGGATTAAAACGTCGTGGATATAGTCCAGAGAGTATCACCCAAATTAAACGCGCTTATAAAGCCTTATATCGCAATAGTTTAACGCTTGAAGAAGCGAAATTAACCTTAGCTGACATGCAAAAAGATTGTGAAGAAATTGCATTGCTAACTGATTTTCTAAAAATCTCAACGCGCGGCATCGTCCGTTAATCCTACTTAATATGCCAAAAATTGCAATTGTGGCAGGTGAGGCCTCAGGGGATTTGTTGGGGCACCACTTAATGCGTGCGTTAAAAGCAAAACGTAGCGATCTCACTTTTATCGGCATCGCAGGCCCAAAAATGATTAGCGAAGGTGCCAAATCATTATTCCCATTAGAAAAGCTCTCTGTACGTGGTTATGTAGAAGTGCTTATGCATCTTAGGGGCTTACTTAAGCTGCGTAAAAACTTATTAACACAATTATTAACTGAAAAACCTGCCGTTTTTATTGGTATTGACGCGCCTGACTTCAACTTTTGGTTAGAGCGAAAATTCAAAAATAAAGGCATTCCAGCCATTCATTACGTCAGTCCATCCATTTGGGCATGGCGTGGTGGGCGAATGGGTAAAATCAAGCGTGCCGTGTCGCATGTGTTGGCTTTGTTCCCATTTGAACCTGCTTTATATGAAGCGGCTAATGTGCCTGTCACTTATGTCGGTCATCCGCTTGCAGACGAGTTGCCATTAGAGCCTGACCAAAAAGCGGCGCGCGAAACACTGAAGATTAAACAGGATAAGTTGGTAATTGCCATGCTGCCCGGCAGCCGTCAAAGTGAAGTAAAACAACATGCTGCGCTATTTGTCAAAACCGCACATTTGTTAACTCAAAAGCAAACTACCTCTCAAATTTCTAGCGCGCAATTTTCAGGCATACAGTTTTTAGTACCATTAATCACGCGGGAAACACGCGATATTTTTGAGCATGCCATTCACCAAAACTATGTGGAATATCCTGATATGGATATAGATTTACAGTTGCTTTTTGGCCACGCACACGATGCGATGGAAGCGGCAGATATAGTAATTGTAGCTTCAGGCACGGCTACGCTGGAAGCCGCTTTGCTGAAGCGTCCGATGGTGATTACCTATCGCATGCCCGCATTAAGTTGGTGGATTTTGAAGCGTATGCGTTATCAGGCATTTGTCGGTTTGCCGAATATTTTGGCGGGCAAATTCTTAGTGCCAGAATTGTTACAAGATGAAGCAACGCCAGAAAACTTAACGGATGCAACACAGCGATTATTGAGTGATTCAAACTATCTTGCTGAAATCAAACAAGAGTTTACTAAAATACATTTAAGCTTAAAGCAAAATGCAGCTGAAAAAGCCGCTAATGTTATTTTAAGTTATATTAAATAATTGACTGAAAACAGACTTATTTGCGGTGTAGATGAAGCAGGGCGTGGACCACTTGCTGGCGGCGTTTATGCGGCAGCGGTTATTCTGGATATTAATCAACCTATTATTGGTTTGGCTGACTCTAAAAAACTATCCGAAAAAAGACGGGATTTTTTAAGTGCTGAAATTAAATCCAAAGCACTTGCTTGGGCAATCGCAAGCTGTACGCCACAAGAAATCGATGAAATCAATATTCTGCAAGCCAGCTTATTAGCCATGAAACGGGCGATTGAAGCCCTGCAATTGCAGTTCAATATAACGCCAGATATGGGTGAAATATTAGTACAGGTAGATGGCAATAAGTGTCCGAAAATCAACTTGCCCTGCGAGGCGATTATTCAAGGTGACAGCAAAGTACAAGCGATTTCAGCGGCATCTATATTGGCAAAAGTCGCGCGTGATGCAGAATGTTATGCGCTGGATAAAATTCATCCGCAATATGGTTTTGCTCAACATAAAGGCTATCCAACACCTTTTCATGTGCAAATGTTAAGTTTGCATGGCGTATCGCCAATCCATCGCAAAAGTTATGCGCCGGTTAAACTTCGATTAAGCCAGTAATAGAAATACGGTAGGGCGTTTATGTAAGTCTGGCATTGGCGATTGCTTCCAACTGGCAATCGTTTTTGTGGCAATCATTTCAGTACTCAAGCTAATATCACACGCGATACACAGCTTTGTATTCGGATGGCATGTGCTTAAAATAGCTTCCAGCATATGTTGATTGCGATACGGCGTTTCAATAAAAATTTGCGTTTCTTTATGTGTTAAGGAGCGCTTTTCAATTTCTTTCAACTTTAAATTGCGCGCTTGTTTATCTACGGGTAGATAACCCAAAAATGCAAATTGCTGACCATTTAACCCAGAAGCCATCAAGCTTAATAAAATGGAACTTGGGCCAACAAATGGAATGACTTTAATGTTTTTTTGATGCGCAAGTGCTACTAATTTGGCACCAGGATCAGCAATGCCTGGGCAACCTGCATCGCTCATCAAACCGACGTCTTGACCTGCTAACAAAGGTTTTAATAATGCTGAAACCTCTTTGTCATCAGTATGTTCGTTGAGTAAATTCAGTGATAACTCTCGCACCGGTTTAAGCGTTTTGATGGTGCTTAAAAAATGGCGTGCAGATTTTTCACTTTCTACAATAAATACATCCAACTTTTGCACAAAAACCACAACATCAGGCGGCAAAACACTGGCGATATTGTCATCGCCAAGTGTAACGGGAACGAGATAAAGTGTGCCGAGCTTATTCAAAAGAATGCTTTAACATGAATAGTTAACCTGTAAAATTACCAATATTTTATTTGTTTAATATTTAACTTGCGCTCTGTATGTAAGCGTAGCTTTGCCTTCCGCTGGCACTTCAATTTTCCATTCAGCTAAGCGACTACTGGCTTTAGCATGCGGATGACTTTCGCTGATGATTTTCCAATCGCCGTTAATCGGTTCTTGCACCGTTACCGTGACTTTCTCTTTTTTTGCATTTTTAAGGGTTAACTCAAAGGCGCTTTCGTATAATTGATTAGTTTTTGAGGGTTTAGGCAATACTTTAAAGTCTGTTTGTTTTTTATCAGCAGTTACATCAAATGCCTCACCCAATTTTAAGCGCACGGTTTCATTTTTTGGCGTGTGATCGATATTATCTTCACCTACAAATTGTGCGTTACCTTTACTGTCTTTTTTGTACACGCGCAAAATGCCTTTTGGCAGTGGCATGCCTAATTTGCTGGTTTCTTTATTTTCAAATTCAACAAATACGCCCACTTTTAATTTGCTACCAATTTCACCATATTGACCTTGATAATAATAATCTGCACCTGTTAATACCAATTCTTTCTTAACTGGCACGTTGCTGACTGATAACAGTGCAACTTGCTTGGTTTGGTTGTCATTAATGGTGGTTGGACGATCAAGCGAATATAAGTGGTACTCTAATAGCAATTCTTCTGCCATTGGCGCAGCAGCTTCTGCCATCATCATATCGTTTTTGCGCATTTGCATGGCCATTGCACGCGGTGATTGCTGCACACGATTCACATCACCTGCCACCAACTGCAATTTAGCATTGCGATAAGTGGTGCCGCTGGTGTTGGTTAACGTGACCCAGCCAGATAAATCCAATTGATTTTCTTTGTCATTTAACTCAGCAACGTAATCAGCTTTCCAAGCTAGACCGCCAGTCAAATAGCTTAACTCTACGGTTTGGTCACTGACTCCTTTGTTATTAAATTGTGTGACTAATGTAGGTCTGTCGCGCAAATTTGCTGGTACGTCGTCATAAACAATACGATTGGTTGAAACACCTGTTTCAATACGATTGCCTACTTTAAGCACCACGCCATGATTGGCGGATAAAACAGTGGCTTGTTCAACTGTTTCTGTACCAGTTGTTGGATGTACTTTGACCAAACCAACTGTTTTTCCCACATATTTTTCGAGTATTTTTTCGGGCGTCAGTAAATCAAAATCAAAATTTTGCTCTAACAAAGTTAAGCTATCTGGGGCGTTAATACTGCGTAATAAAGCTGTTTCCGGGCTGATTCTGGCACTTACATCGCGTAGTGCAAGTACATTTAAGCCAGTTTTTAATTTCACTTTACGCGTATCTTTTACCAGTGCTAAATCACCGTTGTAAATGGTGACGGCAACGCTTTGTTGATCGTTCAACGTACTTGGCGTTTCATCTGAAATATTGGCTAAATTGTTATCCAAGGCAAATGCTCCCATTGATAAAATACTGGTGATGGCTAAAACAATAGAACGGCGTTTAAACATATTAATCTCCCAAATGATGATGGATTGCAGATGACATTGCTTTGGTCAAATGGCTAACGTCTGTCGTTAAATTACGCTGACACCTTCATTATTGAGCATAGTGATCAGCTTGATTAAAGGTAGGCCAATCAATGCATTTGGGTCATCGCCCACCATGCGCTCAATTAGCGCAACGCCTAAACCTTCCGATTTCGCGCTACCAGCGCAATGATACGGCTGTTCTTTGGCTAAATAATTTTCAATTTGTGCATCGGTTAACTCTCTAAAACGCACCAAATAAGGCACGACTTCAGCTTGCATATTGCCAGTGGCGGCATTGAATAAACAAAGTGCACTATGAAAAGTCACTTCACGGCCACGCATCATTTTTAACTGTTTGGTCGCATTTGTGTGGTTAAGTGGTTTGCCTAATTGCTCACCATCTAAAGTAGCAACTTGATCGCAACCGATGATTAATGCGTGCGGATATTCGCTACCAATTTTTCTGGCTTTATCTTGCGCAAGCCTTAAAGCTGTTTCATATGGCTTTTCATTGTCTAAAACAGCCTCATCTACATTCGGTGAAATACAACTGAAAGGTATCTGTAGCTTTTGCAGCAGTTCGCGCCTGAAAATGGAAGATGAGGCTAAAATAAGTATTTGTTTCATAGGCTTTAATTTAAGACTTTAATTTAAGAATGTATTTTATCTTTTTAAAAAAACTAAAGCCGATAGTATGTTAACTATCGGCTTTAAAATGGTTAACACGCTATATTATTCAGGTTGAATTTCAAGTAATGACTCATCTGGCGTTACTGTGTCGCCTTTCGTGACATGCACTGCAACCACAGTACCTGTTTTAGAAGCTTGAATCTCATTTTCCATTTTCATCGCCTCAATCACTAAAACACCATCGCCTGCTTTTACTTTATCGCCAACCGCTACTTTTACAGCCACAATCGTTCCTGGCATAGCAGTTGTTACGCAACCAGCATGGTGTGGGCGAGGGCGGCCGTTCGCGGTTTTTGAGCCCGCTTTTTTCTTATCTACACTTTTTGCGCCATTACTGGTTGCACCGTTACTGGAAACTTCAATTTCACTTAGAGTTTCAACAATCACTTCTTCTGCAATGCCATCTACTGAAACATAGAATGGGCGTAAATCCTCACCTTCGTGGCCGCTACCAGTCAGTTTGATATGGAAAGTTTCACCATGTAGCGTTACGTTAAATTCGTTAGGCGCAAAGCGTGAAGCGCTTGTGTGAGCAGCTTCTTTGGTTAATAAAGCCTCTGGTTTTAAACTGCCGGCATTACGTTCTTGCAAAAATGTTTTGCCAATATCTGGAAACATGGCGTAAGTTAAAACATCTTCTTCATTTTTTGCAATGCGATCAGATTCCGCCTGCAACTTAACCATTTCAGGCTCTAATAAATCAGCAGGGCGGCAAGTAATCACTTTTGCATCGCCAACCGCTTGTTGTTTCACCGCTTCATTTACTGGCGCTGGAGATTGTCCATATTGGCCAAGTAAATAGTTTTTTACTTCATTGGTGACAGACTTATAACGCGAACCCGTCATCACATTTAATACAGCTTGCGTGCCAACGATTTGCGATGTTGGCGTGACTAATGGCGGATAACCCAAATCCTCACGTACGCGAGGAATTTCGGCTAACACTTCATCTATGCGGTCTAACGCGCCTTGTTCTTTAAGCTGGTTTGATAGATTGGAAATCATGCCGCCTGGTACTTGGTTGACTAAAACGCGTGTATCGACGCCAGTAAAATCACTTTCAAATTGCCAGTATTTTTTACGTGTCTCGCGGAAATAAGCGGTGATTTCTTGAAGTTTACCCAAGTCTATACCGGTGTCATATTCAGTGCCAGCCAACGCTGCGACCATACTTTCCGTACTTGGATGACTTGCACCTTCTGCAAAAGATGAATTACAGGTGTCAATAATATCAGCGCCGTTTTCAATGCCTTTTAGTAACACCATGCTAGCCAAGCCAGAAGTGGCATGACTATGCACATGAATAGGCAAACTTACCGCAGCTTTAAGCGCTTTCACTAGATCAGCAGCGACTTGTGGCGTTAACAAACCCGCCATATCCTTGATGCCGATACTATCTGAACCCATACTTTCCAGCTCTTTTGCCATCGCAACAAAATAAGCAATATCGTGGACTGGGCTGGTGGTATATGAAAGCGTGCCGATAGCATGTTTTTTAACTTTTTTAACGGCATTAATCGCTTCACGCAAATTACGCGTGTCATTCATCGCATCAAAAATACGGAATACATCGACACCATTGTCAGCAGATTTTTGCACAAATGCATGCACGACATCATCAGAATAGTGGCGATAACCCAGTAGATTCTGACCACGTAATAACATGTTGATTTGGCTGTTTGGCAAGGCTTTACGCAACTTGGTTAAGCGTTGCCATGGATCTTCTTTTAAATAACGCACACAGGCGTCAAATGTGGCGCCGCCCCAAGCTTCCAGCGACCAAAAACCAATCGCATCTAGCTGACTGCAAATCGGTAGCATATCTTCAGTGCGCAAGCGTGTGGCAATCATCGATTGGTGACCATCACGTAAAACGAGTTCGGTAAGTTGTATTTTGCTCATAATCAATCGTCTTCTATTAAATACTTTTTTTAAATGCCTTCATGTGCCGCAATCGCTGCAGAAATAGCGGCAGCAATCAATTCTGGCGGCAATTCGGTTGCGTAATTAGTCAGCTCTGGGTGTGTTTCTACAAAGCTGGTATTAAATTGTGCATTCTTAAAATCAGGGTGCTTCATAATTTCTTGATAATAAGGAATGGTCGTTTTAACGCCATAAACTACCATATCGCCCAAAGCACGGCGACCTCGTTCTACAACGCCTTCCCAATCCAATGCCCAAACCGTTAATTTGGCGCACATAGAATCGTAATAAGGCGGAATGACGTAACCCGTATAAATCGCTGCATCCATTCGCACGCCTGGTCCGCCAGGTGAGTAGTAACGCGTGATTTTGCCGAAACTAGGTAAGAAATCATTTTTAGGATCTTCGGCATTAATGCGATATTCCATCGCAAAACCGCGGAAGCTAATTTGAGATTGTTTGTACTGTAGCGGCAAACCAAAGGCAATGCGAATTTGCTCTTGCACGATATCGACACCAGTAATCGCTTCAGTCACGGTGTGCTCTACTTGCAGACGTGTATTCATTTCCATGAAGTAAAAATGATTATCTGAATCCAGCAAAAACTCCACTGTGCCTGCATTTTCATAGCCAACAGCTTTGGCCGCTTTTACAGCTAATCCACCAATATAATCACGTTGCGCCTGACTTAACTGAGGTGAGGGCGCGATTTCGATCAATTTTTGATTGCGTCGCTGAATAGAGCAATCGCGCTCAAATAGGTGAATCACATTGCCACGGCTATCTGCCAATACCTGTACTTCAATATGGCGCGGTGCGACAACACATTTTTCTAAAAACACTTCTGGTTTACCAAAGGCTTTACTGGCTTCACTAATTACGCGGTCGTAATTGCCCAATAGTTCTTTTTCGGAATCACAACGTCTAATGCCACGACCGCCACCGCCGTTAGTGGCTTTTAACATCACTGGATAGCCAATTTTACTAGCTAACTTGACTGCTTCATCTAAATTTTCAAGGTTACCATTACTACCTGGCGTACATGGAATGCCAGCTTTAGTCATTGCATTACGCGCTTGGATTTTATCGCCCATTTGACGGATAACTGCAGAAGTAGGCCCAATAAATTTAATGCCTCGGCGCGCGCAGATTTCTGCTAACTCTGGATTTTCTGATAAAAATCCATAGCCAGGATGCAAGGCATCACAGCCAGCAGCGACCGCCACGTTGACGATATTATGCGCGTTTAAATAGCCAGCAACCGGATCGGTGCCGATGTTATAAGCCTCATCAGCTTTTTTTACATGCAAGGCATGGCGATCAGCCTCAGCATAAATAGCGACAGATTTAATGCCCATTTCGGAGCAAGCGCGTACAATACGCACTGCAATTTCACCCCGATTAGCAACAAGAATTTTTTTGAACACTTGAACCCTTAAAGATATGCAACAAACTGACCGATTGTAACACGCAGGCGCAGTCTACAAAATAAGTACAAAGCCAAAAAATGGCTTGATTGATGAAAAATGAACAAATTAATGGCCATAATGAAACCACTATTGATTAACAATCTTGAGTTTGCAGTATCTGAACAAATCGTTTCAGGAAGCGTTGAATTGACTTCGCTGCAAAGACTTAACGACTTATTGGTGTTAAAAATTGAACGTCAACAAACAGCAAAAATACACTTTACATTAATAGGTGAAGCTAAAAAATTCAGCCAGCCCAGTTTGCATTTAACGATAGATGCGGAGTTGCCAGCTATTTGCCAGCGCTGTTTAAATGAAATGAAAGTGCCATTAAAGCTAGATTTTGATTATTTGATTAGCGATTCAGAACCCGCTGGTTTTGATGAAAGCGATGATTTAGATTGGCTGGAATCCGCGCGTGAAATGCACGTGTGGGAAGTGATTGAAGATGAGTTATTAATTGCGTTTCCAATTGCACCAGTCCATTCGGCAGTGAACCAGCAAGAATGTATACAATATACTAAGCAAAGTGGAGAGAAGCCGAATCCTTTTGCGGTGCTTAAAGATTTTGCAAAAAAATCCAGTTAATCATTACCTAACACGACCGCACTTTCTTGCAATGCGCGCTTCTATTTGCACAGTGCAATAAAATAAATTATAATGCTGAATTAGCTATTTAACGCATTTGCTTAAAGCATTTATTGGAGTTTTATCATGGCAGTTCAACAAAACAAAAAGTCACCTTCTAAACGTGGTATGCACCGTTCACATGACTTTTTAGTTAATCCACCTTTAGCAGTTGAGCCAACAACAGGCGAAACACATTTACGTCATCACGTTAGCCCAACTGGCTATTACCGTGGTCGTAAAGTATTGTCGACTAAAGGCGAATAAGCCCTTACTCTAGTTTTTGTTGATTAAAACCTAAGTAATTAAACCGCAACACTTAAATTACAGTGATTAATCAAATAGCTGGAACAAATGCGCCGTACTCTAAACAGTGCGGCGTTTGCACATTTAGCATTTGTGCGCATTTTGCGTTTCATCCCCTAAATTATTGTTTGCTGGCCTAATCGTCGGCAAACATCTGAATCTGATATTTGATACTTTAATGGATATTACAATTGCGATAGATGCGATGGGTGGCGATCACGGCCCTCACGTAACCGTTCCTGCAGCTTTAAGGGCACTTAAAGAAGATGCACAGCTTAATATTGTGCTGGTCGGCTTAGAAGATGCGATTCAAGCTGAATTAAAAGCCCATAAATCTAGCACCAGCCCTCGTTTGCGTATTCATCACACAACAGAAGTTGTATCGATGGATGAATCACCGCAAAGCGCTTTAAAAAATAAAAAAGATTCCTCGATGCGCGTGGCCATCAACTTAGTAAAGTCTGGTGAGGCGAATGCCTGTGTAAGCGCTGGCAATACTGGCGCGCTGATGGCTACTGCACGTTTTGTTTTAAAAACATTGCCAGGTATTGATCGGCCTGCCATTGCCTCTTCTTTGCCTTCAGAAAAAGGTAAAACCTACATGCTGGATTTGGGTGCCAATGCCGACTGTACACCAGAACACTTGTTGCAGTTTGCGGTAATGGGGGCAATGTTAGTCAGTTGTGTTGAGCATAAAGCTAATCCAACGGTTGGTTTGTTGAATATTGGCTCTGAAGATATTAAAGGCAATGAAGTGGTTAAGCAGGCGGCTGAACTATTGCGCGCTAGCCATCTTAATTTTTATGGCAATATCGAAGGTGATGACATCTTTAAAGGCACAACTGATTTGGTCGTATGTGATGGTTTTGTAGGCAATGTGTCACTTAAAACCACCGAAGGTTTAGCGCATATGATGGGCAAGTTTTTAACGATGGAATTCAAAAAAAACTGGCTGACTAAATTAATGGCGCTAGGCGCGATGCCAGTATTAAAAGCGTTTAAAAATCGCTTAGATCCGCGTCGCTACAACGGTGCGAGCTTTTTAGGTCTGCGCGGTATTGTGGTGAAAAGCCATGGCGGAGCAGATGAATTAGCTTTTTATTACGCATTGCATGTTGCGATTGAAGAAGCGCGTAGTGGCGTTTTGCGCCGCATTACAGAGCAATTAGAAATCGAACATTTACAGCCACAAAATATCGCATCAAATGCAGATAATTTAGCAGAAGAAGGTATTAACGCATGATTCAATCCAGTCCTATTTATGCAAAAATAACTGGCACTGGCAGCTATTTGCCGCAAAAAATATTAAGTAATGCGGATTTAGAAAAAATGGTGGATACCACTGATGAGTGGATTTTTACGCGCACCGGTATCCGCGAAAGACATATTGCTGCTGAAAATGAGTTTACTAGTGACTTAGCGTTTATTGCTGCGCAAAACGCAATTGCAAGTGCAGGCATTCATGCCAATGACATTGATTTGATTGTGATTGCAACCACCACGCCAGATAAAGTGTTTCCAAGCGTTGCGACAATGGTGCAGAGCAAACTAGGCATTTCCGGCTGTCCAGCATTTGATATTCAAGCAGTATGTAGTGGTTTTGTCTATGCGCTGGCAACCGCTGATAACTTTATTAAAGCGGGCAGTGCAAAGTGTGTGTTAGTGATTGGCGCAGAAACGTTTTCACGTATTACAGATTACACCGATAGAGGGAATTGTATTTTGTGGGGCGACGGTGCTGGTGCTGTTATTTTACAAGCTTCAGCTGAAACAGGCATTATTTCCACGCATTTACATGCCGATGGTAATTATGAAAAAATGCTGCACGTGCCGCGAAATGCCAACGGGCCAGACACAGTATTGATGGAAGGTAACGCTGTTTTTAAAATGGCAGTGAATACTTTGGATCAAATTGTCGACGAAACATTGGCTGCGAATGGCATGCAAAAAAGTGATATCGATTGGTTAGTGCCACATCAAGCAAATATTCGCATTTTGCAAGCGACTGCTAAAAAATTAGAATTAAGTATGGATAAAGTAGTTGTTACAGTTGATAAACACGGCAACACCTCTGCCGCATCTATTCCGTTGGCGCTTGATGTTGCAGTGCGCGATGGTCGCATTAAACGTGGGGATGTCATTTTAATGGAGGCTTTTGGTGGCGGTTTTACCTGGGGCTCAGCGCTTATTCGTTATTAAGCATTCATTCATATTTTATAAATCTAATTAATTAAAAATTAAAGAATTAAAACCATGAGTCAATTTGCATTTTTCTTCCCGGGCCAAGGCTCACAATCCGTTGGTATGATGAGCGGATTTGGCGATAATCCTGTTATTAAACAAACGTTTGTTGAAGCATCTAACATTTTAGGCGTTGATTTTTGGGCAATGGCGACAGAACCAAATGAGTTGCTGAATTTAACACAACATACACAGCCGTTAATGCTTGTTGCCGATATTGCGACTTGGCGTGCATATCTCAACGAAAGTGCCAAGCAACCGAGTATTTTCGCTGGTCATAGTTTGGGTGAATATGCGGCTTTAGTCGCAGCAAGCTCAATCACTTTTGCTGATGCATTGCCCTTAGTTAAATATCGTGCTGAAGTCATGCAAAGTGCAGTACCAGAAGGTGTGGGCGCAATGGCTGCTATATTGGGTTTGGATGATGATATTGTGCGCGCTGTTTGTGTTGAAGCTGCACAAAATGAAGTATGTGAACCTGTTAACTTCAACTCGCCAGGTCAAGTGGTGATTGCAGGTAATAAAGCAGCGGTAGAGCGCGGCATGGAGTTGGCAAAAGCCAAAGGCGCAAAACGTGCGTTAGCTTTGCCTGTGAGCGTGCCTTCGCACTGTGCTTTGATGAAACCTGCGGCAGAAAAACTCGCACAATATTTAGCTGATGTAACGGTTAATACGCCGAAAATACCTGTTATACATAATGCAGATGTGACCAGTTACGCAACTGCGGATGAAATCAAACAAGCATTGGTGCGCCAACTTTATAGTCCTGTTCGTTGGGTAGAAAGCGTGCAAGCGATTTATGCAAAAGGCATATCGACTGCCGCAGAATGTGGCCCAGGAAAAGTGTTAACAGGATTAACCAAACGCATTATTAGAGAGCTTCCGTGCGTTGCACTCGTTTCAAATGAAGCAATTTTAGAGTTTAAAAATAATTATTAAAAATCAATTAATTAAAAGGTCTATTTAATGTCTAACATTCAAATATTAAGTGGTCAAATTGCTTTGGTTACAGGTGCTAGTCGCGGTATTGGCGCTGCAATCGCAGCAGAACTTGGTCAACAAGGTGCAGCTGTTATTGGTACTGCAACAAGTGTAAGTGGCGCAGAAAGTATTACAGCCAATTTCAAACAAGTAGGCATTACTGGTGTTGGTATGGCTCTAAATGTAAATGATGCGGCACAGGTAGAAAAAATATTAAAAGAAATCGCCACGCAATTCGGCGATATATCGATATTAGTGAACAACGCAGGTATTACAAAGGATACTTTATTGATGCGTATGAGCGATGAAGATTGGGATGCGGTGATTTCAACCAATTTAAAATCGGTATTTCGCATGAGCCAAGCGGTTTTACGCCCGATGATGAAAGCACGCACAGGCCGTATTATCAGTATTTCAAGCGTAGTAGGGCATATGGGCAACGCAGGTCAGACCAACTATGCTGCAGCAAAAGCAGGTATGAGCGGTTTTACTAAATCATTGGCTTCAGAAGTGGGTAGCCGTAATATTACAGTTAACTGTGTCGCGCCAGGTTTTATTGAAACCGATATGACGGCAGAATTGCCGGAAGCTATTAAAACCAAAATGCTTGAGCGTGTGCCGCTTGCGCGCTTGGGTAATGTAAAAGAAATCGCAGCAACAGTAGCATTTTTGGCATCTCCCAACGCGGCATATATTACTGGTGAAACCATTCATGTGAATGGTGGGATGTACATGGCTTAAGTTGGTTTATGCCAATTTTGGACAAGTTTTGTTAAGCAATCATCATTAAGTTTAAAAAGCTTTTTTGTTTTATTCTAGAGTTTTGTTAGAATACGCACTTAGCCTAACTATGCTGATGTAAGTTGCTAATTTTTTAATCAAAGGGGTATTTAGATGTCTGACATCGAACAACGTGTAAGAAAAATCGTTTGCGAACAATTAGGTGCAAATGAAGCAGATGTAAAAAATGCATCATCATTTGTAGATGATTTAGGTGCTGATTCATTGGATACAGTGGAATTAGTAATGGCGCTTGAAGAAGAGTTTGACTGTGAAATTCCAGATGATGAAGCGGAAAAAATCACAACAGTGCAACAAGCGATTGACTACGTCAACGCAAACCTCAAATAAATTCAATACACCCTACATTTTCAGCCCTCACGTTTTGAGGGCTGATTCTTTGTTTAAGCAACAACATGTTGTAAAAACATTAGGTAGAGCAAATATCAAAACTATGCATCAAAGCATGGTTTTCTTGCCACGAAATTTAAGCATCGGATTTAATCTATGAGCCAAAAACGTCGCGTTGTCATTACTGGTTTGGGCGTTGTTTCCCCTGTTGGTATCGGCACATCAACCGCTTGGGAAAACCTAGTTAAAGGCCAATCTGGCATCACACGCATCACTAAATTTGATCCGACTGCCTTTTCTTCACAAATAGCTGGCGAAGTAAAAAACTTTAATGCCGAAGATTATTTATCTGCAAAAGAAGCACGTCGTATGGATACTTTTATTCAATACGGCTTAGTTGCTGGCATTGAGGCATTTAAAGATTCTGGTATTGAAGTCACCGAACAAAACGCAGAACGTATTGGCGTATCGATTGGCTCAGGTATCGGTGGTTTAGGGCTTATTGAATCCACCAACGATAGCTATGATGAAGGCGGCCCACGCAAGATTTCACCTTTTTTCATCCCTGGCACAATCATTAATATGATCTCAGGCAATTTAAGCATTATGTTTGGCTTAAAAGGCCCAAATGTGGCGATTGTGACAGCTTGTACCACAGGCACTCACTCGATTGGTGATGCTGCGCGTATGATTGAATACGGCGATGCCGATGTGATGGTAGCAGGTGGTGCTGAAGCTGCGATTACAGAATTAAGTGTAGGTGGTTTCGCATCTGCGCGCGCCTTATCCAATCGCAATGATGACCCTGCAACTGCAAGCCGTCCGTGGGATAAAGACCGTGACGGTTTTGTAATAGGTGAGGGTGCAGGTGTGTTGGTGCTAGAAGAATATGAGCATGCCAAAGCACGTGGTGCGCGCATCTACGCTGAGTTATCCGGCTATGGCATGAGTGCAGATGCCTATCACATGACGGCGCCGAATATGGATGGTCCACGCCGCAGTATGGTAAATGCATTGAAAAATGCGGGCATTAACCCAGACCAAGTACAGTTTATGAACGCACACGGCACTTCAACACCGCTGGGCGATGCCAACGAAACAAACGCCATTAAAGCGACATTCGGTGATCATGCATATAAATTGGTCGTGAACTCAACTAAATCGATGACAGGCCACTTATTAGGCGGCGCAGGCGGTTTAGAATCGGTATTTACCGTGCTTTCTATTTACAATCAAATCTCACCGCCGACTATTAATATATTCAACCAAGATCCTGATTGCGATTTGGATTATTGTGCCAATACGGCGCGAGATATGAAAATCACCTATGCGCTTAAAAACAATTTTGGTTTTGGCGGTACGAATGGTAGTTTAGTATTTAAAAAAATATAAGCTTAAGAAAATATAAGTTAAAGTAATCAGTATTAAAAACACAAGCTTTTTAATAAGCGCGTATTGTCTAAAAGCCTGCAAATTAAGCACTTGCAGGCTTTTTAATTGACGCAAGCTATGGTTTAATTGCGCATCATGTTGCACACACAAACCTACATCGTCAACGGCAGTTTTGATTACGCTATCTCACCGCTTGATCGCGGCTTTGCCTATGGCGATGGCGTATTTCGCACAATGATTATACGCAACGGTTTGCCTGAATGTTGGCCGCAACATTATCAAAAACTGGTTGCCGATTGTGCTGCGATTAAAATTGTTTGCCCTAGTGCGGAATTGTTAATCAGCGACTTGCAGCAACTATTTACAGAGCAAGAAATCACCGAAAATTCGGTTGCAGTTGTTAAAATAATCATCACAAGAGGCGAGGGTGAGCGTGGTTATGCACCGCCCGCCATTACCAGCCCTCTGCGTGCGCTGATTAAAACGGATGTGCCAACTTATCCAAACAGTTATTTTAGTGAGGGCGTCAATTTACAGATTTGTAAAACACCTATAGCCGCACAACCTTTGTTGGCGGGAGTTAAGCATCTAAATCGCCTAGAAAATGTCTTGGCGCGCATGGAGTGGACAGACGCGAATATTTTAGATGGCATTATGTTGGATAGCGACCAGCAGGTAATTGAATGCACATCAGCGAATATCTTTATTTGTAATGGCAATACACTGACTACGCCAAGCTTGACTCAATGTGGCATTGCAGGCATTACGCGGCAACGCATCATAAATTTGGCACATCTAATTGGGTTAACAGTAAAAATTGAGTCATTTAATCTAGAGCGATTATTTATGGCGGACACAGTGATCGTCACCAATAGTTTATATGGCGCTTTTCAGGTAAAAAGTATTCAGCATAAGAGTTGGGCGCTGACGTCTTTAGCGGCCGATATAAGGAAAATTTTGAAAGAAAAGCTTTAAGCATGATGCGTTTTTTAAAGACAACCGTAATATTTACTTTGCTTATTAGTATCTTACTGGCTGGCGGGATGTTCTATTACGCCAAAACATCGCTCAAACTGACACCGCAAGCACAAGAAATCAATATTAAACCTAAAAGTAGCTTAAATAGCATCGCCAACCAGTTAGTCGATCAAAAGGTTCTGCGTAGTGCGTTGCCATTTGTTGTATTGGCAAGAGTACTCAGAAAAGAATCGTATTTGCAGGCGGGTGACTATACGCTTAATAAAAATATCACGCCTTATCAGCTATTGTTATCGCTCAATCATGGAAAGACAACGCAAGGCAGCATTACCTTTATTGAGGGCAAAACCTTTAAAGAAATGCGTGCAAAATTGATTAAAAATGATGCGATTAAAAACACCATTCAAGATTTATCCAATGCAAAAGTAATGGCAATTGTTGGAAAAGGTGAGGCGCATGCAGAAGGTCTATTCTTCCCCGATACTTTTTATTTTGATAGAGGTACGCTGGATACGGTGATATTAAAACGTGCTTATGACGGCATGCAGGCAAAATTAAATAAAGCTTGGGAGAATAGGGCACCGAATCTGCCTTATAAATCCACTTATGAGGCGTTAATCATGGCTTCAATCATAGAAAAAGAAACAGGAAAAGCCTCTGAACGCCCAATGATTGCAGGTGTTTTTCTGAATCGTTTACGCATTGGTATGCGCTTGCAAACTGATCCTACCGTTATTTATGGCATGGGCGATCAATATGATGGCAATATTCGCCGCAAAGATCTGTTAAAAGATACGCCTCACAATACTTATACACGTGCGGGCTTGCCGCCAACGCCGATTGCGATGCCAGGCTTAGCTTCTATTGATGCGGCTTTACATCCTGAACAAACAAAAGCCTTATATTTTGTGGGCAAGGGCGATGGTAGTCACGTGTTTTCTAATTCTTTGGCAGAGCATAATCGCGCTGTTTATCAATACCAAATTAAAGCCAATAAATAATTATGGTAGATAAAATGAGTGAGTTATTTAAAAATCAGGCATTGAAAGTCAGACATTGAAAAAAGGTAAATTTATTACGTTAGAAGGCATGGATGGCGCAGGTAAAAGCACGCATATTCCAACTATCGTGGCATTGCTTCAAGCGCGTGGTGTAGAAGTGGTTTCAACCAGAGAGCCAGGTGGAACAGCACTTGGCGAGCAGTTGCGTACATTATTGTTGCACGAATCGATGCATGCCGAAACTGAAACGCTATTGATGTTTGCAGCAAGGCGTGAGCATATCGCCAATGTGATTGAGCCTGCATTAGCGCGCGGTGCTTATGTGCTGTCAGATCGATTCACTGACGCCACTTATGCCTATCAATGTGGTGCAAAAGGCGTGCTACCAGAAAAGATCAAACAATTAGAAAATTGGGTGCAAGGCGATTTGCGGCCAGATGCGACTTTACTATTTGATGTGCCGGTTGAAGTGAGTATTAAAAGATTAGCCAGTGCGCGCGAACCGGATAAATTTGAACGTGAAAACGCGCAGTTTTTTGAGAAATTACGTCAAGCTTATTTACAAAGAGCGTCAGAAAACCCGGATATTTTTCATATTATTGATGCTAATCAACCAATAGAAAACGTGAAAGTTTTAGTTGAGAAAGTTATTTCAATTGTTTGATTTTAAATGTAATTTAAAAATAATTTAACCATAAAAAATGATTAATAAATGATAACTACTAAATGATTTACGGCTGGCAAACAAAACAATGGCAGCATATTATGCAGCAGCGTAAAAATCTGCCGCATGCATTACTTTTGCGTGGTGGCGCTGGAACTGGCAAACAAGATTTTGCGCTTGAATTAGCAGGCAATCTTTTATGTGATGCGCCAATTGATACGCACGCTTGCGGTGTTTGTGCCAGCTGTGTGTGGTTTAAAGAGATGCATCATCCAGATTTTCGCTTAATTAGCCCTGAAGATGCAGACACTAGTGAAGATGCGCCTAAGAAAAAAGCCACTAAAAAAAGTCAGATTTCAGTCGCGCAGATTCGTCAACTGATTGATTATTTGAGTTTATCTTCGCACCAAGTCAATCATCACCGTGTGATATTAATATCGCCAGCAGAAACTTTAAATATCGCTTCAGCCAATGCGTTGTTGAAAATGTTAGAAGAGCCGCCAGCTAACACATTGTTTTTACTGATTAGTCATCAGCCACAACGTTTATTGGCGACCATTACCAGCCGTTGCCAAGCGATCGATATGCCGTTGCCAAGCAAGCCTGAGGCGCTTAATTGGTTAAATGAGCAGGGTGTTAAAAACGCAGAGTTGTTGCTAGATTATGCAGGTGGGGCGCCTTTGGCAGCATTACAGGCTGCAGATGATAACGATGCATTAATAGCGCTAATCAATCAATTAACGTTGGGCGCGCAATTGCAACCTTTTGCTTGTGCACCGGCTTTTTTAGCGCTTGGAATGGAGCGCGCAATTGATACCTTGCAGAAATGGATTTTTGATTTGATGTCGTACAAATTGACGCAAAAATCGCGATATCACGCACAGCATATAAAGGCTTTGCAAGCCTTGTGCAAAGGCGTAAACTTAAATTTATTGATGAGTTTTCAGCAAAGATTATCCGATGCAAAAAAAATGGCCAATCATCCGCTGAGCAATGAAATGCAATTAGAAAATATGCTTTTGCACTATACTAAAATCTTTAATTGACTTTAATCTTATGAGCACGCAAGCAGATATCAACCCAATCACAGACCAATCCATTAATAAGCCCGGCGTGTTGTCGTTGGCTATTAAAGAAAAGTCGGCTTTATACGCTGCTTATATGCCTTATATAAAAGGCGGCGGTTTGTTTATTCCTACCAATAAAAACTTTAAAGTGGGTGAAGAAGTTTTTATGTTGTTGAGTTTGGTTGATGATCCGATTAAATTAAAAGTGGTCGGAAAAGTCGTTTGGACAACGCCAACTGCATCAGCAAATCGTCCGCAAGGTATTGGCGTACAATTCAGCGAAAAAGATGGCGGCTCTGAAGTGAGAAATAAAATTGAAGCGATTTTAGGTAGTACTTTAAAATCTAATCGCGCCACACACACCATGTAATTTGCTATTTAAGCCTCATACGTAAGCCTAAATAGTTAAACTTAACGTATAAAACAGCTCAATATTTAGCGTTAAGCCAATCATTTAAGTAGGTTCACTTTATGTTAGTCGATTCACACTGCCATCTGAATTTCCCTGAATTGTCCGAAAATATTGACGCGATCAGGCAGTCGATGACTGACGCGCAAGTAGGGCACGCATTATGCGTTTCTGTCACGTTAGACAAATTTCCTGAAGTATTGAATCTAGCATCACAGTTTGATAATTTTTACGCCTCTGTTGGCGTGCATCCAGATTATGAAGATATTCAAGAGCCGACCGTAGAGCAATTAGTTAACCTATCAAAACACCCAAAAATTGTCGCCATTGGTGAAACAGGCTTAGATTATTTTCGATTAACAGGGGATTTAGAATGGCAGCGCGAGCGCTTTCGCACGCATATTAGAGCGGCTATTTTAGCCGACAAACCTTTGATTATTCATACCAGAAGCGCCGCTGAAGACACTTTGCGCATTATGCAAGAAGAGGGCGCAAACCAAGTTGGCGGTGTGATGCATTGCTTTACTGAAAACCTGGAAGTGGCTTTGGCCGCAATTGAAATGGGCTTTTATATCTCATTTTCAGGCATCGTCACTTTTAAAAACGCCACACAAATAAAAGCTGTCGCACAAGCTATTCCATTGAATCGACTGTTAGTAGAAACAGATTCACCCTATTTAGCACCGATTCCTTTTCGCGGCAAAACCAATCAGCCAGCTTATGTGAAATATGTGGCGCAAGAAATCGCAAATTTACGCGGCATTAGTTTAGATGAAGTGATGAACGCCACAACAGCCAATTTTTTCACCTTGTTTAAACATGCAAAACAGTTGAATTAAACAATGCAGATTACATTATTAGGCGTAGGCTCAAGCGCTGGAACCCCCGTAGTTGGCTGCAAGTGCGCCACTTGCCAATCCACTAATCCGCGCAATAAGCGTTCACGCTGTTCGAGTTTAATCACACTGCCTAATGGTGAAAATATCCTGATAGATACAGGCCCTGATTTACGCAATCAAGCATTGCGTGAAAATATTACACGAGTCGATGCCGTTTTATACACGCACACGCATGCCGATCATTTACATGGCATTGATGATTTGCGCGCCTTTTGTCAGATACAACGTGAGCAAATACCGCTATTTGCCAATGAAGATGCAGTCGCGCATATTCAAGCCAAATTTGGCTACACACTGCGTGAGCCGTGTAATTTTTGGGATTTACCAGTATTACGTGCAGAAGCGATTAAACAGCCTTTTGAGCTGTTTGACACACTGGTTACCCCAATACCAATCATGCACGGGAAAAGTCGTATTTTCGGCTACAGAATAGGCAATTTGGCTTATTTAACCGATGTATCTGAGATTCCCGAATCCTCTTTTGATTTTCTCAACGGTTTGGATATTTTGTTGCTGGATTGCTTGCGCGAAACCTCGCATCCAACGCATATTAATATGGAACAAAGTTTAAATTACATCAGTCGCATCAATGCAAAACAAAGTTATATGATTCACATGACGCATGATTTAGAATATGAAACCTTATCAGCCAAGCTGCCTGAACGGGTTTTTGCTGGCTACGATGGCTTAAAATTAACATTTAGCTAAAATTAACATTTAGTAAGTACGCGTCAACAGTTAACCAACTTATAACGTTAGTCAGTTATTAGCAAGGCACTATCATTAAAAATCTAGAATCAAGGAATAACGAATGAAACAAAATAACTTCAAAACTGCAATCGTATTAATCGCCGGCATATTAACAATAGGCCTTGCAGGCGTTGTAAATGCCGCTGGTAAAACCTACACTGAAGATGAATTTTTAAACAAATTCAGCGGCAAATCAAAAAAAGTGATTGTTGAAGCATTAGGTGAGCCAGCAAAAAAACAATTATCAGTAAAACCAACCAACGCAAGTGTCGTCATTGGTAAAAACACAGACGGCGAAAAAGGCAAAAAACCAGTTAAAGTAGAAATGTGGTATTACAATAATATTGTTAAATACGACAAAAAAAATACTTATAAAGAAACTGAGATCACATACGTGAATGACCGCGCGATGAACATCGCATTCTTTAATAACCGTTAATCCATCGATATAACTAAAGAGGGCTGCAATATTCGCAGCCCTCTTTAGTTATATCTACGTCACTTCGTATAATGTATATTATGTAAAATATACTCTGAAGTATATGAGGCTGCAAACGATGATATTTACAATGAATCAAACATAGCAATCAACAGACAATAAAAAAGCCACCTTTTGAGTGGCTTTATATTTAGAGCTTAATTTCTAAGATGTATGGCATACAGTCGCACAGTAAGCACATCCGTTTATTCTTGCCAAACGATGTTGTGATTTTGCGTAAGCAACTGCATCATGACAATTTGAGTGATAACCTAAGTCTATTTGGTTTTCAGGCCGTGGAAAAGTGTAAATGTTGCAAGGTACAGTCTTATTGTGTACCTCATGATCACCATTGCTTTGTGCATTTCTGTTAAGTACGTATTGCGGCATGATATTAGTCCTTTATGATAAAAATTTTAAAAAGAGGACAAATCAAGCAACAAAGATTCAAAATTTTTACAATTACGTTGAAAAAAATTTAAAATCTGTTTAGTATCAAGCTTCCCAACCGATACGTTAAATTACTTGACGTGTCCACTAAACCCAAAGACTGTTAAATACTTTCTTTGGGTTTTTTCATTTCAAACATCAAGATGTATGAGTGAAAATAGAACATTAACACAACTTATTGTGTTTCGTTAAAATAAGTGGAGAAATAAAGCATTATTTTAGCAAAACCTTAGGTTTACCATTAATATTTAATTAAAATCGTTCACAGAGCGTTAAATGATTACTTAAAGGTAATAATAAAATTCAACTGTAGTTGGCGAACCGGCTCTGCTAAAACTTTATCGAGGTTATCAGCAGATGATTTTCGGTGACTTACTAAGTACTTACAAACAGCATTAACATGCTCAATAGGTATACCTGACTCAACAAGTCTAATCTTTTCTTTTAAGACGGCTCTATAGTAACGCCTACGCTTTGCTTTATTGCGCCCTTCAACCCTTATCATCCAATAAGGAAAATGCAAATTGCCAGCCCATTTAGGTATTTCGGTTAAAGCTCGATGTTTAAATCCGTAAATCATTTTTATTATTTATTAGTTCTTATTTGACCTAAATTTTATATGTTTTGGTTGTAAGTCGTCCGTAATATAAATCTAGCGGACGACAAACTTAACGCTCTACGCGCTAGCGCACGCTTAAACATTAAGTACGCACTCTGCAATAAAAAAGCCCAATTAAGGGCTTGATTAAACAAAACACTGAAAACGCCCATTTAAAGGCAATACTATCTAATAAAACGTTTAATCGAATGATCAACACTCAACTTACCAGCGCCGTTTAATAGTAATGGTATGAACATGATTATGTACAAAAGCGGTAATTTGTAATTGCCGAAGCCGTCTTGTTCGGAATCTGAAATGCGATAGCCTTTGAGCAGTTCTGACAGCGTGTTCCAATGTTCTGGCCAATGAACGGCGGCAATGGCGACGATGGTTAAGATAATGAGTGAGATTGAGAAAAATCGGGTTGCTATGCCAAAGGCTAATGCAAATGCGCCGACGATTTCGAAAAAAGTGGCGATATGCCAACTGATATCTGGCGGTAATAGATTGAATGGAAAAGGGAAATTAATGTCGGCGAACCAATTGATGCCGTGTAGTTTTTCAAAGCCCGCCTCGCCAAATTCCCACGCTAATATAAGCCTTAAAAACAGCTGCGGCAGCCATGAGCCTAGCGCTTCGAGCTTTTCACTGATGATTTGGTATAAATTGATGGACTGATTGAATAACGACATTTTTGAATCCCTTAATATAATTGTTGGTTTAATTAAAGGATTAGTCGATTCAAATTAAAAAGCCTTACATGACTTTTTTCATATCCATTTTAGGGTTTGATGATGGTTTGTTATTAACACTTTTTTTACTTAAATATTGATAATAAAGCCGAATTCCAAACAGAATGATTAACACAGCGGCATAATAAAATGGCTCCGTAACGTCTTTTTTGACCAGCCACCAAAAATGCAAGATAGCCAGAATGGCAATTACATAAATCAATTGATGTAATTTTTTCCAGTTCTTTTTCAAGCGTTTGATCATATAGCTATTGGAAGTTACCGCTAATGGAATAGTCAGCACAAATGCGCTGAAACCCACGATGACATAAGGATGTTTGATAATGTCTTTGACAATATCCGCCCATAAGAACGAATAATCCAGCCAAATATAGGTTGTGATATGCAGGCAGGCGTAAAAGAACATCCATAAGCCGAACATTCGTCTGAGTTGAATCTGCCATATCTGCCCTGTCAGCAAACGAATTGGCGTCATGCTCAGCGTAATTAACAGGAAAACCAGCGCCCAAGTGCCAGTAGAACGTTCTACAAATTCCACTGGATTCGCACTTAAATCATCATGAACACCTAACCAGATAAGACGTGCTAATGGCAAAAGTGCAAATATCCATATAGCGACTTTTAATAAAATAATAGTCTTTTTATTCATGCATTTATTTTAAATAGTTAATAAGTTAAAACGAATACTTAACCATTAAAAATTAGAAGTTTTTCTTTAAATCTAAACCTGCATACATCTGACCAACTTGTTCTGTATAACCATTGAACATTTTGGTTTTGATGCGTCCACCAAACAAACCGCCACCGATTGGTTTTTCTGATGATTGCGTCCAACGTGGATGATCTACTGTTGGATTCACATTGGCATAAAAACCATATTCACTTGGCCCTGCTTTTACCCAAGTGGTTAACGGCATTTTTTCAACGAATCTAATCTTAACAATGGCTTTCGAGCCTTTAAATCCGTATTTCCAAGGCGTGACTAACCGCACAGGCGCGCCATTTTGATTGGGCAGATATTCGCCGTACAAACCGACAGCCAGCAACGTGAGTGGATTCGTTGCTTCGTCCATCCGCAAGCCTTCGGTATATGGCCAATCTAATATCGGTGAACGCACGCCAGGCATGGTTAGCCGATCATTCGCTGAGATAAATTCAACGTATTTGGCGTTACTGGTTGGCTCTGCCCATTTAATCAAGCTAGCTAACGGCAAACCGACCCACGGAATCACCATTGACCAGCCCTCTACACAACGCATGCGATAAATGCGTTCTTCCAAAGGGGCTAATTTGAGTAAATCTTCAATGCTAATGGTTTTGGCTTTTTTAACATTACCTTCTATGCTAATCGTCCATGGGCGTGGCTTAAATAAAGTCGCTTCAATGGCTGGATCGCCCTTGCCAGTGCCAAATTCGTAGTAATTATTGTAAGTGGTGATATCTTCATATGGCGTGAGTTTCTCGCCTGCGCCATAAGCCGTTTTGCTGTAACCCGCTATTTTTTGCCGAGCACCAGCTTTAAACGTATTTTTTTCGATAGGTGTATTTGCACGCCCTGCTGTCTCATTTACTACGTCATTAGCAATGGTACCAGCTTGCGTTTTGCCAGATAAAAATAGCGCAGAACCCGCAGCTAAGCCAAAGCCAGCCGTTTTTAAAAAGCCGCGTCTGTCTTCTAACACTTCGCGCGGTGTAATTTCAGATGGCTGAATATTGCTTGGATTTAGCTTGGATTTGCTCAGAATAATCATGAATAGGTCGCCTTAAATTAACTGGTTTGGTCGCTACTTTTAAACTGGTAGTGATAAATCAGTACAGATGAATTAATACCGATTAGTCGTGACTATTTGATTTTCCTTACAGTTTTTATGTGTTAACTATCATTGTAATTAGAGAGTTATTTTTGTGCATTGATTTGATTCATTGAAGTCTGAACTTCAGCAATCAATTCAGTATCGCCAATGCTTTTCGCTATTTTTTCAGAATCGGCTAATAGTAGTTTTGCCGCGGCTTTATCGCCAATGATGGCTTTGGTTTGCGCCAAGCCTATATCGGCTTTGGCTTCGTAATAAGCACCGCCATTGTCTTTAGCAAACTGTACTAATTTCGCATAAGTTCTTTCAGCATTTTGATATTCTTTGGCCGCAATATAAATGCGCCCCAACTCCATACGTGAGTTTGCAAGCTGATCCAAAGTGCCAGATCTCTCTTGCAATAATGTGGCTTTTACCTGGTGCTCAATGGCCAAATCATGTTCGCCAGCTGCGTTATAAGTGGCAGCTAACCTTTCACGACTGTCCGCGCGCTCATTGTCATTCATTGCTAGTTTTAAGCCAGCTTCGTAGTTTGTTAATGCTGTTTTCAAGTCATTATTTAACGCATACGTTTCGCCAATCGAATTATAGTTAATGTGCGAAAATTTCTGATTATTCTCTTGCAAACTCATGGCTAAGCTCTTGTTATAACTAACAATTGCCGCATCATACTGCTTATTATCCCGGTGCAAATTACCAATCAACAAATTCGTGATGATCTGCTCAAAAGGCTCTTTTGAAACATTTGCGCCTAACTCAAACGCATTTAACGCTTGCGCATAATTGCCTTGCGCGCCCAGCACCCTGCCCTTACACAACAGCGCCTCACGATTTTTGGCATCAGATTTCAAGATTTCAGTTGAAATACTCATTGCTTTATTAATATCGCCAGCACTCAATGCCTGCGTGCAACTCACATTATTTTCAACACTGTTTTTTTCAACAACCTCTGCGGCGCTTAAATTAAAACTCATCATAAACAATGGGATAAATAATTTTTTAAATGTGTTTTCTAGGTTCATATGTAGTGTTTTCAGATGGCTGTTGTTTAAAATAAAGTTTTTTGCGTACGCGTTGAATCAGACGCATCAATCGGTGTATTAGTTGCTTGTTCGGTTAGATTTAAATCTTTTACTGTAGATAAGGCGGAATTAGCTGATTTAGGCAAGTCAGGTTTAGACGAATCAGGATTTTCAGCTAACAATTGCATTAAATCAGCTTCATCAATCACAGCGACTTTTAAGCTCAACGCTTTTTCTAATTTGCTGCCCGCCTCTGCGCCTGCCACCACATAATGTGTTTTTTTAGAAACGCTACTGGTGACCTTGCCGCCAGCGGCTTCAATCAACGCTTGCGCGGCATCGCGCGATAAATTGGGTAATGTGCCCGTTAAAACAAATACTTTATCCAATAACACACCGGTCGCTTTTTGCTTGCCTGCATTTTCTGGCCAATGAACGCCTAATTCACGCATCGATTCAATCACTTGGCGATTATGCGGCTCTGACAAAAACTGTAATAAAGCATCAGCCACAATCGGCCCGACATCATTCACTTGTAATAATGCGTCAACATTTGCATCCAACAAGGCCTGTAAATTGCCAAAATGCACACTTAAATCTTTTGCAGTCGCTTCACCGACATTGCGAATGCCTAAACCGTAAATAAAGCGTGCCAGTGTGGTGTTTTTACTGCTTTCCAAGGCGTTAACAACATTATTGGCAGATTTCACTGCCATGCGCTCTAAATTCGCCAACGTTGCAACGTCTAGCTTATAGATATCATCTAATGATTTAACTAAATTGGCTTCGACCAATTGATCCGCTAACTTATCGCCCATTCCTTCAATATCCATCGCACGGCGCGAAGCAAAATGCGTGATGGCTTGCTTACGTTGCGCGGGGCAAATTAAACCGCCCGTACAGCGCGCAATGGCTTCATCTAGTGGTCTTTCAATATGCGATCCACATTCAGGACAACTGCTTGGCATAGTGAATAATGGCGCATTTTCTTGGCGCTGGTCCAAAACCACAGAAACCACTTCTGGAATCACATCGCCTGCTCGCCGCACAATCACTGTATCGCCGATACGAATATCTTTACGGCGTAGTTCATCTTCATTATGCAACGTAGCATTAGTGACCGTTACGCCACCAACAAAAACCGCTTTCAACCTTGCCACCGGCGTAATTGCACCCGTACGACCTACTTGCACGGTGATATCTTCTACTAACGTTTGTGCTTCTTCAGCTGGATATTTATGCGCAATCGCCCAGCGCGGCGCGCGTGAAACAAAGCCCAATTCTTTTTGCTGGTTAAACTGGTTAACCTTATAGACAACGCCGTCAATATCAAACGGTAAACTTGCGCGTTTTTGGCCAATTTCCGCATAGTAATCTTGCAAGCCAGCAGCATTTAACTTAACACCGCGCAAATCGCTAACCGGCAAGCGCAGACTGGTTAAATAATCCATCGCTTCTGCATGTGATTTAAGGGCTGGCGTGCCAATCGCCTCGCCCAAACCATAAGCAAAAAAATGTAGCGGGCGCGTGGCAGTAATTTGTGGATCAAGCTGACGCAAGCTGCCTGCAGCGGCGTTACGCGGGTTAGCAAACAGCTTGGCGCCCAGCTTTTCTTGTGCAAGATTCAAACGCTCAAAATCACGTTTTAGCATGATCACTTCGCCACGCACTTCTAATAACTGCGGTGGATTAGGTGTTAATAATTTGGTAGGAATGGCACGAATGGTGCGTAGATTGTGCGTGACATTTTCACCCGTAAAGCCATCGCCACGTGTCGCGCCTTGAGTAAATACGCCGTTTTCATAGGTTAATGTGATGGCCAAACCATCAAATTTGGGTTCTACCGCATATTCTATTTGATCAATCCCTAAACTGTCGCGGATACGTTTATCGAAAGCTAAAAGCTCGCTATCGCCAAACGCATTATTCAGTGACAACATGGCTTGGCGATGTTTCACACTGCCAAAGCTGCTGATTGCACTGCCACCGACTCTTTGCGTAGGCGAATCTGCGGTGATTAATTGAGGAAATTGTTGTTCTAATTCCGCTAATTGGCGATATAAACCATCGTATTCGCTGTCAGAGATAGTTGGTGCATCCAGCACATAATATTGATACTCATGCTGAGCAATGATTGCAGCAAGTTCGGCTACTTGCTGGCGTGCAGTTTCTTCAGTAGCCATGCTGTAAGGGCGTTGAACGTAAACTAGTTAAAAAGGCGCATGCTGGCAGGGCTTCCGGGCATTACGCCACGCGCCACCATCGTTGCATGAATGATTTTAAGTTGCTGGCGAATTTTTTCCACCTGCAAATCACCCAATGGCTTTTGATTGTCGTCTACCAAATCAGCCGTCAAACTCATGCTCAACTTTTGCGCGATCAAAACCATTTGGTTGAATGCTTGTTCACAGTTGGGCACTTTAGGAATTTCCAACTGAAAAGTAATGGCTTTTAACACGCTATTACGCAAACTGTCCGCAGTAAAGGCTTGATGATTGGCTTCTATCGCGCTGAATAACGGGTATTTCGCGCTGAAATCCTGATAATAAAATTTACCATCATCGCTTAACACCATGCCATTAGCTTCTGCTAAACCTCTAAATTTTGTGCCGTGAATAGGCACCTCATTTTGTGCCACATGTATGTTGATCAATTGATCGACTTCAATACAAAACTGATCGATTTCGATGGCGCGTTGTAATACATCACCGCTGCCCTGCCACTCAACATGTGCATTCAATTCCAAACCCATATTTTCAACTGCATATTGAAATTTATTCAGTACATTTTTTGCTGCCGGACCGCCCCTGTCTGCCAACTGCAAACTACAAGTCACTTGTTTAAATGTTAATGCATTTACATCAATCTGAAGCGCGTTATTGGTATCGACTAAATGCCATTTATCGCTGTCATCAAGGCCATAGATCATTATCGGCAAACTAATATCATCAATACTTTCGACCATATCAACCAACGCTTGGTAACCAATATTTTTATTGGCGTATAAAACAGCGGTTAGATCGATTTGCGGATGTACGCTATTTGGCAATTGCGGCGGTGTATTGTCGATTTCACTGCTTTTAACTGCAGTGTTGATTTCGTTGGGTTCTACTAATACTTTTGTGGCAGTTTCTTCAGATTCGTGGATAGTTTTAGCTGGTTGATTGATTGCAGAATCTGTCAATCTAGAGCTTGATTCACTTTCAGAAAAGGTGTTAGTTGCAGCTTCCACTTCTGATTCATCACTGTCACTAAATCTAGTTGATTCAGCCACATCTTCATTCAAGCGAGTTTCATTAAAAGTCGATTTTAGATAAGGTTTTTCTTCTAAAACAGTGTCTTCTAACACATTATTTTTATAAACAACTTCTTCTGTTCGTGTTGGAAGTTTTTCCGAGACATTATTTTTCGACTCTATATTTACTGAGTCTTCAAATGCATGGTGTTTGATTTTATGCGGTACATCTGCCAATTCTTTTTCCACAAACGCATCGGTATCAATGTAAAAATCTTCGGCTAGCACATCTTTTTGCGGCACAATAAATTCGTTTGAAACTTGCTTATGCAATTTTTTCTCTTGCAGCCAGTTGTACACAACGACACCTGCAATGATAAACGCACCTAGAATAATCAATATTATTTGTAAATCTGACATAATTTTTAAAGCTTACTATTTAAAGTTTTAAGATTTTTGCTACTGAATTGCTTGGAACACATAACTATTGTGTGTTGAAATCGGGAATAATTCAAGCAAACATCGCAGTATCAAGAGAATGAATAGTTAATTTCTAATTATTGACTGTTTTGATGTGTTAACTCTGACACTTTATTGATTTAAAAGTCAACTTTGAAAACTGAGCGCCGCATCAATATCCACATCAACAATGCGCGAAACGCCTGATTCCTGCATGGTAACACCAATGAGTTGCTGCGCCATTTCCATGGTGATTTTATTGTGGCTGACAAACAAAAACTGTGTCTTTTCACTCATCTTTTTAACCATATGGCAGAATCGCTCGGTATTGCTGTCATCCAGCGGCGCATCCACTTCGTCCATCAAGCAAAATGGCGCAGGATTTAGCCGGAATAAGGCAAACACCAAAGCTAGGGCAGTTAACGCTTTTTCACCACCAGAAAGTAATTGAATAGTCGTATTCTTTTTACCTGGTGGCTGCGCAAAAACTTGCATGCCCGTATCTAGAATCTCATCACCCAACAGTTCCAATCTCGCTTGACCACCACCAAATAATGTTGCAAATAACTCAGCAAAATTCTGATTCACCGTATTAAATGTGTGCATCAATTTTTCGCGTGTTTCACGGTCAATTTTGCGAATCGCATCTTCTAAAGTTTCAGTCGCCTGATGTAAATCTTGCATCTGGCTATCTAAATAGGTCTTACGCTCCGTTTCAGTGGCTAATTCTTGAATAGCGGCTAAGTTAACGGCACCCAACTCCGCAATCCCTTGTTGAATCTGATTCGATTTACGCACCAAATCGCTGGTTTTAGCATTCTCAGCCAAGCCAATAGCCAACTCTTGCTCATTTTGACCATTTTCCAATAAACCTGCCTGACATTGCTCAAAACTTAAACGTGCTTGCTGTTCGTTCAAACGGCTTTGTTCTAAATTATCACGTAGTGGATGCAATTGCTGCTCATTTTGCATACGCACACGCTCAAGATTTTGCAGCGCTTGCTCTTGCTCTACCAAGTAGTTTCGCGCGCCAGCAAGCGCCGCTTCACATAATTGTTTATGATTAATCGCTTCAACAAGATTTGCTTTTAAAGTCGCCATCGGTGTTAACTCCAACACCTGCTCCGCCTCAGTTTTGCGTAATTCAAAAGCAATTTTCTCTTCATTATTCACATTAATTTTATTATTTATCTCAATGATTTTGTTGTGATTTAATTTCAGATTGAAGCTAATCTCTTGATGTTTTTTTTCAACTGTTTGTATATTTTCACGTACAGAAAAGTAAGCTTGTTCAGCTTGCTTTTTTGCTGCTTCGTCACTATTTTTTACCAATTCCAAAGCGTTAAGTGTTTTTGTGACGGCTTCTAACGCGTCTTGTTTAAGCGTTTTAGTATTTACAAGCTCTGCAAGTTTGGCTGTTGAGTTAGCAATATCCGCTTGAATACTTTTCTCGCGCTCTAGCGCAACTTGGCGCACCTGTTGCAGCTTGGATAATTCCAGCTGGCATTGATGTTGCGTTTGTGTGGCAGAACGCAGCTGTTGGCTTTCTTGTTGCTGTTGTTGACGCGCTTGAAGCAAATTACTCTCTGCAAGCTTTAACGCAGTATTTAATGCTTGCAAATCTGCGTGCAAATTAGGCAGTTGATTTTGCAACTGTTCAAGCTGGGCCTGTCGCTCTAACACGCCACTTAATTGTGAGTTTTCACCATGAAAAACCACGCTGTGGCTACTAAATACATCGCCTTCTTGGTTAACCAATGTTTCGCCAATATTTAAAGCGGCAATGGCTTTATTTTTAATAGCGCTGTTTTGATTATCTGCGTCAGTCAACAAATAAACTCCTGCCAACCAATCTTCTAAAATTGGCCGCAAATCGTCATCACAAGCTTTTATAATCGCCATCAACGGCGTTAAGTGCACACTTTGATTGTTTGGCGCTTGTTTATTAACGACAATTTTTTCTGTTGATCTGTAACCCATCACCAAAAAGCTAGGCGGCCTGTCACTAATCGCGTTTTTATCTGCAATCAAAGCATTCAGCTTCGCGCCCAATACCGCTTCTAAAGCCACATTCCAAGCTTCATCTACTTTAATTTTTTGCCATAATCGTGCATTTTTATTTAAGCTCGTACTTTGCAACCAGCCATCCAACTTGCCCGCCGCATTCAAAGACCGTTGCATTTTTTGCAGCGTTTGTAATTCTGCTTCTGCTTGATTACTAGCGCGTTGCGCTTGGCTTTGCTGATCGCGTAGCTGATTGATTACGGCTTGAAAAGTCAATTCATCCGCTATAATTTTTTGTACTTTCAACTCAATTTCAACCACGTTCTGTTGCGCATTTTGCAAAGCCAGTTCGTTGTTTTTTAACTGCGCTTCATCCGGTATAACCAAACGTAAAAAATCTGCTTCAACGCGTTGAATACGCTGCGTATTTTCAGCGATATTTTGCTCTAAATAATGCATGCTGCTGGTTTCAACCTGAATTTTTTGCTTGGCATTCACTAAAGCCTGTTGACTTTTTTGAGTCGCTTGATTGGCCGAATTTAGCGTCAATTGCTTTTCTGGCAAAGTCAGCTTTAATGCATCTAGCGATTGTTGAGATTGCTTTTCTAATGTAGTGGCGGCTTCTAACTCATTATTTAGTTGTGCTAAATTTTGTTGCAAAGCCTCGCTGTTATTCGCATTGCGTTCTAATGATTGCGCTAATTGCTGTAATTGCTGCGTCATGCGCTCACGCGCTTCTGTGTTTTGTTTGACTTGATTTTCGAGATTAGAAACGGTTGCATTGGCTTCGTAATATGCCGCCTGCGCCGTGTTAATACCTTCAGAAGCCGCATAATGCGCCTGACGACTTTGCTCTAAATCCGCTTCACTTTTTCGCAAATCAGCCATTTGCGATTCCAGTTGATTCACCAGCTTCTCAACCTGTCGCTTGGTTTTCTCCCATTCGGCACTGGCATCGCGTTTCTTTAATAACCACAACTGGCCATCAGCCAGCTTATAAGCGGCTTGTAGCGCATGATATTGTTGCGTGACAACCGCTTGTGACTCTAATTTTGTGATTTGCTTTTGCAGTTCGCGGCAAATATCTTCTACTCGCGTCAGGTTTTCGCGTGTATCACGCAGGCGCAACTCCGTTTCGCGGCGGCGCTCTTTATATTTGCTGATACCAGCCGCCTCTTCTAAAAACACACGTAATTCTTCAGGCTTGGCTTCTACGATGCGAGAGATGGTGTTTTGGCCGATGATTGCATATGCGCGACCACCAAGACCTGTTCCTAAGAAAAGATCAGCCACATCGCGCCTACGTACGGCTGTATTGTTAATATAGTAAGTTGAGCCTTTTTCACGCTCAATTACGCGCTTAACGCTGATTTCTGCATATTGGTTCCATTCGCCGCTGGCTCCACCAAGGCTATTATCAAAAATCATCTCAACACTGGCGCGCGAGATGGGTTTTCGATTAGACGACCCATTAAAAATCACTGCATCCATCGCATCCGCACGCATTTCTTTGGCGGAAGATTCACCCAAAACCCAGCGCACCGACTCCATCACATTGGATTTACCGCAACCATTCGGGCCAACAACTCCTACGCGCTGTCCGTGCAGATGGATAGTGGTTGGGTCTACAAAAGACTTAAAGCCAGCAAGTTTTAAATGAGTTAAGCGCAAAAGTGAGTAATTTAGATTAGATAATTTAGTTTTATTAAGGTGTTAACCTATTTTACATGCGTCTAACTTTATATGTGTTTTCATAAGAAGCATTTTATAATAGCGTTATTATTTGATACGAAAGCCATTATGTCTAGCACCGCGTTACACGAAAACGTCACCATATTGGGCGATTTAAGCGCGCAACCCTCTAAAACGCTCGAAACATTCCCTAATCCGAACCCGAATCGTGATTTTCATATTCATATGGAAATCCCGGAATTCACCTGTCTTTGTCCAAAAACAGGTCAGCCAGACTTCGCGGTTATCTATTTAGACTATATTGCAGACCAGCTTTGCGTAGAGTTAAAAAGCTTAAAACTGTATATCGTTTCTTTCCGTAATGAAGGCTGTTTTCACGAAGCCGTCACTAATCGCATCTTAGATGATTTGGTCTCAGCTACACAGCCAAAATTTATGCGTGTAACCGCTAAATTTTATGTGCGTGGCGGCATTTTTACTAACGTGGTTGCAGAACATCGCAAAACGGGCTGGCAGCCATTACCTAAAGTTGATTTGCTACAATTTGAATCGCAAAGTAATACGCGCGGATAATTACACATTTGGGCAAAAATGCGTTGACAATTACCCTGCCCATCTTTAATATTGCGCCTTCGTTGAGTTGGCGCTTTAAATCAAAAGTTACTTAACGTGCTGTAAGTGGTTGTTTGGGGGTATAGCTCAGCTGGGAGAGCGCTTGCATGGCATGCAAGAGGTCAGCGGTTCGATCCCGCTTACCTCCACCAAAAGCTGTGATTAATATAGCTTTAAGATAAAATACTTCTTAAGAAATTAATCGATTTGTAGTAAAATGTTGTTGCGTTAAATAGTAAGTAATTCTTAGGTCCCCATCGTCTAGAGGCCTAGGACACCTCCCTTTCACGGAGGCGACCGGGGTTCGAATCCCCGTGGGGACGCCAATTAAGTCACAAGTGACTGATTCGCAATAAAATTCACGTAAATCAATAAGTTACAAACTCCAAGTGTTACACATAACTGATACACTTGAGGTATGACTTTGCCTATTCAAACACACCTTATAACTCGGAATGGTACTTACTATTTCCGTAGACGTATTCCGTTAGAACTCCTCGCATATTACTCCCCCAAACTAGAGATAATCTTTAGCCTTAAAACTAAAGACCTTAGGGAAGCTGAACGTCTATCAAGGGCTGAGGATGTTCGTCTTGATATTGAGTTTGAGGGATACAGGAATAACACAACCATTAAATCTATTGATTCAATATCCAAAGAGGACATTAAGAATCTAACAGACGCTTGGAAAGCTCATATCCTTGAAGAAGATGAAGAAGCTAGAACTGATGGACTCTCAGAGAGAGACTTTAGGAAAATAAACGAGTCCCTCGAGATTGTAGATATCGGAGGTAAGGCAGCCCTGGCAAGAGGCGATACATCTACAATCAAGTTTGAAATGTTAGATTTCTGTGAGTCTCATGGATACCACATTCTTGAAGACTCTATTGATTACAATAAGCTTGCTTACGCGTTTCTAAGAGCATCAGTAGAAGCAAACTCACAGTTAATGCTTAGACATCAGGGGGAAATCGTTGAGACTCCTGAAGCCCCTATTATCAATCCTGTAAGTAAATCCACTAGCAAGTTTGATACTCTGGAAGGTCTTAGAGATTACTGGATAAGCCAAGCTACTACTCCTCTATCAAGAACTGCGATTGCTGAAGCCAATACTATGATTAAAAAGGTCAGGGAGATGCTAGGAGACATCAAACCTAACGAGTTCACTAAGAGCCATGTAATTTCTCTCAAAGACAAAATGCTTGAAGCTAAATCATCACCTGCAACCATTAATAAAGGCAGAGGAATACTAGCAGCTATCTTCAGTACCGCTGAGAAGAATCTTAAGATACAACACAACCCATTTAAGGATATGACTAAGCTCTCGATACCTGAAAGAGAAGTTGATAATCCCTACACTGTTGCAGAACTACAAAGTATTTTTAACTCTAAGGTATTCACGCAAGGTTATCGCCCAAAGAGATTTAAGGGCGAAGCTGCTTTTTGGATGCCGTTAATCGGGCTGTACACCGCTGCAAGACTGAATGAAATAGGTCAGCTATATATTAATGACATTGGTGAAGATGAGGGTATTAATTACATTCTTATTCGCCCAGAGTTGACTACAGGGCGCACGGTTAAAGACGGTAAAAAACGAAGAGCGCCTATCCACCCTGACCTAATTAAAATGGGTTTCTTGGATTATGTCCAAGCAAAAAGAGAGTGTAAAGAAATTCAACTCTTCCCTGAACTAAAAGTGACTAGAGTTCAAGGAAAACTCGCAGACAAATGGGGTGAATGGTGGAGTAGCTACGTACGAAAGGAGCTAGGGATTACGCGGGTTCCGATGCCTTTTCATGGACTAAGACATGCATTCTCAGACCATAGTAGACGTTCTAAGATGGCTTATGATTGTCAAATGAGAATCGAGGGTCACTCTATGGGTAACGTGGGGGATAAATATGGAGCTAGACTATTCCCTCTTGATGCACTTAATGAGGAAATGCAAAAGTTAAATTTTAAGGGACTCGACTTAAGTCATCTGAAACGATGAAATAGTCTTTATTTCCGACAAATCATTGAAAACACTTTAATTTAATAGCAGTGCTTTGAAAAATTTTACTCATATAATGCCTAGGTGATTATCATAGTAAAAGCTAATCAAACATAAAGTTACAGAAGAGGATATATTTTGGCTACGCAAACAAATATAGATAAGTTGAATCAATCCATAAGCTCTTTTTTAAGCTTGCCTAAAGAAAGAATTTTTAGACCTGAGTTGGGCGTAGAATCCTCAGAGAAATTTTTATCAGATGTTCTAAACGACCTTTATGACAAAATCGCCGTTATACAACAAGTTGCTAAAGACGTAAGTAATACTCCTGTGCAAACAGTTACTGCACACTTAGACGCATTATTTAATCACTTATCATCATTTTCAGCTTTGAATAATCAAGACTTCGTTGCACAGAAACCTAGTGTTGTCGAAAATGTATACGCAAATATAGATGCAATTTTAAATGTATGGCCGCAATTTTATATAACGCACCTCGAGCTTTTCCCAAAGGAATCTAAGGAACAGAAAAGCCATTCAGAAGCTATTGCTCTAACTGAAGACATAAAAGCTAAAGCAAAATCCGCTGATGAGACCCTTGAGTCACTTAAGCAAATAATCGAAGAAACAAATCAAATAAAAGAGGCAGCTAAAAATACCGCGCAAGGCGTGTCGGTTATAGATGCGCAAAAACAATTCACATCAGCGCAAAGCAACCTATATCTTAAAATAATCATTGCATCCGCTGGCGCAGCCATTTTCTTAATCTGGTTCTTTGGATTAGCTTTTTATTTCCTCAATGCAGCGGATAACTTAAACGATGAATGGACATGGAAAATTGCTTATCATGCGAGCATCAGAGGTGTTATCTTGGCATCTATTGCAGCGATTTCAACCTATTTTTTAACAGTTTTAAAAGCATATTTACACCTCCTCGAACATAACTTACACCGACAAAGAGTTGCAAACAGTACTGAAGCATTCGTTGCAGCTGCCACAACCCCTGAACAAAAGGACTTGATTTTAGCTAAACTAGTAGAATCAGTAACTAACTTCGGAGACTCTGGTTTGCTTAAAGCTTCTTCAAATGATAGCCCTGCTTCTAATATTAACTTTGATGTTTCTGCTAAGACTTAGGTCAATTTAAAAACCACATAAAATTTCGTTTAGGTTACATATACGTAGGACGTTGAAACCACCCCCTCCGACCCCCTTTAAGTTAATCTCCTGGCAACCTAGCGATTCCTCCACTTACAAACCAAAGCTTAAATCCAATAGGTAACTTGGAATTTATCTCATCCTGTAGCTGTATTCTGATAGTCACTAGCAACCCATAACCAATGAGCTAGTGGATAAAGAAAAGCCCTCAAGGTAATCTCAAGGGCTTCGCTAGTGATGCATATTTACAATGCTTGTACACTCTTCTCGCGTGGTGATGGTGCAACTAGAGTTAAACACCAGCCACGGCTCTCAAAAACAAATCCGCTTTCTTTCGTTTTATTGTATGTAATGTATAACTTACCTATTTGAAATCCGTAGTAGATAGGCGATTCATCATGAAAAGTGAAGTCAGAATGTTCCGTGTGTTCGAAGGCTAATTCCATTCCAAATACTCTAATGTAAGTCATTATCTTTGCGTGTCCTAAGTGAATCTCTGAGGGAATCTAAGAGTTATCGCTAGACTATCAACAATTTATCACCAATGCAATAAAATATCCTTATAAATCAGTATCTTCGAAGAAACTATCTCCTAAAAGAGAAGGTTTACTTTAGGTAATAATTCGGCATGAGACTATGAACTATTGAAAATGCAATCGAGCTACAAGCCCTTAAATAATCACTAGCCAAGTAAGGATATCGGTTGGTAATCTTAAGACCTTCTAGAGGGCTTTGCAGCGACCTTAAGTTGTGGCTAACACACGCTGTACAGTGCTTACACCGATACTTAACTGTTTTGCTATTTTCAACATGCCTAAGCCTTCTGCCCTAAGTTTTCTAATGTGAGGCTCAGGATTCTCAAGGTTAGCAGGTCTCCCATGGGGCTTACCTGATTTAGTACCTGTTATTTTGCTTCTAGCGATACCTGAAATAACTCTTTCTTTAATGATGCACTTTTCAAACTCAGCAAACATGCCAATCATTTGAAACATCAATCTACCTGTTGGAGTCTCCGTGTTAATCCCTTGTTGATGTAGATACAAATCCACTTTGCTTGTTTGTATATCACCTAAAAAATTGACTAAGTCTCTTAAGCTACGCCCAAGCCTATCTATCGACCATGCCATTATCAGTTCATAATCTTTGCGGATAGCACCCTTTTGTAGCTTATCAAATGCTGGTCTTTGGTCTCTGCCCTTACCTCCACTAATTGCGTGGTCTACAAACTCACCTACAACAATCCAGCCCATTCTCTCAGCGACTTTTCTTAACTCAATTAGCTGATTATCTGTAGTCTGACTCTCGGTACTCACACGGGCGTATAGAGCTACTCGCTTTGATTGTTTAGTCATGGTTATAGAATCCTGATTAATGTGATTACACCCATACTAAATCAATTGTTTTGGTATAGTCAAGTAGCATAGATTATGGTCTAGGTTTTATGCGACTTCTAGAGGGTTAGTTTTAAGGGGTTTTAGTATGGGGTGATTTGGTCAGTCTTTATGAACAATCAATTACTTACAGTTTGAATGGCACACCTTAGTAAAGACAGTCATAAATGAGCTTTTACAATGGCTTACAGACTGAACTGTACATCTTAGTAATACCCCCTCAATTTTTAATCAAATCTGTACAAGGAAATAATGCAAAACACTAATGAAATAAAGGTCATAAGAAGCTTCTCACTACCGCTGGTCACTTTCGAATATCTAAAGAAATTCCAGCGAGAATACCTAGAGACTCACCGAGCATCGATTAATAACAGCCAGGCGATAGCAGTACTGCTTTCTGAGCATGAACTGTTGGTTACGCGGAGTAAGTAAGAATGGCTGCTAAGACGACTAAAGATACTATGGGCTGGTTTAAGTTAAACGTTGGTATGTTCACAAATGAGATAGTTGGGTGGAGCGATACCCATGTAGCTATCTATATTAAGCTCCTCACACTTTACTGGTCTTCAGGGAATAAGTTACCTGAAATAAATAGTAGCCTCAATAGAAGGCTTGGCATTATTGATTCAGGTGGAGAAGTTGCACTAGCCTCAGTACTTAATGAGTTCTTTCCTCGTGATAGTGAAGATAAATACTTTCATGTTGAGTTGGATAGACAGTTAAATGAAACCATTGAGTCTGCTCGCTTACAATCGGAGAGAGCCAGTAAATCCCGTGGAAGCCGTATTAAAGATGAAGATAAACCTGATTTTTAATTATTCACTAGCCAACATTAGCCACTGCTAACCGATGCTAACCACTACTAGCCTATAGATAGATAGAAAGATACATAGATAGAAATATAGAGAGATAGATAAAAAGACATATCTAACTAACTCACACAATTGTTATTTGTATAACTATCCCTCTCTAATAACTCAAGTACACAGTTACTAATCTCTAAGGGTAATTCTTGAATTTACTAACTGTTATCTTGAGATAACCATTAGCTACTTACATCATTATTACTGTGTATATATATCTATGTCAGTTAACTTTTAGTCACCTATAAGTATTACTAGATACAAGTATTAAACCTTCAATACTCTTAAAGGTATTCACTTGTTTTCTAGTGATACTTATAGTGAATCTATCTCCTTCACACCAACTCTCTAATATGAAAATTTAAATGAACAATACCCCTCAAACATTACCTTGCCCACTATGTAATAACTCACACCTTGTACCAGTATCCCGTAACCGTTCCAAATGTAAGAGCTGTAAAACTTGGCTTCAAATCAATGATAGTGGTGATGCTTTACAAGACTTCTTTGCAGCCAAAGGTAAAGCTTATCTGAAAAAGAAAGGTTACTGATGTGCCTCCCGCTCGAACCTAAAACAGGTCTTCAAGTACCAGTGAACTATGAGTACCGAGACCTGAATGAAGACAATAAAGGGACAGGTGTACAGTTAGCATCAAGCATCGATAGACGTACAGGGATGCGCTTCGTTCTTAATGATGAAGGTCACGCAATGCGAGGCTTCAAAGGTACAGGTGCTCAGATTGTTGATGACGATGCGGGTCATAACCTTCCCGGGCATAGAGGCACAGGCGCACAAAGTATTTCCACTAATGAAGGACGTGACTTGGGGAATACACGCGGTACAGGCGTACAAATTGCATCAGGCAGAAAATAGCAAATAAACAATAGATTTCACTACCAGTCATCCTAAGGAGTCTTCATGATTCTTTAGGGTTTCTGTGTATGTGCATCTATTTTTTTCTGATTGAACTCTTAAGATTCCCTAGCGAAAAACCTTACTAGAAGCCATGTAAATGAACATCTCAAGTCGTCCTAGAGGTGAGTATAGGCAAGTAACTAATATCGTGTCAGATAGCGCAGTAGGCCTCTCTCTAATCATTATCTTATTGGATTTATATAGGCTTCTGTAAGATAATCAGAGTATGAATAAATACATAGTTCCGCTGCTAGTTTACCTCTCAATTTCTTCAGCAAATGCAGAGTTACTTCAAGCTAGAGTTGTGGGTGTAGCAGATGGGGATACCATTACTGTACTGGACGCTAATAACACTCAATACAAAGTTAGATTGGCAGGTATTGATGCGCCTGAGAAAAAGCAGCCTTTTGGACAGGTATCGAAGAGGTCACTTTCAGATTTAGTCTTCAATAAGGCTGTGACTGTAGATTGGTCTAAGCATGACCGGTATGAGCGTCTAGTCGGTAAGGTGTGGGTCAACGACCTAGATGCGAACCTAGAACAAATTAAGAGAGGCTTAGCCTGGCACTACAGCAAGTATAAGAAGGAGCAGGTATTCGAGGATAGACTCACTTATCTACATGCTCAGGAAGATGCTAAGACGTCTAAGGCTGGACTTTGGATTGAATCTAACCCTGTACCTCCTTGGGACTGGCGTAAACTAATTAAGTAATATCCAAATATTTCTGGAGGCATGGATGGATGCTCGTATATTGGCGTTAAGTAATGCTAAGGATTGTGAGGATTTTAGAAAAATAGCACTAGCAAATGGCTATGAAGAATTGGCCTATGAAGCAAGGCTAAGAAAAATTCAACTCAAAACAGAAGCATACCCAGTTTCCTCAATCGTTGAAAAAGAATGCATAGAAGCAATACATGCTTATGAAGAAGTGCTCCTCGATAGAAACCCAAAATCAAATGGAGCGAGAAGAACTTGGCCAGATATAAAAAGATTAGGAATCATTCCAACTGTAGAAAAAGCTGTAACTAAAAAAGCTGACCCTTTGGGGTACACAGCTCTTGTAGAAATGCGATTAGAGAAATTATCTTTCGAGTCAATTATTTTACGGTTTCCAGAAAGCTTTTCTGAAGCAGCCGTAAGACAATCTAAACTCAGAATTTCTAGTTTAATAGAAGATACGAAATCTTGGACTGATGAAGAACTTAAGGCATCAGTTATTGCTTATCAAAGTATGCTGCATGATGAGTTAGTCGGTGAAAAGTATAATAAAAAAACAATGTATGCCCAGTTAAGTAATAATTTCAATAGAACCCCTAAAGCATTTGAGTACAGGATGCAAAATATCTCCTATGTATTAAGCTTAATGGGACGTAGCTGGATAAAAGGACTCAAGCCAGCGAAAAATGTCGGGGCAAAGATAGCTGCAAAGTTAGAGGCAATTATTTGTGACCTTGAGAATATCCCAAATGCAAATAAAGTTTCGTTTGAATATTCTGTCCAGGAAGAGTTACGGAAGGTGGATAAATCCCCTCCTTTGGGTAACGAGTCTCCCAATGCGACCTTTAGAAACGTTGTTCAAATAAGTCGAGACCACAAAGTCAAAGCTTGGGTACTTAAAAGAGCAGCTGGAAAATGTGAGTGCTGTAAATGTGAAGCACCTTTTTTAACCTCTTCAGGTGAGCCTTTTTTGGAAGTGCATCATCTACATCATTTGGCTAATAAAGGTCGTGACACAGTAGATAATGCTTTAGGTCTTTGTCCAAACTGTCATAGAGAGTTGCATTATGGTATCAACTCACACAAACTGGTTGATGAACTACGGCAACTGTTGATTAGTTTCAAGGCAAGCTAGGATGTGTGCTGGACTCCGATATATTGAACCTTCAGATAAAGAGTGGAGTATTTATTTCCCAAATCCTAAAGCAGCTCTTCCGGTAGTCAAGAGTGACGGTAGTATTGAATGGATTAAATGGGGTAGACGTAAAGAAGAGCAAGCCCCCTTTGTGCAAGGAGGATGGGCTAGGTCAGACTCTTTGAGATTGGTAAATGGGAACGCTACAGCCCTACCCTTGTTCATTTAGCAGCTCATAGCTTTATGGAGAAAGATGCTGAGAAGGTACCCCACTGGATTGAAGTTCCACAGGGTAAATCTATAGAGGCTCTTGTGGTCAAGCATAATGATGAGCAGCGTGTCTTTGTGGTTACTGAAGATACACCTGAAGAGTTCGCTTGGGTTCACGATAGATGGCCTAGGTTGACTTCATCCACCACTATTTTTTGACATCTAAACTTTGGATTTCTATGGATACTCTTTTAACAAACGCAATCTCATCAATTCAACTAGGAGTCGAAGACTACAAGAATGAAGACCCTAGGCGTGCGTTATCTTCAATTCGTAACCTCAGTGCAGGTATCCTCCTATTGTTTAAAGAGAAGCTGCGGATATTGTCTGCAATAGACTCTAATGAAGTCCTAATTAAGCAAGTAATGCTGCCAGAAATATCTGATACTGGAGCAGTAAAGTTTGTTGGTAAAGGTAGAAAAACTGTAGATGTAGAACAGATTAAGCAACGTCTCACAACACTTGGCATTAATGTTGATTGGGATAGAGTCAACAAAATGATTACACTAAGAAATGATATCGAGCATTACCATACATCAGCCACTAGTAACACTATGAAGGAGCTCATCGCCGACTCATTTAATGTAATAGTGCCTTTCATTGATAAAGAGCTTGGCCTGAAGCCTGTAGACCTACTTGGAGAAGACACATGGCAAACATTACTGGAGGTTTCTACAGTTTATGAAGCTCATCTTCAAGAATGTATGAACGCCTTAGCTGAGGTTGATTGGACTTCCGAAACCATAAAAAATATTACTACGAAATTCCGCTGTCCTGAATGTAACTCACAATTACTTAAACCGCTACATGGTGATACTCTTGATGAGCTAGTGTTCTTCTGCGAGTCTTGTAGGTATGAGTCTTTATATGAACAGCTTATAGAGCCAGCAACATATAGTTATTATTTTAAGGAAGCTTATCTTGCCCATTCCCAAGGAGGACAGATTCCTGTTTATACATGTAGCAATTGCGAGAAGGATACTTATGTTATTGAAGCAAATTGCTGCGTTGCGTGTCATGAGGAGTTGGCCTATTCAACATGTAATGTTTGCGAAGCTTCTTTAACCCCTGAAGAACAAGACTTTGGCGGTTTATGTAGCTATTGTAGTTACAAGATGGAAAATATCAGAGAGGAAGACTAGCTATGTTTCTACATATTAATGGCAACTCAATCCAATCACCGCAGACCACCCTTTAAGTATATTTTTGAATCACCCTTCCATTATCTTTTGATTATCGTACAATAATCGAATGGAAGAAATTACAAAAACAAATAGAGGCGGTAAACGCTTAGGCTCTGGTAGAAAACCTTGGAGTCAATTCAAGGAACCCACTACGCCCATCCGCATACCTGAGAGTCAAGAACCAGTTGTTAGAGACTTCCTTGAGGCTCTCAAGCGTAAACAAAGACTTGAGCAATTGGACAATGTTGTCTCTATTGATGAGCCTTTAATCACGCATATTGAACTACCCTTATTCTCCACTAAAGTGGCTGCTGGATTCCCCTCTCCTGCTGATGACCACATTGAGAAACGCTTAGACTTAAACGATTACTTAATCAGTGAGGCTGATGCGACTTTCTTTGTACGTATCAAGGGTGAGTCAATGATTGGGGCTGGCATCTTTGATAATGATATAGCCATCGTAGATAAATCAAGACTGGCTAAAGTGGGTGATATTGTCTTAGCTGAAGTGGATGGTGAGTTTACAATTAAGTCACTAGCTAAAACTAAACACGGGTTACCTAGACTACTTCCAGCGAATCCTAAGTTTTCTCCTATTGAGATTACTGAGGATATGCAGTTTAGTATTGTGGGAGTGGTTACAGGAACAGCCCGTAAGTTTAAGTAGAATCAACCAAATCCAGTCACAATACATCTAAACGTTTATGTATAGCTTCTAACAAATCGTTCAAATTCCCAACTACACTTGTATTAAATGGAAGATTCGCTTCCTTTATTACAGAAGCAATAAATGCATCAACTCTAAAAATATCAACTTGAGGCAGATGAAAAGTATGCGAAATGTCGCCAAAGTCGCTCACTTTAAATGTTCTACTTGTACCACCTACGTACAAGGACTTTTGAGTTATGTGATAACTAACCGTTATAGCTGTTAAAATTGATGGAGCAGTTACCCATGATAGTTTGTCTATACTAATAGTAAACCCTAGATTTTCAGCCATTTTCTTAACAAAATTTACAGGCATGGTTTCTTTAATGTTACGAAATATACCATTCAACTTTTCTTTAATTTCCTTTTCATCCCATCCTAACAATTGACATTTTTCGTAGTTATCTTTTGTCTCAAAATAAAACTGTTGTGTTGAGCTTTGTAAAGAAGAGCCTATTTCACGTAAAAAAGATGATATGGGAATAATTCTATCCCACTGCATTTCATACCAAGCTGGCAATCGATTAACTTCTGAGAATGACTTTTCCAAAATTTCCATTACTTGGCTTTCAGAGTCACCATTTAATAAAGCTTTTAGGCAAGAACTTGCCTCATCATAAGTTACTGGATATTTATCCATTACCTCTTTAATTGACGTAGGGGAGCAAAGGTTTACATGGTTAATCACCTCTCTCTTTACTTCTCCACTCTTCGTTAGTAGTCGACGCTTGAACATTCTTTTTTGTTCTCGACCTGATTGAGCATTGATTTGCTCATCGATTATGCTCTTGAAACTAATAGACTCGCTTCTATCTAATTGAGGATACCATTTAGATTCATCGTTATGAAATTCCATTTTACTACCGTCATAATTTTCACTTAACTGGAAAATTTCATGCTCGAGTACATTTACGTAGCTGGTCAGACATTTTTTATTACATAATTTGTGAATGTAATTTAGTCTTTGTTTAGCAAACTCGACTGAGCCCTCATCCTTTGGAGCCGCTTCAATAATATGAATTTGACTGAAGCGAAATTCGATCAATCCCTTGCTTTGCAAATCTAATAAAGCGGTTTCAATTTTGACTAGTTCTTTAGAGCGTTTAAGAGGATTAGAGAGCAGGGAAATATCACTACTATCCAAGTAAACAATCAGAGATTTCAGTGACATTGCATTTGACCTTTTATTTACAGCCCCTACGTTCCCATTTATCCTTAGCTTTTGCATCAGCTTTAGTCTGCCATTGCATGTTGTCAGGAGTGTCAGAGCCTCCACATGCTAAAGGTTTTATATGGTCAATGACGTAGTTAGGACACGACCCTTTGTAACGGTTAGTTGCAGGGCAAGCAGTGCTTATCTTAAAGGCTTTCTTGGCTTTGTAACTGCGATTACTTTCAGCAGCAGAGTTTAGGCTGACTAAAGTTAATAGTAAGCACACTAGATACTTCATAGCTAAACTTCGAATTAAGTTTTATTGCTCAACAAAAACAGATGCACTGAACCCGCAATCAACACAGTTAATATTGTTGCGCCTCTTAATATCCACCTTTTATCTTCCCGTGTTTCTCCAAAGTATTGAGACGCAATAAAGCCAAGTAAAGCGCCTGTGAATAGGATAGCAGTTAATGTGAGTATGGTATTTAATATGGGTTGAAGTTGTGGTGACATGATGGTTGTTTTCTTATTAATTAGTTAATGGCTTAAGTCTTAGGAGACTCTGATGGATTCTCTAGGAGAAACTGATTTACATCATTTTGATTACATAAGCAGCTAGGACTTAAAGTATTGTCACAGCATGAAGTACGTCCACCACTACAACCACAGACACCCCCATGATGTGAGCAACAGCCTCTTTGAGCTACTTCTTCATTAGATGTAATTGTGACTGATGTACTTACGCTCAAACATTGACTATCAAAAGCTGTAGATATATTAGTAAACAGAATTAATAGTAAAGCGAACAATAGCTTTGTCATAGATTCCTCCCCAAGAATTAAACAATGCGTGCATCACTAGCGCATCAGATAATCTGCTTAATTGGTTAGGGTGTCAAACAAGTGGGATTGCTTTGAAAGAATTATTACAATTAGTGATACACTTAACTGTTACACACAAGCGCACATGAGAGATTTTAACTTACTGATTTAATTGAATTTAAAGTTTTATATTGGTAATCCCCGTGGGGACGCCAGTTAATCTTAAATGATTGATTCGCAATAAAATTCACAAGCATCAAAGACTTACACTCACCTTTTGGATACAAGGGGTACATTCAGCTACAGTTTGGTATGGATGATATGTCTATTCACGCTCTAACGATTACTACTTCCAATCTCTAATACCCAACAAGAAATACCCCAGCATTTTCTGCATCAGAGTTATCCAGTCTACCCACTAAATCTTCCGATACAGTACAAATTTTCTGTTTTCTTGCCATGCCCGTGTTTTCAGCTTCAGCCATTATCTCCACAATATTTCACCACTCAGCTTAAAAATGCAGTCATGCAGCCACATAACTTTTATTAGACTCTGCAACTTTCATTTTAATATGCGCCAGCGCTTCATCCACTTGGTCAATTAAAATCAAACATAAATCACCTAACTGCAAACGAGATAAGGCGGTATCAATAGCCAAGAATTCACCTTGAATCTCGTCAATCTTTTTTGTGCATTTGGCATTAACCAAGCCATGTTGTAATAACTTCAATACTTCGCCGTCTGCACGACCACGTTGGCATTGGTCTTGATACAAAATAACTTCATCAAAAGCATCACCCAATATCTCAGATTGACGACTAATATCTATATCGCGCCTATCACCAGCGCCGCTAATCACGACCAGCCGTTTATTTGCTGGAATATTTTCAACAGCATTGACTAATGCAAGAATCGCATCTGGATTATGCCCATAATCGGCAATGACGCTTGCGCCTTTGTAGTCAAAAAAGTTAAATCGTCCAGGTGCGGTTTGCGCATCATTAATGAATGAGCCAACTCCTAAGCGTATGATTTCCCAATCAACATTCAGTGCCCAAGCGGCTGCTACAGCTGCCATTGTATTTTCTATTTGAAATCCAATCGACCCTTTGCGGGTAATAGGCACTTCACTTAATGCAATTTTTTGCTCGAATTTTCCTTGTTTCGCTACGATAAATCCGTTATTGACAAATACTACCCTCTTCCCTTGCGCGTGATGAGTGGCCATGACCGGATGTGAAATATCATAGGCAAAAAAGGTGACAGACCCAATACAGGCACTAGCCATTTTTGCAGACATAGGATCTGCGGCATTAAGTACCGCAACGCCGTCTGGCGCTACATTCTGCACGATGACACGTTTCACAACTGCAAGGTCTTCCACAGTCGTAATGTAGCTTAATCCTAGATGGTCGCCCATGCCAATATTGGTGACAACAGCCACGTTACAGCGGTCAAACGCTAAGCCTTCACGTAATACACCGCCACGGGCAGTTTCAAAAACGGCAGCATCAACATCAGGATGCATCAATACATTGCGCGCACTTTTCGGGCCACTGCAATCACCTGTATCAATACGTTGGCCTTGGATATATACGCCATCTGAGTTGGTCATACCGACTCGCAAGCCTTTACAACTAAGGATATGTGCAATAAGACGTACCGTAGTCGTCTTACCATTAGTACCAGCCACGGCTACTAGTGGGATACGTCCATCATCATTGGCAGCAAACATCGTTGAAACAATCGCTTCTCCGACTGCACGCGATTTACCAAATGACGGCTGTAAATGCATACGCAGGCCTGGCGCGGCATTCACCTCAACAATGCCGCCACCTTGTTCTTGTAGCGGATGCAATACACTGTCACAAACAACATCTACGCCGCAAATATCTAAGCCAATCATTTCTGCTGCTGCAACTGCACTTGCGGCCAAGTCTGGATGAACATCATCGGTCACATCCGTTGCAGTTCCGCCAGTACTAAGATTTGCATTGTTACGTAGAATAACCCGTACGCCTTTTAATGGTACAGAATCAACTGTGAAGTTCTGCTTAGTCAAACTGGCTAATGCAATATCATCAATACGAATTTTTGTCAGTGACGTTGCATGACCGTTACCACGCTTTGGGTCATTATTGACTTGCTCGACTAATTCACGAATGCTTTGAACACCATCACCAATCACCAATGGCGCATCTCGCCTCGCAGCTGCAACCATTTGATTACCAACGACTAATAAACGGAAATCACTTCCTGGAATAAATCGTTCCACCATAACTTCCGTACTGATTTCTTTTGCCGCAAGATAAGCTACTTCCAGTTGAGCGCGAGTATTAATATTGACTGTTACGCCTTTACCTTGATTGCCATCTTTAGGCTTTACGACGATTGAACCACCTGTGACCATCACTGCGCCAGACTTATCAAGCTCATCATTTTTACTCGGCCCAGCTATTTCAACCATCGCTAACCAAGCATCTTCAATATTCGAGACATTGCGTCCGACAGGCACAGGTACACCTGCAGCATCTAATAGTTTCTTAGTAAGCTCTTTATCCTGTGCGATTGCCTCTGCAATCGCACTACTTCTATCCGTTTCCGCAGCTTGAATACGGCGCTGTTTACTACCCCAGCCAAACTGCACTAAGCTTCCTTCAGTCAGTCGACGATAAGGAATATTCCTGACAGTTGCAGCATCCACAATCGCACCAGTACTTGGCCCTAGACGTGAATCTTCATCTAATTCTTTTAACTGTGCCAAAGCAGCAGATAAGTCAAACGGCTCATTAATTGTTGCAGCCTTACAAAGCTGTTCTGCTAATTTGAGCGCTAATCGACCGACTTGCTCTTCTGTATATTCAAATACCACTTGAAGCACACCTTGTTCCATAGTGGTTGCTGTTCGACTAAAAGTCACAGGGCAGCCTGATTCTGCCTGTAATCTAAGTGCGGCTAGTTGCAATACATGTGCCATAGATACACCGCCAGTGTGCCCAGCTAGTTGTAGCAAACCAACTTCTGGAAAAAGCGCGCGTAAACGTGACTCAAAACCTGGAATATTTAATATGCTAGATTCGGCCTCACTATAATTGACTACCGCTTCGATAGCGGTATGTCGACTCCACAAATTAGGGCCACGTAATGCACGAACTCGGGTAATTTCCATTGAGTAACTTTCCTTTTATACTTAAATTTATAAGCCTTAACGACTTTTTTTACTTAAATTATTTCACTGACAGGTCGAAATGTTTCAATTCCCGCACTGATCAATGCGGGCGAAATATTGAGTGACCATGCGGCGCTTACAGCGGCTAATACATGTTCAATTAGTGGGCTCTGTGTTTTTGAACGCTCATTTTTTTTAGTCAATATCGGAATATTTTTTAGATGATTGAGCTGTATTTTTTCATTACCCTTGGTCAATACCAATCGATCGGCTTCAACTGACACTATCCGCCCGCCTTGTTTTAAATGCGCTTCAATCCGTGGGAGCTTAGAATCTTGAGAGAAAAAGATGACCTCACCGTCACATAACTCAGCCATTTTGGCTACGATAGGGTCATCGGCATTTAATATAGCAAACCCGCTGCTCATGACTACGTCTACTTGAGTACGGAAAACGTTATACACTTGATCATGATTTTCCAGATAATGTTGGCCAAAGTGTTCCTCTGCATGAATATTGGTCACAATTCCTACCTGACAACGGTCGTATCCTAATCCTTCAGTCAAAATAGTCGTTGCACTGTTTTCAATAACCGCTGCTTCTACCATGCGGTTCATCAATAGTTTTTGCGCGGATATTCGATTGGCACAATCACGTTTATCAACCAAGCGCTGATTGAGATACAAGCCCTCTTTACATGCCAAAGCGACATATTGACCATTTAAATGAATTAACTGAGAGATAATCTGCGCGGCTAATGTCATTCCGCTGCTTCCAGTAATACCTACGACAGGTATACGACCACTTTCATTTACTGGAAATAAATTATCTACGATCGCCTTGCCTACCAACTGCGGCTTGCCCGCTGCAGGTTTAAGATGCATAAGTAAACCTGGGCCAGCATTTACCTCGACAATTGCGCCGCCTTGTTCGGCTAATGGTCTTGAAATATCTTGTACGACCAGATCCACACCTGCAATATCTAAACCAACAATGCGCGCAGCTAGCGAAGCTGCTGCCGCCACTTCTGGATGCACAAGATCAGTCACATCAAAGGCGACATTGCCATTACGTTGAATAATCACTTGTTGACCTTGTGATGGTACTGAGTCTGGTTTAAAGCCTTGACGCGCAATTTCAAAACTCACTGCAGGCTGCTCATCAATCAATATCACGTCTAACGGATATTCTTCCGCTTCACCACGTCTTGGATCTGAATTGATTTGCGATGTGATAAGCCGACGAATACTCGATTGACCATCACCCACAATTGAGACAGGCTCACCTCTAGTGGCCGCGGCTAAACGCCCTCCCACAATCAGTAACCGATGCTCATTCCCACGCACGAAACGCTCTACAATCACTTCGCTACCTTCATCATTAGCTAAGTTGAATGCAGCCTCAACCTCTTCGCGTGTCATCAACTCAGTGGAAACGCCGCGCCCATGATTGCCGTCACTGGGTTTTACGACTACAGGAACGCCGATGTCTTCAGCCGCATCCCAAGCATCTGCCGGGCTATCAACAATTCGTCCTTCTGGCACAGGAACACCGCAAGATTGTAATAGTCTTTTAGTTAAATCTTTATCACTAGAAATACTTTCTGCAATTGCACTGGTTTGATCTGTTTCAGCCGTCCAAATGCGGTGCTGACGGGCGCCATAACCCAGTTGTACCAAATTGCCTTCAGTCAATCGAATAGAAGGAATGTTACGTTCGGTGGCAGCATCTACAATACAAGCTGTACTTGGACCTAAACAGAGCGAATCAACCATTTCGCGCAATTGCGCCACAGTAGCGCTTACGTCATAAGGTGTATTCTCAATAGCTGCCATCACTAAATCACGACCAGCTTGCAGCGCAGCGCGGCTGACTTGTTCATTACGAGAACGGACGACTACTTTGTAAACGCTACGAATATGAGTACTCCGTGCTTTGCCAAAACCGCCCTGCATGCCAGCCAGCGTTTGCAATTCTAACGTCACATGTTCCAATATATGGCCTGGCCACGTACCTTCACGAACACGTTGCAAAAATCCTCCGCGCTCACCTATACCACAGCGATGCTCAATTAATGTAGGCAACCACTTGCTGAGTCGATCATAAAAACCAGGGATGGTATTCGAGGGAGAGTCCTCTAATGGTCCAATATCTAACCATGCTTCAAGCACTGGACGATATGTCCATATATTGGGGCCGTGCAGGGGAAGTAATTTAAGGAATTTCATTAACTAGTCCAGATGGATAAAACGAATATAAAAACGTTTTGAGCATCTCATATGAAGCTTACAGGAAGCTTACAACACTGAACTTATAACTATTTGTTAGAAAACTTGATTGTAGTAAACTCGTTCGCTGTGAATATCCAACCTTCCACCTCTACTCCTATCAACAAATCTTTACCATTTGCATGGCAAACTGTGTTGGAAACTTTGCCCGCTACTGAAGAAGTTTTAGCGTGGTTTGAAATCAATCTTGATAATCAGCTGCATTTTAAAAAAAGTCTGCTGTTAGTTACCCAAAGTGGCTTGAAGCATTTTGATGCCGATAAAAAACTCACTTCTGAGTACCGATTCCAAGCACAGTTAGCGTTACAACATCATGATCATGCTGGTGTTGGAAATATCGGACTGTTTTTGGGCGATGCGCGCATCGGCATTTGGCATTACACACTTGCACATAATACTGCTGCCATACGTTTTATCCAGCAGTTTGAGTTGCAACTTAACTACTTAATTAGTGGCAAAACCACTACTCAAGCTGATATTGAATATTGCCCCAATTGTCAGACGCAATTATCAGCTAATAATGATGAATGCCCGATATGTAGCAACTCGATTGAAGCACCCCCTTCAACTTGGACGCTGTTTCGTTTATGGCGCTTTGCCAAACCTTATCAATGGCAATTACTGGCAGGTTTTTTGTTGATGCTGGCTTCTACTGCCGCTACGCTGGTGCCACCTTACCTCACCATTCCGTTGATGGATAAAGTGTTAATTCCTTATCAGAATGGCGCATCTATTGATATTAAAATGGTTTCACTTCTGCTATCAGGGCTATTGGGTTCTGCATTATTGGCATGGGGTTTAGGTTGGGCGCGTACTTATATTCTGGCTTTGGTCAGCGAACGTATTGGTGCGGATTTACGTACGATTACCTACGAACACCTACTAAAACTTTCATTAGAGTATTTTGGCGGCAAACGCACTGGCGACCTCATGTCGCGCATTGGTTCAGAATCTGACCGTATCTGTGTATTTCTATCGTTGCATCTATTAGATTTTGCCACTGATGTGTTGATGATCATCATGACGGCGGCGATTCTGATTTCTATCAATGCCGAATTAGCGCTAATCACTTTGTTACCGCTACCGTTCATTGCCTGGATGATACATATCGTGCGCGATAAACTGAGAACAGGCTTTGAAAAAATAGACCGCGTTTGGTCAGAAGTCAGCAATGTGTTGGCAGATACCATTCCGGGAATAAGAGTCGTCAAAGCATTCGCACAAGAAAAACGCGAAGCGACACGCTTTCGCGAAGCGAATCAGCACAACTTAGTTGTCAATGACCGTATCAACAAAATATGGTCATTATTTTCCCCCAGCGTGACGTTACTGACTGAGGTCGGCTTGTTATTAGTGTGGGCATTTGGTATTTGGCTAGTCTCGCGCAACGAAATCACGGTCGGCGTATTAACCGCTTTTCTAGCCTATATCAGCCGATTTTATACACGTCTCGATTCAATGAGTCGCATTGTATCCGTCACGCAAAAAGCGGCATCTGGCGCCAAACGTATTTTCGATATTCTCGACCATGTATCTAGCGTGCCAGAGCCAATTAGCCCCGTGCATCTTGATAAAGTCATCGGTCAGATTGATATCAAGAATGCAGGGTTTCGTTATGGCAATCGCGCGGTAATTAAAGACCTAAATCTCAGCATCGCACCTGGCGAGATGATCGGTTTAGTTGGTCATAGCGGATCTGGCAAAAGTACTTTGGTGAATTTAATGTGCCGTTTTTACGATGTCACAGAAGGCTCGATCAGTATTGATGGCATTAATATTCGCTCACTGCCAATTTCAGAATATAGAAGCAATACTGGGCTGGTACTGCAAGAGCCTTTTCTATTTTTTGGCAGTATTGCTGAGAATATCGCTTATGGTAAGCCAACAGCTAGTCGCGCTGAGATTATTGCTGCCGCACGCGCTGCGCATGCGCATGAGTTTATATTAAGGCTTCCTCATGGATATGATTCACTAGTAGGCGAGCGCGGGCAAGGTTTATCTGGTGGTGAGCGCCAACGCATCTCCATTGCACGTGCGCTGCTTATCGATCCTCGTATTCTTATTCTGGATGAAGCGACGGCATCGGTAGACACTGAAACTGAAAAAGAAATCCAAAAAGCATTGGATAATCTAGTCCATGGCCGGACGACGATTGCTATTGCTCATCGACTTTCTACGCTACATAAAGCCAATCGTTTAGTAGTGCTAGACCGAGGAGAAATTGTTGAAATAGGTAGCCATGATGAACTGATGCTGCGTGAAGGCGCTTATTTCAGACTCTATCAAGCGCAAGCACGTAATGTAGATACAGATTTGGATGATATTAAAGATGGCGAAAAAGCGGCTTCAAAAGTGACTGAGTCATGAAAAAACCAACTGCAGAATCAATGTCGGACTTCAAACTTATTCGCAATGCTTCAGGAGAGTTGAGTTTTACATCAAATGAAGGATTAACTCACAATGGTGTCTATCCTGTACGCGCATTTCCCATTTCAGCACCAGAAGATGGTCTATCTCTATTTGATGCAAACGGACATGAGGTCGCATGGATTGAAAATCTCTCTAACGTATCAGATCAAATCAGGCTACTAATAGCAGATGAATTGGCATTACGAGAATTCATGCCGACAATCTATCGTATTTTGCATGTTAATAGCTTTGCTACACCAAGCACTTGGCAACTTGAAACAGATCGAGGAAATACTGAACTTACAATCAAGACTGAAGATTCTATTAGACGGCTTACACTAACCAAAATGTTGATTACAGATAGTCATGGTATTCATTTTTTAATACCAAATATAGATGAATTAGATCAGCATAGTCGTAAGCTCCTTGATAGATTTTTATAACGCTACGTAACATAAATCCACATCATAAATCCACATCATAAATCCGCGTCATAAATCCGCGTCATAAAACAGCATAACGTCCTAAATCCATTCTTTGGACTATTCAAATCCTGTTAGCCCGATTATGCACTGCTGTACTGCAAGCACCTAAGTAGCACTTTTCTGAATAAACCAGCAATCTTAACTTCTGAAACAAACTCAACCAATTGATTTAATTGATGTTTTTAATGGCATGCAATGTGCAATATAGCCTTGTAGTGCTCCTCTTTATTGAGGGAAGTTTTATGCCTCGAACGCATATGACGCAAAGACTAAATAGGCACACCAATATCAATTTATTAATTATTTTCAGGGTGAAATTTTATGAGGAATAAATTTTTTAAACATCGATGGAGTTATCTTGTCGTTTTAGCTGGGTTAACTAGTTTGGCAGGCGCTAGTTTGAATGCGAATGCTGAAGCCACATTTCAAAGAAGCGAAAACCAATTTATCAATATTGGCGTCGCTTCCAGAATCAGTTATAGCTCTATTGAAGATGCCGCGCCAAATGGCAAAGACAGATCGAACGATTTTACGGTTGAAGAAGCACGTTTATACACAAACGGTAAAGTGCATGAAAATATTGGTTTTGAGTTTAACTTCGCCAGAAATTCTGCCGATAATAAAGTAGAACTACTGGATGGGCACTTAGGTCTTGAATTTAACAATTACGCAAACATTTGGATTGGTCGCTTTTTGCCACCAGCCAGTCGTGCATCTGCATCAGCGCCAATGTACCCGCCTACCTTTGATTTTCCTATCGCAGAACAAGCACCGAATCGCTTTGGTGGCCGTGATGACGGCGCAACGTTTTGGGGCGGCAGCGCAGACCAAGCATTCAAATATCAATTAGGTGCTTTCAAAGGTCGCGATGGATTATCGAATGACTCTGATAATTTGTCGTATGCAACCAGATTGCAATACAACTTTTGGGATGCGGAACCAGGCTTTTACAATTTAGCCAGTTATGACGGTGCAAAATCGATTCTATCCGTTGGCGGCTCTTATCGTTATCAAGCAGATGGCGCTGGCACTGCGTTAAACAAAGGTGATTACCAATATTGGAATTTAGATGGCCGCTTAGAAAAAGCAGTTTCAGGTGGCGGCGTGGTTGGTGCAGAAGCCTCTTACTATAACTATGATAATGACAATACCTTAGATGCTTTTGCGCCACAAGGTAAAGGATTTTTTGTGTTAGGCAGCTACACATTGCCGCAAACATTTGGCATCGGCAAAATACAGCCGAAAGTGAGTTATCAAAAGTTTGATAATGAAACCAGCAACATCACCACGTCACGCTATGATATAGGTGCAGGTTATTTGATTAACGGCAGCAGCAATACGCGTATCGATACTTTTTACTTTAAAGAGAGCCGCAATCAAGGTTTGCCAGATATTGATGGCATTAAGGTAATTTTCCATGTCGCGCATTTCTTTTAATGCGGAAACTTAAGACTACGAACTTAACACTATAAATGCATTAAAAAATGGCCTTGTAAAAGGCCATTTTCATTTATAAATTTTAGCTGATTAATTTATTAACTGACTGTTAATTAACTAAACAATCACTAGCCTCCAAGATAAGAGTTTTGCAGATGATTAGATTGATTGATCTGCTCGACACTTCCTTCACTTGTCACTAATCCACTTTCTAATACATAAGCATAATCCGCATAACGCAACGCAACCGTTGCGTTTTGTTCTGCCAGTAAAAAGCTCAAACCTTCGGTATCTTTTAAATTTTTAACGATCTCAAATATCTCTTCTACAATTTGCGGCGCTAACCCCATCGATGGCTCGTCTAACAATACCAGTTTAGGTTCTGCCATTAAGGCACGGCCAATCGCGACCATCTGTTGCTCGCCGCCAGAAGTGTATCCAGCCAAATTTTTACTTAACAGTTTTAACCTTGGAAAATATTCGTACACTTTATCTAATTGCTGTTTGAGCTTTACTTTAGAAGGATTCTTGATATATGCGCCTGTGAGTAGATTCTCTTCAACACTTAGATGTGCAAAGCAATGGCGCCCTTCTAACACTTGCACCAAGCCACTTTCCACTAATTGAGATGGCGTCGCCTTGGTGATATTTTTACCTTGATAATGAATGCTGCCATTCACAATTTCGCCACGCTGCGCATTCGCCAAACCTGATATAGCTTTAAGCGTGGTACTTTTGCCTGCGCCATTCGCACCCAGCAAGGCGACAATAGAATTGTGCCCTACGACAAGCGAGATATTTTTAATCGCGAATATCACTTTTTCATAAATGACCTCGATATTTTCTAGCTTTAAAATAGGGTTAAGTTGTGGCTGTGATAGTTTTGGGTGAACTAGTTCTGGCTGTATTGCGGATGAATTTGACATGTTTTTCCTTAAAACTTAACCTTTAATTTTCAATAGAATTTCGGTTATACCCGCAGAAAAAATAAAGCTGCAGATTCAATCGAAATAAAACTTAAAAAAAACAAAAAAGTAAAAACAGTTGCGCGCAAGATTAGTTAACCTTGCGCGCATAGTTACTTCTGTCTAATCACTTTAATTATTTAACCAAAGCGACAGCTTCTTTCGCGCAATCACGTGGTGTAATGCCTTTTTCTTTGGCATATGCATGTGATGATTCTTCAATAATTGGGCGTAATAATTTGCGATCAGCTTGCACCCAATCAGAAATAACTTTCCACTTTGTGCCATCCCACTGTTGGAAGCGAACAGCACCGCCGCCTTCATGGTCAGAGCAACTTAATTTCAATGGTTGCACCAAGCCTAAAGCGCCCAACTCTTTCAAGCGCTTATCATCCAGTTTGATATTTTCAAAACCCCAACGCACTTCTTCACCAGTTAATGGGCGTTTGCCATATTTCGCTTGTGCTACACGCACCGCTTCAACGTTTAAGATGCCATTCACCACGCCTAAGTTGTAGTAAACATTACCAAAACGTTTAGGGTCTTGCAGATTGCCCTTACCCGCTTTCACCACGTATTTATCGATACCTTGTAACACTGGGAAGCTAGTGCCGGAAGGATGCGTTGTGATTGAGATGAAACCTTTGGCTGCGCTACCTGCAGGCGCTGCATCATCTTCTGAGTTGCTCCAGATATTGCCGATAATATGATCAGCTGGGAAACCAGTTTTTTGCGCAGTTTTAAGCGCCACTGGGTTCATCACACCCCAACCGCGTAAAATCACCCAATCTGGTTTGATACGGCGAATATTGAGCCACTGCGATTGTTGTTCGTTACCTGGATGCGGTACTTCTAGCAAAGTCAGTTCAAAGCCATATTTTTTAGCCAATAGCTCTAAAATCGGACTCGTTTCTTTACCATAAGGTGAACCGTGATACAGCGTCACGATTTTCTTACCTTTCAGTTTGTCCAAACCGCCTGATTGAGTGCCGATGTAATTGATGATTGCAGACACTTCACTGTACGGATTAAGTTGTAATGGGAAAGCATACGGAAATACGCTGCCATCAGTAGAATCTGTGCGGCCATGGTTAATCGTAATCAACGGCAATTTGTCTGCAGTTGAGCGATCAAGCGTTGCGTAAGCGATGCCGACAGACAATGGATTGGTTGCTGCTGCTGGTGCGCCGTTTAAGCCTTTTTTAAGGCGTTCATAACACTCAACGCCTTTTTCAACCACGTACTCGGTTTCGCACTCGCTCCAAGTGAATTTAACCCCATTTACACCGCCATCTTTTGCATTGATGTATTGTAAATAATCAATGAAACCACCAAAGAAACCTGAACCACCTGCCGCATAAGGCCCGATACGATAGCTTTGTAATGGAAAATATTGCTCATTTTCTGCTTGAGCGTTGCCAGAAAGCAGCATCGCTCCCAAACCTAACGCGGCGAGTAGCTGCGTCGCCCTCTTAAAAATACTCATACTTATATACTCCTTAGTTTTAATAATATAATTTTTAATATTATTTAGTTATATAAAAATTGGTTTTTCGCACATATTTGTAATCAACACATCAAAAGGCACTCCTGTAAGTTAAAGCGATTAAGTTAAAAAGATGTAAAAGTTAAGCTATAAATTTAGTTAAGTAATTTGAGTGTTAAGTCTAAAAACGCAACGGCCAAACTCTGGAACGCTGTTTGAATGTCTGCCAGACTTTAGCAAGACCATTCGGCTCTTTAATCAAAAAGAAAATAATCAGCGCGCCAAAGATAATCTTTTGGAAGTTCTCAAGTTGTCCTGGATCAATCGCACCAGCCAATAGATTCATGGAAATATTCGACAATAAGATAGGCAACAAAATGACAAATGCCGCGCCTAAAAAATTGCCCAAAATGCTGCCCATGCCGCCAATAATAACGATAAACAAAATCTGGAAAGAGCGTGTTAAATCGAAACCGTGTGGCTCAACAGTGCCTAGATAAGTGAATGCCCATAACGAACCAGCAATGCCAAGGAAAAACGAACTGATGCCGAAAGCCAATAATTTGGTTTTAGGGATAGAGATACCAATCACGGCAGCAGCAGTATCCATATCGCGAACCGCCATCCAATTTCTACCTAGCTCGCTTCGTACAATGCTTTTCGCTAGAAAACCCAGTACAACCACAATGCCTAATGTCAGCAAATATCGGCCAACTGGCGTGCTGAAATCATGATTTAGAATGATTAACTGCGGCGCAGTGATCACGCCAGATGAGTTGTTATTCGAAAACCAAGAGAAATTAGTAAATACCCACAACACAAAAAACTGCGCCGCTAATGTGGAAACCAGCAAATAAAAACCTTTGATTCTAAGGCTGGGTAATCCAAACAGAATGCCTACGATGGCGGCAGTAAAACCACCCAATAGAAAGCTGACTAAAAACGGCAAGCCTTCAATGCGCAAATGGAAGTTATAAGCTGCAAAAGCACCCACCGCCATAAACGCAGCTGAACCCAACGATAATTGACCTGCATAACCGGTTAGCAGATTCAAGCCTAAACCTGCCAATGACAAGACTAAAAACGGAATCAATATGGCGCTAAACCAGTAATCGTTGCCAATAAATGGAATGAATATGAATGCAATTGCCAACAATAAATAGAATCCCCAGCGCTCTTGTTTTAGCCGAAAGATCGATTTATCTGCGCGATAATCGGTAATAAACTGTCCTGCTTCTCTATATAACATAAGCTATCCACATAAAATCAGCCTGCTAAACTCGTTCAATGGCGCGTTCGCCAAAAATGCCGGATGGTCGCACTAGTAAAAATAGCATCGCCAACACATAAGGGAACCAGTTCTCTATACCGCCGCCGATGTACGGGCCTAAGAATACTTCAGCCAGCTTTTCGGATGAGCCGATAATCAAGCCACCAACAATTGCGCCGCCGATAGAAGTAAACCCACCGATAATCAATACTGGTAAGGCTTTCAATACAATCAGCGACAATGAGAATTGCACACCGACGCGCGCGCCCCACAACAAGCCTGCAACCAAACCTACAAAGCCTGCCACACCCCAAACGATGAACCATAAGCGATTCAATTTGATACCAACGGCTAAGGCTGCTAATTGGTCATCTGCCACTGCACGCAATGAAATGCCGGTGCGGGTTTTGCTGAATAAAAACGATAGAACTGCTACTAAAATACCGGCGATTGCGGCGGCGAATAAGTCGAACTGTGACAGCAACATGCCAAAAATCTCAAACGGTTCATCACTGACGCCAATATCCAACGCATGTACCTGCGCACCCCAAACGGCTTGCGCCAAGCCTTCAATAATGTAACTTAAGCCTAATGTCGCCATAAATAAGGTAATGGGTGAGCGGTTAACCAATTTTCTGAGCACAAATCGCTCAATTGCCCACGCCAGCACCAGCATGATGAGTAATGTAATGATGAATGAAATCCAAAAAGGTACGCCACGCTCTAGCAGGCTGACAAACGTCAATGCAGAAAAAAGCACCATAGAACCTTGTGCGAAGTTAAAAACACCAGATGCTTTGTAGATCAACACAAAACCGATAGCGACCAGCGAGTACATCACCCCTGCCAGCAAGCCACCCGTTAATACTTCAAAGAAAAAACTCATGCTTATTGATTCCTATTGCTAACATCTATATATAACGATTAATGTTTGGTGCCAAGATAAGCGGCAATCACTTCAGGATTCGCGCGCACTTCGTCTGGCGTACCATCACCGATTTTTTTACCGTAATCTAAAACCACCACATGATTAGATAGCGCCATCACCACGCTAATATCATGTTCGATCAACACAATCGTCGTACCAAATTCACGTTGCGTGTCCAGTATGAATCGGCTCATTTCGGCTTTTTCATCGCTGTTCATGCCTGCCATCGGCTCATCCAGCAGTAGCAATTTCGGCTCTGCGGCTAAAGCGCGCGCAAGTTCTACGCGTTTCTGCAAACCATATGGCAAGCTACCGACAAGGCTGCTACGCCAAGGCTGAATCTTCAAAAAATCGATGATCTCTTCGGATTTTTTTCTTTGCACAACGGCATCATTTGGCGCTTGGCCGATATTGAATACCTGCTCTACCCAACTGCTTTTTACTTTTAAATTGCGCCCCGTTAATACGTTATCCAACACGCTCATGCCTTTGAATAACGCAATATTTTGAAACGTACGCGCAATACCACGTTGTGCTGAACGATGCGGGCTCATGTTTTTTTTAGATTCACCATCAAAATTGATCTCACCTTCATCCGCTTGATAAACACCATTGATGACATTCAGCAATGAGCTTTTGCCCGCACCATTTGGGCCAATTAACGCGCATATTTCACCACGATTGACGGCAAAACTAATATTGTTAATCGCTTTAACGCCTTTAAAAGACAGCGAAATATTATTCAAGCTTAGTAAATGTTCATTAGTCGTCATGCGGTCGCTCCAGCTTGTTTAAGCTGCTGACTTAACACTTTTTTTGACTCAATTTTTGGAATATTCGCCTTGATATTGGATTGCTGCCAATCTGCGACATCAGGCCAATTTTTAACGTGAATGCCAATCGAAGCAAAAAATAGTGCCGATTTTGCAGGTAATCTTTCGCCCACCAACAACGGAACTCTTGTACGGCTAAAACCAATCACATCTCGCAAAGGCCGGGTAATCAGCCAATAAGCAATCAATCTGCGTAGAAAAAAATCAATTTTGCTAGTTGAAATTGCCCAATCGAATAAGCGCCTGTGCAATGTATTGGGCAGCGGTAAACGCGATTCGACCAAGGCATGCAGCCGCTGATAAGTGGCAGATGTGCCCGCAACCAAGGTTGGTCCAAGTTCTCTTCTATCGATGTCTCTTGTATCGATATTTTCAGGGAAATTGAGTTTAAAACCCGCCAATAACCAAGGTGATAGTAAATAACGCACATGACCACTTGCTGCAAAGGCACGCGCTGCCAGCGCTTCTTCATGTGCTGTCAACACTTCTTGTTTCACTAGTTTACGGCCTTGCGCCAGCATTTCTGCATGTGACAACTGCTGCAAATTAACATCGCCATTCTCATTTAGGCGATAAAACACAAAAGCCGTGTGTTCTGGCTCGGCAACAGATAGTTGTTTTAAATAATCGATCGGCTGAAGGTTTTTGATGGCTGCATAAGCCTGCAACGTTGCATTTTCGTAATGCGACAAGCCTCTCGCATCCGCATAGATAATAAGTTTTTGCGATAAACCTAGATTCAAAATCTGATCAACCTGCAACTGACCTTCTGCAAATATAAATGCTGGTTGTAACGCATTTAATAGCGCAGAAACTTTTGATTTTGCATAAGCCGGATCCAATGGCGCAGCAATACCACCCAACCAATGTGCAGCGATTGACAGCAATAACGCTTCTGGGCGCGGGTGACTTAACAAAAATAAGGTGTCACCCGCTTTAAAGCCCTTTTCTTTCAATAATTGCACTAATTGCAGCAACTCTTGGTGCAATTCACTCCAGCGCTTTTCATGCCAAATACCTAGTTGCTTATGGCGAATCGCGATGCTTAAAGGCTTATCAAACGCCTGAAAGTTGAGCAGATTAGGAAAAGTGTCTGTGATCATATTTATTGAGTGATTTTATGTGTTAACTTTTGCTTAAATATTAGGCTGCAATAGCCAACTTTTTAGCTTCAAGCTCACGCACTAATGGCAATACTTTTTCACCGAAATAAGCCACTTCTTCCTGAAAATGCAAGAAAGCTGAAAGGATCAAATCCACACCGACCGCTTTTAATTCAATAATGCGTTCTGCGATTTGCTGTGGCGTGCCGATTAAGTTGGTTTTAAAGCCATCGTTGTACTGAACCAAGTCTTCATAAGTCGATTTAGCCCAATTGCCTTCGCCTTCAGGGCTGGCTGCACCTGCATTTTTCGCCTCGCTGGCAAAGCCGTGAACCGCATCAGGATTCGCTTTGGCAATGATTTCAGCCAATACCGCTTTCGCTTCTTCTTCCGTTTCGCGCGCGATAATAAACGCATTCACGCCGATTTTTACTTGGTGGTTATTAACAGCCGCTTTTGCGCGAATATCATCCACTTGCGCTTTGATACCTTCAACCGTGTTGCCATTGGTGAAATACCAATCTGAAACGGCTGCTGCGTTATCACGTGCTGCGCGTGAGCTACCGCCTTGGAAAACTTCTGGATGAGGTTGTTGGATTGGTTTTGGTTTTAATGAGTAATTATGCAAACGATAAAAATCGCCTGTATAAGTAAAGTTATCTGTCGTCCAAATACCTTTTAATACTTCAATAAATTCGCGTGAACGGCGATAGCGCTCATCATGATCCAACCAAGGTTCGCCGATTGCGTAAAACTCGCCTTTGAACCAACCGGAAACCACATTGATCGCCACGCGACCTTTGGTGAGAATATCAATGGTTGCTAATTGTTTAGCCGCTAAAACAGGGTTCCAAGGGCCAGGCAAAATGGCTGCGATGACTTTTAATTTAGTAGTTGCCGCTAATAAAGCATGCGAAAAAGAGACAGATTCATGTTGGAATTCCGCGCCATAACCCGCCGTAAAACGAATCTGACTTAACGCATATTCAAAGCCACTTTTTTCGGCGATTTGCGCTAATTTTTTGTTGTATTCGAAATCCCAGCTAGTGCGCTGCTCGATATTACTCACCACTAAGCCGCCACTCACATTCGGCACCCAGTAAGCGAATTTAACTGCTTCTTGCTGATTATTTGGTGTACTCATTATTTTCTCCTAATTCAGTTGATTCAATTATTTCTAAAAGCTTTTAGGCAATCGCCAACTTGGCAGACGTAAGGCTATTGGCCAGTTCGCGATGCTTAAGCAATGGCAGCGCACGTTCAATTGCTAAATCAATGCGCGCACTCAAAATCGGGTTATTCACTTTGTAATTCACAAAGTCTGCTTCTGTTCCGTACACGCCTACAGGTAAAGTTAACGCTTGAAAGAAGCTAAAAAGTGGACGTAATTCGTGATCGATAATCAACGCATGACGCTCACTGCCGCCAGTTGCTGCCAGCAAAACTGGCACATCAAACAATGATTCGTAATTAACCAAATCGAATAAATGTTTGAATAAACCGGTGTATGAAGCGCGATAAACTGGTGTCGCGACAATCAATAAATCGGCGTTTTCAATCGCGTCAATGTCTCTTTGAACATTACTTGGCAAATCCGCTGGATTAAACGAGGCAACTAAATCGGGCGCGATATTGCTCAACTCAATCAGATGTAAATCAATCGGGATTTGTTTGCCCAATCGTTGTGTTAACTCTTCAATAATCGCTGTAGTTCTGGATGGGATTTTGTAGCTACCTGATACAGCCGTTACTTTTAATCTGTTACTCATCGTGACTCCTAATTAAAAATTGCCATTTCATTTGTCCTTTTATGCAGGATTAAAAACGGCCATTGCAAATACTAATTTGCGTTAATACTTATCTAGGTATATCAGAGCAGTAACTATGCCAACATTAATGTTTATATTATTCAATCACTTACATAATTATTCTTTATTGTATTGCTGTTGATATTGAGTCCAGTTGCTGGTTAACTGCTGCAAAATCAGCACAAAAGTGGGTAAGAAGTCGTGAATTGGCAGCTTAAAGTATGGAAAATCCATGCCATTTCATCGGTTAACTGCTGTTATTCCAGCATCTCATCAGCATTTATTTGCTGGGTGAACAGATAAAAATGCATGAAAAATAAATATTCCTATACAAATCATATGCTTAATGATTGGCACACTAAATGCAATCACTTTGGTATTGATACGCGCGCGTTTAATCGTGTGCTAACGACGAAATTAATCAGCGATTTTTATAAGGAGTAGCAATGTCACTATCCGCATTAAAGCAAGAACACACCAGTCAAGAGCACATCAACATCGCACCAAGACCACATGCGCACATCATTAAAAATGACGCAGAGGCGATTGAAGTAGCAAAAAGAGTCGCCGCAGAAATCGCTAAAGAAGCCGCCTTGCGCGACAGAGAACGCCGTTTGCCACGTGCAGAATTAGATTTATATTCCAGCAGCGGTTTGTGGGGCATTACGGTGCCAAAAGAATACGGCGGCGCTTTTGTAGCCAACAGAACATTGGCCGAAGTAGTCAGCATCATTTCGGAAGCAGACCCTAGCATTGGGCAGATTCCACAAAACCATTTGTATATGGTGGAAGGTTTAAGGCTAGACGGCACTGAATTTCAGAAAAAATTCTTTTTTGATTTAGTGTTAAAAGGTGTGAGATTTGGTAATGCATTCTCAGAAATCGGCACAAAAAGTGTTAATGACGTGCAAACACGTCTTAAACCAACTGACGGCGGCTATTTGCTTTCTGGCAAGAAATTCTATTCATCTGGCGCATTATTGGCCGATTGGGTGCCAGTAGTTGCCAAAGATGAAAACGATAATACGATTGTCGCATTTGTAGAAAAAGGCGCTAAAGGCCTGACGATTATTGATGATTGGTCAAGCTTTGGTCAACGTACCACGGCCAGCGGCACGACTATCCTAGATAATATCTTTATCCCAACAGAATACGTATTACCACACCATTTAGCGTTTGATCGCCCTACCGTAATGGGCCCTGTTGCACAGATTATCCAAGCGGCAGTGGATACGGGTATTGCTCGCGCTGCTTTTAAAGATACTTTATATTTTGTGCGCAATCATACACGCCCTTGGATTGATACAGAACTTGAGCACGGCTATGATGACCCACACACCATTAAAGATATCGGTGACCTGCAAATCCGTATTCATGCAACTGAAGCATTATTAAGCCGCGCTGGCGATTTTATTGACAAAGCACAAATCGATGCCAATGAAGAAACCGTCGCCGCAGCTTCAATTGCAGTGGCTGAGGCAAAAGTGCTCAGTACAGAAACTGCATTACTGGCGGGCAGCAAGTTATTTGAATTAGCAGGTACACGTTCTACATTAGGCGAATTCAATTTAGATCGCCATTGGCGCAATGCACGTACACATACGCTACATGACCCGGTTCGCTGGAAATATCACGCAGTAGGAAATTACAGTTTAAATGGTGTTAACCCACCACGGCATCCTTGGATTTAAACTAAAAGTCCACCCTAAATAAAAAGCCCTTATGCTTAATTGCATAAGGGCTTTTGTCCACTAAATAAAGTTATATCTTCTATTTACAAATGTAATCTTGGTACACATCTATAAGCTCTTATCAGCTAAATGACGTAACTCATCGTTAATAACAAAATAATCCGTGAAAAAATATTGCCTCAAATCCGCCCTTCAGCTCTCAGTCTTTTCCCTACTTTTTTGATACCTTCTTCCCCTATTTTTAGCGCATCATCAGTTGTGTGAACTGAATAGTGGCCAGTAATCAAAGGATGCGGGTGCTGCACTGCTGAACCAAGCACAAAATTCACCTCACCATGGGCTTGCACCGTCAATGGCGTAGATCCAGCATCAAAAATGGAAATTTCATTGGATATTTTTTCACCTGACACACTAATACTGCCTTCGCCTATTGCTATCCACAGTACATCATGATGAGCTGGTGGGTCGAAAGTCCAAATCTCCCCATCCGCAAGCTGAACATGCAGATAGGTAATTGGTGATATTTGTGGCAAAGGACTCATAGCACCCTGATATTCCCCAATAATCACTCTGGCAGGCCCAATTTTTGGTATTTCGCTTGCCTCAATATATAAACTCTCTGGTGCAGCGTTTTCAAGTGATGCTGGAAGGGCCAACCAAAGCTGAAAGCCGCGCAAGCGTGCTCCAGCCTGAATTGCTGGGCTAGTCGTGTGCCATACACCACCACCAGCTTGCATCCATTCAACAGTACCTGCTGTCAACAGTCCTGCTTTACCTGTTGAATCCTCGTATTCGATATTACCTTCAAAAATAGTGGTAACAGTTACGATGCCTGAATGCGGATGGTATCCAAACAAATTGCTTCGACTAGCATCCATATCAAACGCATCTAAGAACACAAAAGGTTTGATAATTTCGCCCAAATCGCCAGGGCTGACTAATCGCGTGACTGGACCATGTTGATGACCTTTAGTCCTATGAACAATCATTCTTTGATTCGTAGTGTCTATCTTTTCCTTTAGATTAAGCATGTTTATCACTCCAAAATCAGCGGTCACCTAGACACATCTGATTTTAATAAAATTAAAAAAATTGTTTAAAAGTATTTACGCGGATTGAACTGATAACGGCGCAACCAGAGCACGGCTAAATTTAACACCAACAAAACTATGGCGGGAGTTGGATCGTTATGCAAAGCAAATAAATGGACAAGAGTAGCGAAAAACATTGTTATTGCTAACAAGAGTGCGCCATAAGCGGAGAATCTTGGTGTTAACAAGGCGACAGCACCAGTAATTTCTACAATCGCTGTCACATAACGCAACCACTGACCTAAGCCAATCAGATTAAACTCTTCGACCAACATGGGCACAGAAGCTAGTTTTGCGCCTGCAGCAGCTAAAAATACTAAAACGAGTAAAACTTGCAATATCCAAGCGCTTATATTTTTTGTTTTGGTGGGTTGAAATGCAGTTGAAATATCGCTCATGATGTAAATCCTATGTATTTAATTTGCTGTACGAATATTTTTATTTGAGAATTAGTTTAAGCAAATACGGCGGCAACATGCTTAATAGCTTCGGTTAGCTCTATTTCGGCTGATTGAAGCGCCGCGCTTACCGCTGCTTCACCCATCAACACACCTTCGGCGCGTATGATTGAAACGTCATGCAACCCGATGAAACCTAGGATGGCTTTAAGATAAGATTCTTGATGATCCATTACCTGCATTGGCCCAGAGGTATAAATGCCGCCACGAGAGGACACGATGATGACTTTTTTACCTGCGGGTAAAAGACTTTCTGGCCCTGATGCGCCGTATTTGAATGTTCTGCCAGCACGTGCGATGTGATCGATCCATGCCTTTAATGAGGAAGGAATACCGAAATTCCACATTGGGGCACCAATAACAATGACATCGGCTGCGAATAACTCATCAACGAGTTCATTGGATAACTTTAACGCTTCATTTAAAGTTTCATTAAGCTGATCTGGCGGCGTAAAAAAAGCCCCTACTGTAACGCCACTTAGATGCGGTAAAGATGTTGCTACTAAATCTCTTCTTACAATCTGCGTGTCTGCATGCTCCACCTTAAGTTCAGCTAGTACTTTTGCAGTCAGTTTGCGTGACACAGAATGATCGCCGAGTGGGCTACTATCGATATGTAAAACAGAATGTGACATATTATTTCCTTCATTAGTATTAAAAAGTAACTAGATACTATATAGTTACTAAGTTGAAAACAAGAAGGCACTTTTTGTTTAGGTAGTTACATAAAGGTTAGTTATGCAAAAAGACTCATTGCTAGATATAAATTTAGCTGAAAATTTAATTGAAGATCACAGAAATTGCCCAATACGCGACTTATTAGCGAGATTAGGCGATAAATGGAGCATGTTGGTCATTGTATCGTTGGCAAAATCAGACAATCATTGTTTACGATTTTCTGAGTTAATGCGTGAGGTCAATGGTATTTCGCAAAGGATGCTGTCATCTACTTTGCGACAGTTTGAGCGAGATGGCATCGTTACTAGGCGTCTTTATCCTGAAGTGCCGCCGCGCGTGGAATATACGCTGACAGAAAGAGGTAAAGAGTTTCTAGTTCCGGTAAAAGCGTTGGTCGATTGGATGGCTAATGAATGGCCAAATATCGAAACCTCTAGGCAGCACTACGACAACAAAAATCAAAAGCTATAAACTTAGATTTTTAAGCTTTTAGTCATACTGATTAATCAAATATTAAACACCATACAAAATCGCCGCGTCTAATAAGCGTTGCGAATTTTTTTGGCTTTTCGTATGCACGCCGTAATCGGTAAATCGGTGTTGCAAAGTCTGCTCTCTGTAAGTGATTAAATCTGCAATAGTAATGATTTTTAAACCATGTTTTTTGCCGAATAAAAATAGATCTGGCCTGCGCGCCATACTGCCATCCTCATTCACAATCTCGCACAACACACCGACAGGATTCAACCCTGCCAGCGCAGCTAAATCATAAGCAGCTTCAGTATGGCCAGGACGTTCTAACACACCACCTAACCTTGAGCGTAATGGAAAAATATGTCCAGGTCTTAAAAAGTCTGAAGCCTGTGCAGATGAGTCAGCCAACGCGCGTAATGTGATTGCCCTATCAGCAGCAGAAATGCCAGTGGTAGTGCCGTATTTATAATCTACGCTGACTGTAAAAGCCGTTCTATGTGATTCGGTATTGTTTTCCACCATCAATGGTAGTTGCAACTGCTGCAATCTTTCTTCACCTAATGCCACGCAAACCAAACCGCTACTGTGTCTAACCAAAAAAGCCATTTGGCTGGTGGTGATTTTTTCAGCCGCAATAATTAGATCACCTTCATTTTCGCGATCAGTATCGTCGACAACAACTACAAATTCACCATTTGCGATGGCATCGATGGCTTGGCTAACTGAATTAAAATTTTCTAAATTTATACTCATATTAAACTCTCACATTGTTAATGTATTCTGTTCTTAATACTATTTAAGCTGTTATTTTTAATAATCTTTCTGCATTCTTATAAAACACTTTATCTAAAACAGACTCCTTGAACCCTAATGATGTAAAATCATCCACTGTTTGCTTCATCGCGCGAAATGGGTAAGAAGAACCGAACAACAATTGGTCGCCCAAAAAGGCATTGGCTGCCTCAACATATAAGTGCGAACCTGGCTGAAAAATGTACATATCAGGCACTAAATAGATATTTTTGTAACGAAAAGCTGCGCCAATGATTTCATTCACATACGGGTAATAGCCATGAAAACAAATGATATTCAGCGCAGAATATTTTCTGGCTAATCTTGCCACTGCATTCGGTTGCGCATAATCAAAGTCTGGCGTTGTCGGGCCAGACATCAAGCAAACAGGTACATCGTGATAAATGCACTCTTCATAAACTGGGTAAAAAATGGGGTCATCTGCTTGCAATACTGGTTCACCAAAGCCAGGCTCTATATTGATGGCCTTAAATTGGTGTTGATTGATGGCAATATTGATTTCAGCCACTGCATTTTTCTCGCCTCTGGTTTGAATATCTACAGAACCCAAGCCAACTAATTTAGGGCTTTGCGCGACTAGTTTTGCGACTTCTTCATTACTAATGGTTAAAGATGGCGTTTCGCGGCCAACCACCACGGCTTTATTAACGCCTGCTGCTTCAATTTCTTTTAGATAGCCTTCAATGGTGTAAGAACGTTTGAAATGCTCAACTTCTTTTGAGCCGACTCGTTCATTCAGCCATTTGGCTGTTTCATATTCAAGTGTATTCGGTGTCGCGCCAAAAAAGTCATGTAAATACGCTGGACGACTTCTCATATCGATAATTTTTTGTGTCATTTTATGCGGTCTTTTTATATTAAGAGTAAAAACTAGGTGTCGGATAAGCGCCATTTAGCGCCCAATCACCCAAGTCTTTTAATTTGTAATCTACTGGATCATGCAAAGTGTAAACACGCAAGTTGCGCCAATATCTATCCATGCGAAGTTTTGCAGTCGTCGCTCTTGCGCCAGCCACTTCAAACACGCGCGAAGTCACATCTAAGCCAGCTTTGGTAATATTCACTTTGGCAGAAAACACCGCCAGCGCCACTTTTCCGCGTTCTTCATCGCTTAAGTCAATGTCTTGTTGCCACGCGCTATCAAGTAAATTAGCAGCATGATCAGCCAATACGCTGCCTGCATGTAAACCCGACCAAAATTCCCCGTAGTGCAGCAATGTATAAGGGTCTTCTTGAATATTTTGTGCTAAAGATGCTGACCACACGCGTGAGTTTTTCTGCGTATATTTCACGCCCTCTTCTAACGCGCCTTCTGCAATACCCAAATAAATATTAGTGAAAATCAACTGGGCGACTAATGAACGTAAGCTAGAAAATGGCGAACTTAACGGTCCGGGATTCATTAAAAGCTCGTCATATTCAACCCTTAGATTGTTGAATTCTGCGCTACCACTGTCCGTTTGGCGTTGGCCCATATTGTCCCAATCACCATTCAGTTGAATGCCGTCGCGCTTTGTTGGAACCGCGGCGACAATAAATCGATTGGTGTCTTGCTCGATTGCAGAAATAATTAAAAAATCAGAATCAGTGGCGCCAGAGCAAAAGCTTTTTTGTCCATTAAAAACCAAATACCCATCTGCGCGCGTAGCAATTGTTCGATTATCTAACGGGTTAAGTGCGTTGCCCCACCACATATTTTTACTGGCGGTTTCTCTAAACAAACTTTTCCATTGGTCTTTTAAGCCGTATAAACGAATGGATGTCAGCATTAAAAACTGAAAGGCAAAAACCTGCGCGATTGAGCTGTCTACTTTGGCGATTGTGCGGATGATTTTGTAAATCTCTGCCCAACTACCGCCTAATCCGCCCAACTCTTGCGGAATCAATAATTTGAGCAAACCACTATCACGAATCGCTTGTCTTTGTGCATAAGGCGTTCCGCCTTGCTCATCGCGCTCAGCCGCGGTTAGCGCCAAATATGCACTCAATTGCTCTGCGATTTGTTGCGGGCTTTGTTGCGAGTTATGGCTAAATTTTGGACTTAACTCATTGCCTAACGCTTTACTTAACACTTTTTTTTGCTCAATATTTTCGGTCGGCCTAGTTTCAATTGGCTTAGTTAAGAGTTCACTACTGTTTATGCTCATTACGTTTGTATCCTAACTTTATGCTTTACGACGCTGCAGCATGTTTTGTTGATTGGCTGAGCGCTTCACCAAACGGCCCAGTCATATTGGTTTTAATACTGGCTTCATGCTCACCATCAATTTCCAATGGCAGTAATGGAAATAGCAATTCAGCAACACGATAAGATTCTTCCAGATGTGGATAGCCGGAGAAAATAAAGTAATCGATACCGATGGCTTGATATTCTTTGATTCTGGCAGCGACTTCTTCTGGGTTACCAACTAACGCAGTGCCCGCTCCGCCTCTGACTAAGCCAACGCCAGCCCATAAATTCGGTGCAACTTCTAATTTGTCGCGTCGTCCATTATGCAGCGCCGTCATTTTTTGTTGGCCGACAGAATCGAATTTAGCAACTGCTGCTTGTGCAGCAGCAATGGTTTCATCTGTGACATGCGAAATCAAATCATCGGCAGCTTGCCAAGCCTCTTCACTGATTTCGCGCACAATCACATGCAATCGAATACCAAACTTAACCGTTCTGCCATGTTTTAAAGCGGCTGCGCGCACCACATTTACTTTTTCTGCAACAGCCTGTGGCGGCTCACCCCAAGTTAAATGTACATCGATATGTTTAGCGCTAAGCTCAATCGCTGCATCTGATGAACCACCGATAAATAATGGCGGATAAGGTTTTTGAACTGAGCCGGTTGGGATATTTGCGCCTTTTACTTTAATGTAATCGCCATCTAAACTAATGGTTTCGCCAGTCAGCGCTGCTTTCCATACGGCTAAAAATTCATCGGCTTCTTTGTAACGTTCGTCATGCGATAAAAAACTGCCATCTGCTTGCTGCTCAGCTGGGTCGCCACCCGCCACAAGGTTAATCAGCAAACGCCCACCAGAAATACGATCTAACGTAGAAGCCATTCTTGCTGACACCGTTGGTGACACAAAACCTGGACGCACTGCTACCAAGAATTTTAATTGTTTAGTCTCGTTAACTAATGCAGAAGTGACCACCCAAGGGTCTTCGCAAGAACGCCCAGATGGCACTAATACGCCTTTATAACCAAGCCTGTCTGCCGATTGTGCGATTTGTTTCAAGTAACTAAAAGTTGCTGGTCTTGCGCCGATTGAAGTACCCAAATATCGTTGGTCACCATGTGTTGGTAAAAACCAAAATATTTCCATATTGTTTTCCTTATGCCAAATACTGAATGCAGCAGTCAAATGTTGCTACGAAGTTGCAGTAATAGTGGCAAGGACTGTGCCATATAAAAATTTGATTGAATTCATACGCTTAAGTGCATCACCGTACATTTCATGCTGCATAATCAGCAGCCTGTTCAGCAATATGCTGCAAATGCAGCACTTTTCCTGCTGAAATGCAGCATCGGCTTATGCGCTGCAGATTCTTTATTAGAAAGAATGTTGTTTAAGTTTAATCGTTGATTGGCTCAAAGCCTTATTCCGTAAGTGTTAAACAGCATTTATGGATTTACTGATGCTGATTTTGCAGCAGTATTTATGCAAAATCTATCAACTGGCATAATACGTGCTATAAAAACCATATATAAAACAACTGGATATAAGTTTTGGATCTAAGCATATTCCCAACTAATACAATACTTTCGGATGATCAATTCAATAGTCCGCTAGAGATTGCACAGAAATTATCGGCAGAATTCGCCAGAACTGCGGTAGAACGCGATTATCTTGGTGGCACACCTAAAGCGGAAAGAGACATGCTGCGCGAAAGCGGTCTGTTGTCACTGACTATTCCTAAAGAATATGGCGGACAAGGCGCAAGCTGGCATGAAACATTGCTGGTTGTAAGAGAAATCGCCAAAGCGGATAGCTCGCTTGCGCATGTGTTTGGCTTTCAACATTTGATGTTGGCTACGGTGCGTTTATTCTCAAAACCTGAACAATGGCAACGTTGGTATGAGCAAACCGCGCAACTGAACTGGTTTTGGGGCAATGCACTTAACCCGTTAGATGACAGAACAATTTCTAAATCTTTTACAGGCTGGCATGAGTTTTCTGGTAAAAAAAGCTTTTGCTCTGGTGCCATCGATTCCGAAATGTTGATTGCTTCTGCAATCCGACAAATAGATGGGAAGTTAGTGATTGCGGCGATTCCAACCGCGCGCAGTGGCGTTTCTGTGCTGGGCGATTGGGCCAATATCGGACAACGTCAAACAGATAGCGGCAGCGTTAATTTTGAAAAAGTGCGTGTAGAGGAAAATGAGTTGTTAAATGATCCTGGCCCTTTAAGTACGCCTTTTTCTTGCTTAAGGCCATTAGTTGCACAACTAATATTAACCAATATATATTTGGGTATTGCGGAAGGTGCTTTTGCAGATGCAAAACAATATACGTTAAAAGAAGCCAAACCTTGGCACACTTCTAACATTGCCAGCACCAGTCAAGACCCTTATATTCTAGGGCATTATGGGGATTTTTTTGTTGGGATTGAGGCAACAAAAGCACTAAGCGACTTAGCTGCCCATAAACTGGATGCCGCATGGCAAAAGGATTCGGCATTAACAGAAGATGAACGTGGGCAAGTAGCGACCTGTATCAGTGCAGCAAAGGTCATGGCGACTAGAACGGGATTAGATATTACCAGCAGAATGTTTGAAGTGACAGGATCAAGAGCAACCCATGCAGGCCTGAGGCTTGATAGACATTGGCGCAACCTGAGAACGCATACACTGCATGACCCTTTGGATTATAAAATTAAGGAACTCGGCGAATGGGCATTGAATAATCGCTACCCTGAGCCCACATTTTACTCATGAATATTATAAACACTAGATTTTTTGATTCCTCGTCTGAAGTCACTACTTATTCGGCGCAGGATGAGCGAGAAACCAGTTTATTGACCTTGCCTAATTCGCAATCGCTGACTAAATCGATTAGAGCCACGGCGCAAGTGTTTGAAGACCCAAAATCGGTCGCACTACTTGCGCGCATTAAGATGATTGCACCAAGCGATGCGAATGTCTTGATTATTGGTGAAACAGGCACAGGCAAAGAGTTAATTGCACGCCACGTACATGAGCTAAGCAATCGTAAAAACAAACCTTTTGTGGCGGTTAATTGCGGCGCATTTACAGAGTCTTTAGTTGAAAGTGAATTATTTGGCCATGAAAAAGGTGCTTTTACCGGCGCATTTTCTGCCAAGGCAGGATGGTTTGAAGCGGCAAATGGCGGAACGTTATTTCTAGATGAAATTGGTGATTTGCCGCTCAGTATTCAAGTGAAATTACTGCGCGTGTTGCAAGAGCGCGAAGTGGTCAGACTAGGTGCAAGGAAATCTACGCCAATTGACGTAAGGCTGGTTGCTGCGACCAACGTAAGGCTTGAAGAAGCCGTTTTAGCAGGACATTTCCGTGAGGATCTATTCTATCGTTTGCGCGTTGCGCATTTAGAGTTGCCAACTTTACGCAATCGCCCAGGCGATATTTTGCCTTTGGCGGAATATTTCGTTGCGGAATATAGAAGGCGTCTTGGTTACGGCGAGATAAAACTGGATGAGCAGGCAAAAAATAAGCTTGTTCAACATAGCTGGCCAGGCAATATTCGAGAGTTGGAAAATGTAATCCATCACTCACTACTTATTTGCAAAAACAATACCGTGCGCAGTGAGGATTTGCAGCTATCTTCGATTCAATTGCACAAGAAAAGAGAAGATGACGCTAAAAGCGTCGGTTCAGAAACCAATTTACTCAATGATGCATTGCACCAGTTATTTGAATCAGGTGCAGAAAATCTTTATGATCATTTTGAAGATACAATAGTGAAAGCCGCTTATAATTATTGCCACAACAATCAAGTGCAAACGGCAAAACTATTAGGCGTTAGCCGCAACATTATCAGAGCAAAACTCATTAAAATGAGTGTTATTAATGCATTAAGATAATCGCTAAAGCTTAAACTACCGCTAAACAAGTAAGATTCAAAGAAAATTAATGAGTAATATTACAAGAGTGACCACATCCAAACTGCCGACCGCATTTGGAGATTACCTAATTCATTTATATCAAGATGCGGCAACGGCGACAGAGCATGTAGCGTTGGTGATGGGTGATGTTGATTCACAAGAAAATGTGCTGGTTCGCGTGCATTCGGAGTGTTTAACTGGCGATATCTTTTCATCAAAACGTTGTGATTGTGGTGAGCAACTTAAACTCGCACAACAATTGATTGCAGAAGAAGGCACTGGCATCATCATTTATTTGCGTAATCACGAAGGCCGTGGCATTGGCTTAGCCAACAAGATTCGCGCTTATGCGCTGCAAGATACTGGCTTAGATACAGTTGAAGCCAATATTGCACTTGGCTTGCCGGTTGATAGCCGTTTATTCGATGCCGCAGCAGATATATTGATTGACCTCAATATCAAATCCATCCGATTAATGAGCAATAATCCATCCAAATGTGGCGCATTAACAACCAACGGCACATTGGTTAACAGTCTTGTACCGCTAAAAATAACATCTAACGCATCAAATAAACATTATCTTCAGACTAAGAAAGATAAGTTGGGGCATTTACTTAACGAAGAATAATGTTGAAAAAATGCTGTCTTTGAATGGTATTGTCTTTAGGTAATATTGTTTTAATGGATTAAGTACCGCAATAAGTCTTATATTGTGCATCGAATAAAGGTTCTGGTGTTTGCGTGTATTTGGCCGGATGATCTAAATCCGCATACGGATCTGACAGTACCAACAATAGGTCATTGATTAATGTCATATCGTCATTATCAACCGCAGCATTAAGCGCTTCCTCTACCAAATGATTACGCGGAATGACTTTGGGATTGACCGAATTCATCAACTGAATACTTGCTTCAACACTTTCACTTTGCCTAGATAATCGTGCTTTCCAATGTGTTAACCAGTTTTTAAATCCAACATCTTGATATAGTGCAGCATCATAAACTTCATCTTTTAATGATTTAGCCAGATATCTAAATGTATTGGTAAAGTCTGCTTTGTTTTTTTGCATATAAACCAGCAAATCTTCTGCAAGCTTTAAATCGTCCTCTTCCTGATTAAAAATCCCCAGTTTTTTCCTCATACCAGCAAGCCAAAATGCTAGAAATTTATTGGGATATTCTTGTAGATATTCCGTCACAAGCGCAATCGATTTTTCTTCTGATTCATCAATCAACGGCAATAACGTTTCAGCAAATCTGATCAGATTCCAGTGCGCAATTTTGGGCTGATTACCATAAGCGTAACGTCCGTTGGCATCAATCGAACTAAACACCGTTTCAGGATGATAAGCGTTCATAAATGCGCATGGGCCATAATCTATCGTCTCGCCACAGATACTCATATTATCGGTATTCATCACGCCGTGGATAAAGCCAACATGCATCCATTTGGCGATTAGCGAAGCTTGTAAATCAATCACCTGTGTCAGTAATTTTAGATATGGATTGTCAGTTTCACCCGTTTTAGTTAATGCTTGATTACCAAGCTTTTGATTAGAAAAATGCCGATTAATCGTGTAATCAGCCAATGCTTTAAGCTCTTGCGGATTTTGAGTGGTAGCGGCAAATTGAAACGTACCCACACGAATATGGCTGGCAGCTATACGCGTTAAAACAGCACCTGGATTTGCAAAGTTACGATAAACAGCTTCACCAGTTGTCGTCACTGCAAGGCTTCTTGTAGTTGGAATGCCCAGTGCAACCATTGCCTCACTCATAACGTATTCGCGCAACATTGGCGCTAATGCCGCACGACCATCACCCGAGCGCGAATATGGCGTTCTGCCTGAACCTTTTAGCTGAATATCAACGCGTTGTTTATTGAATGTGACATGCTCGCCCAACAATATTGCACGCCCATCGCCTAAGATATTGAAATGCCCAAATTGGTGGCCCGCATAAGCCTGCGCAATAGGTTCACTGCCGTCAACAAGCACATTCCCTGCTAGAAATTGGCTACCATTTTTTTTAAGTGCTTCGACATTCAAACCCAACTCCAAGGCTAACGAATCGTTAAATAATGCGATTTCTGGATTGTTAACTGGAGTCGGCTGTTGTGTTTTATAGAAAATAGACGGCAATTTTAAATAGCTATTATCAAAATTAAAACCGTAGCCATCTGCGCCTTTTCCTGCGGGAGTTTCCATCTGCTTAATCCGAACTAAATGACTAGAATAGTATTGAGTTTAAACGGGTTAAGCAATTTTATTCATCATTTATTTGGGTTAACTATCGCTCAACTGATGATTTTAATCTTATGTGCGATAACGCACTGAATTAAAAAGACTTAAGCATTAAATTAGGTTAAGTTTTTTGTTTAGGCTTTACTGTTAATGAGGATTTATCATGAATCATTTAATCATTACTTCTGCTGCAATTGCGCTATTAAGTTTGACTGCGTGTAATAAACCAGCCCCAGCTAATTTGCCAGATGAGCCAACACTAGTGCCTACGCCGGAATCTTCAGAACACTCTTCTGGAGCAACTGGTGTCCCGCATCAATCGGGCGATGAAGGTATTGATGCAAACACTAGAACAGATACAGAAAAATCAGGCGATGAGGAAATTAAAATCCACCCCACTGAGCCTAAAGGCGACACGAATATTATTATTCCGCCGCCAGAAGCCAATATGCCGCCTGAAATAGTGCCAGAAAAGCATTAAATGCTAGATTGATAAAACTAAAGCTGTATAAGCAAAGCGATAAAAATTAAATAGTCATTTTTAACTAATCATTTTTTCAACGAGGGGAACATCATGAGTTTGGGGACGATACTTTTAATTGTATTAATTTTAATGCTGGTTGGCGCACTGCCAAGTTGGGGTCACAGTAAAAGCTGGGGTTACGGCCCAAGTGGTGGTTTAGGTTTAGTGGTTGTTATACTAATCGTATTGGTGCTGATGGGTAAAATTTAGTTTTCCACCTAATAAATAAGCAGTCAAAACGCGGATATCACATCATCCAAAGGAATAATCCCTATCAATATTGGTAGGGATTATTTACATCTGATTCAGCAGTTTTCAACGCCATTTTTAGTTTTTAAAAGCTTAAACCACAACACGCACATCTGCAGACTTAACCATATTTTTAGGGTAAAAATAATTACTATTCAACATGCTCATACTATTAACGATTCTAATCACCGCTTTCTGCTTTGTCATGTTGATGAACTTTATTACTGCGGAGAAGAAAATACATCGTAATTTACAGTCCCATTATGATGTCGCTAATCCACAATTTTCGCGTTCGGTCAGTGCATTATTAGGTCCACCGTTTATTTGTGGAAATGACATACAAGTCTTTATCAATGGCAATGAGATTTTTCCGCCCATGCTGGACGCAATCAAAAATGCGCAAGATACCATTACTTTTGAGACATTTATTTATTGGTCAGGCAGCATTGGTGAGGAGTTTTCAAACTCGTTAAGTGAGCGTGCGACTGCAGGTGTTAATGTGCATGTCTTATTGGATTGGCTGGGGAGTATTAAAATGGAAACGGCGCAAATCGATAAAATGCGTGAGGCTGGCGTGCAGGTTCAACGTTACCATAAACCACATTGGAGCCACTTTGCCCGGCTGAATAATCGCACTCATCGCAAATTATTAATCATCGATGGCAAGATAGGGTTCACTGGTGGCGTGGGAATCGCTGATCAATGGAGAGGCGATGCAAGAAATCCGAACGAATGGCGCGACTGTCATTTTAAAGTCACTGGCCCGGCTGTCAGCCAAATGCAAGCAGTGTTTATGGATAATTGGATAAAATCAAAAGGCCAAGTACTGCATAGTGAGCGCTATTTTCCGCTACTTGAAACTACTGGAAAATTGCCTATGCAAATGTTCAGCAGCTCACCTAGCGGCGGCAGTGACTCCATGCAGCTGATGTATCTAATGGCAATTACAGCCGCCTATAAAACCATCGAATTATCCAGTGCGTACTTTGTGCCAGACCAATTAACGATTGAAGCGCTTTTGAGTGCAGTTAAACGTGGTGTCAAAATTCGCATTATCACGCCAGGCAAATATACCGATGCCGAACTGGTTAGAAAAGCCTCAAAAGCTAGTTGGGGAGAGTTACTGAAAGCCAAGATTGAAATCGCTGAATATTTACCCACTATGTATCACTGTAAGATTTTTATAGTGGATACTTTATTGGTTTCAGTGGGTTCAACTAATTTTGATAATCGCTCTTTTAGATTAAACGATGAAGCGAATTTGAATGTGTTGGATGAGAGTTTTGCTCTGAATCAATTGAAGATATTTAATGATGACTGGGCAAATTCTCACCCTATTACCTATGAGCAATGGAAGAATAGACCGATGCAAGAAAAGCTATTAGAGACTTTAGCGTCAATTGTAAAATCGCAATTGTAAATTTACAGTCAGAATGTTTAATGGCACACACAGGTGTGCCTAGTTGCCTTTTAATATTTCAAATGCAATTTTTTTACGACTTCACGAATCTCTTTTGCGCGATTAAATGGTGTTGCCACAATCATTAACACTGCGCCGTCATCTATACGTCTTTTAAACTGCCTTAAATCGCTATTTAATACATTAAAACCCAATAAAGCAGCGCCGAATGCCGCTGCGGCTGCGCCCATTACACTGGTGATCACTAAGATAGCCAAAGGCGTTGCATTGGTGAACCAAGTTGGTGAATCTGTAAACCATTTGGGAAAATACAATACATACAAACCGCCCAATAAACCAATACCGGCGCCCATCAAAACCCCTTTTAAGCCTTCATGTAAAGTATTAGTCGCTTCTATTGCATTTGCCTCTGGCAACTCGCCTAAATCAGTACCAGGCTTCGCCAAAAAACTGACATCCTTGTATTCAACACGCGCAAGTAACATCGCTTCACTTGCTTTGTGCGCAGCTTTGACATTTGGTAATAAAAATTTTAATTTAAGGTTCATTTTGTTATTACCTTTTTAAAATAATATTTTTCGAGACTTATTTTTTAAAACTTACATTGCGATGCGCTTTGCCAATTTCACATTTTTCGGGCTTGCAAAAATGCGGTGATCGATCAAATGCTCATACTTAAGCGCAGTATTTTTATTCAAGATAAGACTATTGTTTAAGCCATCTTCCCTCATTAGAAACTTGGACTGATCAGTTTGAGATGTTTTGGCAGACAATTGTGTAGATTTATGTGCCATCTGGCCGCCTTTATGCAGCAAAACATACTGCTCCAACGGCATATTATCTGCCATGGATTTACCACTAAAAATTATCGCTAAAGTAAATAATCCTAAAGAAAATAAACTAAATGAGGTGAGTGGGTTTTTTTGTATATTAATCATAATTGTTTGGTTAATCAGCCCGTTTTTTTGACTTAATATGTTGAGATATCTCAAATAAAGGATTTTCAGTTGGCCTGCTACTCGCATTTAAAATGCTATTAATCTTAGCCTGCACCCCATCAATCATGTCAAATTCAACGCTGTAATCTCCCAGATCCTTTTGTATAAAGTGCGTTTTGGTGCAATTAAAAATTTTCATGGCAGCTTTTTCAAAAGCGGCACAATATTAATCACGTTATAGCTAGACTTGCTCTCAAACATCTTGCTCAAGTCTTTTAAATGCTTTTTTGCAAGGTCATTCTTAAGCGCTTTTACGCTGTCTTTCTTAATCACATCTACGCCGTTGAATGGTTCTTTTAAAACTTCAGCATCATTTGAAAATAAAGGGGAAAACAAATCATTACCCAAAGTCACAAATTGCCGTTTAGCCCGACCTTTTAATTCAGACCAATTGCTGCCTTCTCTGTCTCTATTCATTTTCATCCCCTTAACGCATCAAAATATTCACATTTGAATCTCATTCCAATTCATCGCCAATCCCTGTTCCAACCTTATTTAAATAAAAAACTCTAAAAATGCGATTTGCTAAAATGCTATTCAGCAGTTGCTTATTAGTGATTTTGTACAACACTCAATCGGCTATACGCTTGACTGCTTAATTTAGATTTAGTCGGCATCAATCTTTTCTGTTCGTTTTTCACAATGCCGTAACATTCGCAACAACGTTGCTCTAAAAGATTACGATTTAACACTCTAATATGGCCGCGTGAATAACTGATGACACCTGCCTCTTGCAATTTAAGTGCTGCAGCTGTCACACTTTCGCGGCGCACCCCTAATAAGCTCGCCAATAATTCTTGTGTCATCATTAAGTCGTTGTCTTCTAATAAATCCAAACCGATTAATAGGCGACGGCATAATTGTTGATCGATTGAGTGGTGACGATTACAAACGGCAGTTTGCGCTATTTGTGTAATCATTATTTGCGTGTAATTCAGCAACATGTGCAACAAGGGCCCGTTTCTATTACTAATGTTTTTTGCCATTCTGGTACTTAAGCGATAAGCTTTACCTGGACTTTGCACCATAGCTTGATTTGGTGTTTCATTACCGCCCATAAATACTGACATGCCAACTACACCATCTTTACCAACCACTGAAACTTCAGATGATGTACCCTCTTGCGTCGTGTAAAGTAACGATACAATGGCTGTAGTCGGGAAAATAACGTGTGTATGCTTAATGCCTGGCTCGCACAGTATTTGGCCGAGTTTTAAATCAACTAATTCCAATTCATGTTCCCAAAGACTTAACTCAGAGTATGGCAACGATGCCAACAATAGATTTTGTCTCGTGCCCATTGAATCAGCCACAAGCGAATCAACAGAACCTGAATGAGTAGGAAATGAGGCTGCTAATTTGATTGGTTGGTCAGAGATTGCTTTGAGTAGTGTATTCATGAGGTTCTCTTCAATTACTAATTTTGAGACTCCATTCTGAATAAAACCCTACAAATCAAACATAGGACATGGCTGTATTTATTGTCAGCGCTTTCCTACTTCAAATTTGGTCTTGTTATGGTATCTTGAATATTAATATTTCAAGATTAGGCGCAACATGCAGCAAGATTTTCGTATTGCCACATTCAATATCCATAAAGGCTCCACACACTTCGATGCCAGTTTTGCACTGCATCATCAAAAAGCTTTGCTGCAACAATTACAGGTAGATGTGGTGTTTTTGCAAGAAGTGCAAGATGTGCACTCACTTAAAAGTAAACGCTATTTGGCATGGCCTGCCGCAGGTCAAGCCGAGTTTTTAGCTGATTCCGTCTGGCCAGATTACGCTTATGGCAAAAATTCCGTGTATCCAGCTGGGCATCATGGCAACGCATTGCTATCAAAATTCCCTATTATTAATACGCATAATCAAGATATTTCTGCACACACTTCAGAAAATCGCGGCATGCTACATTGTGAAATCAACGTGCTAGGTTGGGATAAACCTTTACATGCCATTTGCCTGCATTTAGGTTTATTTGCGCGCTGGCGACAGCAGCAATTATTAGCCGTAGCAGATTATATTGAAGCGCATGTGCCAGCCGATGCGGCATTGATTATTGCAGGCGATTTTAATGATTGGAGCACACTTGCAGGCAAAAAATTTGCTAAACGTTTGCATTTACATGAGGTATTCGAGTATCACACTGGCAAACATGCACGTAGTTTTCCATCATGGTTGCCGATGTTAAGGCTGGATCGTATTTATGTGCGTGGATTTGAGATTAAAAATGTGGAAGTGCATTCTGGGCCAAAATTTATCAAGCTATCAGACCATGCGATTTTGACAGCGACACTGACTAAATCATGATTTTCTATGTAAATTCTGCCTATAATTAAAAATGCCAAGCATTAACAAAATCCTAAATACTAAAAAAACCAAAAATGCTTTTATTAGCGGTAATCAAATACAGTTATTGCGTAGCGGCATCGAATACTTTCCTGCACTTGAAGCTGCAATCGATAGCGCCACGCGTGAGATTTACCTGCAAACTTATATTTATGAAACAGACAAGATTGGTATTCGCATCGGCAAAGCGTTAAAACGCGCTGCGCAACGCGGTGTAGCGGTAAATGTATTATTAGATGGTTTTGGCTGCAAAGATTTACCCGCTAAATTTGTAAAAGAATTGGAAACTGCTGGCGTAAAGTTAATGTTTTACCGCCCCAAAATATCTCCTTGGACATTGAAAAAAAGTCGATTACGCCGCATGCACCGAAAAGTGAGCGTTATCGATGGCAAAGTCGGCTTTGTAGGCGGCATTAATATTATCGATGACTACAACGTGCCAGATAATACGCCGCCGCGTATTGATTACGCAGTGCGTGTAGAAGGCAAATTACTGCCAGCTATCTTAAGTAGCGTTAAAAAGCTTTGGCGGCGTATTTCTGTTTTGCATTTACAGCCTGATAACCTAAAAGCTGCTAAAACTGCACAAGATGAACAACTCAAGCCAAATACTACAAATATGCTTGCAGCATTTATATTGCGCGATAACGTATTGAATAGGCGCAATATCGAAAGTGCCTACTTAACCGCAATTGCACAAGCAAAAACCGAAATCATTATTGCCAATGCTTATTTTGTGCCAGGTCGACGCTTTCGCATGGCTTTGTTAGCCGCAGCCAAACGGGGCGTAAGCGTTAAATTGTTGCTGCAAGGCCGTATGGAATATTTTTTAATGTTCGCCACACATGCTTTTTATGCCGTGTTTTTAAAAAACGGTATTGAAATCTATGAATATCGTCAAGGTTATATGCACAGTAAAGTCGCAGTAATCGACTATGAGTGGGCAACCGTTGGCTCTTCAAATATTGATCCATTTAGTTTATTGCTGGCGCGTGAGGCGAATGTTGTCGTTAAAGATAAAGCATTTGCGACAGAATTACGCGCGGATATCCTGCATTCCATCGACAATTCCGCTTACCACGTGCTGCCAGAAGAATGGTCTAATCGACATATGTTCAAGCGTTTTTTATCTTGGCTGGCGTATGGATTAGTCAGAGGATTTGTCGGGTTAATCGGCTATTCAAAACAGCAATAACCGAATAAAGTTTATCAACTTTGTGTATTGAATTGGCTTAAAAAAACTTAACCATTTTTATTGGTTAAGTTTTTTAATTTAAACCTGTCAGTTTTATCTAGTAGTGCTTATTTTGCCACTTCAGCAGTTTTACCCGCATCAGCCATCACGCGCCAAACCTTATTGCCTACGTCATCTGCCACCAGTAAAGCGCCTTTGTTATCAATCGCTACGCCAACTGGTCTACCGTAAGCTTCACCCGCTGGGCTTAAAAATCCAGTCAGTACATCTATTGGCGTACCGGCAGGTTTTCCTTCCACAAATGGCACATAAATTACTTTATAGCCGCTTGCTGGTTTTCGATTCCATGAACCATGTTGGCCGATAAACATGCCATTGGTAAATGTTGGGCTTAATTTCGCATTTGCAGATGAAACTAAACCTAGCGAAGCCGTATGCGCACCCAAAGCGTAATCGGGTGAAATGGCTTTAGCGACTAACTCTGGTCTTTGTGGCTGCACGCGCTCATCCACATTTTGGCCGTAATAACTATACGGCCAGCCGTAAAAAGCGCCATCTTGCACCGATGTTAAATAATCTGGCACTAAATCATCGCCCAGCTCATCACGCTCATTCACCACAGTCCAAAGTGCGCCAGTTTCGGGCTCCCAAGTTAAACCGTTTGGGTTACGCAAACCTTCGGCAAACAGACGATGTTTGCCGGTTTTTATATCTACTTCCCATATAGTCGCACGGCCAACTTCAACTTCCATGCCGTCTTCGGCCACGTTACTGTTAGAGCCGACTGTTACATATAATTTGGTACCATCTTTGTTGGCGATAATATTTTTAGTCCAATGATGGTTGATGGGGCCGCCAGGCAAATCGACCACTTTAGTACCAGGCGCAGTGATTTTCAAATCGCCCTCTTTGTAAGGGAATTTAACCACCGCATCGGCATTAGCTACATAAAGTTCATCGCCCACCAATGCCATACCAAAAGGCGACATTAAGCCATCTAATAACACCGTATTCACATCTGCAACGCCATCATTATCGGTATCGCGCAACAACATGATGCGATTAGCGCTTGGCACACCAGCACCCGCTTTTGTCATCACTTTGCCCATTATCCAGCCTCTGATTTGTTTAGTGATACCGAAACCTGTATCCCCTTTTGGCGGACCATTGGTTTCTGCGACCAACACATCACCATTTGGCAGTACATATAACCAACGCGGATGATCTAATCCCTGCGCAAAAGCAGCGACTGATAGGCCCGCCGCAACAGTTGGTTTCGCTTTATCTGGCCAGCCAATCGCTGGTGCAATATTCACAGTGGGGATTAATTTTTTATTGGGTGCATCTAAAGTTGGATTAGGCCCAAAACCAACAAGGCTGCCATTTTTAGTGTCAGATTTAACATCTGAACTACAAGCGGATAATGCCAAAACTGCGCTGGCGATTACTACAGCCAATAGTTTTGGCACAAATAGTACTGATTTATGAGTATGTTCTGAAAAATGATTATTTTGCATGATTTTTATTGTTCACTTTCTTTAAAGGTTAATCTAAATCAATTGGATGATTTTTATCGTTTTGTGCACTATTTAAAAAGCCGCAGCATTTAAAAGTTAACCTAAATTTTAGGTTAACTTTATTCAGTCAATATATTAGTACAATCGCAAAAACAAGTATGTACGACAACTAACATAGTCGATAAGTCACATAACTTTATTTACAAATATCCTACAACTTTGATGAAAAATCAATAAAACCACAATTAACCTTTGAATTTCAAAGGTTTTTTTGTATGCTATCAATCCATTGATTCGTTTGGGAAAGATTCACGATTCATTTGTATGTCATTTTTACTTTTACGTTTTCTTTCACTCAGAGCAGCTAAAAATCATGGAAACAACGCCCACAAACGAGAATCCAAGCGAATCACCAGCAAGTAGCATCTTGCCAACTACGCCCAATAAGCAGCAGATGACTAACGTTGCGCTAGTCGTCATTATGACGCTGGCGATTGTGTTCACGCTTGATTGGGCACAGAGTTTTATCATCACTATGTTGCTTGGCATATTGCTGTCTTACACATTAAATCCCATCGTCCTGTGGCTAGAGAAAATAAAAATTCCGCGTTTCGTCGGCTCTACTTTGGTGATTTTGGCCGTTATCGCTGGGTTGATTTTTTCGGGTTATATCTTGCGTAGCCAAGTGGAATCGATTATCGCCACACTGCCAGAAGCCGCTACCAAGCTCACCTCTCAATTTGTAAAAAAACAAGGCGAACCGCTATCTAATATTCAAAAGATGCAAATTGCGGCGAACCAAGTAGAAAAAGCCACCGCCGCTGTCGGCAGCAACGCGCTGTCTAAAAAGCGCATCATGCATGTAGTGATAGATGAACGAAAATTCAATATCGAAAACTATCTATGGCGTGGATCGCTTGGTTTCATGGGTTTTATCGGCGAAGCTATCGCCATGATTTTTCTGGCTTATTTCCTATTATTATCTGGCGATACCTTTAAACGAAAAATGGTCAGACTTGCTGGGCCATCGGCTTCTCGCAAAAAAATCACTGTCAATATGCTGAATGAAATCAATCATTCTGTTCAACGTTATATGCTGATGTTGGTAGTCACAAATGTGTTGGTCGGCTTGATGATGTGGGTTGCGCTACGGTTGTTTGGCTTAGAAAATGCGGGCGCTTGGTCGGTTGCGGCTGGTTTCTTGCATATTGTGCCTTACTTCGGCCCAGTCGCTATCGCCGCCGCCACTGGCATGGCCGCTTATATGCAATTTGATTCATTTGTGATGGCATTGTTGATTTCTGGCAGCTCGGTATTGATTGCCACTTTTGTAGGCGTATTCGTCACCACATGGATGACAGGCCGCATCGCAAAAATGAACGCTGCTGCCATATTCGTTGCACTGCTATTTTTCGGCTGGTTGTGGGGCGTATGGGGCATGCTGCTTGGCATTCCAATCATCGTTATCATGAAAGTAGTATGCGAACATGTGGAACATTTGCAGCCGATTGCAGAGATTCTTGGCGATTAGGTTTTACGCTGTAGATAAACTCACTGCTAACCATTAGGTAACCAAAACTTAATTAGAAAAAACTAAAGCAATACAAACAAAAAACGGCGCCTTTTAAAGCGCCGTTTTTTTACTGTTGTTATTTAAAGATATTAACTATTCATATAAAAATATATAACTAATATCAGTTAATTCATATACTTATATAAATTAGTTAATCAAAATAGTTAACACTTTAAATCTGATAAAAACTACTCTTTATCATCTGGCAATGGTTTTGCACCGCTCTCTTTTGTCACTCTAGCATCTGGCTTGGCAAGGTTTGTCAGCATCGTTTCCCAATCAGATATTTGGCTGTGCGCATCATTTTCTGTCAGTCCATATGTCGCTTGAATTTTGCCAGATAATGCTTCACGTTGACCATTAATCACATCCAGATCGTCGTCTGTCAACTTGCCCCACTGCTCTTTCACATTGCCTTTCAGCTGCTTCCAGTTGCCTTCAATTTGATCCCAAATCATATCGGTTCCTTTTTTTATAAGTTAACTCAATATTTGAGTCATTTAAATGGTTAAGTTAACTGATTAATCCAACAGAATACTAATTAAATAGTGCTAAATAAATGAACATTCATTAGCACTATTTAAATTTGGACTATTATTTTGCTTTAAGGTGCGTATCGTTTTTAACGGATGTAACGCCTTTTACGCCACGCGCCACTTCAGCTGCTTTTGCAATATCCGCTTGTGAGTTAACAAAACCGCTTAATTGCACCACGCCTTTAAATGTTTCTACATTGATTTCTGAAGATTTTAGTGTTGGCTCATTTAAAACAGCGGCTTTTACTTTTGTCGTAATCAAGCTGTCGTCAATATATTCGCCAGTGCTTTCTTTTTTGGCGGTGCCAGCACAAGCCACCAATGTTGCCAAAGCGGCTATTGTTAAAATACTAGAGATCGTTTTAACGTTTTTCATACATTACTCCATTAAATTTAGGGTTAAGGTTTAGCTTCAAAATTGCCATAATGCATGATGAATATATTTTAAAAAATGCTCTGTGCGATAACGCACGCAAACGGCTAATTTTTTCTGATAGATTGCGTGTAGATTAGCGATATATCAAACATTAGATAATAAAAAATATCGATTAAATAATATTAAATAAATAATATTAAAACTAACAAAAATTAGAACAAAATCACTGGGGAAAGTTAGGGGTTATTGGTGAAAATTCAAACAAACATTCTGAATAAATTATTAACAGCTAAATCGGTAACAACTAAATTAGTTATAGCCCTCTCTACAATATTGATTGTGGGCTGTTCGTCTATCCCACTAATCACGCCAGATATGGCAATGCAATCACCACGCAAGGTTAAGCTGGAAGGCGCGCAAGGCAGTTTAAGCAATGCCCAAAGCAAGGCCATATTAGCCAGACTTAAAAGGAATGGCGAAGATACTAATATTTTCGACAGGCATTTGGCGCTGGAATCGGAGATTGTTGGCAGCCCACTGATTATTGGCAATAAAGTAGAACTACTGATCGATGGTCCGGCTACTTATAAAGCGATGATTTCGGCCATTGAAAACGCTAAAGACCATATCAATATGGAAACTTATATTATTGAGGATGACGAGATCGGTCAAAAATTCTCTAATCTGTTTATCCAAAAACAACAAAGTGGCGTGCAGGTCAATTTGATCTATGACAGTGTTGGCAGTAGTAGCACGCCTAAAGATTTCTTCAAAAAACTAACTGATGCTGGCGTAAACGTGCTGGAATACAACCCGATTAACCCATTAGATACACGAAAAGGCTGGGATGTGAATCAGCGTGATCATCGCAAATTATTAATTGTAGATGGCGAAACTGCGTTTGTTGGCGGCATTAATATCAGCAGCGTGTATTCCAGCGGTTCCTTTGGTGGTGGTTATTCTGGCAACTCAAAAAGCAAACCTAAAAAAACCCATGAAAAAATAAAAGCTGAAGACGCAAACTCTATTCATTCAAATATTGGCAACCCAAACCTTGGCCCTGTTTTAGTCAATAATCCGCCGCATGCGCCAGTGGTTTCAGAGATTGAAGGCACACCTTGGCGCGATACGCATATGCAAATGACAGGCCCAGTGGTGGCGGAATTTCAAAAGTTATATTTTGATACTTGGAAGGCGCAAAAAGGCCGTGAGTTAGCGCAAAAAAATTACTATCCCACGTTAACCAATCAAGGCAATGAAATCGTGCGCGCGATTGGTAGCACGCCAGATGAGCCTTATAGCCAAATTTACTCAACGCTGATTTCGGCGATTAACAGTGCAGAAACGCAAGTTTTTTTAACCAATGCTTATTTTGTGCCAGACCCACAACTGCTGGCTGCGCTGAAAGAAGCCGTTGCGCGTGGTGTAGATGTGCGACTTTTATTGCCAGAGAAAACGGATTCTAGTTTGGTTTTTCATGCGTCACGCTCGTTTTACGATGAATTGCTGAGTGCTGGCGTCAAAATATACGAGAGAGAAGGCGCAATGTTACATGCCAAAACGGCGGAAATCGATGGCGTTTGGGCAACCATTGGCTCTACCAATTTAGATTGGCGCAGCTTTGTAAATAATCAGGAAATCAATGCCGTGATGTTGGGTCTAGATTTTGCTGGGAAAATGCAGCAAATGTTTGAGAAAGATTTAACTGAATCCAAACAAATCACATTAGAAGATTGGCGTAAACGCTCTGTTAGTTTTAGATTAAAAGAACAGGCTGCGCGTTTATGGGCAAGATTTTTATAACGCAAGATTTATAATCTTAAGAGTAGGTTCAATTAAAAAGGCTTAAACGAAAATTAAAGATGAAATTATTAAAGAATGTTTTACTGATATGCAGCCTTATTTTGGGCTTTAATCAAGCGATTGCAGCAGGAACTGCGAACGCTGAAAATAATGCAAAGGCATTGAAGGCAAAATATACAGAGTTAGCTAACCAGCTGAATAATAATCAATTTAAGCGCCCGCTTTATCTGAATTCAGCAGAATCATCGGATAATCTAAAAGGTGAGATTTACGCGGTGGTTAACCACCCTTTTGCTAAGGTAAATACCGCGCTGAACAACTCTGCACATTGGTGTGATGTGTTGATATTGCACCTTAATATTAAATATTGCCAAGCAGCTAACGACAAAAATGGCACGATTTTAAATGTTAACTTGGGCAAGAAATATGATCAGCCGTTAGAAGATACAACTCGCGTAGCGTTTAATTATCGCGAAATGAATAGCGCTGCTGATTACTTCGCCATTCAACTCAATGCTGAAAAAGGCCCTTTGGGTACGTCTAATTACCGCATTTGGATCGAATCTATTCCACTTAAAGATGGGCAAACTTTTCTGCATTTTACTTACACTTATTCCTTCGGTTTAAGCGGGCGTCTTGCGATGAAAACCTATTTAGCGACGATTGGCCGAGATAAAGTGGGCTTTACCACAACAGATAAACACACAAATGCGCAGCCAGATTATATTCAAGGCGTAAGAGGCGTAGTTGAACGTAATACCATGCGTTATTATTTGGCGATTGATGCATATTTAGCCGCGCAGAATGCAGCACCAGATAATCAGCTGGAAAAAAGTCTACAGCTTTGGTATACCAGCAACGAGAGCTACGCGCGCCAATTGCATGAAGTAGAACAAGAAGAATATATGACGATGAAGCGCAAAGAATATAAGCGCCAGCAAACGACGCTATGATATAAAAAACTAATTTATTCAGTTATTTATATGGTTAACCTAATAGATTAGTTTAATAAAAAAGCTAATGAATCACTACGCCCCAAGGCAATTTCCCTACTTGAATTTCACTTAACACTTTGTTTTCTGCCGTATCAATCACCGAAACGCTATTGCTACGGCCATTCGCCACATAAAGCTTTTTGCCATCAGGCGTTAGCGCCATATTCCATGGGCGCTGCCCGACAGGAATAGTCGTAATCACAGTGCTATTTGCAGCATCAATCACGCTGATATTGTGATCGCCACCATTGCTTACATATACACGACTACCATCTTGCGACACTTTCACACCATTCGAGCGTAATCCAACCTTAATGCGGTGCAATACTTTCCAATCACCAACTGAAACCACTTCCACTAAATTAGCAGCTTCATTAGCGATATAAGCTAGCTTGCCATCGGGTGAAAAGCCAATGCCGCGCGGATGTTTAGTGGCCTTAATCAAATGCACGGACGTATGCGTTTGCACATCAATCACGTCCACATCGCCACTTTCTTCATTACTTGCCAACAGCCACTTACCTTCTGGTGAGTAAACACAGTGTTCTGGGTTACGGCCTTGCGTTTTCGCTGTATGCACTAATTTTGCGGTAGCTAAATCTACAAATGAAACGGCATTCTCTTCTTCTAAACAAGCTGCAAGTGTGCTGCCATCAGGCGAAACATCAATCCCTTCGGGCTCATCGCCCACTTTAACTAAACCGATTTGCTTGCCTTCTTTAATATCCACAATGGCAACTGCATTTTTATCGCGTACCACTACGTATAATTTTGTGCCTTCAGGATTAAGCGCCACCGCTTGGATTTGTTTTCCAAACGTGCCTTTTTTAGGTAGTGTGCCAACCACTTTATCTGTCGCTGTATCAATCACCGATACTTTGCCATCTTTTTCGTTAGGCACATAGGCGAAAGGTTCTGCAAAAGCATTGGCGGCGATAAAAAGCGTAGACAATAAGGTGGAAACTAAAATGGAATGTGACACTTGCATGATATTAAAACCCCTAACAAAACCAATTAAATAAATTTAGACTTAACTCTATGGACTTAACCTATTAATTTGATTAAAAAATCCATTTGAATATCTAAAGTTGCTTTGAGTATTCTTTTTTGAATGTCTAAATGATTGTAAGGCTGGTTGATATAACTGAAAACCTACCGTTAACTTCTAATAAATCAGTCAACACAATAACTTCGTCACTGCTTATTTGGTACGCATAAGGTCACGAATCAATACGGGATTTTTTCCTGCATTAATAAGGAAGATATGAAATTTATGGCACAGAAGGCGATGCGATAAATTGTCCGAAGGCACGGCTTTCTTTACCTGTTGGAATATGTTTTATCACTTGGTTGGTCGTAACATCAATCACCGTCAATTCGTTATCCATCCAGCTGGCGACATAAACACGGTCATGTACCATGTCATAACTAATGCCTTCAGGCGTGCCGCCCACTTTAATAGTGGCAATCACCTTTTGCGTTTTAGTATCGATGACTGATACCGTATCTGATTGCGTATTGGTGACATAAATGCGACTGCCATCGCCGTTACTAGTCGCACAATAAGGATGATTGCCGACTGGAATGGTGGCAATCACCACATCGCGATGCACATCGATGACTGAAACAGAATTGCTTTCAACATTCACCACATAAAGCAGCTTGCCATCGCCCGATAACACCATACCAAACGGATGTTTTCCCACTGCGATTTTGTGGATGATTTGCATGGTTTTAGTATCAATCACGCCCACATCATTACTATCGCGATTCGCCACGTATAAACTTACACCATCGCGACTTAACACCATGCCTGCCGGTGCTTTGCCCATTGCAATCGCATGCGTCTGTGCGTAGGTTTTGGTATCTATTACCAATACTTGATCATGAAACCAATCCGCAACAAAAAGCTGGCTGCCACTTTTATTAAGCACTAAACCAACTGGCGCAATGGTTAGCTTGATTTCGTGTATTACTTGGTTGGTCAACATATCCAACACAGAAACAGAACGGCTTTCTACATTCGAGATATACACGCGGTTTTGCCTAGGATCTATCGCCACTCCGACTGGCGCAGTGCCAACCTTAACAGTTGAAATCGATTGATTTGTAGCTAAATCGACCACTGAAACTGTGTGCTCGCCTTGATTGGTCACATAGGCAAAAGGTGTAGAAAATGCAATTGGTGCGTACAACAAAAGAACACTATTAATTATTGCTAAACATTTTTTCATTTTTCGGAAGTAACTCAAATTCGCTGGAAATTTTTGAATGAAAAGCTGGAATAGTAAGAGATGAAAATCCATTCAAGCAGATTCTAAAATTCATTATAGCTACGAAATAGTCGTTAGGTATTCTGCAAAATACGTTCAAGCGATTAAGGGAGTTTTTCCTACTTAATATAGTGAGTTTTACGATTGTTTGTCACTGGCATATCAAGCATTTTGTATGATTCATTATTGAGCCTAGAATAATCTGTGAAAGTTACCCCCAACTTTGTTGATAACAAACAACATCAACAAAATATCATCATTGAATTAATCGGCGTTTTACTGGCATTTGTGGTGTCATACGCCCTATCAAGTTTTTTTAATGTGTCGGATCACTTTTACGAATGGGCACAACAATACGAAAAAACCAGCGACATCGATGAGCTGATCTTTGCATTATTGGGCTTTTTATTGGCGTTAATGTGGTTTGCAAAACGCCGCATCAATGAATCGCGCAAACTGATTTTGTACAACCACTCCTTGTTGCAGCGTTTACTACAAATTCAAGAAGATGAACGCAAAAGCATTGCACAGCATTTGCATGATGATTTGGGGCAATACTTAAACGCCATTAAAGCGCATACCAGCTTGCTGATAGATGATGCTAATAACGATGCTGCGCTTTTTGCAGCGCAACGCATTAGCAGCAGTGCCGACCACGCTTACAACACGACTAGACGCATGATGCACAGTTTGCGGCCAGTGGCTTTAGATGAGTTAGGTTTATCTGCCGCGATTGAGCACATGATAGACACTTGGAAAGTTAACGCGAATAGCAGCTTGAATAGTCATGAAAAAATTGATGTTAATACACAAAAAAATACAGAATATCGATTAGAAATTACTGGCGATATTGACGGCTTACCAGAAAATACCAACATCGCTATTTTTAGAATTGTGCAAGAAGCGCTCACCAATATTGCCAAACACGCACAAGCCACTTTAATACAAGTGGTGATTAAAAATGCCGATACGATATTGAATATTACCGTGCAAGATAATGGCATTGGATTTGACGTTAACCAAAAAACCACCGATAACCACAAGCAAGCTTGTTATGGCCTGTTGGGTATCGCAGAAAGGGTTGAAGCATTAGCTGGCACGTTGCATATAGTCAGCATTCCAGCACAAGGCACTGCGATTGCAGTAGAAATTAAACAGCTAACATTAAATAAATAAAAACATACTGTTAATAAACTAATTTAATCTAATACATTAATTCTATCGGTCTTTAATCTAATATTTATCACATATAAATAAGTAAGTTAATAAGAATTTAGTCGAAAACATTCGGGATAAAATCCCAACGTTTTTTCGTCCCATTTCCTAGGATGAAATTTAGCTAATGACGTACATTAATACCTAGTTATCTCCAAAGTTAACTAGTAGCCCTCAAAAGTTACACCCCCTTGAAAACCACGCAGTTTCGACTGTGTGGCTTTTTTTTGCTTTTATAAACTGAATAATTGATTATTTCGTAAAATAAAAGGGTTAACTTTTATTAGTTAACCCTATTAAATGCCCTGCTTTTTAACGAACTCTCAAAATCTGTAATGCGTAATTAACTATCAATCAAGCCGTGTCTAATGGCTAATCGCACCATTTCTATCGGGCTAGAAACGCCGAGTTTTTGCTTAATCATGGTGTAGTAATTAGCCACTGTTTTTTGGCTGATTTTGAGCATTTCTGCTACTTCCTCTACTTTCCGACCTTCGGCCAACAATCTGAAAATCTCAAATTCGCGTGATGAAAGTTGATGCAAGGGATCGTCATCGCCCATCAATGTTTGCAAAGCCACTTTTTGTGCAATCTCTGCACTCAAAAACGTTTTGCCACGCGCCACTTCGGTGATGGCGGCTAATAGATCTTCTGCCACGCCCGTTTTGGTCACATAGCCACGCACGCCCGCTTTTAGCGCTTGCGAAGCAAAAGAAACCGCTTCATGCATAGAAAATATAATGATTTTGGCGGTGGTATAACGCTGCAAAATGCGTTTGGCGGCTTCCAATCCGCCCATGCCTGGCATGGAAAGATCCATCACCACAATATCTGGCAAAAATTCGCCAAATAATTGATACGCCTGTTCGCCAGATTCTGCCTCAGCAACTACTTCCAGGCCTTTATTCAATTCTAATAATCGGCGCAAGCCAGAGCGTACCACTGCGTGGTCATCCGCCAAAATAATTCTAGTCGTACTCATATGCAATCACTTTATTCGGTTGAATATCTTGTTTCGGCAACCTGTTTTGTTTAGGGAGTAACACGGTTATTTTTGTACCATGACCAATATTGGTATCAATCGTCATGCTGCCAAATAAGCCTTGTACGCGTTCTTTCATGCCGGCCAAACCGTAACCGTTGCTGCTTTTAGTCGCATCGAATCCCACTCCATCATCTTCAATTTCCATGTAAACATTTTTTTTATCTTGCGTTACATGGATGGTTAATCGGTGCGCTTTGGCGTGTTTACTCACGTTGGTCAAACATTCTTGCATCACGCGATAAGCGGTAATCGCAACGGATTCATCCACCACGCCTAACTCGCTGCTGATATTTTGATTGAGCGTGATATTTCTATTGCGTTGGCGCCAGCTGTGAATCAACTCTGCCAATGCTAAACCAAGCCCTAATTCATCCAACACGCGTGGACGCAGACGTTGTAATAAATCATGAATAGTTGTCATCATTTGACGCGTAATGCTGCTAATGGCGCCAGCGCTCTCTTTTGCAGTCGCCATTTTTTTTGCGCCCAAAATCGCGCTGGCATCCACATGAATCGCGGTTAAATATTGGCCAATCTCATCATGAATATCCTGCGCCAAACTTTTACGTTCATCCTCTTGTAAACGAATAATTTGCTGCGTTAGACGGTGATTATTTTGCGTGCTGGATTGCAAGGTATCGGCCATGGAGTTGAATTTTTGCCCGATGCCTTGCAATTCAATCTGCTTGAAATTGGGTAAACGGCTATTAAACTGACCTTGTTCAATTTGCGTTAAAGCCTCTAAAATCTGCTTAACGGGTTTAAAGGTATAGCGCACCGCAATATAAGCCAGCAAATTCATTAACACAAAAAACACGCCAACTAATATCAGCAAGCCAATCGTGTCTTCCCACACCTCAATAATCTCGTAACTAGGGTCTGGTGTGACAACTAAATCGCCTAAAAAACGGCCGTTCAGTAAAATGCTTTTACGCCGCTCTTCTGTGCCAATACTGGATAAATCCATCGCCTTAATAAACCAGGCTGGCGGTAATTTTTTAACATGCTTTTCACGGGCATCAAGGTTAGTTTCGCGCAGCCGGCCATTGGCATCATAAAAATCAATTCTTAAGTGTCTGATGTCGCCTAAATTTCCCAATCTAAATATGGATGTTTTGCCACTAGAGTAACGGTTCAGCCAACCATAATCCGAGGTGTAATGCAAAATCTCAGCATCCAGTAAGTGCAAGACCAAATTAGCAGTTGAATTGACTTCTGCGCGAACATCTTCTCTGGCATTTTCGATGACGAAATAAGCACTCATGCCCAATAAAAATATGAGCAGGCTAGTGATAATTAGGTTGAGTTTTAACTGTAGGCTCATAAAACTGGAAAGATTAACGGTAACTTTGTTTGCATTGAGTAATATGCCTGAATGATATAGATTCTTACACATTTAAGAGCGGGAAAAATTCCCGTTGGCGCTTTGATGATGGATTTTATTGTGCGTTTTAAGGCTCAAATAATTGATTGTTTTTTATGGTTAACTCTAAGAATATCAATCTAAAAAACATAACCGCCTTGTGATGGTTGATGATGTAAGCTTTTTATCTCACATCATCTAGTCTTTTAGTGTTGATTAAAATTGTAATTCACACCTTAATATCAGCAATATTTAGTTACAAAGTTGGTACAGATTTTTTTAGATTAAGTCTTTACGCAAAACATCCTTATTAATATCGTCCAAAGTTTTGCATCCTGTCAGCGCCATCGCGATTTCTAGCTCTTCACGCAATAAACGGATCAAATGCGCAACGCCTAATGCACCAGCGGTCGCCAAGGCATGAATATAAGGACGACCAATCATCACTGCAGTTGCGCCAAGTGCGCGTGCTTTAACAATATCCGTACCGCGCCGAATACCGCCATCGACCAAGATTGGCACTGCGCCATTCACTGCATTTACAACGCCAGAAAGCGCAGAAAGTGTTGCTGGCACAGTATCTAAAACACGGCCACCATGATTAGATACCACAATACCTGCAGCGCCAGCTTCAACTGCTCGACGTGCATCATCAGGATGCAGAATGCCTTTCAGCAAAATTGGCAAATTAGTTTGGTTAACTAGCCATTGAATATCTGCCCAAACGGGTGCTAACGTCATCAATCCATCAAATATCACACTCATGCCGTCTTGCAATAATGGCAATGTGATGGGCGTAACATTCACTTGTGCGGCATCTGCTGACACTGCAAAACCTGCACGCTGCTCACGATTACGCGCGCCAGATATGGGCGCATCAATGGCCAACACTAAAGCGCGATAACCTGCAGATTCAGCACGTTTGACTAAATTCAGCGTAGCTTCGCGACTGCCCTGCCAATAAAGCTGAAACCATAATGGCCCTTGCGCATTTTCTGCGAGTTTCTCCAATGAGATGGATGCTTGTGTTGAAACGATTGCAACACCACCCATCACACCGGCCGCAAGCACACTAGCCGATTCACCTTCTGCATGAAAGACGCGTTGGGTTGCCACTGGCGCCAGAATAATCGGATGTGCAAGCGTATCGCCAAAAAGTGTGCAGCGTGTATTTCCATCACGCACATCAGCCAATGCGCGCGGCCATAATTCCAACGTTTTCCAAGCTTTTTCGTTCGCTGTAAGTGTTAACTCGTCCGCCGCGCCGCCTTGTAAATACGCCCAAGCGGCGTCGTTAATATAATCGCGCGCATATCGCTCATAATCTGCGGCACTGACGATATCTGATGGAATCGCATCTAAGGGAGTTAACTTACTTTTGTCTATATTGTTTGATGCTGTATTTGTAATAAGCGACATCAGCTATTCCATTGTCTTAAAAGATTATGGTAATGCCCTGTTAATGTCACGATTTCTTCTGTATTGCCAATTTGACCGCGCAATTTCAACAGCGTCATATCCAAATCAAACAACATACTGCGTTGCCACGCATCACGCACCAAACTTTGCACCCAAAGAAAAGATGCGACACGCTCACCTGCGCTAATCGGCTCAACTCTGTGTAGGCTAGATGCCGGATAGATAATTGCATCACCCGCCGGCAACTTAACCTCATGGCTGCCGTAAGTATCTTCAATAATCAGCTCGCCACCTTGGTAATCTTCTGGCTCAGATAAAAATACCGTTACCGAAATATCAGTACGCAAACGTTCGCCATTTCGTCTATCGGTTTGCACCGCATTATCAACATGATTGCTGTAAGTATCGCCACCAGCATATCGATTAAACATAGGCGGCAATATGCGCTGTGGTAACGTCGCAGAAACAAATAACGGATGCCGCTCAAGCGCTGAAATGATTGACTGTGAAAGTGCAGGATATTCGGCAGATTCAGTTGAAAACTGAACGTTACGTTTTGCCTCAGCCGCAAGCGGGCCTGCGGTTGCCGCGCCATCTACCCACGAACCAGCATCAAGCGTGCGCCGTAACGTTGCAACTTGCGCTTTAGTTAACACATCAGGAACATGTAAAAGCATAAATATCCTGTAAACAAAAAATTTAACTATTAATATTAGGCTTAAAACTAATATAAACCTTTCAAAAGGAAAAAGCCCGCCAGCAAACACTGACGGGCGTTTAGCTTAACGCAACTTATTTAAAACACAAACTCTGCTGTCATCATTGCAGAACGTGGCGTACCTAAACGCACACGACCACCACCATTATTCAACGTTTCAACATATTCTTTGTCAAATAAATTGTACACATTGAGGCGCAAGTTTAAGTTTTTATTCACAGCGTAGGCTACCATCGCATCTGCTACAACATAAGATTCGAGATTTGGTGTATTAGTTAATGCAGGGTTATCTGTTGTCACTAATCGTTTTTGCTCGCCCATATAACGTGCACCACCACCTATAGTAAAGCCATTAAATTGATATTGTGTCCAAAGCGTTGCACTATAATCTGGCGTCCAACGTACGGCCGTAGTCTCAAGACCAGCACTGCTTTGTTGGTCTAATGCTTTGGCGTTTAACTTAGTCACGCCCGCTGATAACTGCCAGTATTCGGTTAACTGCCCAACTGCAAGCAACTCAACACCAGTAACACGTGTTTTACCAATTTGTTGCGGTTGAAGTAGATCATTAAATGAAGTTTGTTTATCATTTTCCGTGCGGAAAACTGCGGCCGTTACATTTAATTGGTTATTTAATAAATCCCATTTCGTACCAACTTCGATATTGTCAGTTTTTTGTGGGTCAAGTGCACCGTTATTTTGGTTATTGGCGGTAGATACCAAAGCAAAGTTCGCACTGCCTGGTGGTGTATATGACGTGGCATATGACGCGTAAATACTACCGTTAGTTGCAGGTTTAAATAATAGGCCAGTTTTCCAGCTTAATAAGTCATCAGAAGCACTACCGCCTGAAGGGGCGATTGAACCAGCAGCGTAACCAGGAAATGTTGCTGAGTTAGCAGCAGTCACAATGGTGCCTGCGCTGGTTCTAGTGTTGTAATGCTCATAACGCAAACCAGCATTTACTTGCCATTTATCGGTTAAATCAACCGTATCAAAAGCATAGATTGCCGCTGTTGTGGTTTTACCATCTGTCGTTAAACCTGGAATAGCATAGGGTACACCCAACAAATCATTTTCATTCGGATTATATAAGTTTGCATTAGGGTTACTAATTGCAGTGTAAGCTACGCCGTTAACCGTTTGTGTAGTTGTACCGAAGCCTTTGCTTTTTTGGTTTTCATACATAAATTCAAGACCACCAACCAATGAGTTTTTAAAGCCACCAATATCAAAGGTGCTATTTACACTAGTCTGGTTAACTAAAATTTCATCATCACGGTCAATACGCTGGCGCGAACGGTTAACAGTCCATGTTGCTGGATTAGCAGTCGTTGCAACTAAGCCTGTCCCTCCAGTATTTAAGCCAGTAGTAACGCGATCAATACTCGTTTTGCCATAACGAGTGATATTACGAATAGTCGTGTTTACATTTAAATCATGCTCAAACTTGGCGGTAATCATATCCGCATCGACTTTTTCATAGTCATTATCGCTACCATAGAAATTCTCACGATCTACTTTGCGACCAGCATTTAAGCTTACATTAGTATTGAAGAATCCTTTCCGACCGATGGTTGGAATACCGCCATCAGGTGTATTGTCTTGACGAACGTGCTGCGAATAAAGATAAAAACGCGTTTGAGTGCCTAGACCAAAAGCAATAGAAGGCGCAATCGAGAAGTTTTGATTATCTACTTCATCACGCTTGTCTACATTACCATCAGAAACCAACGCATTTAAACGCACGGCAGTTGTATCGCCAATCGCTTCATTTAAATCAATCGTCGCACGTTTTTTGTCAGCAGTGCCATAACCAACTGTTGCATAATTTTTGCCAGTTAAGCTTGGCAATTTGCTGATTAAATTAATGTAGCCGCCAGCTGCGCCACGACCAATATCTGCACCGGCTGGGCCTTTAACCACTTCGATTTGCTCTAAGTTGTATACATCGCGTGAAACTGCGCCAAGATCGCGAAGACCATCGACAAACAATTGATTTGACGCATTAAAGCCACGCATAGAGAAAGTATCACCCGCAGAAGTATTACCGTTTTCGCCTAATTGAACGGTGATACCTGGCGTGTTACGTAGCGCATCTTGCAAAGAAAAAACGCCTTGTTCGCGCAATAATTCTTTCTTAATCACTTGAACGGTTTGCGTGGTATCAATCAATGGTTTAGTAAACTTCTGGCTAGCGGACACATCCGCTTTAAATGGCACCTCTTTTTGAGATTTAACACTAATCTCTGGTAACTCTGACACTTCATCCGCTGCATTTGCATAAGGAGCGCTGGCAGCGATTGAAAAAGTGGCAGCAACCATTGCAGCGATGCGGGTTGGGTTGTGCTTGCAACTACGGATATGACTCATGGTTCTTTCCTCTATTTTAAAAAATATCTGGCTGGCTAGAGGATGAACCGTTGGCTGGCTTGACTTGGTTTGTTAATACTTAGTTTGCTAAAGCTATCTTTCTTAAATTACTTTCTCAATTAATTTTTTGACTATTTTTTAGTGTTAACTTGTGAAGAAAAACTTTTAATAATTCCTCAAAATATTTATGCATACAAATATTTAAGTACACAAATTTTATTCGCTGGTTTTATCCATCAATATCTGCTGAAAAGTTAAAATAAAATGTAAAAAGCATCGCTGCGATTCGTCCATTCAATTTCGATGTAAACTCAGCTATTAGATGATTAGCTGGCGATTTCCATCAATGTCGGGCCGTTTATTGAAGCACGTTAACCAATAAACTATCTCGCACATGTAAATCGGTGTAAATTTTTCAAAAGTTATGTAAATTCAGGAGTTAATGATAACCGTTCTCATTTATAATTGCAACTCTTATGTATGATCTGCTTTAAGTTATTGCAAGACGCATAATGTTAAGAAATTGTTTAATTAGCGCTTTTTAAAATTGATTAATAGATTGAATGGCTTGAAAAATAGAATGAACAGATATTTACTAATAATTGCGCTGGCACACTTGAGTACTTCTGCCTTTGCGGAGGAGTCTATTTGGTACAAAGATGGCGATCCGCTTAAAACGCAGCTCTACACTTTACCCAAAATTCCTGATGGCTATAGAGAACCAAACTCCCCTTGCGGGTCGGCGGATTTAAACCAGCCGATTACGTTGGCTGAAGTGGCCGATACTAGTCTTTGCAATAACCCGCAAACCAATGAAGTTTGGGCAAGTGCACGCGTGCAAGCGGCGCAGTTGGGCATTGCAAAATCAGCTTATTTACCTTCTTTAACTGCAAATCTTTCTACTGGATTCAGCGTGTCACATCCTGAATCTAGTTCGCGCAGCAATCCGAATATGAATTTGGGTGCTAACTTAGCCGCTAGTTATCTTTTGTACGATTTTGGCAACCGAAATGCTAACTTGGAAAATGCGCGTCAATTATTACTTTCTGCCAGCGCCAGCCAAAGCAGCGCGGTACAAAGTGTATTGTTAACGGCAACCGTATCTTATTATCAAGTGCAAGCGAACATTGCCGCACTGGATGCCGCGCGCGAAGCTGAATATGCCAGTGAAGAAGCTTACAAAGCTGCCGATGCCAGATATAGAGCAGGTGTTTCAACGCCTGCCGATAAGCTGCAAGCACAAACCGCTTATGCGCAATTGACGCTAACGCGCATTACCAGCGAAGGTAATTTGCAAATCGCTTACGGTAATTTGGTTAATGTAATGGGCTTGCCAGCGAATCAGAAAATCGTGTTGGTCGCCAATACTAGTAATCCACCCGCAAATATATTAGAAGATGTGAATAGCTTGATTGAACAAGCCGGCACACGCCGCCCAGATTTAGTCGCCAGTGAAGCGCAAGTGAAAGCAGCTCAAGCGAATGTAGATGCCAATAAAGCTGCGGCTAAACCAACGATTTCCATTTCAACTTCTAATAGTCTGCAAGATGGTTCGCAATTAAATTACAGCAATAATTCAACTTTAGGCTTAACCGTGTCTATTCCGTTGTTTGCTGGCTACGCCCCAACCTATCGCATTCGCGCAGCAGAGGCGACTGCCGATTTACGTGCCGCGCAGCGTGACCGTTTACGTTTGCAAATATCATTAGATGTATGGACGGCTTATCAAAGTTTGCGTACGGCACTTGAATCGGTCACCGCGACTGAAATATTAGTAAATAGCGCTGAACAATCTTACCGCGTGGCTTTGGGCCGTTATAAAGCAGGCGTTGGTAATATTATCGATACCTTAACAGCACAAAGCGCGCTTGCCAGTGCGCGCCAACAGAAGATTCAAGCGGCACTCAATTCAAACATTGCGCGCGCGACTTTGGCGCAAGCGATGGGTGCTTTGGATAATGCCATGATTCAATCTTTACCTAATTCCAGCACGCTTTCTACTAATTAATAGACTTACTTAACACTATGAAATCACTCAAAAAAATCCTTGTATTCATTATATTAGCGGCGATTGCATACGGCGCTTTTTACTATTATGAAAAAACGCATCAGCCAAAACCAGAAGATCTATACCGATTAGACGAAATCACACAGGGCGATATTGAGCAAACGGTTTCTGCCAATGGCACGTTGAATCCTGTGAGTTTAATCAGCGTGGGTACACAGATTTCTGGCATTGTCAGAAAGTTATATGTGGATTTTAACGATACCGTTAAAAAAGATCAGGTATTGCTTGAGTTAGATAGCGCGCTGTCTTCAGCCGCAATTACGCAATCGCAAAGTAGCGTGCGCAGCAACCAAGCCTCTGTTGAATTGGCGACTGCCAATGAAAAACGGATTCGCGAATTATATGCACAAGAATTCGTTTCAAAACAAGAGTTAGACACCGCTGTACAGGTGCTTAAATCTGCCAAAGCGCAATTAGAGAGCGCACGCGGATTATTAACGCGCGATCAAACCAATTTAAACTTTACGATTATTCGTTCACCCGTTTCTGGCACGGTGGTGAATCGCGTGGTGGATGTTGGCCAAACGGTTGCGGCAAGTTTTCAAACGCCAACGTTGATTCAAATTGCGCAAGATTTGGCAAAAATGCAGATTGATACCAGCTTTGCGGAAGCAGATATCGGTAAGATTAAAGATGGTCAAAAGGTTAAGTTCAATGTCGATGCTTTCCCTAACCGCAACTTTGAAGGCGTGGTTAAACAAGTGCGTTTAAACTCAACCAATACCTCAAATGTGGTGACTTACAATGTGGTGGTTTCTGTAGACAATAGCGATTTAACTTTACTGCCAGGTATGACGGCTTACGTAAATATTGCGGTAGCAAATGCGCAGCAATCACTGATGGTGCCAAATGCTGCCTTGCGTTACAAACCAAAAGTAAATGAAGAAGCCGCTATCAGCGATGATAAAGGCACTGCAACTGGTGATAAGAGCAAAGAAATGGGTAAAGGTGCTGAAAGAAAAAGGAATGGCGGCGGCAGAAACGGCAAAAAACCTGAAGACTTAACTGCTAGCAAAATCTATATCCTGAAAGATGGCAAACCAACCATGGTGAGAATCCATGTTGGCATCACAGATGGTCGATTTACCGCAATTACTGGGCGTGATTTGAGTGCGGGTGACAAAGTGATTGTGAGCGATTTACAAGTAGATGGTAAACCTCAAGCTGGCGGCAATGCACCGCGCGGCCCAAGAATGTTCTAGGTTAATCTTTTTATGCAAAACAAAAAAAAACTGCAAGACCTTAATGCCCCGCAAAAAAGCGTTATTGAAGTAAGCGGGTTATTTAAAGCTTATCAAACAGCGGCTGGACCTTTCCCAGTACTAAAAGATGTGAATCTGCGCATTGATAATGGCGATTATGTTGCCATTATGGGGCCATCTGGCTCAGGAAAATCCACCTTTATGAATATTCTTGGTTGCTTAGATAAACCAACTAAGGGTAAATACGTGTTAGATGGTTATGCAGTTGCCAATATGGAAGAAAACGCAGTGGCGAGGGTGCGTAACCAAACCATCGGCTTTGTGTTTCAGGGCTTTAATCTATTAGCCCGTTCAAGCTTATTAGATAACGTTGCTCTGCCCTTGGTCTATTCCGGCATCGATAAAGCCGAACGTCATGCACGCGCCAAAGTATTATTAGAAAAAGTGGGTTTGGGTAAACATATTAACTCTCGTCCTAATCAAATCTCTGGTGGTCAGCAACAACGTGTCGCCATTGCGCGTGCGCTTGTTAATAATCCACGCCTGATTCTTGCAGATGAGCCGACAGGTAACTTAGACAGCGTGACCAGTGAAGAGATTATGGCGCTATTTGGTCAGTTAAATAAAGAAGGTATTACCATTGTGTTAGTGACGCATGAAACAGACATTGCCGAACATGCCAAACGCCAAGTGCGTTTTTTGGATGGAGAGATAGTGCAAGATACGCTGACAAATGGTCACGTATCAACTAATAACGAATTAAGCGAGGCAATCTGATGTTTAGCGCAATGTTAGGTGAGGCATGGCACGCCATGGGCGCAAACCGTTTGCGTACTTTTTTAACCATGTTGGGCATGGTGATCGGCGTAAGCGCGGTTGTGTTAATGATGGCAATTGGCCAAGGTGCGGAAGCTTCAGTGAAACGCTCTATCAGTGCGATGGGTAGCAATCTATTCGTTGTTTTATCTGGCCCGCCAAGAGTTGCTGGTGCCAGATCAGCCACAGGCAATGCGCCTTCGCTGAATGTTAAGGATGCCAATGCGATTGCAGAGTTAGAAGATGTAGTTGGCGTTGCGCCGGTGACAATGGGTAAATCGCAGATTGTGTATGGCAGCAATAACTGGAACACAGATATTATCGGCACGACACCTAGTTATTTAGACGTGCGCTCTTGGAATTTATCATCTGGTTATGCATTTTCAGATTCAGATATCCGCTCTGCTACGCGCGTTGCATTAATAGGTAAAACAGTCGCACAAAATATCTTTGGCGAAGATATCGATCCAGTAGGTAAAACCATTCGCATTAACCAAAGCCCTTTTGTGATTTTGGGCGTGTTAGAAAGCAAAGGTCAAACATTAGATGGGCGTGACCAAGATGACACTATCATCGTGCCGCTAACTACCGCGCAACGTAAGCTATTTGGCAACCAATTGCCAGGAAGTGTGCGGCAGATTATGGTGCAAGCGGGGTCAGATAAAGTGATGACAATGCTGGAAGAATCCATGAATGGTTTGCTGAATCAGCGTCACAATATACGTGAAGGTGCAGACAGCGACTTTTCTGTGCGCAATCTAACGGCTATTGCCAACTCAGCAGCTGAAACTGCCCGCACTATGTCATTATTGTTGGGTGCGATTGCTTCTGTTTCGTTGCTGGTTGGTGGCATCGGCATCATGAATATCATGCTTGTTTCGGTGACAGAGCGCACACGTGAAATTGGCATTCGCATGGCGATTGGCGCACGTCAACGCGATATTCTGCTGCAATTTCTATTAGAGGCTATCATGATCTCAATCGTCGGTTGCCTTATCGGCATTGCGATTGGCGTGGGTGGCGCGGTGTTGGTCAGCATATTTACGCAGGCAGAAATCATTATCTCAAGTAATTCCGTGATTATTGCTTTCAGCGTTGCAGCTACTATTGGCGTATTCTTTGGCTTCTACCCTGCCCGCAAGGCCGCGATGCTTAACCCGATTGAAGCACTAAGATATCAATAAAAATCTTAACGAGTATTTTTAAGTGAGTGTATTTTTGAGCAATAAAAAAGCCGCGCTAAATAAATAGCGCGGCTTTTTTTGATTGAATCAATACTTCAAATTTTCTGTCGTCTTTTCTTTCGCCAAATACTCAGAAACCACCTTTTCAGCAAACTGCTGTATCTGTACAGGTGTTTGTTTTGTACCATCATTCAATTTTTCAGCATATTCAAACGCGTTGATATATAGCCCTTCTTTATCTACAGCGCCACGTAAGTTAATATGCTTGTCTACTTGGCTTAAGTTAGTCCACTGCTTGCGCACTTCACGCCAGAATGGCTCAGTGTTTTTAACATAAGTATCGCCCAAAGAAAAATCATAGCCTTGAATACGCTCATAGCGATCAAAGCCCATCTCGCGCGCAATCACTGGTATTGCTGCAGGTTTTGCATTTTTATCCAGCACCACTTTGTTATTTTGCTGCTCGTGTACCCAGCCAGTTGGCAAAATAATAAGGCGATTATTGCCCAGCAATAGTTGGTAGTCATTACGCACCGTGTATTCACGACGAGGCAAAGGACGCCAGGTATCTGTGCTATTCCAGCTAGAAAAATTACCGAAATGCTGCCACTTTGCCACGCCACCATAGCGCGGTGAATCATCCACCTGATACACAGTTTGCGACCAAGAACTCGGCTGATCTATTGCGTTGACGGGCGTTGTCACCCACGAGTTATATCCAGTGTAAACCAGTACTTGTTTAGGTTGATATTGCCAATCTTGCCGCCAATGTTTAGTCACCATCGGTGCATTTTTTGAGCCATCTTTATTGACGGTTTGCATGACTAAAACATGTTGTAGCGAAATAAAATCTTTTTTATCTTCAACCACATAGACTTTTTCAGTGGCCCAGCTTTGATAAGGAGATTTCGGTTGGTAATTGTCTGTAAAGCCTGCTACTTCAATAAAGTCGAAGCTGACTTTATATTCTCCAACCATGGCTAGAATCGCTCTTCTGTCTCGTTCTATAGCACTAATATTTGCTTCTTGCAGTTTCAACCACTCTAGGCTAGGTGATGTATCCAAAGTAACAGGCACACCTTTAGATTGACCGCCGCGCGGTTTTAGATGGCTATTTTCTGAGAAATTCCAAGTAAAGGTATATTGTTTTTCAACAGATGCTTGATGACCATTGTTACCTGTAATTTCATCAGACTGTGCCAACGCAATGACGGCTGTAAAACTTAAGGCCATTACTACACATAAAATTCTAGGTTTAATCATACGCACTCTTAATAGATGAATTGCTAAAATTGATATTTAAAATTTATATAGGTATTGCGATTTTGCTGAGTGTGATGCTCTAATTTTCTAAAAATTCCCGCTCACCGCTAATTCAAAACGGGAATTTAATGCTAGTTAGACTAATAGACTCAAACACATCCGTCATAGGAGCTGTATTGGCTTGATTAATTCACTGCTTGATATATATTTTTGTATTGTTTTTTAACAAAGCTGGCGCAGTATCGTACAGCTTGATTATTGTCATTTAAACTAAATTCAATTGAGTCACTGATTTCTAGTTTCTAGCTAGTTTTACACCATAAATTTAAGTGATTATTTTGATTTGGCATAACTAAAATTTAGATACTGCTATTTCATCAGGTGAAATAGCAGTATCTGTAAACAACATTAGCTGTCAGTTAAACTAACTTAACCACGCCCTTCATCATAAAAGCATGGCCTGGGAAAGAACAGTAAAATTCAAAAGCATCTTTAGCATTCAACTTACTCACCGCAAACTTAGTACTAGCGGTTTCACCACCACCAATAATTGTAGTAGCCGCAATCACACGCGCATCGCTAGCTTTAACATAATCGCTAGGCAAACCAGCTTTGCTACCATCGGCTAACACACCAGCTTTGTCAGCTTCTTTACTAATCACCAAATTATGACCCATCACATTTTTAGGCAATTTACCCACGTGTTTAAGGTTAATGGTAAATTCTTTGCAAGTTTTGCTTACATCAATACTTTTGGTGCTAAAAGCCATTGCGTCTGTTGCATCAACCGTAATTTCACAAGCCGCAGCCGCTTGTGCTTGTGATGTTGCAAGCAAAATACTCGCAGAAACAGCAAATAAAACAACTGAAGTACTCAATATTTTTTGTGTGGTCATAAATCATTCCTTTAAATTAATAAAATTTAGCTGGCTGAGATATCTGAAAACAAATAGCTGGCTGAGTTAAAAGTCGTAAAAATTAATATTTCCAGGTGAGCGTTGCTAAACCATTCAATGGCGCTGCATAAAAAGCTTGCCCTGCAAACGCATACCTTAAGCTGGATAGATATTTTTCATCCGTCACATTGTATAAATTAACCGCTGCGTTCCAATGGTCATCGACTTTATAGTTCGCCATTAAATTCAACGTTGCATAGCTGTCTTGGTCATAGCGTACAGTGCCAATATCCACATACGTATCGCTTTGCCAATTCAAACTGGCGCCCACTTTCAGATTTTGAATAAACGGTACGCTATAAACAGTTGTCACATGCGCAAGATGTCTTGGCACAAATGGGTTTACATTTTGATCTTGATCGCCTTTTATACTCATCAAACGCGTATAACCTGCATTGATATTTAAGTTGTCCGTAATTTCGCCCGACACATCAAACTCATAGCCTTTTGTAGTGGCTTCAATGCCCTCATAAATGGTTCTTGTACCTGTTGTTCCAACGGCCTGAGCTTGATTTTCTTGCTCGGTTCTAAATAATGCAAAAGAACTGTTTAACTTTTTGTTTAACCATTCACTTTTAACACCCGCCTCATAGTTTTTGCCTTTTAATGGCGCGAGCGGTCTGTTGCCAGCATTAGTTTCTACTTGAGGCCTGTAAATGCCCGTATAGCTAGCATACAAAGAGTGAATGTCATTCAAGTCATACACAGCGCCCACATAAGGCGTGAACTTGTTTTTCTCTTTTGCATCTTGCGGCGTGCCATAACTAGTGCCCTCTAAATCATAACGAAGCAGACTGCCGCCGACAGTCACTTTTAAATCATCTGTCGGGTTAAGTTTAGCCGCTGTGTAAATATTGGTGGTTGTGCTTTTGTAGTCTGATGATTTACTTTCAGGACCAAATGTCGGCTCTGGGAAATCGCCTATCGCATCAAAGCTACTAATATAGACATTGTTAATTAAGGGATCGTAAATAGTACTGCCTGTTCGCGAGTATTCTTTCATATACGTCTTGCTCCAAGTGGCACCTACTACCAACTCATGCTTGCGCCCCGCCAACTCAAAAGGTCCACTGGCATACACATCAGCGACATTGTCTTTAGTTGCAAAGTCGTAAACGTAAGGAAAACTTGCATATGTAATCAAACCCGTATTACGTTCTTCACTACCGTCAATATAATGATGGCGCCCTTTAGAGCTCACTTCTTTGTGCGTTAACTGCCCTTTAACTTTCCAATCATTACTAAAGTAATGCGTTAGCTCGACAAAGGAAATATTAGTGCCCACATCCCGATTACTCCAATCAGGCGCTGTTGAATCAGACACTTTGTAACGACGCTTGCTGCCATCTGAATATAGCAAAGGCAAGCTACCAAAGTTATTGCCATCAGAATCATTTTGCTGATAAGTGTGACCAATGGCTAGATTGGTACTACTCGACAAATCGGCTTCAATCACACCGTAGACCACGTTTCTTTCTGTGCTGTAACGGTCAAGATAGGAATTTCTTTCTTGATGTGCGGCAACTAAACGTCCACGCACGCTACCATCTGTGTTCAATGCACCAGAAACATCGGCATCTAAACGTCGGTTATCCCAAGAGCCTGCGGATAAATCAACTTTAGCTTGAAAGTCTTTTGTTGGACGTTTGCGCACGAAGTTAATGGCGGCAGAAGGATTACCCGTTCCGGTTAATAAACCATTGGCACCTCGCAATACTTCAACACGGTCATAAATCGCTATATCTAAATCGCCATAGTTCGTACCACTAAAGCTAATTGGCGTGGTAAGGCCGTCTATTTGAAAATTAGTAATGTTTAAGCCACGCGCGGTGTATTCGGTGCGGTCTGTTTCAAATTGTTCCACTTTAATACCCGTTGCGTAAGACAAAGCATCGTTCACTGACAGGATGCGGAAATCATCTAACTGTTGACGTGTAATCACTGAAATAGATTGCGGTGTATCACGGAATGAAGTGTCTAAACGCGTTGCAGACGCAGTAGATTTCACAGTGTAAGACTTTGTTTTTTCTGATGGCTGGCCTAGTTCTGAATTGGTAGAGACCACTTCCACTTCAGGCAGGACATCTTCTGCCATTGCAAGTTGTGACATAGCCGCAATAATGGCTGTAACGATGACTTTGCGGCTCGTAACTTTATAGAGTGCGATTTTGTCGCATTGAAAATTTTGCATTTAACTATTCCTGTAACCATAAATTTGTAAAATTGTTGGCTGGCTACAGGATGATTAATCGTTGGCTTGCTACATGTTTGAATCGCTTTTTTTGAGATAAAATTTTTGCGTGTTAACTCTTTTTTTAAGATAGCTTTTGAAGTCTTAAATGATCACTTTTGTTTTTTAATCGTGTAAAAATAGACAATCACGACAATTGGTATGATTAAACCAAGCAGTGAAATATCCTCGAGAAAATCGTCTTCTAATAGCGCGACAACTAAGCCAATGATAGTCAATAGACCTAATACGATTGGCCATAAAAAGATTTGTTTAAAGTTTTTAGTTTGCATAAATAAATGTGTAACCATAGATTGAAATCCTAAATAATCTTAGATTTAATAAGCTTCATTCAGCCTAATTTTGGTTTCAATATCCGGCACATGCTGTTTGCGCTTTTTCCACCACAACATTAAGCCAGTCCACAATACAACGATCGTAATCACATCTAAAATTAACCAGATAATCTTGAGTGTTAACCCGCCGTAATCGCCAAAATGTAAAGGTTGGGAGATTAGCAAAGTAGTTAAATACCAAGGTAATTCGCGGCTATCGGTGATTTTGGCTGTTTCGGCATCAATTAACACTGGCTTGAACAAACGCGAAGTGATGGGGCTATCGCCACGCATAAACATGCCATAGTGATGCGGGCTTGAAAATGCAGTACCTGGAAACGCAATAAAGCCCAAATTCTTATCTGGCTCACGCGCTTGTGCTGCATCTACTGAGGCTTGTAATGAAGCAAAATGTGTCGGCGGCGGTAAACCTTTATAGGGAGCAATCATGCTAGACATTTGGTCAAACTGCCAATACTTGACCACCAAATCAGACCACGCATTAATCACACCAGTTAAGCCGACAACCAATGCCCAAACCAAGGTAACAACGCCTAAAAAATTATGCGTATCTAAACGTTTTAACTTTGGCGCGCGATCTTTACGGATTTCACCAAAGGCTAATCGACGCATAAATGGCGCGTATAAAACGACACCTGAAACAAGCGCGACAACTAGCAATACGCCCATTGAGCCAAGGAATAACATACCAGGAAAACCTGCAAACAAATCGACATGTAACTTAAACATCACATACATGAAGCCTTCGTTAAACTTTGGTTCATCTAAAATTTTCGCAGTACGCGAATCTACTTTAATGAACTTCGTATCGTCTTCTGATGTAGCAGTTTTACCTAAGCTGATTGTCCATGAGTTGTGCTCATCAATATCACGAAAGACAAATTGCACAACGCGGCTTGGGTACAACGCCTTAGCATTGCTTAAAACCGTGTCCATACTGGCTAGTTTTGTATTTGCTGGCAAATCAGGTGCTTCGACCTCATTACCTAGCAAATGGCTAATTTCGTGACTGAAAATGAGCGGCAAACCCGTTAAACAAAGCAACAACATAAATGCCGTACAAACTAGGCTAGACCATTTGTGCACCCAAGCCCAAGTTTTAATCGATTTAATATACATTCAGTTACTCAAGCTAAGAATACGTTTTTAATGCTGTGGCTCGCTCACAAAGCCCAGTTTTGTGACGCCTGCATTTTGTGCGTCAGCCATCACGCCGGCCAATATTTGATAGCGCGTTTCTTTATCTGCGCGAATATTGAGCTCTGGCTGCGGTTTTTGATCAGCAATCTGCGCTAATTTCACTTTGATTTCGCCATCAACCAACGGCACATCGTTCCAATACATTTTGCCTGCAGCATCGATTGCAACCGAGATCACTTCTGGTTTTTCAGGCAAAGGCTGGCTCGTTGCTTGCGGCAAATCAATCTTCACTGCATGCGTGAGTAAAGGCGCGGTAATAATAAAGATGACCAATAAAACCAACATCACGTCTACCAACGGCGTGGTGTTGATCTCGTTCATCGGCTGAGTGTGCGCCTCATTGTTGGAAGCATTACCGCCTATCATGCTGGCACTCCCACTGGTTTAGCATTTTGAGCGTGAATAGCTTTAACATTATGCTGGTTTTTTGCGTTTTGATGCTTTACAACTAAAGGTGCGCCTGTGGTTAACAACACGTGTAAATCTTGTCCGAAACCATCTAAAGTAGCGTTAATGATGCGATTTTGTTTTACAAATGCGTTATAAGCCAACACTGCAGGAATCGCCACCGCTAAACCAATCGCCGTCATAATCAATGCTTCACCTACTGGGCCAGCAACTTTGTCTAAAGTCGCTTGACCGCTGGCGCTGATACTTGCCAATGCATGATAAATACCCCAAACCGTACCGAACAAACCAACAAATGGGGAAACGCTACCAACAGATGCCAGAACCGACAGACCTGATTCAAGCTGAGAAGAAGTTTGCGCTGCGCTACGACGCATACTGCGTGCGATAAATTCATCGTAACTACAGGATTCTTCAATATGTTTCGCCGCGTGCGCTTGGTGATGATGCGCTGCATCAACTGCATTCGCCGCTAATTCATGCGCTGGCGAATCAATTTTAATCATTGTCAGTGCTGTTTGCAGATTGGGTGCAGCCCAAAACTCTGCTATATAACGCTTCATGGCATTTTTCAATTGGATGCCCTGAACGGTTTTTACAATCATAAAATACCAGCTTGCCACTGACATAATCAGCAGGATTACTGCCACTGAAATAGACACGAAACCACCTTGCATGATAAAAGCCAGACTATCAAATTCTGCTGTGTGTTGCATATTGCTTCCTTTATTTAATATATTTTCTATGGTTAAGTTAGTCAAAACTTAACCAGTTTTTTGTGTTAACTTTTTTAATTAACTTATTTAAAATCAGTTGCTTATAAATTAGCTATCTAGTGAAAACTTCACAGGCACAATCACGTAAGCACTTAGCGATTGATTATTTTTCTTCGCTGGGATAAAACGCCAGCGTTTAACTGCTTGAATCGCTGCATTATCTAATCGCTCAGATCCGCTGCTTTTTTCAATCTTCACATCCTCAGCTGAACCATCTGCAGAAACTAAAACTTTCATTAACACACGCCCTTCTTCGCCTAATCGACGTGAAGTAGATGGATATTCTGGCGCCGGGTTATTCAAATATGAAACACCAAAACGTGGCGGTTCAATTTTCGGTTCTTCTATTTTTTCTACTACTGGCGGCGCTTTAGGCGCTTCCGCCACTTTTACAGGTTCTACTGGCGCTGCTGGTGCCTCTTCTACAACAGGCTGCTCTGTCGTCGCTTCCACCAAACGCTCCGTTGGCGTTTCAATTGGCTTGATTTTTTCAACTACTTTTTTTGGCTTAACAACGGGCTTTACTTCTGGTTTTGGTGGTTCGATCACTGGCACTAATTCTGGCTCAGGTGCTGGCGGCGCAATCAAGCTCACCATCATTGGCGCTGCCGGTTCTATTTTTGCTTTTTCAATCGGTGTTTGTGTAATCAATACATAAATAACCGCCGCATGCGCCAATACGACAAATAATGTCGCTAACCATGAGTAGGATTTTTGTGGCGGTGTTGGGCTAGTCGGTTGCGTTGCTTGTAGCGGCAAAGCATATAGTCTGGTTAATCTTGAAGACTCAGCTGCATGATTTGATTGCTGATTAAATTTTGCCTGACGTGCGGCAAATAAATTAACAACGGTAGACGTTTGGTTGCTCATAGAAATGTCGATTCAAAAAATTTATAAGCGTAAGCTTTGTTAATGAAAACTTAAATCCACCGATTGGCTTTGCTCAAAACTGGCTTTTTCTAGACGGTAATAATTTAGACGAATATCCGCATCCTTGAACAAACCATTTAATGCTTGTAACAATTCCGCATCAATGCGCATACTCACTGCACCTATTTCCAACTCCACCACATCGCAGCCCTCACAAAAAGCAATCGTGCCGCTCTCATTTTTAGCGAGCAAAATACGGGAGTGTTGATTTTAGGTGACATGGATTTTTCCTGTATTAATATTTGAGCCGCTGAATAGTTAACTAAATCTACTTGGTTAAAATCAATTTATTTTGTTTGGTGATGCGCAAAATATAGGTTTCATTCAAATGTTCAATCATTACCTCTTTAACATTGGTGAACAATTGTTCTGTGTTTAAGCGTTTAATACGCGACATTTTCATCTCTTTATTAGAAGAATCATCCGCTACAATCGCCACATCAAAACTCATGTGTTCTTTAGCTGTTAAGTGTGTAATTACTTTCATGAAAACCAAGCTCAAAAAAGTGACCGACTAACATGCATTAATTTGATATAATCAAACCAAGTGCAAGGCGGCCATAAAATCAAGGAGATGCATTTGCATGCATTTGCAACATTTAAGACGTTGTTAGGGACGTCTTAAATTCTGTTGCTAACCGTGTTAACCACAAAAATTACACGCGGTTAGCGTAATATTCCACCACTTGCTGCACATCAACAGGAAATGGTACATCTTCAATCGCTGGTAAGTGCGCTACTTTCACAACAGTAGTCGCTTCATCCCAAGTTAACCATTCTGGACGCGCTAAAGACGGTTGTTTAATCGTCTCAACAACCATCGGAATGTTTTTACTTTTCACACGAATCGTCACTTCATCACCTACTTTTAGACGGATAGAAGGAATATTCACATTGCGACCATTCAGCATTAAATGACCGTGCGTCACTAATTGACGCGCCGCAATCAAAGTAGGTGCGAAACCTGCACGGAAAACCACATTATCCATACGACGCTCCAATAACTGCAATAAACGCTCGCCTGTAGGCTCTTTGCCTTTACGCGCATCTAAAATCATTCTGCGCATTTGTGTTTCTGTTAATCCGTAGTTAAAACGAATCTTTTGTTTTTCTTGCAGTTTTACGCCGAAATCTGAACGACGTTTGCGTGATGCTTTATTACCGTGTTGGCCTGGCGGCGTTGGACGCGCCTCGATTGTCTTGCGTGATAAGCCTGGTAAATCCACGCCCAATGCGCGCATAATCTTTAATCTTGGGCCCGTTAATCTTGACATGTTGTTTCCTTGAAATTTTAAGTTTTTATGTTATTGCAATGTTGCGTGTGCTGGTAATACTTGAGCGTCTGCATCATCGTATTCCGCTACGATGTTTTCCCATTGATTCAATAATCGCTTAGAGATATCTTTAATCAATATGGATTCTGCATATTCTGGCGCAGTGAACTTTAACGCCAAATCAGCGGCTAAAATCGCCAAGCCTAATGACGGCTTCATTGCGTAGTGTGTTGCCACACAACAAATTGCCGCCATGATATCTTTGGCCGTTGGTAATTCCGGGTCATATAGAACGCTAGTTTTTTTAGCATTTACCATTTGAAGTTGCATTCAATTCACCATTTGTATTGATATGTAAATGATAATGGTTCTTATTTAAGATGTAAAGAACTTTATTAGTTAATTATTCAGCAGCCCTGCTTGAAGCAGTATTAACCAGATTTTTACTGTAATATTTATCAATAATATTGTCTAAAATTTAGAAAATAATCCGATGAAATCTCTACTTTCTTTTTCTATTGTCACTTTTTTAAAACGCTATCCTTTTGCCATGTTATTGGCCGCTCAACTGGTCAGCGTCTTAATGTATGGATTTATGAACAATTCAGAAGCCAGCCACGTGGTATTTAATAGTATCGGTTTGATTGTGCCGATTCTGGCAGTTTGGGTGGTTTACCGCAGCCCAATTGTCAGCTGGGTTGGATTGGTATTAGTCGTGCTCGCGATTGGATTTTCGCTCACGGCTACATTCAGCCATCAAGCACCACTATTAATCTGGGCACACATTTTTGAAAGTTTGCTGTATTTTTACGCGGCAATTGGTTTAACACGTTATATGTTTGCAGACGATGTGGTGACGATAGACGAGTTATACGCTGCTGGCGCGACATTTACATTATTAGTATGGGGATTTGCGCTGGCTTATTCTGCTTGTCAGCAAATTGTGCCTGGCAGCATCACCGCTGCTATCCATCCAGAAATGCAACGCACTTGGGTAGAACTATTATTTATGAGCTTTTCGATTCAATCTGGCACAGGTATTGGCGATATCGTGCCAGTTTCTAATGCGGCACGCGCCATTAGTTCTATACAAATGTTTACCGGTTTAATGTATATCGCGGTAGTGATATCGCATTTAGTTGGATTGGCTGCGAGTAAGAGAGCAAATAACCCATAAACTAAGAAAAAAATGCGCTGTTTTTATGGTTAACTTTAAGTTAACTTACAAACCAAGTTTATAAACTAACACTGCATCGCCCTGTTTATAACCGAATATTGAATTGCCGCCACTGGCGACTGCAATATATTGTATGCCATCAATAGTATAAGTAATAGGTGGCGCGTTTACGCCAAAATCGGAATGTGTTTGCCAGAGCAATTCGCCCGTTTGGCTGTTGTAAGCATTAAAGTTGCCATTGCCTTCGCCTGTAAACAATACGCCACCAGCAGTCGCCAATACACCTCCAACCAATGGTTGCGCCGTTTTATTCTGCCATGCGATTTTGCCACTACTTAAATCGATTGCTGATAACAATCCCCAGCGTGGATCTTTTGTCGGTTCACTTGCTGCATAGCGAATCGCTGGTTTGCCATCTTTAGCAGGCGTTTCATGCAAGGTATAGTTGATCGGCGCATGTATACCTGCCACAAACACACGTTGATTGGCTTCATCTACACTCACTGGCGACCAATTTGAGCCGCCAAGAATGCCAGGATAAACAACAACACCTTCAGCAGTCGCTTTTTTAAATAAATTATGCTGCGGCACAAACGCTTCTGATTTTTTCAACAATTTTCCAGTCGCTCTGTCGTGCACATAAAACCAACCGGTTTTGCTGGCCTGCCCTACTGCGGCAATGCTGCTTCCATTTAATTGATAATTAAATAATGCAGGCGGACTGGCTAAATCATAACCCCACAAATCATGTGGCACTTGTTGATAATGCCATTTTAATTTGCCTGTATTCGTATCTAAAGCCACTAATGAAACGGTATAAAGATTATCACCTGGGCGAGAAATATCATTCATTTGCGGGCTGGGATTACCCGTGCCAAAATATAAAGTATCTGTTGCAGTATCGATTGCTGGCGTGCTCCAAGCCGAACCGCCGCCAAAACGTGCTGAATCGGGATATTTAGCTAAATCGGCTTTTTCTTGCGCAATATCACGGTTAAATGTCACGCCATCATCCGTTGTTTGCGCAAAACTGCCTTCCCAACCTTTTTCTGGAATCGTGTCAAATTGCCACACACGCTTGCCGTCAATCACATCGTAAGCGGCTAAAAAGCCAGGACGTCCAAAGCGCCCAGTTACGCCGATTACCGCGCCTAATGGCGCATCCGCAGTTGGATTATCAATATGCAAACCATAACCAACGCCAGTGATGCCCACAATCACTTTACCTTTATACACAACTGGCGCCATCGCAATGCCAATGCCCGTGCCGCCTGTCACTTTGCGTGCGCTGTTTGGATCCTCTTTATTTAATGAATCTTGCCCTTCACGGACAATCGCACCTTCAACAACGTCAATATCCCACTCTTTTGCACCGGTTTTGGCATTTAATGCAATCAAACGCGCATCTACCGTGCCGATAAATACTTTTCCGTTGGCAACTGCCACACCTCTGTTGGCTGGGCCGCAGCACATTTGCCAATCTGGACGTCTATCATGCTTGTAACGCCATAATTCTTCACCTGTTTTAGCGTTAAGTGCGACGACGTGATTATAAGGAAGCGATAGATACATGATGCCATTTTGCACAATTGGCGTGGTTTGAAAGCTGCCGACAACGCCGCTTTTAAATTGCCAAGCTTGCACCAAATCTTTCACGTTTTTTTGGTTAACCTGTGTGTTAGGTGAAAAACGCTGACTAGTAAAATCATGCCCAAAACTTGGCCAGTCTTGACTGTTAACCTGCTGCGGTGTTTTATTTTGATTGACGGCACAAGCCTGTAACATGCAGAAAAGAAGTACGCAAATTACTCTCAGATTAATTATGTTCATGATTCAATACATTCCGCATAAAAGTATACCGATTAGTATACATCAAGAAAATTCATTTGCAGCAATCCAAATATTACAAACTAATTTGAATCTAAAAAACATCTTTAACGTATATGCATAAAGACAGACATTTTAATACTCGACTGACCGTTAAGACGGCATGGCGTGTGATTACCCTAAAATTGAATTTAGAAGGTAGTATCAAGTTTTAACTTGCAGATTAAATATTATGAGCCAAACAAAAACGTCTGAAGAATTGTTTCATTTAATCGCGTTAAGTGGACAAGGGGACAAAGTGGCGTTTCAAACCTTGTACGAGGCCACTTCTGCCAAATTGTTCGGGTTATCTTTGCGCATATTGAATCGACGTGATTTAGCCGAAGAAGCGTTACAAGATGCGTTTATTAATATTTGGCATCACGCACAAAACTATCGCCCTGAAAAAGCCGCAGTGATGACTTGGATGACCACGATTGTGCGCAATAAATGTTTTGATTTGCTGCGCGCAATGCCGCAAGAAGCGCAATTATTGGATGAAGCCAGTTTGGATGATTGGGCTTCAGAGGATTTAGGTCCTTTAGAAAAAGTCACAGAAAAAAGTGAATCTAAAGCACTGTTGAATTGCATGAACACATTAGCGCCTTTGCAACGGCAAGCCATCGTACTGAGCTATTTTCATGGCATGGCACACGAACAATTAGCCAAACATCTAGTGCAACCCTTAGGCACAATAAAAACATGGATTAGACGCGGGTTAACTGCGCTTAAAAGTTGTTTGCAAGGAGAAAAAGCATGAGGTACGACAATGATAAATTAGCCGATATGCTTTCAGTCGAATACATATTAGGCACATTAAAAGGCGCAGCGCGCACGCGTTTTGAGCAACTCTTAAAACAACGCGCGGATTGGGCTCAATCATTTGCGTGGTGGGAATCGCATATTCATTTATTGGCTGACACAGTTCCTGCTGTAAACCCGCCAAAACGGGTTTGGAAAACCATCGAAACGCGCTTATTTGCACACCGAGCAGCACAATCGAATAGCTGGTGGAAAAGCTTTGCCTTTATATCGACCGCTTTGGCCGCATCATTGGCAACCATTTTGGTGTTGCAGTCACCAAAGCCTGCCGATGAAATAACGCCTGAGGCAATTGCGTTACTATCATCAGAAAAAGCGCAGCACGGCTGGTTATTAAGTGAAACGAAAAATGCTGCCAACGAAGTGGAAATGAAAGCGATCTCATTAGCCAGTTTAGAAACCAAGCCAGATAACGCGTTTGAATTATGGTTATTGCCAGCCGATAAATCCAAACCTATTTCATTGGGTTTATTGCCGCAACAAGGCGTTGCTAATATGAAAATCCCTGCGCAATTGGTCCCATTAATGGCGCCCGGTAGTTTAGCGGTGAGTCTGGAGCCTGTAGGCGGTTCGCCAACTGGTCAGCCAACTGGCGCAGTGTTGTATCAAGGTAAGTTGGCAAAAACTTAATATGTTTTTGATTAAAAGCTTGTAGTTAACACATTTCTAGAAAGAATATTCAATGGGTTTAGCCATTAAATTAGCAGAATCGGGTAGCTTGCCCGATTCTATTGTGCGCCAAGGTATTAGGCAGTTAGTTAAACAGAGATTGGTTGAGATTTCTGCCAGCAACTGTGAAATCGGTATGGCGCAATTGGGTCAATTCGTGGCGGCTATGAATGCTTCGGAAATTGCTCCAGTGCCAGAACTGGCAAACGCGCAACATTACGAAGTGCCTGCGGCATTCTTTCATTATTGTTTGGGCAATCATCGTAAATACAGTAGCTGTTTTTGGATGCCAGATACAGAAGCATTAGATGAGGCGGAAAGATTGGCGTTAATCCAAACTTGTGACCACGCCGATTTACAAAATGGCCAAGCAGTTTTAGAGCTAGGTTGCGGTTGGGGCTCGCTGTCGCTTTGGATGGCAGCGCAATATCCAAAATCGACCATCACAGGCGTTTCTAATTCTAATTCGCAGCGCGAATATATTATGAATACGGCTAAATCGCGTGGATTAACTAATCTAAACATTATCACCGCAGATATGAATGTATTTGAAGCACCTGCGCAATATGACCGCGTGGTATCAGTGGAAATGTTTGAACATATGCGCAATTACCAAGTGCTTTACGCAAAAGTCGCTAGTTGGCTGAAACCTAAAGGCAAGTTCTTCAAGCATATCTTTGTGCACCGCAACACGCCTTATGCTTTTGATGTAAAAGCCGATGATGACTGGATGAGTCAGTTTTTCTTTAGCGGCGGCATTATGCCAAGTGACGATTTACCACTACATTTTCAAGATGATTTGAAGTTAATCCAACGCTGGCGCTGGGATGGCACACATTATGAAAAAACCGCCAATGCTTGGCTGGAAAATATGGATAAAAACGCAAAAGCCATTACACCGATTTTAGCCGCCACTTATGGTGATAAAGATGTGGAAATGTGGCGTAATCGCTGGCGCATGTTTTACATGGCTTGTGCAGAATTATTCGGTTATAACAATGGTCAAGAATGGTGGGTTACACACTATTTATTTGAGAAAAGATAGTCTTAATAAATAGCATGCAACGCAACATGGTTATTAACTTTATTTTGTTTCAAATCGGCTGGTTTGCCTGCGTGATTGGCGCAGCCAAACAAATGCCCTGGTTAGGCGTTGCAGTGGTGCTGGCGATTGTGGTTTGGCATTTAATACAGGCCAAACAGCCAAAACGCGAACTGGCTTTGTTATTGATTGTGCTGGTTATTGGCGGAACATTTGATCAAATGATGTTGAATCATCAACTGATTAGTTATGAATCACATAGCTGGATGAACGCACTAGTTCCCGTTTGGATATTGGCACTTTGGGCAGAATTTGTGACGATATTAAATGTAAGTTTGCGCTGGATGCATGACCGCTGGCTGATTGCCGTATTATTCGGTGCAATTGGCGGGCCTTTGGCTTATATGGGCGCGGCCAGATTAGGCGCAGTCACGCTCAATATGATGCCAGCCAGTTATATCGCTCTCAGCATCGGTTGGGCAATATTAACGCCGTTAATGCTGCGATTATCGGCAAAATTTGATGGTTTTAAATATTAGTTCTAAAGCTTAAGGCGAATACTTAACATGTTCAATTGGTCAATTTATGGTTACAGCTTGGTGGCAATCGGCTTATTCGCCCTTTTAGGCTGGGTAATCAGCTTGATGCGCGATAACGTCACCCACGTAGATAGCATGTGGAGCTTGTTTTTTATACTGGCAGCTTTTACCAGCGCACTGTTTGTGTATGAAGGCAGCGCACGTGTTTATCTAGTGTTAACTCTGGTCACGCTTTGGGCAGTGCGATTATGTGCATACCTCACTTGGCGCAATTGGGGTCCACATGAAGACCATCGTTACGTTGAGATTCGCAAAAATAATGAGCCACTTTTTTGGTTAAAAAGTGCCTACATTATATTTGGTTTGCAAGCTGTGCTGGCTTGGATTATTTCGATTTCACTGTACGGCGCAATCGATTCAAATGCCCTGATTAACACGCTTGATTATCTGGGATTGTCATTATTTTTATTTGGATTCTTCTGGGAAACTGTTGCCGATTGGCAGTTAACTCAGTTTAAAGATAACCCTAAAAACAAAGGTCAAGTGCTCAACGCAGGCTTATGGCGCTACAGCCGCCATCCCAATTATTTTGGCGAATGCTGCGTTTGGTGGGCATTTTATTTGATCGCGTTAGCCGGTGGCGCTTGGTGGGCAATCATCTCACCAATTTTAATGACATTACTTTTATTAAAAGTCAGCGGTGTCAGCTTGCTGGAAAAAGACATTTCAGAACGCCGCCCTGCTTATGTTAAATATATTAAAAATACCAATAGTTTTATACCGGGTTTACCGAAAAACGAGTGAACTAGCTTTTATTAACGAGGGTTTTATGTTCAAGCATCTTTTAAAGCATCCATTTAATAACGCATTAGCTAAATCGGCGTGTCTATTTTTAAGCACAGCGTTGATCGCATTGCCTGTAATGGCAGAAGAATGGGCGTTTGATGTGTATTTGGATAAAAGCAAGATTGGTAAACATACATTTACTTTAGATCAGAATCGCCAGTTAACCAGCCGCGCTAAATTCAATGTAAAAGTGCTATTTATTGAAGCTTACAACTACGACCATACGGCAAAAGAGCAATGGAAAGATGATTGCTTGGCGAGCTTGGAAGCCAATACCACGGAAAACAAAGTAGTCAGCAATATCAAAGGCGCAAAAAAAGACGCGGGCTTTGAAGTGAGTGATGGCAAAACCACGCAAACTTTGCCTACCTGCACCATGACTTTTGCTTACTGGAATCCTAAAATCCTAACACAATCTAAATTACTTAACCCTCAAAATGCAGAATATTTAGACACTAACTTTGAGAAGTTAGGCCAAGAAACAATCACTGTAAAAGGTCAACCAGCTGAGGTAACACATTACAAACTTAAGGGTAGTTTGAACGGCAAAAACAAGCTCAATATAGAACTTTGGTATAACGCGAAAAATGAATGGGTGGCTTTAAAATCCATTACGCCAGAAGGCTATAAAATCAACTATAAGTTAATTTAATCAATATGTTAAATATCAAATTTAAAGTATTACTTTCAATAATTTTTGGCTGCTTAATTGTCGGCTGTGCAGGCACAAAAATGGATTCGATACCAATTGTTAAGCAAGTTGATCTACCGCGATTTATGGGCGATTGGTATGTGATTGGTGTGATTCCAACGCCGATTGAAACCAGCGCCTATAACGCGATTGAAAACTATAAATTGGATAGTGACGGCACGATTGCGACCACTTTTACATATTATAAAGACGCCTTCGACGGCCCACTTAAAACCTACAAGCCACGCGGATTTGTGGTTAAAGACACAGGCAATGCGCTGTGGGGAATGCAATTTATTTGGCCAATCAAAGCGGAATATCGCATCGCTTATTTAGATGATGATTATCAATACACGGTGATTGCCCGCAATGCGCGTGATTACGTGTGGATAATGGCGCGCACGCCGCAAATTCCTGATGCGAAATATGTTGAGTTGACTGACTTCGTTGCGAAATTAGGCTATGACACAGCCAAGCTACGCAAAGTACCACAAAGCTGGACAGGCGATTCTATACAAAACAGCACGTCTAAAGAAATTAGCCCATCTAAAACGCTTAAAAAAGCCGAATAGCATATGCTAAACAAACATTCATTTTCTAACGAAAAACCCATTTTAAGCACATTAACTAGCTGGCTAGATAATGACGCTTTACCTGAAAATGCGGCTACAGAAGACGCTAAAGAAAGCATCGATTATTGGCGCGTCATCCCATTCGTTGCATTACATTTGGCTTGTTTTGCTTTATTTTGGGTGGGTTACAGCACGTTCGCGCTTATTTTTGCGATTGCTTTATATGCATTAAGAATGTTTGCGATTACAGGGTTTTATCATCGATATTTTTCGCACAAAGCCTTTCAAACCAGTCGAGTTGGCCAATTTGTGTTTGCCGTATTAGGCGCAACCGCCGTACAACGTGGGCCGTTATGGTGGGCAGCACACCATCGCCATCATCATATTCACTCAGATGAAGAGATTGACGCGCATTCACCTGTTCAACACGGTTTTTTGTGGAGCCATATCGGCTGGTTTTTATCGCGCAACAATTTTCACACGCAATTAGACCGCGTAAAAGAATTGGCGAAATTTCCAGAATTGCGCTTTTTAGACCGTTTTGATGTGTTAATCCCCATTATTTTTGCGGTAAGTATTTTTGGCCTTGGCATGTTTTTAGAAAAATATGCACCTAGTTTAGGCACCAATGGTTGGCAATTGCTGGTTTGGGGCTTTGTCCTATCTACTGTTGTGCTGTATCACGCAACATTTAGTGTGAATTCTTTATCACACACTTGGGGTAAGCGCCGTTATGCCACGCGCGATCAAAGTCGCAACAATTTTTTGATTGCGATTTTAACTTTGGGCGAAGGCTGGCATAACAATCATCACCATTACCCAGGCTCTGCTAGCCAAGGTTTTTATTGGTGGGAGATTGATTTCACCTATTACGGATTGCGCTTGATGTCTTCGTTAGGCTTGATATGGAATTTACGCAAAGTGCCAATCGCCGTTCGTGAATCTAAGCAGTACAAAAACGGGCAATTTAACAGCCCAAAAATATAATAATTAGAAAGTTACTCATTTGAAGATTGCTATTATTGGCAGCGGCATCGCTGGCAACACCATCGCACACCACTTGCATTCAGAACATGAAATCACTGTGTTTGAAGCCAATAGCCATATTGGCGGCCACACGCATACACATGATGTTGAGTTATTTGGTAACAAATATGCCATAGATACTGGCTTTATTGTATTTAACGACCGCACATACCCCAACTTTATTGGGTTGCTAGACAAGTTAAAAGTCGCCTGGCAACCAAGCCAAATGAGCTTTAGCGTACATAATGAAGTGACGGGTTTGGAATACAACGGCACGACTTTAAATAGCCTTTTCGCGCAACGGCGCAATTTTTTCAAGCCCAGCTTTTACGGCATGATTCGCGATATTTTGCGTTTTAACAAGCAATCGCTGGCATTATTAGAAAGCGATAGCGAGATTAAATTGGGTGATTATTTAACGCAGAATCATTACAACCCTGCATTTATCAACAATTATATTCTGCCGATGGGCGCTGCGATTTGGTCTACTGATGCGGCACAGATGCTGGACTTCCCTACCCGCTTTTTGGTGCGATTCTTTCATCATCACGGCATGTTAACGGTAAACAACAGGCCGCAATGGCGCACCATTACTGGCGGATCAGCCAGATATGTTGAAAAATTAACCGAAGATTTTAAATACAAAATCTGGCTGAATACGCCAATTGCTAGTGTCAAACGCTTAAAAAATTCTGTCAAAATCAAGCCAGTAAATAGCGAAGAACAAACTTTTGATTACGTATTTTTTGCCTGCCACAGTGACCAAGCGTTGAAAATATTAGGTACCGATGCAACTGCACAAGAACGCGAAATTTTAAGCGCGATTCCTTACCAGGAAAATACGGTTTATCTACACCATGATATAAGCCTGCTGCCAAAACGAAGATTGGCGTGGGCGGCGTGGAATTATCATGTGACAGCAAAGCCATCTGATCCCAAATCATCAGATGTCAATCAATCAAATAAGGTACAAGTGACTTACAACATGAATATTCTGCAAAATATCCAGTCGCCAGAGCCGATTTTAGTCACGCTTAACCATACCGATTTTATTAATCCGGCAAAAGTCATTAAACGCCTTAAATACATGCATCCCGTTTACACGATTGATGGCGTGGCTGCACAAGCAAGGCACGCGGAAATCAGCGGCCAGAATTTGACTGGTTATGCAGGCGCATATTGGCTGAATGGTTTTCATGAGGATGGCGTTGCCAGCGCTTTAACTGCGCTTGAACATTTTAAACAACATCTAAACACACAAACAAAAAGTGATTGACTGTGCACAGCGCCATTTATAAAGGCTGGGTTGAACATCAGCGCCATTCACCTAAACCGCATGGTTTTCGTTATCGCGTGTTTATGATGTATTTAGATTTAGATGAATTGCCGCAACTTTTTAGCAAATCGCGCTTTTGGTCGCTAAAAAAATCCAACATTGCCTACTTTAAACGCGCTGATTATTATGGCAATCCTGCAAAATCGCTAAAAGCAGAAATCAGCGACTTAATTACTGCCGTCACAGATCACGCACCACGCGGATCAATTCGCATGCTCACTAATATGCGCTATTTTGGGCATTGCTTTAACCCGGTGACTTTTTACTATTGTTTTGAGGCGGATGGGAAAACACTGCAAGCCATCGTCACGCATATCACCAATACGCCGTGGGGTGAAGATTATGCTTATGTGCACGATTTTATGAGTCAGGATTCATCAGAAAAAGCGGTTAAGAAAACCAAAAATGGCGAAATTACAGTATTTAAACTGCATAAAGACTTTCATGTTTCGCCTTTTATGCCAATGGATATTGAATACGATTGGGCGTTTAAATTAGCTGAAAAACAACTGTTAGTGCATATGAAAACTCTGCAAAATAATCAGACGATATTCTATGCAACGCTGGCTTTACAACGCACAGAGATCACGGAATCTGCATTAAATTGGTTGTTAATCCAGTATCCATTCATGACCATAAAAGTAGTCGCAGCGATTTATTGGAATGCGCTTAAGTTGTGGTTAAAACGCGTACCGCTTTACTCGCATCCTGCGCATTAATTAAGCAAGGCTGAATTGGACGAAATCGTTGACTAACATGCCTTTCATGGTCTTATTAAATAATAGGTTTTTTTGAATCTGAACACTAACGGTTGCCGTATAAACAATCATGAATACACTGACCAATACCAACTTACCGCAAGAAACCTTAACCACAGCGCTTAAACAAAAAAGCCGCTCTAAACGGGTGGCTAAGTTTGCCAAAACACAGATTATTAAGCGTCTTAATCATCTGCAAACGGGTTGCTTAACCATTATTGATGGTAATGAAAAATACGTTTTCGGCCAATCAAACGGTATTAAAACGACGATTCATGTCCATGATGCGCGTTTTTATGGCGAGATTGCTTTCGGCGGCAGCATTGGCGCGGGAGAGGCTTTTATGCTGGGTTACTGGACCGCAGATAACCTAACTGATGTCATCAGACTAATGTGCGTGAACCAATCGGTGATGGATACGCTGGAAGGCGGCTACCAATGGGCGACCAAGCCATTATTTAAAGCATTGCACTGGTTAAATAGCAACACAACAGAAGGTAGCCGTAAAAATATTGCCGCGCATTATGATCTGGGCAATGATTTTTTCAAGCTATGGCTAGACCCGACCATGATGTATTCATCGGGTATTTTTGAACATTCGACCATAGATCATCCTAGTAGCAGTTTAGAGGCTGCCTCGCTCAAAAAATTAAAGGTCATATGCGATAAATTAGATTTAAAAACCACAGACCATTTGGTTGAAATTGGCACTGGCTGGGGCGGTTTTGCGATTTATGCGGCAAGACATTACGGCTGTAAAGTCACCACAACGACTATCTCAAAACAGCAATATGCACTAGCAGTTGAGCGCGTAAAAGCAGCTAACTTAGATTCAGTCGTAACAGTTTTATTAAATGATTACAGAGAGTTAGAAGGACAATTTGATAAATTAGTTTCAATTGAAATGATTGAAGCGGTAGGACATCAATATTACGATACCTATTTTGCCAAAGTAGGAAAACTGCTCAAACCAAACGGCTTGGCTTTGATACAAGCGATTACCATCGCCGACCAACGTTTTGAAGCAGCCAAGAATAGTGTGGATTTTATTCAACGCTATATTTTCCCTGGCTCATGCATTCCGTCCAACACCGCCATGTTAAATAGCATCACCAAAACTAGCGATTTACGCTTGTTCGATTGCGAAGATATAGGCCCGCATTACGCAACTACTTTGGCGGCTTGGCGCGAAAACTTTTTCACGCATGTCGATGCCGTCCGCAGGCTGGGTTATTCGGAAGAATTTATTAGGATGTGGGAATTTTATTTGTGCTATTGCGAAGGCGGCTTTGCAGAGCGCGCTCTGGGTGATGTCCATCTACTATTAGCCAAACCAGAGAATCGCAGAGCTGCGCTAATTTAAATTTTATTCGGCTCAAGAATTGTTTAGGATTTGCCTAAACAGCTTTCACTAGTTTGCTTTAAAATGAGGCGGTACAAGTTAACCAACTCAATGCATGCAAAATTCTACTAACAGTCTTATTAAATCAAGCAGTCTTATTAAATTAAGCCCGATTGAATCAAGCCCTGTCGAATGGCGCGTTAATCAGGATGGCTTGGCTCAACCCTACTCCACCATCTTTCAGGATGTCTATTATTCCAGTGATAATGGCCTGCTTGAAACCGAGCATGTCTTTTTGGAAGGCAACAACCTAACACCGCGTTGGCAGCAATTAGCAACCCAAACATTCACCATTATTGAAACAGGTTTTGGCACAGGTTTAAATTTTTTATGTGCTGCGCAATTGTGGCTGAATCATGCGCCCAAAAACGCCCGCCTGCATTTTATTAGCACTGAAAAGTACCCGCTCAGCTTGCAGGAAATCACCAGCACTTTACAGCTTTGGCCGACATTAAATAATCTTTCTGGCCAGTTTTTAGCTATATATAAAGCGTTAATAAATAGCGATAAAAGCATTTGGCTATTTGATAATCGCGTGCAACTAACGATTTTGGTTGGCGATGCGACAGACAGCCTAACAAAGATAACAACTCTCGCTGACGCTTGGTTTTTAGACGGGTTTTCACCCTCAAAAAATCCTGATATGTGGCAGCCTGCTTTGTTCGCACAAATGGCAAGATTATCTAACCGGAATACATCATTTGCCACGTTCACCAGTGCCGGCATGGTTAAGCGTGGCCTGCAAACGGCTGGATTTCATGTCAGCAAACAAGCTGGTTTTGGCAAAAAACGGGAAATGTTAACGGGTGATTTTATTGGCGAATCGTTTGATGAAAAACCAGTTAACGTCAAACAATCGATAGAAAAACCAAGTGCCAACTAAAACTGCGATTGTGATTGGTGGCGGTATTGCAGGTTGTAGCACGGCGTTTGCACTGGCCAAGCGCGGCATTGCAGTCACTTTATTAGAGCAACATAGTGAACTCGCCCAAGAAGCTTCAGGCAACCCTATAGCAACTTTATATCCCAAACTGAGTATTAAGCCGACTGCACAGAGTACGCTGGCATTGCAAGGCTTTGCATTTACCTTAAATTTACTTAAACAATTGCCCAATAACGCAGCATTTTTTGCTGACTGCGGACAGATTCAGTTGGCTTATAACGCGCGTGAACAATTAAGACAAGACGCATTGTTAGCGCAACAGGAGTATGCGTTTTTGCAGGCCTTGGATGCAAAAGCGGCCAGCGAAGTAGCTGGCATTCCATTAGCAATCGGTGGTTTATTTTTGCCGCAAGCTGGTTGGGTCAAACCAAAAGCATTATGCCAAGCATTAGTTAACTTGCCCAACATCACCAAAATCAGCAATACACATGTACTTAGTTTCGAAAAAACCGATGAAAATTTTCGAATAAAATACATTAAAAATAACTCACAACATACTGATATTAAATCAGATATACTGATATTATGTAATGCCAATGATGTGCAGCGTTTTAGTTTATGTGCCAGCGTTGCGAGCACTCTTGTACGCGGGCAAGTGAATTTTTTTGCACCAACACCTGCTAGCCAACTGATTAAAACCATTATTTGCAGCACACATTATTTAAGCCCAGCAGTTGATGGGCTGCATTCAATCGGTGCGACTTACGCACCCAATAATCTTAACTCGCTATTAAGCGAAGCAGATACTTTAGAAAATATGCAGGCTTTAAAACAAATCTCACCTGCCATTTTTAATAGCCTTCAGCCTTACCAAGAACAAGGTCGCGTTGCTTGGCGTAGTCACACGCAAGATTACATGCCGCTGGCAGGCCAATTAATAGATGAAAAATCGTTACGTGCCAAACCGCCCCGTTATAACGCTAAGCCTGTGGATTTTCCATGGTTAAACGGCCTGTATATTAACGCTGGTCATGGTTCTAAAGGCATGATTACTGCGCCGATTTGTGGCGAACTGATTGCCAATATAATTACAAATGAATCGTTAAGCCTTGACGGAAACCTAGTAAGCAAGCTGAATCCTAGTCGTTTTTTACTCAAAGAATTAGGTTTAAAACAATTAGCTAATTCTCTGTATTAACTCAATCAGTGATACAAACACTGCAATTGAATTAAATTAGATTAAAATTGCGTTATGCAAGCCAACGAGCCAATCCAATCCGCTGAAAACACGCTTAAACACTATCAACAAGCGTTACTGCACAATCCCAAAGATTTAGACGTACAAATTCATTGTGCAAATTTGTGTGTAGAACTAAAGCGATTTGAAGAAGCTGCTGGCTATTTTCGCCGCCTTGTACGCGCGCTTAAAAACAACTCGTATGTGCGCGATGCACTGTGTTTTTGCTTGCAAGAACTAGGAAATGAATCACACGCCAGCGGCCGATTTATACAGGCAGAAGCCCGCTTCCAAGAAGCGCTCGAATATCAGCCACTTAACGCAGCGTATTGGTTTAACTTAGGCAACGCACAACGCCAGTTAAACAAGCCTAGCGCAGCGCTCAACAGCTTTAAACAATCCATAAAATTAAACCCGAATGACGCTGATGCGCATAATAATCTGGGCAATATTCAACGTGAATTAGGTCAATTGGACCATGCCGTTTCCAGCTATGAAAATGCACTGCAGCTAAAGCCAGATTTGCATCATGCACTGGCGCATTTGGTGCACCAAAAACAGCATATCTGCGATTGGGAGAATATTGATCAGCAAATCAAGCAGTTGCGCGAATGGGTAATGACAACACCAAATGCGCAAATATCGCCTTTTGCTTTTTTAAGTATGCCCAGCACTGCTGCAGATGAGCAAAAGCAGTGTGCTAGCAATTGGGCAAATAGTTTTTACGGCAAACTGATTCAACAACATGCAGGCTTTGACTTTAACCAATTAAAAGCATCGCAAAACATATTACAAGCCAAGCTAAAAATCGGTTATCTATCGGCTGATTTCAGACTGCATCCATTGGCATTTTTAATCACCGAATTGATTGAAAATAGCGATAAAACCCGTTTTGAAACCATCGCTTACTCTTATGGCGCAGATGACAAAACACCTGACCGCAAACGCCTAGAAGGCGCATTTGATACTTTTAATGACATTCGGCAATTATCCGATATTGAAGCCGCGCAAAAAATTCACAAAGATGGCGTTGCGATTTTGGTAGATTTAACTGGATTTACGCAAAACAGCCGCACTGGCATCGTGGCATTCAGGCCTGCGCCAATCAGTATTAATTGGTTGGGTTTTCCAGGGACAATGGGCGAAATAGGGAGTGAAATCAAAGGCGGAGTAACTATTGAAAAAGTAGGGGAAATACATACCAAACCACTATTCGACTACCTGCTAGCAGATAAAGTAATTGCGCCAAATGCACCTGACTTTAGTGAAAAATTGCTCTACTTACCCTGCTATCAACCCAATAATAGCCAACGTCCCATTGGTAAAGCAACGCAAAAATCTGAACACAACTTGCCAGAAGACAGTTTTGTATTTTGCTGTTTTAACCAGAGCTTTAAAATCACGCAAGAAGTATTCGCGGTTTGGATGCGCATTTTGCAGCAAACACCTGGTAGCGTGCTTTGGCTGTTGGATTGCAACTCTTGGGCATCTGCCAATTTGCGGCAAGCAGCGACAAAAGCGGGTGTTGATGAAACAAGATTAATATTTGCGCCACGTGTAACGATTGCAGAGCATTTAGCACGTCATGCGCATGCGGATTTATTTTTAGATACTGCGCCGTATAATGCGCACACTACGGCTAGTGATGCGCTATTAATGGGTTTGCCACTATTAACTTGTACTGGCGAAACCTTTGCTTCGCGGGTGGCAACAAGCTTATTGCAGTATATTAATCTGCCAGAGTTAATCACCCAAAACTGGCAAGAGTATGAACAAAAAGCAGTTTCTTTGGCGCATGACCCGGTCATGTTCAGCCAATTAGAGCAGCAATTGAAAGCACAAATTAAAAGCAACTCACTTTCGGATTCAAGCCCGTTTAATCCTGCCCAGTTCTCACGCAATTTAGAGCAACAGTATCAGCAAATTTGGCAGACTTACCAACAGCAAGCTACTGCCAACAAATAACCAATCAGCATCTCGCCCACTGTAATAAAACCGCGGCTTGTGCTAAAGTTCAGCACAATTAATCAAATAAGATAGTCATCAAATGGCAGCCATCGACATTACCCCTGTACTCAAATTCATGACTGATAAAGGCGGTTCTGACCTCTTTTTCAGCACGAATACGTCCATACATATGGATATTGAAGGCGAAACGGTTTCAATCAATAACCAGGTAATGGCGCCGGGCATGATTAAAGAAATCGCTTACGGCATTATGAGTGCGGAGCAAATCAAAGAATTTGAAACGACATTGGAATGTAATTTCGCCATTGGCCGCAAAGATGTGGGACGTTTTCGCGTGAATGTGTTTCGCCAGCGTGGTGAAGTAGGCATGGTGATTCGGCACATTAAAACGGATATTCCTACATTGGAAAAACTGGGCTTGCCAGACGTTTTAAAAGACTTGATTATGCGTAAACGTGGACTGATACTCATGGTTGGCGCGACGGGCTCTGGTAAATCCACATCACTTGCATCCATGATTGACCACCGAAATGAAAACGAAACCGGTCATATTATTACCATTGAAGACCCGATTGAATTTGTGTATGCACACAAAAAATCTATCGTCGATCAACGTGAAGTAGGCATTGATACCTTAAGCTTTGATAACGCTTTAAAAAATGCCATGCGCCAAGCGCCAGATGTGATTTTAATCGGTGAAGTACGCGATATGGAAAGCATGAAACAGGCGCTGGCTTATGCCGAAACGGGGCATTTGTGTTTAGCTACTTTGCATGCCAATAATGCCAATCAAGCCTTAGAGCGCGTGATTTCATTCTTCCCAACCGATGCTAAACATGGCTTATTATTGGGTTTGTCACTTAATTTGGTGGGTATTATTTCGCAACGTTTGGTGCCTGGCATTACCCAAAAACGCGCTGCTGCGGTTGAGGTAATGATTAACTCTCCCTACATGTCAGAACTCATCCAGAAACAAAAGTTAAGCGAAATGAAAGACATCATGGCCGATAACAACGATATTGGCATGATTACGTTTGACCAGGCATTATTCAAACTCTATAGCGATGGAAAAATCAGCGAAGATCACGCGCTGGCCAATGCCGATTCACGCAACGATTTATCTTTGAAAATACGTTTTGCCGCAGAAGGCACACGCGGCGGTTTTGGCGGTTAACACAAAATTAGCGGTATATTTTCTTTTAAATCAATTGTCAGCATGATTAAACGCCGCCAATAAACCCGCGGCGATAATAAAAGCGCCGCCTATCCATTCGTTTAACAGCATCGCCTCATTTGCCAGATAATAGGCTGCAATTGCCGCCACAACCAGTTCAAACAAGAACAATACCGATGCGCGTAAAGCGGGCATTTTTGTCACGCCATATTGCACAAATATAGTGGCGGCCATAATTAATATGGCGATAATCCCCATGATTAACCAATTATTTAGCGTGAAAAACTGCGGACTTGGAAAGGTGTCCGTCAGAAAAGGTATGAATAAAAGTGACACGCCAGCCACACCGACCCATATCAACATAGATTTTGCTGCCAAGCTTAAATGCGCAGATTTACGCGCAATCACATTAGTGAATGAAAAACCAATTCCCGCAGACAATGCCAACCATTCAGCGCTATTTTGCGGCATGGGAATGTGATTGGTCGCGGGGTCAAATGGATTAGCCAACATAATATAAGCACCAATCATAGCGATTAAAATCGAAGCCAACCCTGCTTTAGTGATCGTTTCTTTTAGCCAAAAGTGCGCTAAAAGTAACGTCCAAAGTGGCGCCAAGTAAAACAGCAACATCACGCGCATGACTTCTCCATCAATCACTGCCAGCACATAACTTAAGTTAGTCCAACCCGCAACAATGCTCAACCAAATGGCACTTTTGGGCAGCTTGAATACACCACGCCAATGCCTGGCAAACAGAGCTATTCCCAAAATAATCGCAATGCAATAGGTATAAAAGCTTGAAGTGACACCAGAAACGCCAGCATCGCTCATGATGCGGTACGGATACCAGATAATGCCCCAACACATGGCGCCAAATAACAGGCCGAATATGGCCAGATAGTTTTGTTTGCTGTTGCCCATGTATTTCCTAATTAATGGCTTACTAAATTATAATAGTGCTTTACGAATTAAACTCTGATGGATCCAATCGCTTTGAACCCAATTTCTTTAAATCCAAGTCCACTTAATCCTAATTTGGGTCTGTTGCAACCCTACCCGTTTCAACGTCTGCGTGATTTGTTTGCTGGCACCACACCTAATCCAGCATTAAAACCGATTAATTTATCGATTGGTGAGCCAAAACATGCGACACCAACACTGATTACCGATGCTTTGGTGAATAATTTGGCTGGTTTGGCTAATTATCCCACGACTCTTGGTAGCTTGGCGCTGCGTACTGCAATCTCACAATGGATTACGCGCCGTTACAACCTGCCCGCGCTTAATCCAGAAACCAGTATTTTGCCAGTGAATGGTAGCCGCGAAGCCCTATTTTCCTTTGCGCAAGTGGTGATTGACCGTACAAAATCCAACCCGATTGTGATTTCGCCCAATCCTTTTTATCAGATTTATGAAGGTGCCGCTTTTTTAGCAGGCGCTACACCTTATTTTTTGAATACCACGCCAGAAAATGGCCATGCAATGGATTTCGAGCAGGTGCCTGCTGAAATACTTAATCGCACACAATTGGTTTATGTTTGTAGCCCTGGCAACCCATCTGGCAAGGTAATGAACCTAGCGCAGTGGAAAACCTTATTTGCATTATCTGATCAATATGGCTTTGTCATTGCCGCAGATGAATGTTATGCGGAAATTTATTTTGATGAAGCAAATCCGCCATTAGGTGCTTTGCAAGCGGCGTATCAGTTGGGCAGAGATTACAAAAACCTAGTTGTGTTCAGCTCACTTTCAAAACGCTCCAATGTGCCAGGTATGCGTTCTGGCTTTGTGGCGGGTGATGCAAGCATTATCGAAGCATTTACGTTATACCGCACCTATCATGGCTGCGCGATGAATCCAGCGGTACAAGCAGCGTCGCTTACCGCTTGGAATGATGATGCTCATGTGATTGAGAATCGTCGGCTTTATGCTGAGAAATTTAAAATGGTTACGCCAATGTTAAGTAGCGTTTTAGAAGTCGAAATGCCAGATGCGGCATTTTATTTGTGGGCAAAAATTAAAAATCCTGCAGTGACTGATACGGATTTTGCATTAAAACTCTATCGCGATTTAAACATCACAGTGTTGCCAGGCAGCTATTTAGCGCGTGAAATTAACAGCATTAATCCAGGCAAAAATTTTATTCGCTTAGCATTAGTGGCTAGTTTAGAAGAGTGTGTGGAAGCGGCAAATCGCATTCAAAACATGAGCTAGAAAAGCTTGGTTTAAACAGATTTTTTATGCGAAAAGATTTGAAGTTATTTGTAAAAACTTCACACAAAATACATTAAATTTAAATTTCTACTGCTTAATATATTGATTATTTAACTTTACCGCAAACGCACTCATGCCAATTAAGGCAATGCCGATAATCACCAATGCGATTGGCCAGCCTAATGTATTGGCGAAATGCTTGGCGGTAAAATATCCAATATAAGCCAGCATTGAAAGCGAACCCACAGCAAGCAACGCCCTACTCCGTACAGCAGTACTTAAAAATATTAACGCTGCTGCAAGGCCTAAATAAATAATCTCAAACGGTGTTTTTTCAACAGCCTCAAATACTGACCACATTAAAATAGCCGAACCGACAAAATACCAAAAAGGCGCAATGGGTAAATGTCGCGATTGATTAAGCGCATAAGCGACGCAGATTAAAGATATGCCCAAGACGATGCCAATTAGCTTTTCATTCGCATCCCAGATATCGAATAGATTGGCAAAGAAAATACAGCCAAATAAAATCGCGCTAAAAGCCAATACGGTTCTTTGTTTGGCCCAAAACGTCGCAGCCTGCTGAATCAGCATATAAGTAGCCATAAACAGCAAGCCGTGACGTGCATCACCGCCTGATGAATACTCATTTAACATGACTAAAATGCCAGTTGGCTGTAGTAAAGCCGCTATTAAAAATAATGGTGTTGCAGCACGTTCATAACGTTTATCTGTCAGGCAGACCAGTGCCATGATAAAAGCCACTAAACCTGTGCCCAACGTGACAAGCACGCGTGCGGCAGAACCAAAATCATCCCAATACATTGAGATGAAGACGCCAATACCCGCAAATACAAAAATGCCGCCAATGTAACCAAATAGTTGCGACAGCACACTGGGAGATGGCTTGTTTGCTTGTGCGCTTACATTTGCAAATGCATGAGAAATCTCATCCAGCGTTATCTGGTGATGCTTGGCCAAATGCACAATATCCTGCAACGCAGCTTTTTTTGCTGGCGGAATGGATGCAACTGACATATCTATCTTTTGCGACATAGCAGCCCCCTATTATTGACCAATTATCCAACCGACAAATTTAAAGTCACTGTAGTAATAATCGGGCTGCGTCGTTTCCACTTTATACGCTACTGCGCCCTTTTTGATGCGGTAGCCGCTGTTACGATTGCCGCCGCCAAATAATCCGCCCACCAAGCCGTTGTTGCTGTAATTAGAACCTTCTAATTGATAGCCATCTGGCGAAACCATAGCCGCATCGATCTTTAATCCTTTGGTTTCTTCCAAAATCACGTCATTGCCATCACCTGCTTCTGCCGCTTTGGGCAAATCAATGATTATTTCGCGCACCGTTTCCGTTTTAGCGTTATAAGCCATTAATTTTTTTGAATTGTAATTCCTGCTCTTATCGTCGTTTTTCTTCACTTTGGCCATTAATTGATGATTAACCACTTTAAAATCAACAAGATAAACTGGTGAGCTTTCATACTCATATTTTAAAGTGGTAAATAGCAACTCATACTGTGGCGGTGTGCCAAATGACTTCGGTACGACCGTTGCCAGAAAAAATAGCACAATCAATAGAATCGGTAAGCTAAGCCCAATCACCAAAACCAAGTTTTCTTTAATAAAGTTTTTCATTATATTTTTAGCCTTTTAAATGGACTTAACTTGTTAATCGTACTTATTTAGCAATAAATTGCTCAACTTGCTGCAATATTACGGTATTTAAATCGGCGTTCAAACAATCTAGTTCGGTGATGTCATCCATGCCACGCAGCCATGTGAGTTGGCGCTTAGCTAATTGCCGCGTCGCAAAAATACCCCTATCGCGCAACTCATCAGCGTCATACTCGCCGCTTAAATGCTCTAAAGCCTGGCGATAACCCACGCAACGCATAGCGGTTGATTCAGCGGTTAAATTGGGATATTTAGCTAATAGCGTTTTCACTTCATCTAAAAATCCAGCCGCCAGCATTTGCTCAAATCGCAACGCGATGCGCTCATGCAACACTTTGCGCTCACTTGGCACCAGCGCAATTTTAAGCACGTTATAAGGCAAAGCCTCACTGCTTTGTTTAGCAAACAAACTAGACAAACTTTCGCCCGTTATTTCAAACACTTCCAATGCGCGTTGAATACGTTGCGCATCATTCGGTTGTAAACGTGCTGCGGTTTCTGGGTCAACTAACGTCAGTTTTTCATGCATGGCAGGCCAGCCGATAAATGCCGCACGCGCATCCAACCTTGCACGTACTTCTGGGTTCGCCTCAGGCAATCCACTTAAACCACCTTCCAGCGCTTTAAAATACAACATCGTTCCACCGACTAATAAAGGAATCTTACCCCGCGCTGTAATATTCGCCATCAAACGTAATGCATCGCTTCTAAAATTCGCTGCCGAATAGGCACTTGTCGGATCGATTATATCAATCAGATGATGCGGTGCATTAGCCAGCGTTTCAGCATCTGGCTTGGCCGTACCGATATTCATGTCTTTAAACACTAAAGCAGAATCGACACTGATGATTTCAACTGGAAGCTTTGAATGCAAATAAACCGCCGCGCCGGTTTTGCCGCTGGCGGTTGGGCCCATTAGGAAAATTGCTAAATTCGACATATCAAGTTTTATTTCTTAAAATCATCTCAAGGAAAAACTCGTAGTCATTAGGATTAATTATTTTTGCAATGTTGTCTAAATTGCTAATCCATTCTTTAGGAGCATGTTCTGGATATTTTAAGCAAAACCATGCTTGTAATATCCTTCCCTCAAAAAATAAATCACCAGTTAATTTTGAAAAATACTGACATGCCATTAGCAAAATAATGAAATTTGAATCAGGGAAATGCTTTACTGTTGAATCTATATCTTTATCGGAATGTTTAAAAAAATTATGTGGTTTTCTGATAACAGTTATTACTTCACTTAATTTACCCATCTCTTTAAGAATAGGCGAGTCTTCAATTTCTCTTTGTATTCCATTTTTTGCGCATAAATCTATTAATATTTGGTATCCAGCCCATGATAATGTGTGAATCGATACAGAATCTTTCCGCTCAAAATGCATCCAAATAGCAGTTTTAATTTGTCTGCTGGCAGCGCTAATCTTATCTACCACTTCATAATCAGCCAAAACTATTTACCCCGCATAAACATTTTATCCAAATCATTCATGCTCACTTGAAACCAAGTCGGGCGGCCGTGATTGCACATACCGCTGCGTTCTGTTGCTTCCATATCGCGCAATAAGCCGTTCATTTCAGGGATAGTTAAAATACGATTTGCGCGCACGGCAGCGTGGCATGCCATTGTGCCTAGCAATTCGTTTCTGCGTTCAGTTAACGCTCTGGTTGCGCCAAATTCGCGTAAATCTTTAAGCACATCGCGCGCTAAAGTGACTGCGTCTGCATCTTGCAACATAGTTGGCACAGCGCGCACGGCTAAGGTGTTGGGCGATAGAATGGCAAATTCAAAACCCAATTGTTGCAAATTGCCAAGCCCTGAACTCAATTCATCTTGCACAGTGGCTACTTCTAATCTATCTGCATTAAAGCTGACGGGGATGAGCAAAGGTTGCATCGGTACTGCCGCTTTCTCATCCAGCGCATTTTTAAGTCGCTCATACATAATGCGCTCATGCGCGGCATGCATATCGACCACTACCAAGCCCAGTTTATTCTGCGCCAATATATACACGCCATGTATCTGCGCAACAGCAAAGCCTAGCGGAAAATCCTCTACTGGTTTAGCTGGCGAATTACTATCAAACTCTTCCGCATAACAGACTGGACTTGCAAACTGACGCTCTGATTGGTTATTAGCGCCAAATAAAGTTTCATAAAATGCGGATGGCTGGTTGGCATTTAAGTTGATTTGCGTTTGGTGCTGTAGATTTTGGTACTGGGGATAATTAGGCGAATTAGTGTATTGCGAAGCAAAAGGATTATGTGTGGCTTGACTGGCAGTAGCCGCATTCGACATGCCCGTTGGCGTGGCAAGATTTTTATTCAAGCTGTGATAGATAAAACGGTGAATCGCTTGGCCATCTCTAAAGCGTACTTCGGTTTTGCTGGGGTGTACGTTTACATCCACCAAGCTTGGGTCAAGTTCTAAAAATAGCACAAACGCAGGATGCCTATCATGATGCAGTACATCCTGATAGGCCTGGCGAATGGCATGCGCAATGAGTTTATCGCGCACAAAACGGCCATTGACATACACATATTGCGTATCGCGACTGTTACGGTTAAAGGTTGGCTTTGCCGCCACACCCCACAAGCGTAAACCTGCCGCTTCTTCATCTATGGTAATACTTTCAGCAGCGAATTCTGCGCCTAATATTTCATTGAATCTTTTGGCTGCCGCGCCAGCAGTAAAGCGACTAAGCACTCTGCCATTATGCTGCAAGGTAAAGCTCACATCCGGGCGCGATAGTGCCACGCGCGTAAATGCTGCTTCGCAATGGCCAAACTCTGTGCCATCGGTTTTTAAAAATTTGCGTCTTGCTGGCGTATTAAAATATAAATCGTTGACTTCAATCACAGTGCCAATTTCCAATGCCGCAGGTTCGATTGCACTGATTTCACTGCCGTCACTAGCAATGCGCCACGCGTGTTTAGTCTCAAATGCGCGGCTGATAACTGCCGTCCGCGAAACCGATGCGATACTGGCTAATGCTTCACCACGAAAACCCAAACTGGCAACGGCTTCTAGATCTTCTAAACTAAAAATTTTGCTGGTGGCATGGCGGGTTAGAGCCATTTTCAAATCATCTTGCGGTATGCCGTTACCATTATCCGCCACGCGTAATTGCTTAATACCGCCTTGCATCAATGAAACCTGAATGTCGCTGCTACCTGCATCTAAACTATTCTCTAATAGTTCTTTAAGCGCAGAGGCTGGTCGTTCCACCACCTCGCCCGCGGCGATTTGGCTGATAAGCTGGTCTGGCAGTAATTTGATTGAGTTAGGTGGTATGCGTGACATAATTAGCTACAGTTTATTTCGTGATATTTTACCTGTTTTAACGCACAATCTCGCACCATGAAATTAGCCAATCTAAATTTAGATGATTACGCATACAGCTTTGCAAAAGCGCGTGCCATCCAGCGGCATCATCATTTCTATATTGGCCCTACCAATTCGGGTAAAACTTACTATGCATTGAACACTTTAATTGCGGCCAAATCTGGCGTTTACCTTGCACCATTGCGTCTATTAGCAATGGAAGTACGCGATAAACTAATGGAATCCGGCGTGCCGTGTAACCTGATTACGGGTGAAGAACGCGTGATTATCGCAGGCGCGCAACACACCGCCTCTACCATTGAAATGATGAATCCCACAAAGCTGGTGGATGTAGCAATTATTGATGAGATTCAGATGCTGCAAGACCCTGACCGCGGCAGCGCTTGGACTGCTGCACTGGTCGGCGTGCCTGCCAGACAAGTGTTTATTTGCGGCTCAAACGCTGTCACTCAACCTTGTCTAAAGGTAATTGAGCATTTAAATGAAACGGCAGAAATCACAGAGTTACAACGCATGACGCCATTAATACTGGAAGATGACAGCTTATGCGGTGTGCGATACAGCAAGCCAAAGTTGAAAGCTAAGCTGCAAAAAGGCGATGCGATTATTGCCTTTTCGCGTAAAGATGTACTGACCTTTTCAGCCAGATTTCGCCAATGGGGATATACAGTCGCCAGTATTTACGGCGCGCTTTCGCCCGAAGTACGCAGGCATGAATCTGCCCGATTTTGTAGTGGCGAAGCGGATATTTTAGTCGCCACCGATGCGATTGGCATGGGCTTAAATTTGCCGATACGGCGCGTTATTTTTGCCAATATTTTTAAATTTGATGGCGTAGCATCGCGTTTATTAAATGCGACTGAAGTGCGCCAGATAGCAGGTCGCGCTGGGCGTTTTGGTATTTACCATAATGGTTATGTGAACATCATGGAAGATGATGAGCGATTCCATATCGTACACATGCTGGCGACTGACGATACATCTGATTTGCAAAAGCTGCCGATTGCCGCGAATATCGGGCAGATAGAAGCCATTTCAAACCAATTACACACCGCAAAAATTGCAGAATGTTTGGAGTATTTTGCCAATCGGCTGCAATTTAATCATGCTTTATTTGCGTTAAGTAAAATCGCCGCGCAACTAAACCAGGCCTTGTTGGTGGATGCGTTTGCGCCAAAGTTATCGTTAAAAGATAAATTTATTTTTACTTGCGCGCCCATTGCCATTAACGTGAATATTGAAAAAGATTATTTTTTGCTGTGCTTAAAAAGCGTGGTTGAGCATACGATTCGTCATTTGCCGTCTGCGCCAGCTTGGCTGGATTCAAATAGCGCCAAGCATTTAGAAGCTGCGGAAATATTAAGTCAAAATATCAGCTTATACGCTTGGTTAAGTTATAAATTTCCACAGATTTTTGTTGATGCTGAACACATTCCGCATTTCAGAAAGTCGGTCAGCCGCTACATAGAGCGTGCGCTGCTTACCCAAACTGGTTACGGCGACACACAACGCGAAAACGATTTATTGAAACATATTAGCCGTTAACTAATTACCAGCCAGACAATACCAATTTGCCGATTGTGTTACCAGATTCTAACTGCGCATGGGCTTTACGCAAATTCTCCGCATTTATTGGGCTTAAAACTTGGTTAAGTGTGGTCATTAAAATGCCATCATCTATCAATTGCGCAACGCGCTGCAAAATCTGATGTTGCGCAATCATGTCATCGGTTTTGAACATGGATCGCGTAAACATAAACTCCCACACAAATGTCGCGCTTTTACTTTTTAATAAATCCAAATTCACGGGTTTTGTCGTTTCTACAATTGAGCAGATTTTGCCTTGCGGCTTGATAATCGCTGCTATGGTTTCAAAATAGCCATCTGTATTGTTATTGCACAAAATATAATCTGGTTGAATATTCAGTTGTACCATTTCTTGCTGTAATTGATGATGATTCACGACATGGTCTGCACCCAAATTGCGCACCCAGTCGATGGTTTCTGGGCGCGAGGCTGTTGCAATGACGTTTAATCCCGCCACTTTTTTAGCCAATTGAATCGCAATAGAACCAACTCCGCCGGCGCCGCCAATAATTAAAATGCTTTTAGCTTTGTTTTTAACCGCGTCTTGCGCGATACCTAAACGGTCAAATAACGCTTCCCAAGCAGTCACTGCGGTAAGCGGCAATGCAGCGGCAGCTTCAAAATTTAAACTTTGCGGTTTGCGCCCCACAATGCGCTCATCCATCACTTGATATTCCGCGTTACAGCCGCTACGGGTAACATCGCCCGCGTAATACACCAAATCGCCCACTTTAAATAAAGTCACCGCATCGCCCACGGCAATCACCTCGCCCGCGGCATCCCAGCCTAACACTTTAGGCGTGGTTTCCACTTTGTCTTTTGGCTTGCGGATTTTTGTATCGACTGGGTTAACCGCAATGGCTTGCACTTTCACCAAAACATCTCGGCTTAATGGTTTCGGAATTTCCAGTTCGACATTGATCAAAGACTCTGGATGATCAATCGGTAAATATTTAGTAAGAGCGACTGCTTTCATTTTGGATGCTCATTTTATTAATAAACTTGATTGTGAATTTATCACATTTGTAATAGTCATCTAAATGGTTTAAGAATAATTCAACAAAATTAATGCCATAAAATTAGTCACATTTATTGAATCACTTCAACGTACGGATTCATATAACTCATGGTTACTGGCCCAAATATGGTGCTAAATGCAGTATCTGACGCATCACGCCCTGTCGCGATTCACACCAATTGATTCACCGGCGACATTTTTGTGGCATCGAATAAAATCCAGCGATGGCCTAAATACACTTCAAAAATGGCATGGAAATCACTGGGCGGCTCATCAAAATAGGCATAACCGGTGACAAATCTGGCGGGAATATTCAGCGCACGGCAAAAACTAATGCCCAAATGTGCGAAATCTCTGCACACCCCTACGCCGCCATCTAACACTTGTATAGACGATGTAGTGGAATTAGTGATGCCGATTTCGTATTGGATATTGCTGTGAATCCATTCGCAAATCGCTTCAACTCTTGAATAGCCATGTGGCAAATTGCCAAAAAGTTCGTTGGCTAATTTTGCAATTTGGTCTGACTCACAATAACGGCTAGACCAAGTATAAGGAATAATTTCCAGTGGTAATTCGCAAATCCTCATTTCCGCTTCTACGCTCGTCGGTTCAGGGTAATGGACATTCACGGTTGCCTGATAACGAAGACTAAACGGGCCAATCATATTGCTGACTCGGAGCAAGCGATTTTGACCTGTATGGCCGATGCCAAAAGTCGCTTCCGCCTCTGGATTAAACGTGAGTTTTTCTTCGAAAATATCCTGCCAAGGCATTTGTGCCACTTGTATATTGAATACAAAATCTGAACTATCAGATGCTACGTATTGCAACTCACAATCCACTTTTATTTTTTTCATCGCTGTATTCAATCTTTAATATGGTCACCATCAATTAAGTTACTCTAGAAATTTAAGTGAATAAAGTTAAGTGAGATGCAAAATATATGTATAAAAATTTATGCTATGAATATACAAGTCCAGACAGAAAATCGTCGTAAGACGGCGGATGAATTAAAGATAGGAATAATCTGACGTGGCGATAGCTTTACGTAGATTGAGTTTTTTGGATTGCTAGAATTGAAATTAGCGTGATGACAAAAGCATACAACTTTATTTGAAAACTTAACTTAAGTGCGCTGTTACTTAACACTTTAAAAAGCTTAATTTATTACTTTAAGTATGAAAAAGTTTAGTTTCGTGCGAATGCAGGCTGAGTAGAAAAGTATTTTTTAATGCCGTTTAAAATAGAGTTAACTAATTTATCTTGATACGCTTCATCATTCAATCTGCGCTCTTCTTCAGGGTTACTGATGAACGCCGTTTCAACCAAAATGGATGGAATATCAGGCGATTTTAATACCGCAAAACCCGCTTGCTCGACATGATTTTTATGTAATTTATTAATATCGCCAATTTGCGCTAATACGGCTTTGCCTAATTTTAAACTGTCGTTAATCATCGCGGTTTGCGATAAATCTAATAGCGTTCGCGCTAAAACAGGATCTCTTCCACCCAAGCTCACGCCGCCAATTAGATCGGATTCATTTTCCTTTTTGGCCAAATAGCGCGCACCAGCACTGGTCGCGCCTTTTTCAGATAATGCAAAGACCGATGAGCCATTCGCTGCAGGATTGGTAAACGCATCAGCATGAATCGACACAAATAAATCGGCTCTTAATTTACGCGCTTTTACCACGCGCATGCCCAGCGGCACAAAGTAATCGCCATCACGCGTTAATACGCCCCGCATATTCGATTCTGCATCGATTTTAGCTTTGAGTTTTTTGGCAATCGCTAACGTAATGACTTTTTCGTGGCTACCATTCGCACCACGCGCACCAGGATCTTCCCCACCATGACCTGCATCAATTGCAATAGTGATTAATTTTGGATCTTCTTTATTCTTAATAGGGGTTTCAGCCGTTATTGCAGGCTCAGTATTTACCGCTGGGTTTGTTGGGCTTGTCGGATTAGTGGTTGTCGATACGCCAGGCAGCTCAATTGTTTCTGTGATATCCCCAGCATTAGGCGGTAATGGCTCAACGATTGGTTTGGGTTGATTAGCAACCTCATTGGCGGCTTCAGTTGCATCTGCTGTACTTTTTTTGCCCAGCATTGCCATTAACTCATCTTGTAGTGGATAAATATCTAGTACCAATCGGTATTTGTATTCACCCGCTGGCGTTAATGCAAAAATATTCGGCTTCACTTCGCCTTTTAAATCCACCGCAACGCGTACCACATTGGGTTTAAAATTGGCTACACGCACTTGTTTGATGTATGGATCGCTAGCTAAAATCTTGTCTGATAAAGTTTTAAGCGTGCTATTTAAATCAATATTTTCAATATCTAACACCAAACGGTCAGGATTTTTTAAAATAATCAATTGATGCTTGATTGGCGTTTCAGATTCCAACGTAATCCGCGTGTAATCCTGTGCAGGCCACACGCGTGCAGCGGTGATTGTATTAGCAGAATAGGCGTTGATACTGACTAGCAATAAAGCAAAAACAACTAAAAGATTGCGGATAAATGGATTGATAGCGCTACTTAACATGCTTTTGATCTTTTTGAGTCACCATTCATTTTGAGCCTAAATATTATTTGCTTAGTCAGCATTAAATCCAGTTGATTATTATCTGTTTTGATTATTGAAGCTTAAATTGGGTTAAGTTAAAACGCTTATCTTGTTCATTATTCACTAAAAAGTGAATCTTTCTTTGCAAATCATCATGTATTAAATACACATGAATATCTGCTTCTGGCAATAAATCTGCAGCTTTTTCTGGCCATTCAATTAAGCAAATACTTTGCGCATTAAAATATTCTCTGAAACCACTCGCTTCCCAATCTTCTGTATCTGTAAAGCGATATAAATCAAAATGATAGATATTATAACTAGAAAATACATAAGGTTCTACCAAAGTATAAGTAGGACTTTTAACTTTGCCAACAAAGCCTAAACTTTGTATAAATCCGCGCGTGAATGTCGTTTTTCCTGCGCCTAAATCGCCATGCAAATAAATCACCAAACCTGATGTTTCTTGATTGCGGGCTTGATTGCTAGATAGTGAGGTGAGGTATTTCGCAAATTGCGCACCGGCAGACAAAGTGGCCGCCTCATCGGACAACGCTGCTTGTTTGACCAACGGCTCGTCTAACAAAACGCTGATAAGCGCAGAAGAAAATGTAATATCATTCGCCATATGCAATCAAATCAATCAATTAATACGGCTAGCGATTGGGCCAAACTGGCGGCTGACATCAAACGTTGGGGTCGGGAATTGGGCTTTGCCGAAATAGGCATTACGGATACGAATCTGGCAAATGCGGAAACAAAACACCAAGCGTGGATTAAAAAAGGCTTTCATGGTGATATGGATTATATGGCAAAACACGGCACGAAGCGAAGCCGACCTGCCGAATTAGTGCCAAATACCGTGCGTGTGATTTCGGCAAGACTGGATTATTTGCCGCCTAAAGCCAAAAATAGTTGGCAAGTTATCAATGACAATAACCAAGCTTTTATCTCACGCTATGCTTTGGGACGCGATTATCACAAGGTGATGCGTCAAAAACTGCAAAAGCTGTGTGACAAGATTCAAACTGAATTGCCAAGCGAATTAAACGCATTTGAATATCGCGCATTTACCGATAGCGCGCCAGTGCTAGAAGTGGCGCTTGCCGAAAAAGCCGGTTTAGGCTGGCGCGGAAAACATACTTTATTACTGAATAAGAATCACGGCTCATGGTTTTTTTTGGGCGAGATCTACACAAACTTGCCTTTGCCAATCGATGCGGAAGCCAGCAATCATTGCGGCACTTGCACCGCTTGTATCGATATTTGCCCTACCCGCGCCATTACTGCGCCTTATGAAGTCGACGCGCGGCGTTGCATTTCTTATTTAACCATTGAGCTTAAAACTGCTATTCCACTTGAATTTAGGCCATTGATTGGTAATCGTGTTTACGGTTGTGACGATTGTCAGCTAGCTTGTCCTTGGAATAAATTTGCAGAAATCACCCAAGAGCCCGATTTCAATGTTCGTCACGGTTTAGACGATGTGAGCTTGATTGAATGTTTTGGCTGGAGTGAAGCAGAATTTCAGCAAAAAATGGCTGGCAGCGCGATTTACAGAATTGGTTTTAAGCAATGGTTACGCAATATTGCGGTTGGTTTAGGCAATGCAAGCACATCGCCTGCGATAGTTAACGCTTTGGAAACACGAAAAAATGATGAGGACGCATTGGTGCGTGAACATGTTGGCTGGGCGCTACAGCAGCATAGTAAAATTTGAATCTAAAAACTTAACACTATTTTTGATCGAAAAAATTGGTTAAGTTTAAGTGTACGGCCTAAACGGATAACATCGTAGCAGCTAGCATTGCAGCGCCCAGCATGCCTGCGGTATCTCCCGCTTGTGAGATTTTTACATGGACTTTTCCACGTAATACCGCGATTAAATCTGCCTCTAATTGCGCATAAAAACTATGCCGCATTAAATCCCAAGAGGCGCTTAAACCGCCACCAATCAATACATTTGGCACATCGACGATTTTTTGCAGATGGGCCACTACTTGACCAAGTGCACGACCCGCTTGATTAAATGTTGCTTTTGCATGAGCATCACCATCGGCTGCCAATTTAGCAATCTCAAAGGCGTTAAGTCTATTTTGCGTGGTAAGAAAATAACTATTGGCCACGCCTGTGGCTGAGGCATATTGTTCTAAACAACCGCGATTGCCACAACCGCATAATCTGCCATTTGGCTCAACGATGATATGTCCAACTTCCATCGCCACGCCATTTGCACCAGAAAATGGCTTGCCTGCAACGATTAAGCCGCCACCTACACCCGTACCAAGTCCAATATAAATAAGGCCATCGCTAGGTCGGTCGTTTAAGCAATATTCGCCATAAGCGGCGACCAAAGCATCATTTTCCACAATGACTTTTTTCCCGATTAACGCACTTAAATCTTGACTTAAATTGACATCTTTCAAACCGGGCAAGTTAGGCGCTTGTGCAATTAATTGCGTTTGCGGATGGATAAATCCAGGAAAGCCGATGCCAATGGTTTCAACAGTTGGATATTGCACAAATACCGATTGAATGGCTGTAGAGATGATGGAAAGTATTTGCTGCCAAGCGTCATCGGGCGAATTATTTTTGCAAATCTGCATAAAATCTGCCTGAAAGCGCGTTTCGTGTACTAAATGTAAGTTCTCAAATACGCCTAATCGACAATTGGTGCCACCGATATCAATACCGATTGACTGACTCATTTAGTGAATACCGCTGGAGTTAATACCGCTAGCCCTGCCGTGTCTTAAAACGGAATCAGCAAATGCCTGTTTTAATTCTGGTGTTAATTGCTGCCAATCAAATTTCCAAAGCCAGTTTCTGCCCACAGTACCTGGCGTATTCATGCGTGATTGAGTGTCTAAACCTAAAATATCTTGCATCGGAATAATCACTAAATCCCCATTTGTCGCCATTGCCATATCAATCAACGCGGCTGGCATCGCTGGTTCATAATTATTTAGCACAGTATGTAGATGATGTTTAGCATGTTCTTCTAAACTTAAATACCAGCCCAAACTGGTGTCATTGTCGTGCGTACCCGTATAAACCACGCTATTTGGCTCAATATTATGTGGCAAGTACAAATTGTCATCGCCACCGCCAAATGCAAATTGTAATATTTTCATACCAGGCAGATGGTAATGATGCCTTAACGCATTCACTTCATCGGTAATAATGCCTAAATCTTCTGCCACTAAACACATTTTTTTAAAATGTTTTTTAATCGCACCCAACAGTTCATAACCTGGCGCCTCGCACCATACACCGTTCATTGCCGTTGCTTCATTTGCTGGGATTTCCCAAGCGGCTTGCAAGCCTCTAAAATGATCGATACGAACCATATCGAACATTCTATTTTGTGTCGCCATACGTTGAATCCACCATTTGAAGCCATGGTTTTTCATCGCGCTCCAGTTGTAATGTGGGTTTCCCCAACGCTGGCCAGTAATTGAGAAGTAGTCAGGCGGCACGCCTGCAATCACCGTCATATTGCAACGTTTATCCAGTTTGAATAAGCTCGGGTCAGCCCAGACATCAGCGCTATCAAACGCTACAAAAATCGGGATATCGCCAAACATGGCAATATTTTTACTGTTGGCATATTGCTTTAACGCGCCCCACTGTTCAAAAAATACAAACTGCGTAAATTGGATCAGGCTAATTTCTGCTGCGTGTTGTTTTTTTGCAAGGTTAAGTGTTTTGGTTTCACGTTTTTTATAAGCTTCTGGCCAATTACTCCAACTGCCTTGGTCAAATCGTTTATGCAACACCAAAAACAAAGCAAAGTCTTTTAACCAACTATTGTGTTTTTTGCAAAACTTTCGGTACGCGATATATTCGCTGGAATCCACCTGCTGAGACAAAGCCGCAAAAGCTTTTTCGAACATTTGTTGGCGATATTCTGAGTGGGAAATTACTACTAAATTTGGGTTAACTTCTGACTGTGGGTTAGCTTCTGAATCTGCATTTAAAGCAACTAATTTTTCGTCATACAATTGGCTTTCAGCCGCCGATATCACGCCGACTTTTTCTAAATGTTCACCGAGTTTTTTAAGGTTAATAAAAGCGGGATTACCCGCATGTGCGCTCAAACATTGATATGGCGAGCCATCGCCGTGCGGCATATTCAAGGGTAGCGTTTGCCAAACGCTTACACCTGTTTCACTTAAAAAATCCACAAATTGCAAAGCCTGCTCACCAAGTGTGCCATCTGGCAAAGAACTAATATGCAATAAAACGCCAGCCTTGCGTTGTTGTGATTTTTTCATCTTATTTCTTTATTAACTTAAATTAACTGATTATTTTCTAATTTTTATTTCTTAACACTGACCAATACTTTTTTTAAAATGAAGTTTTAAATACGCTTATTAAAAAGCGTGGGATATAAAGCAGTAATTTGAATTACTCTTGCCCTCTTCGCATCGTGCCACTATTTGAATCATTTGCCGCTTGACTATCGCCCATGCTAATCGAAGCATTCAGATGCTCAGGAATCGACAATTTTAATAAACGATATAAATTCATCAGATTGCGACGATATAGCTGATCAAAACTACTGACACTCATTGCCGCATTGTAATCACCCAACCACCAAAACCAATCAGAGCCTTCACAGACCGACAACTGATCTTCTGCACGCTGTTTTTCTTCCGCAGTTAATTTGCCCGATTTCAATACTTTGTCATAGGATTTTTTAGCTTCGCATAATAAATCCCAGCCATAATTCTTATCGACACTACCAATCCACGTACTAAAGCTGCCATATACCCAACTGCCAGCCGAAATCTCTGGCAAGCTACCACAGTGAATTTTGTAAGCACTCTTGCTAGGCGCGTTAATGACTTTCAACACTTCTGATTGTGTCACCATTTCTATATTAGGATGATTAGCTAAAGCTTCATAAAGTTCAGTTAAAAAGTAATGCCCGTTGTATGGATAATATTCCCAAGCGTTTTCGCCATCTAAAATCACGCTCACCACAGGGTTTTCTTCACGTTGATATGTGTTGTAAATGTGCTCTAAAGTTTGAATGAAATCACTCACAGCTTCGCTGCTATGCATTTTTGAATATTCAAAACCGATCTTGTCCGATAGTCTGTCATCTCTAAAAAAGCAGATAATTTCATCATCGCCATGGCTCACACTATAAGGTTTGTATAAATAATCGTGGCGTGACAATAAGGCTTTTTTAGGATTAGATTTACGCAAGCTATTGGCTAAAACGCCTTCGCCAGAGGCTGCCCATTTCACACCTTGGTTGGCCATTAACAACAAGCTTTCTTTGGAAACGGCACCTTCAGACGGCCACATACCGTTGGGTGCCATGCCAAAACGGCGTTTATGAGAAGCGGTAGCATCTTTTAAATGATCAATTGCACGTGCCTCACCACCTGGATAATTGGCGGTTTTGGGCAATGTCGCATTCGCCATCGCATCGTGCGTACTTTCAAAATCGAGCAATAATGGCAAAATCGGGTGGTAATGCGGCGTGCTGGATATTTCAATTTGACCGGTTTCTGCCAATTTTTTATACCGCGGAATTAAATTACCGATTAACTCACCGATCAAGTCAAATAAGGCCAACCTGTCTTCGTTGGTGAATTTTTTGCCTTTGGTCATTAGGTTTTGTATAAAAGCATTATTTTGGCGGACGCTTTCGCCCATCCAAGCCAAGTGATACCAAACCAATAAATCCGCTAAATATTGACCAGATAAATAGATTAAGTCATCACGACCATCTTCGGTTAAAAACTCAAACATCTTGTAAAGTCGTTCGTAATCAGGGAACGGCTTTAACATTTTTTCGTGATAGCTTTTGAAACAGCTATCTTTGATCAAGCGACGTTCTTCTGGCGTAATGACCCATAAATCATTGGTACTGAGCAGTTTTAATATGGGATCTTTAACGCAATTGGTTTTAAATTGCTGCGCATAATCTTCTAATTGATCCAATAAAATAGGCACAAAGTTAAAGCTTACTTTGGCCTTTGGGTTCTTCTCTAAATGATAAGCCATATCCGAATAATCTTTAATGGCATGCAAATAAGTCCAAGGCAATACGTATTCGCCTGAGATTGAATCGCGGTAATCTGGCTGGTGCATATGCCAGTACAGTGAAATTAATAATTTAGGTTGATTAATCATTTTTAAGGTTCACTTTTTGTAAAAGTTTGTGTTCTAAAATATTTACTTTAAAAATATTTAAGCTGGCTAAAAATTTATAAATTTAAAGCTGATACATTTATATAGTTACTTATTAATTTAAGTAGCATTGGGCAACTTAAGCAGCATTGGCGCAGTCACTAAAACGGTGCCTTTTTCAGACACGTAAAAACGCTTTTTGTCTTCCGCTAAGTCGTAGCCGATTTGAATACCCTCAGGAATTTGTACGCCTTTATCCACCACCACATTTTTAAGTTTAGCGTGCCGGTGTATCACCACATTTGGCAACAATACTGCACCTTCAATATCGCAATAACTATGTACACGCACATTTGAAAATAGTACAGAACTGGTCACGCAAGAGCCGCTAATCAAGCAACCGCCAGAAACGATTGAGTCGCTCGCTTTTCCTGTTCTGCCATCATCATTGAATACGAATTTAGCTGGTGGCACTTGCTCTTGGTATGTCCAGATCGGCCATGCGTTATCGTACATATTCAGTTCTGGCGTCACACGCGTTAACTCCATGTTCGCTTCCCAATAGGCATCTACCGTGCCGACATCGCGCCAATAATAAAAGCCATTTTTTGCGCCTACACAACTCTCTGCGAATCGATGCGCGTAAACACGTGCGCGTGAAATCAAGTAAGGAATAACATCGCCACCAAAATCTTTGGTAGAGTTTTCATCTGCTGCATCACGTGCTAGCTCTTCATATAAAAACTGCGCATTAAATACATAAATGCCCATACTGGCCAGAGCCTGCGTCGTATCGCCAGGCATGTGTTTGGGTTGATCCGGTTTTTCTGCGAATTCAATAATGCGATCTTCATCATCGACCGCCATCACGCCGAAACCTTTGGCCTCTTCTAAAGGCACGTTCAAGCAGGCAATCGTCATATCGGCATTATTTTTAACGTGCGTGGCCAACATTTGGCCATAATCCATCTTGTAGATATGATCGCCAGCCAAAATAACCACATATTGCGCATTGCTTGATAACAGAATATCGATATTCTGATACACAGCATCAGCCGTGCCTTTATACCAGTCTTCATTATCGTTGCGCTGTGATGCTGGCAACAATTCAATATATTCGTTGAATTCGCCGTTTAAAAAACTCCAGCCACGCTGAATATGTCGGATTAAGCTATGCGATTTGTATTGGGTAATCACGCCAACGCGTCGAATACCCGAGTTAATGCAATTAGATAGTGGAAAATCGATAATGCGGAATTTACCGCCAAATGGTACTGCAGGCTTAGCGCGACGGTTGGTGAGATCTTTTAATCGGCTACCGCGTCCACCAGCTAGAATCAGCGCAACCGTGTTTTTGGTCATCGCGCTAATAAATCGAGAATTATTTATATCTTGTGCCATGGTTGCCCTCTCAAATTGAGTCAATAAAGAATAAACATTATTGTCATGCAGACTGCTAACCTTTATCGGGTTGAGCCATATCGGGCAATAAAATTACTATCAAATAGCATGAACGAACGTTCGTCCATCCGTGTCAACTACAAGTTAATTATAGGCTTAGATACAGGTTATAATCTAGTCTAATTAACCTAATTTTATAGAAATTAATTATTGTGATTAACGCATCTGAACACAGCTTTTCACTGATTCTTGACGCAAAGCATCATGACGCTTTTTCGTATTTAGGATTGCATAAAGTAGGCGCCCAATTTGTCTTTCGCACATTCTTACCTTATGTGCAAAAAGTCAGCTTAAAAATCAACTCAAAATGGGTTGAATGCGCACGTGTTAATGATGCTGGGCTTTTTGAATGGCAAGGCAAAACTGCGCCAACTTCACCTTGCTTGATTAAAGTTGAGGCCAATAATCAAACGCAAGAAATAATAGACACTTATAGTTTTAACCCCTTATTAACTAACGACGAGTTGCATCTATTTAGCGAGGGGCGTTTAAATCAAGCCTACAACACCTTTGGCGCGCATATCGTTGAACATCAAGGTGTACAAGGTGTGCGATTCGCCGTTTGGGCGCCAAATGCAGAGCGCGTCAGTGTTGTGGGCAATTTTAATCAGTGGGATGGTCGCGTTAACCCCATGCGTATTCGCGGCGAAACGGGCGTTTGGGAGCTGTTTATTCCGCACTTAACGACTGACTCACTCTATAAATATGAAATCCGCAATCGCCATTCACACGCGGTACTAGTCAAAACCGATCCATTCGCGCGCGAATTTGAATTCCGTCCAGGAACAGCATCTAAAATTTCTAGCAATCAAGCGTTCCAATGGCAAGATAAAGCTTGGTTAGACAAACGCGCCAGCAATGATTGGCTGCATGCACCATTTAATTGTTACGAAGTACATATTGGATCGTGGCGCCGTAAAAATAATAACCAATTACTGACTTATCGTGATTTAGCCGCAGAACTTGTGCCTTATGTGGTTGAGATGGGTTTTACGCACATTGAACTGCTGCCGATTACCGAACATCCGCTCAATGAATCTTGGGGTTATCAAACCACTGGCTATTTTGGCGTAACCAATCGATTCGGCTCACCCGATGATTTGAAGTTTCTGATTGACGCTTGCCATCAGGCGAATATTGGCGTGATTTTAGATTGGGTACCAGGTCATTTCCCTAAAGATGATTGGGCATTGGCGCGTTTTGACGGCACTGCATTATATGAGCATGAAGATCCGCGTATCGGCGAACATCAAGATTGGGGTACGTTGATTTTCAATTATGGTCGCAATGAAGTACGCAACTTCTTAATTTCCAGCGCTTATTTTTGGCTAAAAGAATTTCATATCGACGGTATTCGTGTAGATGCGGTTGCGTCGATGCTTTATTTGGATTACTCACGCAAAGCAGGTGAATGGTTGCCGAATAAATTTGGCGGACGTGAAAATCTAGAGGCGATCGAATTCCTTAAACAATTGAATATCGTCGCCCATCAAGATTTTCCAGGCGCACTGACCATTGCAGAAGAGTCGACCTCATGGCCAGCGGTATCGCGCCCTATTTATCTTGGCGGGCTCGGTTTTAGCATGAAATGGAACATGGGCTGGATGAACGACACGCTGAGTTATATTGAAAATGAGCCTGTGCATCGCAAATATCATCACAGCATGCTCACTTTTGGGCAGCTTTACGCCTATTCTGAAAATTTTGTATTACCGTTCTCACATGATGAAGTCGTACACGGCAAAGGCTCACTAATCGCCAAAATGCCAGGCGACTCTTGGCAGAAATTTGCTAACTTGCGTTTGTTAATGACATTACAAATGACCAGCCCCGGCAAAAAACTCAATTTTATGGGCAACGAAATTGCGCAAGGGTTTGAATGGAATGTGAATCGCAGCCTAGATTGGCATCTGCTTGAACATGAATCACATAGAGGAATACAACGCACTGCACGCGATCTAAATAAGCATTACCTTAACCTTAACTGCCTGCACACACTAGATTTTGATGTGCAAGGTTTTGAGTGGATTGACTGTAATGATTCCGAACAATCAATTATTAGCTTCATCAGGCATGGGCTGGATAATTCTTTTGCTATAATAGTGTTGAATTTTACGCCTGTGTTACGTGAAAATTACCGAATTGGTGTGCCGCAAGCAGGCCAATATACCGAGATTTTTAATAGCGATGCAGCGTATTATGGTGGTGGAAATAAAGGCAATGGCGCAGGTTTACAAAGCGACAATGTTGCCTGGATGGGCAGAGACCAATCGCTTTTGATTACGCTGCCACCATTAGCAGGCTTAATTATTGTTAAAAAGAATTGATGAACAATGGATTTAATCATTCATTCATAAAGCTTTATTAATATATTCTGAATAGCACAAAGTTTTATGAATGGTTTAACAGTTTCAACACGCTTTATTAACATGTTTTACTAACAAAAATATTAACATTAAGTGTCATTAGTTAGATGCGAAAACACTGCATAATTAATGATAAATCACATTAAAAATATAGAATAACCAATTGTTTTAAATAATAAATGACAACTCTTACTCAATTCCCCGCTTGGCAAAAACTTTGTGCGCACCAAAAATCAATAGAGTCTTTACATATGCGCGATTTATTCGCAACAGACCCAAAACGCTTTGATAAATACAGCTTAAAATTTGCTGACTTACTGTTTGATTACTCTAAACATCGCATCACCGATGAAACGCTGCCTTTGCTGTTTCAAATGGCGCGCGAAGCCAAAATCGAACAATGGCGCGATAAAATGTTTGCAGGTGAAAAGATCAATATCACTGAAAATCGCGCTGTATTGCACACTGCGTTGCGCAATCGCAGTAACACGCCGGTTTATGTAGATGGCAAAGATGTCATGCCTGATGTTAACGCGGTGCTGAAACAAATGCGGGAGTTTTCAGAGAAAGTACGCAACGGCAGCTGGAAAGGTTACACAGGCAAACGCATCACTGATATCGTAAATATCGGTATTGGCGGCTCTGATTTAGGCCCTGTGATGGTGTGCGACGCGTTAAAACCTTACGCTAGCCCAGAACTTAACATCCATTTTGTATCGAATATTGATGGCGCGCATTTAATGCGTGCGCTGGAAAAGTGTAATCCAGAAACGACCTTATTTATCGTCGCTTCAAAAACATTTACCACACAAGAAACCATGACTAATGCCACAACGGCTAGAACTTGGTTCTTAGATGCGGCTAAAGAGAATAGCCATGTGGCTAAACACTTTGTGGCTTTATCTACCAATGCAAAAGCAGTGGCCGATTTTGGTATTGATACCGCCAATATGTTCGCGTTTTGGGATTGGGTCGGCGGCCGCTATTCATTATGGTCTGCCATCGGCTTAAGTATTGCCTTATATGTTGGCATGGACAATTTCGAAGCGTTATTAGATGGCGCGCATGAAATGGACAACCATTTCAAAACTGCACCCTTAGAGCAAAATATGCCAGTGATTTTGGCGTTAATCGGCATTTGGTATAACAACTTCTTTCATGTGGATACGCATGCGATTTTGCCTTACGACCAAGGAATGGCACGCTTCCCTGCTTATATGCAACAAGCAGATATGGAAAGTAACGGCAAATTTATCTGCCGCGATGGCAGCCGAGTAAAATATAAAACTGGCCCTGTAATTTGGGGGGAGGCTGGCACCAATGGCCAACATGCGTTCTATCAATTAATTCATCAAGGCACGCAAATTGTGCCTGCTGACTTTTTAATGCCAGTGCACAGCCATTATGCAATCGGCAAACACGGCTACGCGCATCACAAAATTCTATTGGCTAACTTTTTTGCACAAACGCAATCGTTAATGCTGGGTAAAACCAAAGAAGAAGCGCGTGCTGAGTTGGAAAAACAAGGCTTAAGCGGTGACGAATTGGAAAAATTATTGCCGCACAAAGTATTTGAAGGCAACCGCCCCACTACTTCCATCTTGTTCGACAAGTTAACGCCGAACACATTAGGCAAGTTAATTGCGCTATACGAACACAAAATATTCGTGCAAGGCATCATGTGGGATATTAATAGCTACGACCAATGGGGCGTGGAATACGGCAAGCAAATTGCAAAACAAATCTTGCCACAATTAATCAGTGATGAAAAAGTGAGCAATTACGATAGCTCAACGAATGGGTTGATAAACCATACCAAAGAGTTGAAGTAAGTTTTGCATGGTGAGCAAACAAAGCTTTCTCACCACCTAGTATTAATATGAGTTAGCAAAATTTAGGACATACTATTGTGAAACTTAATGAGCGTGAAAAAGTAGCGAGGTGGGTAAGATGTCTGGCACTCATATACTTTTTTTGTCTAATTTTCGCTAGCTGGTTTGCTTTCGAGCAATTGCTAAATGGACTCCCTACATCGTTTCCAGGTCAATCGGAGAGCTTTATTTCTGGTCTGCTTTTCGTTTATATAAACTTTCTATTTTGTTACGTTGCGGTCACTGGGCGCAACCCAGCCAAGTACTTTCCAGTCGGCACTCTCTCATGGCCACTTGATAACCATTCTAACCCCAGCATCTTGCGTGTAATCGGACTGAAATTCAAAAGTAGAAGTAAAGAATAATTACAACTTACAACAAAACCCAATAAATGGATTCCTGCTTTCGCAGGAATCATTCGGTAATCTAAATTACTACCTTAACGTAATCCCTTTAACCATCGCATCCAAGCCAACCGATTTAGCCATACTCGCGCCTAAGCGTTTTGCAAAGCGGTCTGCAATCGAGTCTTGGTAAGTAAAGTCTACTATTTCGTCTTGTTTAATCACTTCACGTGCGACGTAATCCGCACTACCTAATGCATCAGCCAAACCGATTTTAATGCTTTGCTCACCGCTCCAAAATAAACCACTAAACGTTTCGTTATCTTCCACTAAACGTTTGCCACGACCTTCACGTACTACTGTTTTAAACTGTTCATGAATTTGATTCAGCATGGCTTGCGCTAGTTGTTGATGTTTTGGGTTAACCGGTGAGAAAGGATCTAACATGGCTTTGTTTTCACCAGCGGTTAATAATCGGCGCTCTACCCCTACCTTTTTCATCACTTCGGTAAAACCGTAGCCATCCATTAACACGCCGATTGAGCCGACAATACTGGCTTTATCTACATAAATCTTATCTGTCGCTGCTGCAATGTAATAGCCGCCAGATGCACAAATATCTTCTACTACCGCATAAACTGGAATAGTGGGATGCAGTTTCTTTTGGCGTCTGATTTCATCGTAAATAATACCTGCTTGCACTGGGCTACCGCCTGGACTATTGATGCGAAAAATAATGCCTTTTGTACCTTTGTTATCGTAGGCATCGCTTAAGCTGCTCATGACAGAATCGGCATTGACTTCACCGCCCGCTTCTATCACGCCAGAAATTTCGATTAAAGCTGTGTGTTCACCCGTCGCCGTTTTACCGCCGCCAAGCCAGCCTAAAAAATAGAACAGAAGGATAAACAAATATCCAAACGTTAATACTTTAAAAAAGATACCCCAGCGTCTAGTGCTTTTTTGTTCTTTTAAGCCAGATAAAGCCAACTTTTCGATGGTTTGTTGTTGCCAATTACTATCTTGTTGATTTGGGTCAGACATTCAATTTTCCTATTTGCGGGTTTTATGTAGTTGGTCTAAATGTATCGTAATTTGTTGATTTTGTTCAGTAACCGTTAGTGCTTGCAGATTTTTACCTTTGCATGGTCCCATCATACAATATCCCGTATCTGGTTCATAATGCGCGCCGTGGGTTGCGCAAATTAAATAATCTTTACTCACTGTAAAAAATTCGCCTTGATTCCAATCCAGCTCAATTGGCACATGCGCACAGCGGTTGACATAGGCATGCGCTTTGCCATGAAAACGAATCACAAAGCCTGTCACCATTTCGCCTAATTGCGGCAAATCAAACCTTAAACCTAGTGATTTTTCGACTAAATCATGACTATTTAAAGTGATGGTATGTTTTTGCATGACTGGTTAAGTAAATGTTTAATGAATAATTTGCGTTAAAACTTAGTGTTAATATGGTGTTAAGTCAGCGCTTTACAAGTCTAATTTTCTGTTAATAGCCAAGTACTTAACGCATCAAAATGATGAAATAATTGCAAAGGATTATAGCTCAATAATTTTTCGCCCGCTTGCGCACCAAAAGTCACGCCAACCGCGCTTACGCCAGCATTTTGCGCCATCTGCAAATCATAACTGGTGTCGCCAATCATTAAAGTGCGCTCTGGCGTAATCACTAATGTATCCATGATCTCATCCAGCATTTGTGGATGCGGCTTAGAAAAACACTCATCCACCGTACGCGTGGTGTGAAAATAATTAGTCAATCCGCAATGTTGCAAAGCTAAGTTTAAACCACGCCGACCTTTTCCCGTCGCTACCGCCAATTTAAAACCGCGCCTATTTAGCTCAATAATCGTTTCTTTTGCGCCAGCGAATAATGGTATTTCACTTTCGCCAGAATAATAATTGGCGCTGTAACGCACAGCCAAAGCCTGTGCTTTTTCAACTGGAATATCACCAAAAAGTGCAAAAATCGATTCTTTTAAACCCAAACCAATAATATTACTGGCGGCTTTCGGGTCTAGTTTCGGCAAGCCAACTTCTTCAGCAGCTTTCACCAACGCATCAGTAATCATGCCAGTCGAATTGGCAACCGTGCCATCCCAATCCCACACAATGAGATCAAACTTTTTGCCTTTAATTTGTTTTTCTATTTTATTTACTGTCATTGTCGAGATTTTCTAATTGCTAAATTTTTAATTATTTTTTTAGTACTTTTAGAGTGTTAAGTATCCAGATTTTGAGCTTTTAAACTGATTAAAAACTTTTTTAATTCTTGCGGCAACGGCGCAATTAACTTTAACTTTTCTGCAGACACAGGATGCCGCAGATTTGTTTCAACCGAATGTAAAAACATGCGCTTCAAGCCTTTTTTCTGCAACGCTTTATTATTAGCAAAATCGCCGTACTTATCATCCCCCAAAATCGGAAAGCCCAAATGCGCCAATTGCACACGCAGTTGATGCGTGCGGCCGGTGATTAGTTGCGCCTCTAATAAGCTAAAGCCTGCAAAAGCCTGCTTCAAGTAAAAAATCGTTTCTGAATGTTGCGCTTGGTCGTATTTGTCCTTACTTTTATCCGTCACCACATTCACACGCCGCTCACCATTTGGTAGCACATATTTTTGCAAATCCATCGCGACGCGTTTCTTTTTTTCAGTCCACTCACCCGCAACAAGCATCAAATAACGCTTGTCGGTTTGATTGTTCCGAATCATTTCATGCAAGGCAACCAATGCAGCGCGCTTTTTCGCCAGCATCAGTACACCAGAAGTTTCGCGATCAAGCCGATGCACTAACTCTAAAAATTTGGCTTTTGGCCGCTCCATACGCAATTGCTCAATCACACCACGACTGATTCCACTACCGCCATGTACAGCAAAACCGGCTGGTTTATCAATCACCAGCAACGCATCATCTTCAAAAATAATCGTGCTTTCTAATACCGATTTTGCAGGCTGATCAGACTGTTGATTTTCCAGTAACTCTTTATCATTGGCGGCAATACGAATCGGCGGCACGCGTACAATATCGCCAATTATTAATTTGTACGAAGCATCGATACGGCCTTTATTCACACGCACTTCGCCACTACGCAAAATACGGTAAATATGACTTTTTGGCACACCTTTTAGCACTTTTGCCAGAAAATTATCAATACGCTGCCCTTCACTGGCTTCATCGATGATGACATTGGCCGCAGCATGTGCGCCTATTGGTTTTTCTGGCTGGTTTATTTGTTCTGTTTGCATGTTAACTTTTGCTTAAACGGCTGATTACGCCTATACTATTGATGTTGTTGAATTTATTGCTTACAAGCATCTCGACAAACACTTATTTATTCACTTATTCATCATTTAGCATGTCAATATTTAAGTATGCTAAATGAATAAATGGATGACAAAAATATTTGGCTAATACCGCTCGCCATATTTAAGTAGCGATAAAACAATTGCGCTCTAGCCGCCGCAGACAAATAAACATAAACGCGACTAAAGTTACTGAAGACCGAATTTTAACGAATTTATGCCCAACTATATATAAAATTCAAAAACTATATATAAATTAATGCGCATAAATTTTAATATCATCCATTTTAAGATGATGAGACATTTTTCAATCAATTAAAAAAACGTAACCAAGCTATTTCTATTATTAGAAACGGTTACAATTAACTAAAACGCTACAAGCGTCCGATTGATTTTAAGCAGCCCAGACGCTGCGCCAATGCTCATGCATGCTTAAATGTAGCGCAATTTAAATCACATGCGCCTTGATATTCTTCAGCCACTTTAACTCGAAGTAAATTATTCTTAAGTACACGTATTTAATTACATGCACTTAAGGGATTTTTACATTAAATGATTAGCGTCTGCATTGCTCTGAGCGCGGGAGCAAACAATGAAACGCATGTTATTTAATGCAACGCAATCAGAAGAATTACGCGTTGCAATCGTAGACGGGCAAAAACTCGTCGATTTAGATATTGAACACGCAGGTAAAGAGCAGCGTAAAAGCAATATTTACAAAGGCGTTATTACCCGTGTAGAACCATCCCTTGAGGCCGCTTTTGTCGATTATGGCAATGAGCGTCATGGCTTTTTACCCTTTAAAGAAATCTCACGCAGCTACTACTCAGAAAAAGTAGAAGGCGGCAAAGCACGTATTCAAGACGTGATCAAAGAAGGTCAAGAATTAATCGTTCAAGTAGATAAAGATGAGCGTGGTAATAAAGGCGCTGCTTTAACCACATATATCTCACTGGCTGGACGTTACTTGGTTTTAATGCCAAACAATCCACGTGGCGGTGGCGTTTCTCGCCGCATTGAAGGCGAAGATCGCAACGAACTACGTGATGTGATGGCGCAATTAGAAGTGCCAAATGGCATGAGCATCATTGCGCGTACTGCAGGTATCGGCAGAAATGCAGAAGAATTACAGTGGGATTTAAACTATTTAACACAGTTATGGACTGCAGTTGAAGAAGCCTCACATATTCAACCTGGCGCGTTCTTAATCTACCAAGAAGGCAGCTTAGTCATTCGCGCGATTCGTGATTACTTTAGTGCCGATATCGGTGAGATTTTAATCGACACGCCAGATGTGCACGAACAAGCTGTGCAGTTTATGAATCACGTGATGCCAGGCAATGTGGCGCGAGTGAAATTGTACCAAGATGAAATCCCGCTATTCTCACGCTTTCAAATCGAACATCAGATTGAATCCGCATTTTCACGTGAAGTGCGTTTGCCTTCCGGCGGCGCAATTGTGATTGACCATACTGAAGCTTTAGTTTCTGTTGACGTTAACTCTGGCCGCAGCATTAAAGGCGCAGATATTGAGCAAACGGCGTTTAATACCAACTTGGAAGCTGCTGAAGAAGTGGCGCGCCAATTGCGCTTACGCGACCTTGGCGGCTTGGTGGTGATTGACTTTATCGATATGGAAAGCCAACGCAATCAGCGCGAAGTAGAAAATACGCTACGCGATGCTTTGCATGCCGACCGTGCGCGCGTTCAAACGGGCAAAATCTCACGTTTTGGCTTGTTAGAGCTTTCACGCCAACGCTTACGTCCAAGCTTAGGTGAAACCAATCACGCAGCCTGTCCACGCTGTAGCGGCACAGGCCATATTCGTGGTATCGAATCGACTGCGTTGCATATCTTGCGCATCACACAAGAAGAAGCGATGAAAGACAACAGCGCGATTATTCAAGTGCAATTGCCTGTTGAAGCGGCGACTTTCTTGTTGAACGAAAAACGTGCTGATATCCATAAAATCGAACAGCGCATGGGTGTTGAAGTGATTTTAATTCCAAACATTCATATGGAAACGCCGAATTACAGTATCACACGCATTAAGCAAGATGATGTCACAGAAGAAACATCGCAAGCCAGCTACAAAATGGTTGAATTACCAGCAGAAACGGCTTATGAGCGCGGTTTAAGCGAAGAAGCTAAACCAAAAGCACCAGAAGCATTAGTGAAAGGCATTAAAACTGCTACATCTGCGCCGCTAGTTGAAGAGAAGACTGCTCAAATTATTGCGCCTGCGCCAAAAGTGGGACTATTTGGCCGCATTAAACAATGGTTTGGTGCTAAACCGGAAGTAAAAGTAGAAGAAACTGCTGCTGATAAAACAACACGCGAAACACGTGAAAATGCGCGCAATAACGACCGTAATCGCAACAATAATCGTAATCGCACCCGCAATAACGACCGTAATGCGAACAACCGTGATCGCAACAATACAACGGGTGGTGAGCGTAACGATAGACCGCAACAGCAGCAACAGGCGAAACCACAACAAGCGCGTCAGGAACGTCCACAACGCCAAGATAGACCTCAAGACAGATCGCAAGAAAAAGTTGAGTCTAAAAATGTGTTAAGTAACAACTCTCAAAACAATGAAGTACGTGCGGATGCAGCAAGTCAAGTGGAAGTTGTGACAACGAATCTGCCAACACAAGGCAATCCTGCTATTGATGCAAATCAGACGCCACGTCCAGAACGTAGTGGTCGCCGCAGTCGTGGTGGTCGTAATCGTAAAAACCGTGATGAGAATCGTGAACCACGTGACCCAAATGCAGCAGCACCTGCTTTTGTACCCAATGATGTGGCGGTAGACAACACGCCAATTATTGTGCAAATTGCATCATCATCTGAACCTGCTATTCAAAAACAAGCAGTGCAAGATAATGTAACGCAAGCGAAAGCTGCTGAAAATACAGTGGTTCAAGAGAAACCTGCTCAAACACAAAAGCCTGCACAATCAAAAGCACCTACGGCAAAAGCAACTAAAACAGAGGCTAAAGCAAAAGCAGACCCTGAATTAAAATCAGAAAAATCTGTTAATGAAAAAGTTGATGCAACGGTAAACGCTGAAGCTGTGAGTGAAACAGCGGCGACTGACAAGCCTGCAAAAGCAAAAGCTGAGAAAAAACCTGCTGCACGTAAACCGACTAAAGCCGCTAAACCAGCAGCTGCCAAACCGGTTGATTTAAGCGCTAGCGGTCTGCAATTGGTGGAAACGAAAGGTGAAGCAAAAGCTGCTGTTACTCCAACTGAACCAGCTAAACCCCGTGTGCCACGTAAAGCGCCTAACTGGAAAAAAGATGCTGAATCAAAAGAAGAAGCACCTTTGGTGATGGTTGAAACGCAAAAATAGCTTTCAATAATCGTTAATAAAAAAGCCTGACTTGTTCAGGCTTTTTTTATTGCTTGTAGCAAGTTAAAGATGTTTTTTCAATGATATAAGCCAAAAGTTAACCCTAAAAAAGTGTTAACTTTTATTTAATATATCATCTAAATATTCTCAAATGAGAATAATTTCTATTTGTATTTGAGTGTGCAATATGCAATAATTTAATCAATTGATCTAATTGTTTAATCCGTGAAATCGTTACCCATCCACTCCCCAATCGTTGTTGCGCTCACTTATCATTACGATAGTTTGTTAGATTACGTGCGCCGTAACTTCACTTATGCCAGAAACGATCATCAGTTTGCGCATGAAGTGATTCATGATGTTTGCATTGCGTTAATCGATAGTCCACCGCCGCAAAATATTCATACACCACTGGCTTTTTTGCGCTTAGCGATTAAAAACCGTGCGATTGACCGTTGCCGAAATGAGCAAACAAGACAGCGTTATGTCGATTATGTAGGCGACATTCCAGATCATCATCAGCATCATCAAGATGGCGCCAGTGCGCTGGATTTTTCACAAAAATTTGAAGCATTGAAACGTATTATTGAAGCACTGCCGCCGCGCCAGCGCCAAGTATTTCTGTTGCATCGTTTACATGAAATGCCGCAATTAGAAATCGCCAATGCACTGAGTATTTCGCGCAATATGGTGACTCAGCACTTCAACCGCGCCGTGCTTGCGATCACGCAACAGTGGCAAATTTACCTAGTTTAGATGGTTAACTTCACCCATGCAAAACCGAGCAAACAATACTGAAGTACAAGCTGAACAGCTAAATAACAATATCAGCCCTTACACCAAAGTGCTTAAAGATTATTTTCCATCGCGCGAGGCGATTTTGCTCGAAGCACAAGCATTAACGCAGAAAAATCAAGCACGTAAACGCCTACTTAAAAACGCCGCTTTGGGTAGCGTTTTATCACTATTTTTACTCACTTGGATCATTGACCCGATTATCAAAAGTGATTATTTAAACACGCAGATTGGTCAACAAATTAGCTACACGCTGACTGATGGCAGCAACGTGACTTTGAATACCAATAGTATTGTCAAATCAGAAATCCGCTTGCGTTCAAGACGTTTGGAATTAGTGCAAGGTGAAGCATTACTCAATGTCACACACGAATGGCGCAGTTTTACTGTGCAAGCAAACAATGCGTATATTCGCGATATCGGCACGGTTTTCAATGTGCGCAACACTTACGATGGCGCAATTGTCACTGTTTTAGATGGCGCAGTAGAAGTAACGACGCATGATAAAACCTATCTGCTGACCAAAAACCAGTCATTAACTACATCAATTAATCAACTTAATCCGTCAATAGTAGAAGATGCCAATACAACAATGGCGTGGCAACAAGGCAAGCTGTTATTTGATGGCACGCCGTTAACAACAGTTGTGAGTGAGATACAGCGCTATCGCAAAGCGCCAATCACCTTAAACGATGCCAAAGTTGGAAAACTGCGCATATCCGGCGCATACGATATTAAAGGCATTGAATCGTTAATTGATACGCTACCAATTAGCGTTGCGGTAAAAGTGACCCGCCAAACGGATGGGAGCGTGATCATTTCTAATCGTAAATAAAATAAAGTCTCAATATTAAAAAATATTGCATTTAATTCAACTGTTTTCAAAACAGACATCAACATTTGCAAGTGCTCAAACGCCATAGGGTTGAAGGTTTAAGTTAAATCAACTATCAATATTGGAGTTATTTTGATGCACCCGCAACTGAACAAAACGAAACAAAACACCCTGCCCGCTTATTTTAAACACACTACTTTGGCTATTTTGCTCAGTAGCAGTTTGCAACTAATGGCAGCAGAAATAGATATTCCTGCTCAACCCTTAGATAAAGCTTTAAACACTTTAGCCAAACAATCTGGCGAACGCATTGTGTTTTCGACCGATTTAACTGAAAAAATCACTGCGCCTGCAGTAAAAGGTAATTTGAATACGCGTGAAGCGTTAGACGCTTTGTTAAAAAATAGCGGCTTAATATTACAAGGCGATGCTGCACAAGGCTTTACGGTAATTAAAAAACCAATAACCAATGCGCAGACCAGCGAAGAAACACTGCCAGAAGTTGCCGTATCAGCAACTGCAGCAAAACTGTTACCTGTGACAGAACCTGGCACATTGTTAATCGATACAGAAGCATTGGCACGCAACAATCCTAGCGACGTTCGTGGTGTATTTAATGGCCAGCCTTCAGTCAAAGTCGGCGGGTCAACGCCTATGTCGCAAAAAGTCTATGTGAACGGGATTGAAGAAACCAATTTAGCAGTAACTATCGATGGCAGCCGCCAAAATAATAAAGTATTCCATCATAACGGTACAACGCTTATTGACCCAATATTCCTTAAAGCTGTGAGTGTTAATGCGGGTGTTGCGCCATCAGATGCTGGGCCTGGCGCAATCGCAGGCTCTATTGCCTACGAAACTAGAAATGCGCGTGATTTCTTAACGTCTCCTGACCTAGGCGCTTATATTCGCTCCAGCTTTAACACCAATGGTAATATTTTTAGTCAAACACTCGCAGGCTATGGCGCTTCTGAACAGTTGGATGGATTAGCCTACTTAACGGTTGCAAATGGCAATAGTTTTGAGGCTGGCAATGGCGATAAAGTAGACGGTACGGGAACAGACTTAGTCAGTGGCTATGTTAAATTGGGTGCAGAGGCTGAAGGCGGACACCGCTTGCAATTGAGCCATGAGCGTGTGCGCGACGATGCTGCCCGCCCATTCCGTGGCAACATTGGTTTTATTACTGGTCGACCAGCGTGGGAGCCGCGTGTGCGTGATTACGAAATGATCCGTGACAACACCGTACTACGTTACTTTCAAGACAACCCTGAACAGTGGTGGAATCCGAATGTGGTATTAGCCTACAGCAAAACTGAAATTACCGTGCCCATCTTCACACGTGGCGGCACAGTGGTTTTCCCAGGTAGTGGCGAAACGGGTAGCTTTAACGGCAAGTTTGAGAACAAATTTCCACTAGATATCGGCAGCATTACTGCAGGCGTGGATTTTTATCGTGACAAAGCCGATTACAAAGACCCTACTTATCAGGTAGAAGAAAAAGCCAGCAATAAAGGTGCTTACGTGCAAGCCAGAATAAACCCTTGGCAGCCTTTGCAAGTTTCTGCTGGTGTGCGCGGTGATCATCATCGCCTAACAGGCACGCAAGGAGATAGCTGGTCGCATTCTGGCTTAAGCTCTAATGCTTCTGGCGAATTAGCGATTGTGCCGGAACTACTGACTGTCAAAGCGGGCTTTTCGCATGTATTCAGCGGTAGTCAGATGGCAGAGAACTTTATCATGAACACAGATTGGAACTACGGAAACGGCCCCAAACCTACTAAGGCAGATAACTATTTCTTTGGTTTAGAAACCCGTTATCATGGATTTTCGGCAGAAGCCAAAGTGTTTGAAACGCGTATAGAGAATGCCCGTGTCGCCAGATTTGCGGTGAATAGCGCTAATTTAGCGAGTGATGTACGTTCACGCGGTTACGAATTAGGTATCGGTTATCAATGGGAACAAAGCTATGTACGTGCTAGATTTGCGGATATTGATGTCACGATTAATGGCACAAGTACCGATAGCGATGCAGGAAATTATCTTGCAACACCAGCGGGTGAAATTCTTTATTTAACTGCAGGTCATCATTTCCCTGCTCTGCACCTCACTGTGGGCGGCGATGCTGAGCTTGCGCAAAAGTACAATAAAGTCAGCAATGGCACATTATCGTTTCCATCTTATGAAGTGTTTAACCTATTTGCAGAATATCAGCCTGCTTGGTCAGTTAATACTAAGTTAAGACTGGATGTACGCAACATATTTGATGACACCTACGCAGACCGCGCTACTTATCAAGGATTTGGCACCGTTACGCCGCTTTATCAAGCTGGGCGCAGTCTACTGCTAAGTGTATCAGCCACGTTTTAGATAATAGTGCGGGCAAAAAAGTTACTTTGTTTTGTCCACATTACAGACCTTATTAGCATTAGATCGGTTTGACTTGCAAACTTGATAGTGGATTTAAATTGAAAGATTTAAATCCACTAGCTATAAGTTCTTAAGCTAGGGATTCTTTGGGTTGCCTTTACAAAGCCAAAAATGTTAAGATGAGAATAATTATCATTAACAATTTGCAGATTTATCGCATTAAATGTCACCCCTCGCTCATCAACACTCAAATAATCCATCGCTTGGCATGCCAGATGATTTGCCGAACAAGTCTTTGCTGACTTTGGCGTTGATTCAGCATTACGATCATTTAGTGGATTATGTGCGTCGGCGTTTTGGTAATCCTATTTTTGCGCAAGATGTGATACAAGATGTTTGCGTACATCTGTTGGAACGCACGCCAAAAGAGCCAGCTCGCATTCCATTGGCGTTATTAAAGCGCATTTCGCACGATATTGCGGTGGATCGTTGTCGTGCAGAAGATTCGCGTCATGCCTATGTTCAATCGTATGAAAACTTGCCTGATGTTGCCTCAAATGCGCCCTGCGCATCACGCATTCTAAGTGCAAAGCAAGATTTACACTTACTTGCGGACGCGATTAATACCTTGCCAGAACGTTGTAAAATGGTTTTTATCATGCATAAAATCCACGAACTGCCACAAGCCGAAATCGCGGCCAAAATGCATATTTCCATTAAAATGGTAGAGAAACATTTGCGCACTGGCATGCTCGCCTGTCGCACTAAACTTAATCGTACTAAGCTTACTTGAATCTCGTGAAACCAAACAGCTCACAAAAGCAAACTTCAACTCAAGCAGAATTTTTGACTGAAGATGCTGCAATTGCAACGAACCGCATGCAATTGCAGCAGCTGTTTCCGCTACCCGATTTTTCTATCCATCATCAATCACTTTATCAACAAAATACGTCTGCGCTAAAGCTGAAAGTAAAGCGCAATATTAAAAAAGCGTTGCCACTATTAACCCTATTTTTTGTGGCAATTTTTCTACTCGCATGGATTGACCCAACTTACAAAACAGAAAAGATCGCTTCAGTGATTGGCGAACATAAAACATTGACGCTGGCTGACAATAGTCAACTTACTTTAGACACCAATACACAATTGCAAGTGGATTGGCACCTGCGCTCAAGGCAAATTACATTACATTCTGGCCGCGCTATGTTCCATGTTACGCACCAGCAATATCGCCCTTTTTACGTACAGGCTGGCGCCACTCAAATAAAAGTAGTTGGTACTATTTTTGATGTGTTGCGCAAAAATGAACAGGTCACCGTCACAGTGTTGCAAGGCAAAGTGCAAGTGCGTGGTTACAACCAAGCGCGTACACAGTATCAACAAACTTATCTAACCAAAAATGAGCAAGTAACCGTTAACCAAGGTGAAATTTCATCAACCTTAACAGTCGATTCCGCCTTAAAAACGGCGTGGACAGATGGCAAAATTATCTTTGAACGCACACCGCTGAATCAGGCCTTGGCGGAAATGCAACGCTATAAAACCACGCCGATTATTTTAACTAACGCACAATTAGCCAATTTAAAAATATCTGGCACGTTCAACACCAATTCTACCGATGACATCATTCAGTTGTTACCGAACATTTTGCCGGTGAAAGTCACGCGCGGTGCTAATGATGCTATTTATATTGGTACAAAATAAATGTACAACACAACTCAGTGCAAAATATTTTTGATGGTTAAGGTAGGGTTAAGCGCTTTCTGATACGGCTACTCTTTGAAGCAACATTCACACTAAATATTTTAAAAGAGAGCCAAATTGAACCCCGCACCATTAAATCATCTGCAAGCCAATCAGCCATTTTTAAACCCATTACAGCTAAAGCATTTACGTATACCAACCTTAATCGCTTACATGTGCTTGGCATTATCTGCGCAAGCAGAACCAAAAAGCGCTGTAGAAATACAAAGTAAACCGCTAGACAAAGCACTGAATAGCTTAGCCAAACAAACTGGTGTGCAAATTTTATTCGCTAGCGAAATCACTGCCAATCAAAAATCCACTGCGCTTAAAGGCAATTTGAGTGCAAAACAAGCGTTAACTCAACTGCTGGAAGGCACCAATTTAATCGCAACTGAACAAGCGAACGGCACATTTATTATTGTTAAAGCGCCAGAAATCAAAGCTGAAACCGAAGCTGATACATTGCCAGAGGTGGCAGTAAATGCCAAGACTGATGCACTGTCTACATATTACGCTGGCGGACAGGTAGCTCGTGAAGGTAGAGCAGGATTGCTAGGCAATAAAGATTTTATGGACACCCCTTTTAGTGCAACGCAATACACTTCCAAGTTGATTGAAGATCAACAAGCGCAAAATATCGGAGATATTCTCGTCAACGATCCTGCTGTACGCAATACCTACTCACGCGGTTCAGGCCGCGATGAATTTAACATCCGTGGTTTTACTTTGTATAACTATGATGCGATGTATAACGGTTTGTATGGAGTTGCGCCACGTGATTCCAGTTCATTGATTGGTATTGAACGCATTGAAGTGCTGAGAGGCCCAAACGCGCTACTCAACGGTATGGCTCCTGCTGGCTCAGTAGGCGGCGCAATCAACCTTGTACCTAAACGCGCGGGCGCAAATCCACTTAACCGCCTGACTTTGTCATTTATTGATGATAGTCAACTTGCTGCGCATGTTGATGTCGCACGTCGCTTTGGCGCAGAGCAAGAGTTGGGCGTGCGCGCTAACATTATCACTAGCTCAGGTGATACGCCTGTAGATAATTCTAAAGAAAAACTAGATGCTTTTGCGATAGGCATCGATTTTCAGGGCGAGCGTTTTCGCATTGAAGGTGACTTGAACTATCAAAATCGACTTACACATGCACGCAGTGGCCTGCTATTCGCGGGCGGTGGTTTCGATATTGGTTCAGCGCCAGATGCAAAAAGCAATTACCTACCCAAATGGACTTACTGGAACAGCAATCAGTTATCAGGCACAGCACGCGTGGAGTTTGATCTGACGCCAGACTGGACTGTTTATGGCGCAGCAGGTGGATCGCAATATGACTTTAGCAGTTTGCAAACCAGCTGGTTATTGTCAAATGAGCAGGGAAATATTAGGGCGTTGCCGACACGTACTAAACAATATGTCAACACCTTTACAGGTGAAGTAGGTGTAAAAGGGAAATTCGATACAGGCGCTTTAAATCATCAATCTGTACTAAGTGTAACGAATTATGCTATGGAATATGGTGGGTTGTTTGTCAGGTCAAGCGCAATTTTTTCAAACGTCTATTCGCCTCAAGCTTCGGCGAAACCGAATATCGCTATTGGCGGAAATGTGCCAAAAAGTAGTGAGTCCAGGCTACGTAGCATTGCGTTGGCCGATACGGTTTCAATGCTAGATAACAAAGTTCAGCTCACACTTGGTGCGCGGCATCAGCAGGTGATCAGCTCAAATTTTGACGCAGATACAGGCAATAGATTAGATGATCACTACGATAAATCTAAACTCACGCCAGCAGTCGCATTCGTCATTCGACCAACAACGCAATTGTCTTTCTACGGCAACTATATTGAAGCGCTCAATCAAGGGGATAGATCGCCAGATGATGGATCCACGTCAAATCCTGGGCAGATGTTTGCGCCAGCCGTTTCCAAACAACGCGAGGCGGGTTTGAAATATGACTTTGGTCGCTTTGCCACCACAGTGAGTGCGTTTGAGATTGAGCGTCCAAGTGGTTTAATAAACCCGACCACCTTGAGGTATTCTATGAATGGTGTACAACGTAATCGCGGCATTGAATTACTTACCCAAGGTGAGGCTATCGATCATGTACGTGTATTGGGTGGCTTGGCTTTGACTGATGGAAAGCTGACTAAAACAGAAAACGGCTTCAATGACGGCAATACGGCACCAGCAGTGCCACGATTACAATTTAATCTCGCAGGCGAATGGGATATTCCCGCCCTCACTGGTTTAACACTGACGGCCCGCATGCTACACACCAGCCAGCAATATGTGAATGCAGAGAATACGCAAAAAATTCCATCATGGAACCGTTATGACCTTGGTGCACGCTACGCATTTACGAGTGGAAATATTCCCGTCAACGTTAGAGCGACTATTGAGAATCTATTCGATAATGATTACTGGCTTTCTGCAGCGCGTGGAGGTTTGACCGTCGGCGCGCCAAGAACAGTCTTGCTTTCTGTCTCGGCCGACTTTTAATCTGCCTAATTGTCAGCATAAATAACGTTTCTCTCATCAAACTAATGATGCAAATAGATGATGAGAGAAATAACATTTATCAATATTGTTTGTAAAAATTGTAATAGTTAAATTTAGGGGTTTGAATCTAGCCAGACATTGATTCATTGCTATGTCTTTAATATATACGTGGAATTTTAGATTTTAATGCGACAGTTTTTTGTTTTAATGCATCGTTATGTTGGCCTTGTGATGGCTGTTTTCTTGATTATTGTCGGGCTTACTGGTGCATTAATCACGTTTTATGATGAGATTGATGGTTATATTAATCACGATTTAACGTATGCTGACAAGCCATTTGAAACGGCACCATTAATAGACCCTTTTACCTTGCGTAACAAAGTGCTTGCGCAATATCCAAATGCCAATATTAATTATTTAGAGTTATCGCAAAAAGACAATCACTCCGCTGTATTTTATTTAACACCAAAAATAAATCCTGTTAATAACAAACCGTATACGCTCAAACATAGGCAGATTTATGTCAATCCATACACCGCTAACATCATCGGCGAACGCAATTCCAATGAAATTTCTGAAAGCTGGAAAAATATGATGCCGTTTATTTTTGAGCTGCATTACGCACTCGCACTCGGCACATTTGGAGGTTATGTATTGGGCATTGTTGCGCTATTTTGGACGATAGACTGTTTTGTTGGCGCCTATTTAACTTTTCCTATGCAACGTCAAAAAATGGCGAATAAAGCACAACTGCAATCAAACGCAACAAAAGTAAAACTTAAAAAAGAACAATCATGGTCAGCGCGCTGGTGGAAATCATGGAAAATTCGCTGGAATGGCGGCTTTCACAAAGTCAATTTTGATTTCCATCGCGCAGGCGGTCTATGGCTGTGGGCGGTATTATTGGTCTTTGCCTGGAGTAGCGTGGCATTTAATTTAGGCGATGAAATATATAGCCCCGTCACTAAGTTTATTTTCATGCAAGAACAAAAGCCAGAAATTAAAAAACTAGCCGTTCCGCTTGAAGTACCAGTTTTAAGCTTTGAACAAGCCTTTGAAATTGGTAAATCACTGATGGCTACCCAAGCGCAATTAAAAGGATTTAGCGTAATTGCGCCACAGGCCATTAGTTATAAGCCTGCGCAAGGAATTTATCAATACCGTGTAAAAAGTAGCCGCGATGTTAACGCAAAATATGGCAGTACACGTGTGACTTTCGATGCGAATTCTGGACAATTTATTGTACTAAGTTTACCCAGTGGGGAAGATGCTGGTGACACATTGACCAGTTGGATCGTGACATTGCATATGGCAAAAATTTGGGGTTTGCCGATGCAAATATTTGTCTGTTTAATGGGCTTAGTTATTACTGGCTTATCCATCACTGGCGTCATCATCTGGCTTAAAAAACGAAAATCTCGCGCAATTGTACATCAGCTTAAAAATGCCAATATCCATAAAAAATCTAAATCTACTCAAACTGAAGCAGTTGAGTTAACCCATTAATTACGCCAATATTGGATGAACGCAAAACCAATTGCAGTCATCACTAAACTGCCCAACACATGGCTGGCAATATGCCCTGCCGCCCATGCGTATTCTTGTTTATGCAGATAATTAAAAGCTTCTGCAGAAAATGCGGAAAATGTCGTCAATCCGCCTAAAAAACCTGTGGTGACAAATAAGCGCAGCTCGTTTTGGAGTGGCGTCGCTACAAAATAGGCCATTGCCATACCCATTAAAAAACCACCGACCAAATTGGCGATTAAGGTGCCTAATGGGAATAAACTGACATTGAACGCAAGGCCTAAACCCCAGCGCACCCAAGCCCCTATTGCCGCCCCACCGCCTACTGCAAGCCATTGCCCTGCTGCCATATCGTACTTTCTTATTGTCTAATATTGATAAAATCTTTGTGTTTAAGAATAATTCGCTTAACCACTATAATATTAAATATACCATCTAATTCATGAAAGCACATTTTGCGCGTTTTATTTGCCACATCAGAAGCTTATCCACTCATCAAAACAGGCGGCCTTGCAGATGTTAGCGGGGCGCTACCAAAAGCGATTCAACAATTGCCAACATTCGATGGCGATATCAAATTAGTAATGCCAGGTTATAGCGCTGTGTTGGCTAAATTAAAAAACACCAAAGTTGTGACTAATATTCTAGTGTTAAATCAGCCTTGTTCAATCATGACAGGCACGATGCCCGATAGCGATTTAGAAGTGATTGTGATTAAAAATGCACAATTATATGAGCGCGTTGGCGGACCATATAGCGATGAAAATGGTAAAGACTGGCTAGATAATCCATTGAGATTCGGCGTGCTTTCACGCGTTGCCAGCCTTTTATGTAGCGCGCAAAGCCCGTTACCAGATTGGATTCCTGACCTGATTCAATGTAATGATTGGCAAACTGGTTTGGCGCCTGCTTATATGAAGTTAGTTGACGATAGCCAAACCAAATCAATTTTCAGCATTCACAATTTGGCTTTTCAAGGTAATTTTAATGCCAGCTGGATAACTGCGCTGGAACTGCCGATTGCTGATTTTAGTATCAATGGTTACGAATATTTTAATCAAGTATCTTTTTTAAAGGCTGGGCTGTTTTACGCAGACCAATTAAGCACCGTAAGCCCGACCTACGCACAAGAGATTCAAACCGAGGCATTTGGTTTTGGCTTACAAGGTTTGTTAGCAGCGCGTAGTGATGATTTAACTGGTATTTTAAACGGCATCGATACGCAAGATTGGAACCCAGCAACCGATGTACATTTACCTAAAAATTACAGCAATAAACGTATTGCTGGCAAACAAGTGGTAAAAATGTCGCTACAACAACAGTTAGGGCTTCAAATTGATGCAAATGCCCCATTATTGGGCATCGTTAGTCGGCTTACTCATCAAAAAGGCTTGGATTTGTTACCTTCAATCATGCCGCAACTCATTCAGCAAGGTTGCCAATTTGCGATTTTGGGTAGTGGCGATAAAATTCTTGAAGCGAGCTTTATCGATTTAGCTGAACGCTTTCCAGATCAAGTTAGCATGAGCACCGGCTACCATGAATCACTTTCGCACAACATTATGGCAGGTGCAGATTTTTTTATCATGCCATCTCGTTTTGAGCCTTGCGGCTTAAATCAACTGTATGGATTAACATGTGGAACACCGCCAATTGTAACAGCCACAGGTGGTTTAGCAGACTCCGTGAAGGATACAAACGATGCAACGATTAAGGATAATACTGCGACAGGATTTGTCATCGAATCTGCCACTTCTGTAGCACTTTTAACGGCTATTCACCGTGCAGTTGATGTCTGGAAAGATAGAATTACGTGGCGGAAAGTGCAAAAAAATGGCATGAATCGCGAAGTGAGTTGGGCATTTAGTGCGCAAATTTATTTAAATTTATACGAAAAAACACTATTAATTAAATAGGATGAAAAGTTGGCACAGCTAATGCTTATACATAATTAAGCTTCTCCAAAGCCAACTTCTCCTCCCTAGGGGTATAACTTTAATAGTTATGCCCCTTTTTTTGCCCTGTGATTTTGTGTTAACTTTGCCCAAATTAAGCTACTTAACACTTTATTATTGAGCAACTTTTTGTTAACGCTTTTTTGCTTGAATATTTAGCTTTTAAGTACAACGCTTAAAGTAAGAATATTAAATATCAAAACTACTTAACAATAAAATGTTCGCGATAATATTTAAGTTCATCAATCGATTCATAGATATCAGCTAATGCTTCATGCTTGCTGGCTTTTTTAAACCCAGAATAAATCGTCGGTTTCCAACGGCGTGCCAGTTCTTTAAATACGCTGACATCTAAATTACGGTAATGGAAATAGGTTTCCAACTCTGGCATGTAGCGCGCCATAAATCGTCTATCTTGGCAGATAGAATTACCACACATCGGCGACTTACCAGCCGGCACATATTGCTTTAAGAACGCAATCATTTGTTCCGTTGCAGTTTGTTCATCCAGTGTACTGGCTTTTACCTTTTCGATTAAGCCACTGCGTCCATGTGTACCTTTATTCCAAGCATCCATGCCATCTAATACACTATCTGCTTGATGAATAACTAGCACTGGCGATTCGCCTAGTACGTTTAAATCGGCATCAGTCACCACAGCGGCAAGCTCTAAAATACGATCGCTATCTGGCAGCAAACCACTCATTTCCATATCTAGCCAGATTAAATTGTCATTATTTTGGTTATTGCTGGGAGCGCTCATCATGATTTCCATTAAATACAGTTAAAAAAATTAAATTATTCAGCGCAAAATTGAACGTACTGCGCATAAATGCTTCACAATAACATTATATTTAATATTTAAGCTTTTAACCGTATGGCATCCACGCTCACATTTGTTTTTATTTTCTTATTAATCGCAACGACAGCCACGCGCATTTGGCTTGGCTCGCGACATATTAATTATGTGCAAGCGCATCGCGGTGCCGTACCAACAGCATTTTCAGGCAATATCACCTTAGAATCCCATCAAAAAGCGGCTGATTACACCAGCGCAAAAAGTAAACTAGCTTTAATTGAAGTAGCAATTCAAGCATTATTATTAGCTGTATTGACCATTGGTGGCGGTTTACAATGGATAGATAACGCTTGGTTTAATGTCTTGCCAGGCCACGAAATAATTCGCGGTGCATTGGTGATTTGTAGCGCCTTATTCGTCAGCAGTTTGATCGACATTCCATTCGAATATTACAAAACATTTAGCGTAGATGAAAAATTTGGTTTTAACAAAATGACACCAGCGATGTTTTTTAGCGACCTGTTAAAACACAGTTTGGTTGGTTTGGTGCTCGGCGCGCCTATTTTGTTTGCTGCATTATGGTTAATGCAAGGCGCAGGCGAATACTGGTGGCTCTATTTATGGGTGGTTTGGAGCGTATTTAATATTGTGATGTTGGCGGTTTATCCAACTTTTATTGCACCATTATTTAACAAATTTACCCCGCTTGCCGATGAAAATTTGAAATCACGCATTGAAGCACTTCTGACTAAATGTGGTTTTAAATCGCAAGGCTTATTTGTGATGGACGGCTCTGCGCGCAGTAGCCACGGCAATGCTTACTTCACAGGTTTTGGCAGCAGCAAGCGTGTCGTGTTTTTTGATACCTTGTTAAGTAGATTAAATGAACAAGAAATTGAAGCAGTATTGGCGCATGAACTGGGTCATTTCAAACATCATCACGTAATTAAACGTATCGCCATGCTATTTTTTATGAGCTTTGTGGGTTTAGCTTTGTTAGGTTGGTTGATGAACCAAACATGGTTTTACAATGGCTTAGGTGTCACTGAAATTAGCAACCATATGGCTTTGCTGTTATTTTTATTAGTATCACCTGTCTTCTTATTTATTTTGCGCCCTTTCATGGCAAGTTACTCGCGTAAAAATGAATTCGAAGCAGATGATTACGCCGCGAAACATGCTGATGCTAATCATTTGGTCGATGCCTTGGTGAAGTTATATCGGGATAACGCCTCAACACTAACGCCAGATCCATTGCATTCCGCGTTTTATGACTCTCATCCACCTGCAAGTATCCGCATTTCTAAATTAGCGGCTTATACGCATTAACACTATTTTCATGCTAAAAACTTTATTGATATTGATTAAGGCAACAGTTTTTAGCGCCACATTATTGAGCTTAAATGTTCAAGCGGACGAGTTTTTCCCAAAAGCAGATATCAAAGCGGGGAAAGCGTTGGTGGATGCGCATTGTATTGAATGCCATGCCAGCAAATATGGTGGTGATGGCTCTGCGATTTACACGCGCGAATATAACAAAGTAAAGACTTCTAAGGGCTTAATCGCACAAATACGCAATTGCAATACGATGCTAGGTTTAAAATGGTTTGAGGATGAGGAAATTAATGTCGCGGCTTATTTAAATCAAACTTACTATAAGCTTGAGCGTTAATATCCAATCAATTATTTTACTTAAAACACTTTTAAATATCTCACATCAACTTTTTCGCTTTCAACTTTCAGGTTCAAATCATTGAAAAATAATCCCTTATGCCACAAGGTTTAGTCGTCTCTTCATACGGCAAACGTTATGAAGTAGAACTCGCCGATAAAACACGTATTAGTTGCGTCACACGCGGCAAAAAAACCGATTTAGCTTGTGGTGATAATGTGAACATCAAACTCACAGACAAGGCTGAAGGCGTTGTGGAATCTAGCTTACCGCGCACTTCGCTGCTCTATCGTAGCAATGAATTCAAAAGTAAAATTCTAGCGGCGAATGTCACACAAATTGTGATTGTATTAGCCACACAACCCAGTTTTTATGAGGCTTTGTTGAATCGCTGTTTAATCGCCGCCGAGGCTGCTAATATCAACCCATTAATCGTACTGAATAAATGCGACTTAAACGATGATGACAATGCAAAAAATCGGTTGAAACTGTATAGCGAGTTGGGTTATCAAGTCATTCACTTATCCGCCAAGCAAGATATTCAAGTCCTTAAGCAACATTTAGCCAATCATCGTAGCGTTTTAGTGGGTCAATCAGGCATGGGCAAATCAACCATTATTAACGCCTTATTGCCAAATATGAATGTGCGTACGCAAGAAATCAGCACGGTATTAGATAGCGGAAAACACACCACTACAGCTACCCATTTATATCATTTAGACGAAAATAGCAGCTTGATAGACTCACCTGGTTTGCAAGAATTTGGCCTTAATCATCTAACAAATGAGCAAATAGAATTGGCATTTAAAGAGTTTAAACCTTATTTAGGTAAATGCCGATTCAACAACTGTAAACACTCCCACGAACCAGATTGCGCAGTGATTCATGCGGTTGATACTGGCAAAATTTCAAATATTCGCTTAAATTTTTATCAAACGTTATCTAGCGAACTGGCTTGATTTAACAGTATAGAGTTAACTGTTGATATTGAGTAATATGTCGCATCAGTACTTATTAAGTTAATATCATTTAACATCGTCAAATGCATATTTATGCTATAAAGTTAATATTAGAATTAACTTTATTTTCGTACCAATAATTAAAAATGATTGATATAAAAAACGAAAAAGTAGAAGTTGCACGATTGGCGCTTGGCATGTATGTGGCGGAGCTTGATAGGCCTTGGATAGACACGCCTTTTATGTTGCAAGGTTTTTTACTGGATGATCAAGCTGATATAGACACTTTGGTGTCTATTTGTCAGTTTGTTTATGTTGACCGGACTAGATCGGCAGGCGACCAGTTCATTGCGCCAGATAAAATTAAGACAGCCATCACACGTGAAGGCTCAGTGGTCAAATTAAAAAATCCGAGCAGTATTCTTTCCGACAAACAAACCTATAGTAGCAAGCCCGCACCACCAGCCAATAAAACATCTTTTTTAGATATTTTAAAAGAGGTGAAAAACTATCAGCCACAACAAAATGCTGCGTCTAATAATCAAAATAATCCTGGTGACAGCACAGTATTTAACATGCGCCATGGTGCAAATACTGCGGCACAAGAAGCACTTCCTTACAATAATCAATCGTCTCAGTCCAATCAAAAATCTGTTACCCAGCAATTAGCTGAGGATCTGAGTGGTTTTATTACCGGTTTGTTTAAGCACAATAAATTTAAAAACACGACTAACGATCCTACTGATGCAAAAACGAAATCAGCAGCCATAGACGATGGTTATAGAATCACCATTTATGAAGAAGATCCGCCCGTTGAAAATGAAATTGCAGCCATAACACCTGTTTATGAGCAATCTCAAATTGCAACACGCGATATTTTTCAATCGGTCGCTAATGAACAACATCTTGATTTAACGGCTGTTAGTGAGATTTTGGACAGTATGGTAGAAAGTATTGGGCGTACGCCAGATGCTTTGTTATGGCTGGCTAAACTCAAAAAAACAGATGATTACGCTTATAACCATGCTTTAAATGTTTCTATAACATTGATGGCTTTCGGTAATTTTTTAGCCTTGTCAAAAAAACAAATTAAAGAATTAGGCTTAGCTGGTTTATTGCAAGATGTGGGTAAAGTTAAAATATCTGCGGATATTTTATTAAAAGAAGGCAAGCTGACACGTGAAGAATATGAACATGCTAAAAAACACGTCGATGAAAGCCTTAAGATATTAGAAACCACTCCAAATATACCCAACACCACCATATTTTTGGTGGCACAACACCATGAGCGCATTGATGGTAGCGGCTACCCTTACCAGTTAAAAGGTAATCAAATTGGTTTGGTCTCGCAAATTGCCGGATTAATTGACACTTATTGTGCATTAACTAGCCACAAAAGCTATGCCAAAGGTGTATTTCATCAACAGGCTTTGGATGAAATACATCAATTAAGCGGCAAACAATTTAGTGCAGAATTGATCGATCAATTAGTACAGTTTATGGGTATGTACCCTGTCAGTTCTTTAGTAGAACTCAATACTGGCGAGGTCGCTGTGGTGATACAGCAAAATCAGGTAAGAAGATTATTGCCGCGACTGATGTTATTACTAGACCACGCAAAGGTTCGTTACGATGCACCTGTCATGTTGAATTTACTCAACAATCCCGTTACGGCTTCTGGGGAACCTTACAAAATTGTGAATAGCCTTGCGCCAGATAGTTACGGCTTAAATCCAAATGATTTTTATCTTTAATTGCCTGCTTATGAACATCAAGTCCATGAATATTAATATCGAATTTAATGGATAGCATGCTCACAAATAGCCTGATGATAGATAACCTTCGCAATCAAGAGTCTTCTGTATCTGAACCGCCATTGGAAATTGAAATCACCTATTCTGAGCAACAGATTGCGCACAAACTACAACATTATTCACTCAATCAACAGAGCTTATTTACCCATCTAAAAATCAATTCTAAAGTCTTAAAAAACTGCGCTATTTCGAAAAAAAATCATGACAATCTAAGTTTAGTCGAGCTTAAAAATGCGCTGCAAGTTTGGCCAAAAATTACAAACTTAAGTCACTTTTCACAACAAATTAATCAACTGATATTTTTATGGTTAAGTGCTATTCAAAACGGTGAATATGTAGAAAACGTGCTTAACTGCCTAAGTTGTATTGAGTGTAAGTCATTATTTAGTCAGGACAATACGGCAAAACTGCATTTATTTCTATTTGATCTATTTGCAGAAACGACGCAACAATATCAACAAAATCAGCTGGATTATTCACTTAATTTTGATGCACATACCCAATTACCTAATGCGAATCAAATATTAACTATTGTAGAAAAAACGATTGAACAAGCAAGCAATAATCAATTGATCGCTTTATTTTCGATCCAATTTCAAATTGCCAGGAATAGCCCTATTTTTTCGCATATCGTTACCAATAACTTAAGCAAAAAAATCGCATCCATTCTCAAACAAAATATTTCAACAGACATTATTTTGTTTCATAGCGGAAATTTACAGTTTGATTTATTGATACCCAATTTAACTAATAGCAGCCACCTTAACCTGCTTGCAGCAAAGATAAATCGTGCCTTTGAAGAGATTTTGGTTATACAGAATGACTCTGTACTTGTTACACCGTTTGCTGGTGTTGCTGTGTTGCAAAATAGTACAGAAAATAGTCTGCATTTATACGAAAATGCAAAATCAGCATTAGAAAATGCCATCGCCAAGCATCAGCAGTTTGTCAAATATTCCGAGTTAATAGAACAAGAGTTACAGCAACAAAACGATTTAGAAAACAAAGTGTTAGATGCTTTTTCAACAGATAACTTAACACTTTTTTTTCAGCCAATTATTGATCTTGATCGCTCGATTTGTTCGGGTGCTGAATTATTATTACGCTGGTCGAATGACACGGGACAGAACATTTATCCAAGTGTGACGATTGAAATCTTAAATAAAGTGGGTAAGGGAAAGTTATTCACACGCTGGTTGATTAACTCTGCTTGTCGATACGCCAGCGAATTAATACATGAACACAATTTATCCATTTATTTAACCATTAACTTACGTGCTGAAGATTTATACGACATCGAATTACCGCACTTATTATTACAGGTAATGGCATTGTGGAAAATTTCACCGCAAGACATCGTGTTAGAAATCACAGAAAACGGTTTTTTAGAATATAACGAAACCTCACAATCGGTTATTCAATCCTTATCTGATAACGGTTTTAGGCTGGCTTTGGACGATTTTGGTACAGGATTCTCCTCTCTGTCACGATTACGCACGATGCCAATTGATTTAATTAAAATCGATCAATCCTTCGTGCGCGATATCAAGCATTCAGCGGATGATTTTGAAATCGTCAATTCCATCGCCATGCTGGCGAATAGTTTGGGTAAAGAGGTGCTGGCTGAAGGCGTTGAAGATAAAGATTGCCTAGATTTGATCAAAAAGATGAAAATCCATAAATGCCAGGGCTATTATTTTGCGAAACCACTGCCTTTTGAAGAGTTTGTGGTGTGGGCAAAACAGCACCAATCCGCCTAATGTTATAATACGTAAATGCAAATCACCACTCGTTTAGAATTTGATACAGGTCATCGTATTCCTTGTCACAAAAGCCAATGTCGCAACTTACATGGCCACCGCTATGCCATAGAAATCACTTTATCCGGCGATATTATTGCGCAAGATAATTTATCAGAAAGTGGCATGGTGATGGATTTTTCGGATGTAAAACGTATTGCGCGTGAAAGCGTCGTGGATGTTTGGGATCATGCGTTTTTAGTGTTTAAAGACGATTCCGAAGTGCTTAACTTTTTGAATTCAATGCCAAACCACAAAACAGTAGTGTTTCCAACAGTACCAACAGCTGAAAATATGGCGGCAGAAGCGTTCAAAATTTTAAAAGGTCAATACAAAGATACTTATGGCAATCACTTAAAATTGGAGCGCGTTAGGCTCTATGAAACGCCGAATAACTGGGCAGATGCGTTAGGTTAATTCAACAATCTGAGTATTTATTAAGCGTTAATTAAAGTTCTATTGTTTGCATGACATGCCGCAAACCTTGTTGCCAAGTCGGCAACTCAACATTAAATACTTGTTTTAATTTCTGATTATCTAAACTTGAATTAGTTGGCCGTGCAGCTGGCGTTGGATAATCCGCAGTGGTAATCGGCATGATATTTCCCACAGTTGTTTTGAGTGGCGGCCAATTTTTACTAGGTGCTAATTGGTTATACTCATCGACAATCGCAGCACTAAAACCATGCCAAGAAGTTCTACCTTGGTTAGTTAAGTGATAAACACCCGTCTGATTTAAGTTTTCTGGATTCCAAGCCGTTAATAAGGAAATAACAGCGTCTGCAATGCTTTCGTTACTGGTGGGTGCGCCATATTGATCTGCAACAATACTTAAATTTTCACGCTCACTTGCCAAGCGCAGAATCGTCTTTAGAAAGTTTTTACCATAAGCACCATATACCCAGCTCGTACGCAAAATCAAATGTGGCAAACCTACCGAACGGATTGCATCTTCACCAGCAAGTTTACTTTTGCCATAAATACTTAACGGATTAACTGCGTCAGCTTCTATGTAAGCACTGGTTTTTGAGCCGTCATAAACATAATCTGTTGAAAAATGAATCAGCGCCGCATTCATCTTGGCAGCTTCTTCAGCTAAGATTTGCGGTGCAATCGCATTAATCGCGAAAGCCAAACCAGGCTCTGTTTCAGCTTTATCTACCGCCGTATAAGCTGCTGGATTAATGATTAAATCTGGCTGAATACTTTGCACAACGCGGCGAATGGCTTGTGCATCACTTAAATCTAATTGTTCACGACTTAATGCAAAGACTTCTTGATCTATCAGTTTTTTTTGCAGTGCGTAACCTACTTGCCCGTTCACACCAGTGAGTAAAATCTTTTTCATTGGATTGATAAGTAATTAATCAAACTTTTTAGTATCTTGCAAGCTTAAACCGGCACTATCTTTAGTTGATAATATTGGCGAAGCTTGTAAAGGCCATTCGATTGCGATCGCTGGATCATCCCATTTTAAGCAACACTCATGCTGCGGTGAATAAAAATCAGTTGTTTTATATAAAAATTCCGCAATTTCTGACAGCACTAAAAAACCATGTGCAAACCCTGGTGGAATCCACATTTGACGTTTATTTTCGCCAGATAAATGCGTACTTTCCCATTGCCCAAAAGTTGGTGAAGATTGACGTAAATCAACCGCAACATCAAATACTTCACCCTGCGTTACACGCACTAATTTACCTTGAGCTTGTTCAATTTGATAATGTAAGCCGCGCAACACGTTTTTAGCTGATTTTGAATGGTTATCCTGCACGAAATTTACATTTAAACCTGTCGCTTGCTCAAACACTTTTGCATTAAAACTTTCAAAGAAAAAACCTCTTTCATCACCGAATACTTTGGGCTCAAAAATAATCACATCTGGAATGCTGGTTTTAACAATTTGCATTAAAAGACTCGCTCTTTCAGCAATAGTTTGAGATATTGCCCATAGCCATTTTTGGCGTATTTATTCGCCAGCACTTCCAGTCTAGATGCATCGATAAAGCCCATACGATAGGCAATTTCTTCAGGACAGGCGATTTTTAATCCCTGGCGTTTTTCAATCGTTTGAATGAAAGTACCAGCCTCTAATAATGACTCATGCGTACCAGTATCCAGCCAAGCCATGCCGCGACCCATTACTTCTACTTGTAAATCGCCCCACTCTAAATATTGACGATTGACATCAGTAATTTCCAACTCGCCGCGTGCAGATGGCTTCATATTTTTGGCGATATCGATCACGCGATTATCGTAAAAATACAAGCCAGTTACCGCATAGCGAGATTTAGGCTGTTGAGGCTTTTCTTCTAGACTCACTGCTTTACCAGCCATGTCGAATTCAACCACACCATAACGCTCTGGATCATGTACAGGATAAGCAAAAACAGTAGCCCCTTGCGTGCGTTTTGCTGCATTTTGCGTCATTAAGGCTAATTCGTGACCGTAAAAAATATTATCGCCAAGCACCAACGCACAAGGGTCACTGCCAATAAACTTCTCACCAATAATAAACGCTTGAGCTAAACCATCTGGTGAAGGTTGTACTGCGTATTGAATATCCATGCCCCATTGCGTGCCATCGCCTAACAGTTCTTTAAAACGCGGCGTGTCTTGCGGGGTGGAAATAATCAACACCTCGCGTATGCCGGCTAACATCAATGCAGACAGTGGGTAATAAATCATCGGCTTATCGTATACAGGCAGCAGCTGTTTAGACACGACTTGCGTCACTGGATACAGGCGCGTGCCTGAGCCGCCGGCTAAAACGATGCCTTTCATCGACTTTTTCTCGTTTACCATTATGCTAATTCCTCACCACGTTCTTGGTAGTTTTGATTGACCCAGTTTTTATATTCGCCGCTGGTTACATTATTCACCCAATCCTGATGGGTTAAGTACCAAGTGACTGTTTTTTGAATACCTGTTTCAAAGGTTTCGGCAGGCTTCCAACCCAACTCTCGTTCAATTTTAGTCGCATCGATCGCATAGCGCTGGTCATGTCCAGGTCTATCTGTCACATAAGTAATTTGGTCACGATAACTACCTGATTGCTTTGGTTTTTCACGATCAAGCATATCGCATAATGTATGTACCACTTCTAAATTGGTCTTTTCGTTCCAGCCACCAATATTATATGTTTCGCCGACTTTTCCTGCTTCCAACACACGACGAATCGCACTGCAATGATCTTCTACAAATAGCCAATCGCGTACATTGCTACCATTACCATAAATCGGTAATGGTTTGCTATTAAGCGCATTGTGAATAACCAATGGAATCAATTTTTCTGGGAAATGATACGGTCCGTAATTATTAGAACAGTTGGTCGTCAGCATCGGCATGCCATAAGTATGATGATAAGCACGCACCAAATGATCAGAAGCCGCTTTAGAGGCTGAATAAGGACTATTAGGCTCGTATGGATTGGTTTCTTTGAATGCTGGGTCTGTCGTACTTAAAGAACCATAAACTTCATCCGTAGACACATGTAAGAATCTAAAACTATTTTTATCTGCATCACTTAAATCATTCCAATAGGCACGCGCAGCTTCCAATAGATTGAATGTACCCACAATATTGGTTTGAATGAATTCACCTGGCGCATGAATCGAACGATCCACATGGCTTTCAGCTGCAAAATTGACTATTGCACGCGGTTGATATTTTTTTAAAAGCTTATCGACAATCGTTCTATCGCCGATATCGCCCTGTACAAATATATGCTGCGAATTTTCTTGTATATCTGCTAAGTTGGCTAAGTTACCCGCATAGGTCAGCTTATCTAAATTGACACACTGTCCATGCTCGCCCTTTACCCAATTTAAAACAAAATTACTGCCAATAAAACCTGCGCCGCCTGTGACGATGATGCAATTTTTCATCTGATTAAAACCTAACTTAAATAACTACTTAATTGTAAAAAATCTATTATTTAGCAATTCATTTATGCACAAAATGCTGTCTAATCACATCACTTAATTACCTAAACTAAATTGCCAAGACTAAATCACCAAACCTTAGCGCCTGATTTAATAAGGCTATTTACATATTCTTGATGTGCATCTAACTCAGTTACATCCGCTTGCAACACTTTTAGCACTCTTGATTTACTATCACCAGTAACTACTTGCATCGCTGGCTGAGTCTGCACTAAATCCATCATCAGACTATCTTGGCCACGCGTCATGGCCATATACACTTCGGCTAGCAATTCAGCATCCAACAGCGCGCCATGCAGCGTACGCCTAGCATTGTCAATGCCAAAATGGCGACACAAAGCATCTAAGTTATTGCGCTGCCCTGGACGTGAATCTTTCGCCATTCTCAACGTATCAGTAATTTTATCGCAAAAGGTCTCAATTGGCTGTAGCCCAATATGGCCAAGCTCGCTGTTTAAAAAGCCAACATCAAATGGAGCATTATGGATAATTAATTCTGAACCACGAATAAAATTGAGAAATTCTTCTGCAATTGCCGGGAAAAGTGGTTTATCTTGAAGAAATTCAAGCGTGATTCCATGCACTTCTTGCGCAGCAGGGTCGATTTCACGTTGCGGATTTAAATACATATGAAAATGCTGATGGGTGGGACGACGATTAATCATCTCAATCGCAGCGATTTCAATAATCCGATGACCTTGGGCTGGATATAAACCCGTGGTTTCAGTATCTAAAAATATTTGGCGCATGACTTGTATTATTCGATTTCAATTTTGTATATTCGGTTTTATTTAATTCAGTGATTATTTAATTTGCACGATTTTTATTACAGGTTTTTTATGGCGTTATTAACCATATTTTTGTTATAAAAATGCTACAACACCTTCATTTGCAAGCGCGTCTGCGCGTTCATTTCCTGCATTACCCGCGTGTCCCTTCACCCAAATCCATTCTATTTTGTGTTGATTGGCCAATACGTCTAGCACTTTCCATAAATCATCATTCTTCACTGGTTTTTTGTCAGCAGTGCGCCAATTACGCGCTTTCCAGCCAACAATCCACTCACTAATGCCTTTTTGCACATAAGATGAGTCGGTATAAACTTTCACATCGCACGGCTTTTTCAACGCTTCTAAAGCGCGTATCACTGCCGTTAACTCCATGCGATTATTAGTGGTCAGTTTTTCGCCGCCGCTTAAGGTTTTCTCTTTGCCGTCATACATTAACCATGCGCCCCAACCGCCTGGACCTGGGTTTCCTTTACAAGCGCCGTCTGCGTAAATCTCTACTATATTATTCATAATTATTTGTATTCAATGACTATTCTTTTTGCTGTTTTTGGTGTTGGTGCGGCTTAGTTTTTTGCGAGTGATTAACTGCCAACCGAGATTTTAACGAATTTTTCTTCCAATTGGGTTTTAAAAGCGTCATATTAACAACACGTTTTTTAGCCACAATAAAATAAACACCACCCATCATTGGCCACCATTGATCGCCCAACTTATCCATAAATGTGAAGCGATTCAGCCATTTTTGATTGTTAATCGGCGGCTCATAACAATGCATCTCACCACTGATAAATTCCAAGCCCAGTAAGGCCAGCCAATCTTTAATACGTGATAAAGTAAAAAATTGTCCATTCCACGGATAATCGTCGTCTTGAGTGAGTGCATATTTTAAACCCCAAGCGCTAATGGGATTAAAGCCCGTTAAAATCAAATGCCCCTCTGGCACCAGTACGCGCTCTGCCTCACGCAATGTTTGATGCGGATTTTCACTAAACTCCAATACATGCGGCAAGCAAATTAAATCAATACAACTCTCTGCAAACGGCAGATAATCACTTTCGCACAACACCTCACCCGCACTATTGCCCACATGCATCACATGCGGAATGCGTGAGTTCTTGAGTGTATCCATTTGCTGCAAGCCAAGCTGCACCGCATTAAATCCAAATATATCCCCCACTTTTTTATCATACATGTCTTGCTCATGGCTCAACAAATATTGACCTAATGTGGTAGATAACCAGTTATTTTGCTGTTCTAAACGCATGCTTTATTGTGTATTTAATGATTGACAAATAATCCCATCAAGCTAAATATGCAGTTCAACCTTTCAAAACGTGATTAATATTCGCGACCATTTTCATTGATTAAACATGCTGCATATCATTCCTATTCCTGCTTTTACCGACAATTATATATGGCTTTTGCACAACAAAAACCATGCCGTAGTAATTGACCCAGGTGATGCGCAACCAGTGATCGATGCGCTTAAAAAAAATCATCTGAAACTCAGTGCCATTTTGATTACACATCATCATAACGACCATATTGGCGGTGTCAGCAAATTGCTTGAATATGCGCATGCAAAGGTTTACGCACCTAAATATGAGACTTTTGCTTTCAAGCATATTGCGCTTGCTGAAAACGATCTGGTTGATTTACCTGAAATTGATTTAAATTTTCGCGTGATGTGGTTGCCAGGCCATACACTCGGCCATATTGCTTATTACAATGATGACCTTCTGTTTTGCGGAGATACCTTATTTAGTGCAGGTTGTGGGCGGTTATTTGAAGGTACGCCAGAGCAAATGTTGCGATCACTTAACCAATTAAAACAATTAAATTCTGCAACAAAAGTCTATTGCACGCATGAATACACAGCTAAGAATATTGCCTTTGCATTAACTCTAGAACCAGATAACGAAAAATTAATTGCCAGACAGGCAATTGTCGAAAGATTACGTGACCAACAATTACCCAGTTTACCGAGTACGATTGAATTAGAGCTTGAAATCAATCCATTCTTACGTTGTAACCAAACCACAATTCGGCAAAACTCTCAAGCCAAAACGAGTGATGAATTAGCAGTTTTTACTACGATCAGAGCGTTAAGAAACCATTATTAATCATCAACATAACACTCAATAATCAAGTGGAACTTTTACTTGACTAATGCGCTGTCGGTCGTTACCATGCAATACAGTTTTGCTGTAAAAGCCTTACCCTGTAGAAGGCTTAATCTAGCTAAAAGCGTTACCTTGTTATCGTTATTTAGTGACTTATTTAGTAACTTAAGCTTAAAAGTAAATGTTAGGAACAAATATCAAAACGATTCAATTAATCACGCAGGCGAAATTAAAGCAGCAGAAATTAATTGCCAACTTGTTTGGCTTGTTTTTATTAGCCTGTAGTACATCTTATTCAAATTTTGCAATTGCTGATACCAATGTAGCGGGTGTAGAAATTGAAGTCATCACAGATACTGTAGACAGTAATTTAGTCGGCGACCCTGTTCAGGATTTTTTAACCGATGTTGAAGGTGACGATTCTAACCAACTCGGCTATCAAGAAAATCCGGATACGCGCAATGATTTATGGGCGCGCATTAAAGATGGTTATGCGATACCTAATATTCAATCGCAATACACCACTAATCATGAAGCTTGGTATGCCGCGCGTCCTGATTACATCAAACGTATGTTGGATCGCAGCCAAAAATACCTATTCCATATTGTGGAAGAAGTTGAAAAGCGCGGCATGCCAACCGAGATTGCTCTATTGCCGATGATTGAAAGTGCATTTAATCCGCAAGCTTATTCTACAAGTTCTGCATCTGGTATTTGGCAATTCATCCCCTCTACAGGCAAACATTTTGGTCTACAACAAACTTGGTGGGTTGACAATCGGCGCGATGTAACAGCTGCCACCAGCGCAGCACTGACTTATTTACAAAAATTACATAGCATGTTTGGTACTTGGGATTTAGCGTTAGCTGCTTACAATGCTGGCGAAGGAACAGTACAACGCGCAATTGACAAAAATCGCCGCCAAGGTTTACCCACGGATTACCAAAGCTTAAGCTTGCCGCCAGAAACAATGAACTATGTGCCGAAATTACAGGCCATGAAAAACATCATTACTCATCCCGAGCAGTTTGGTTTAAAAATCGGCTCCATTCCTAATCGACCTTATTTTGCACGCGTGACAACGCCTAAACAAATCGACGCTAAATTAGCTGCAGAATTAGCTGAAGTTTCATTTGAAGAATTCAGCTCGCTAAACCCCAGTTATAACCGCCCAGTCATTACATCAACGGGTGAAAAACATCAGCTATTATTACCTGTTTGGGCTGCTGAACGCTTTGTGACTAATCTTGCCAACTATGATAAACCGCTGACGAATTGGCAAACTTACAACGTCAAACGTGGTGAACGCATGGACAATATTGCGAAAAAATTTGGCATTAATGTGGGGCAATTACGTAATGTCAACGGCTTATCTTCATCGCAGAAAATGCGCACCTCTCAAGCCATTTTGGTACCTGCTATTTACAACGACAAAACGGATAGCAATCTGATTAACGTTGCGGAATTAGAACAAAACAATCATTTTTCAGATGAAAATGTAACCAATATTGAACCTAAACATCCCGCTGTACACAAAGTTAAAAAAGGCGATACACTACAAGCGCTAGCAAATAAATATGACACTACTAGCAAAATGTTGATTAGGATTAATCAGTTAAAAAATAGCACTTTAAAAGTTGGACAAACTATTCTGTTAACAAATGCCAGATTCAGCACAAATACAAAAGCTTCAACAAGTAAAAGCACCAGCACTAGAAAGAAATTCACGGTTAAGCCTCGTGTTAATAGCAAGAGCAAATCATCACGACATGTAAAAGCGCATTCTAATATTCGAATAAGATAAAGACTCAAAAATAACTATTTTAAGAATAACTATTTAGATCGAATATTAAAGCTAAGCACTATTCACTTATAAATTTACGCTCTTTTAATAACGGTTTAATCATGAGAAATGCTTTTTTATGTTCCAAAACGTTCGATTAAACTTATTTTTTCTCCAACTACCAATCTACGCATTGTGTATCTCTACCCTACTTTCTTGCGGTAAATCAATCGAAGATAACACCGATTACAATAAACAATACCCAGCTGAAGCAGGCGGCACGTTTATTGACGCTTCAACAGCGGAACCCTCTGGCTTGATTTCCATGGTTGCTGGTGAGTCTGCTTCTAGTGCTATTTCTGGCAACATTTTTAACAAATTACTTAAGTACGATAAAAATCTAGACCTAGAAGGAGAGTTAGCCGAAAGCTGGGACGTATCAGCCGATCAAAAGACTATCACGTTCAAGCTTAAACCTAATCTAAAATGGGCAGATGGAAAGCCTTTAACCAGCCAAGACGTATTGTTTACTTGGAAGCTGGTCATCGATGAAAAAACCCGTAGTCCGTACGCTTCTGACTATCAATTGGTTAAAAGTGCGACTGCGCCAGATGCATCAACTTTCAGTGTGACCTATGATCAAGCTTATGCCCCTGCGCTGGATAGCTGGGCTGGTTTACAAGTTTTGCCAAAACATTTGCTTGAGGGTCAAGACATTCACACCACCTCATTTGCGCGCAACCCGGTTGGGAGTCATTACTACAAACTAGATAATTGGACACATGGCGAGAATATTAAGCTATCTCGCAATCCAACTTCGGTTTTGGGCCCTGCCAAGATAGATAAATTAGTAACACGCATCATTCCTGATAATTCCGCTCAGTTTTTAGAGTTAATGGCGGATAACATTGATAGCATGGGTTTAGATCCGATTAAATACTCACGCATTATTCCTGCTAGACCAGAACTGCAAAAAAAATTGGCTTTATACAAAGAGCTGGGCAACAGTTATACCTATATGGGTTTTAATCTCAAACACAAACCTTTTGATGATATCCGTGTGCGCAAAGCGATCAACTATGCGATTGATAAACAGGAAATTATCGATGGCGTTTATTTGGGCTTAGGCATTAATATTGCCTCACCATATAAGCCTGGAACACGTTGGAGTAACCCTGATTTAAAACCTTATGCTTATGATCCTAACAAAGCTAAAGCGCTATTGAAAGAAGCCGGGTTTGTAGATACTGACGGTGATGGTATTTTAGAGCGTGATGGCAAACCCTTTGCTTTTGAAATCATCACCAATCAAAATAAAGAGCGTGAAAAATCAGCTGTGTTAATTCAACGCAGGTTGAAAGATATTGGTATAGACGTGCAAATTCGTGCTATTGAATGGGCCAGCTTTATTAGCCGATTTATTAAAACAGGCGACTTCGATGTGGTGGTTTTAGGCTGGGGCTTAAGCTTGGATCCTGACCAATTTAGTATCTGGCATTCCACTCAAAATCAGCCGGGACAATTTAATTTCATCGGCTACAATAATCCAACAATTGACAAATTATTGGAGCAAGGCAGACTGGAATTGGATATCGATAAACGCATGAAGATTTATCATGAGTTTGCCAAGGTATTATTAGAGGATAGCCCGATAGTTTATTTATCTGCTGGCTATGGCTTGACAGCAATTCATAAACGCGTCAAAGGTATCGATTCGCCTGCACCGCCGGCTGGCATAGGCTACAATTCACATGAATGGTATATTCCTACACCACTTAGACGTGTGGAAACAGAACGCTCACAAACTGGACTCAAAGAGATCACAGCAGATTAACATCCATTATGCTTAAATATTTAATCAAACGCGTGTTATGGATGATCCCACTGATGATTGGTATCAGTTTAATTTCATTCTTTATCATGCATCTAGCACCTGGTGACATCACAAATAATGAAGCGGCATTTAATCCAAAAGTGTCTGAAGAATCGCGTCTAAAACTACGTGAACTATACAATTTAGACAAACCAGTGATTGTGCAATATGGTTTATGGCTGAAACGCATGGGTACGCTGGATTTCGGTAACTCATTCGCATCACATCAAAAACCTGTCTTTTGGCAAACGACTGATAAAGATGGCAACGTGACCAAAGGCATGATTCAAGAGGCCTTGCCAATCACATTAATGATTAATATTTTGGGCTTAATTATTACGTTAAGTTTGGCGATTCCACTAGGGATTATCGCGGCGCGTAAATATACACTTTGGCAAGATAAATCCATCACTCTGTTTAATTTTATTGGTTTTTCAATCCCAGGCTTTTGGCTGTCTTTGTTGTTGATGTATTGGTTAGGCGTAATGAATAATTGGCTACCAATTTCAGGCTTACATAGCATTAACTATGAGTCATTAGATACTTGGGCTAAGATCAAAGATAGCGTCAGTCACCTTATTTTGCCTGTGATTATTCCTTCGGTAACAGGTTTGGCTGGCATTACCTTATTTGTCAAAAATGGCATGTTAGATGTTTTCCATCAAGACTACATTACTACTGCGCGTGCAAAAGGTTTGAATGAGCATCAAGTCGTTTATACGCATGCACTACGCAATGCATTGTTACCTCTAATCACGATTATCGGACTATCTATTCCCGGCTTGATTGGCGGCTCTGTGATTGCAGAAACGATTTTCGCCATTCCAGGTATGGGCAAATTGTTTTTCGACAGTGTGATGATGCGCGATTTCCCCGTGATTATGGGCATATTAACCATCGGATCAGCGCTGACTTTAATCGGCAATCTATTGGCAGATATTGCCTATGCATGGGCTGACCCACGTGTGCGACGTGGTGTGGTTAGAGAATAATCATGAATAAAAGTATCTTCAAAAAAGCATTATCTAATCCGCTGGCGATGGTTGGTTTCATTATCATAGTCAGCGTATTTATTCTCGCCATGCTAGCACCGATCATTTCGCCTTTTGATCCAAACGATATTAACGTAAAAGCCATTCTTTTAGCCCCATCTTGGCAGCACTGGATGGGTACAGATGGCCTTGGACGCGACGTATTAGCCCGCATGCTGCATGGTGGTCGTATTTCATTATTAGTCGGCTTAGTGGCTGTGGGCATCGCCACCGCAATTGGTATCGTTCTTGGCGCTATTGCTGGATATTACCGCGGCTGGATTGATACCTTGATCATGCGATTAGTAGACGTCATGCTATCCATTCCCAGTTTCTTTTTGATCTTGGCTGTTATCGCTTTTTTAACCCCATCCATTTGGAATATTATGATTGTAATTGGGTTAACTTCGTGGATGGGCGTAACTCGCTTAGTACGCGCTGAATTTTTAAGTTTAAGTGGCCGTGAGTTTGTTTTAGCATCACGCACACTTGGCGCAAAAGATGCACGACTCATCTTTACGCACTTATTGCCTAACAGCCTTACGCCCATCATCGTCAGTGCCGTATTAGGCGTAGCAGGTGCGGTATTAATGGAATCTGGACTCAGCTTTTTAGGCCTTGGCGTACAAGCCCCGCAAGCGTCTTGGGGCAACATCTTAACCGATGGCAAGGAATATATTCAGTTTGCATGGTGGCTATCGCTATTCCCTGGCCTTGCCATTTTAATTACCGTGTTAGGGTATAATTTGCTGGGTGAAGGCTTGCGCGATGCGCTTGACCCAAGATCGAACAATAAATAGTAGCAACTAATTAATAGCGACTAAAATGATAAACATAGAGAAATATGCCATTTAAATAGCCTCTCTCAAATAATCATTTAACTAAAATCATCAATCAAAAAGTATTATCAATTAACAGGATTCGTTATGGGATTTTTAGCAGGAAAAAAAGTATTAATTGCGGGTTTATTAAGTAACCGCTCTATTGCTTACGGCATCGCCGCGGCGATGAAGCGTGAAGGCGCGGAACTGGCTTTCACCTATCAAATGGAAAAGCATGCAGACCGTGTGGCAGGCTTAGCCGCGGATTTTGACTCTAAAATTGTATTACCCTGTGATGTAGCAGAAGACGAGCAAATCGACGCCCTATTCCCAGCGCTCAATAAACATTGGGATGGCGTAGATAGCGTTGTTCATTCGCTCGCCTTCGTACCAAAAGTAGCGTTAGATGGTGATTACTTAGATGCAGTGAATCGCGAATATTTCCGTATCGCACACGACATTAGTTCATACAGTTTTTCAGCGCTGGCAAAAGCGGCGTATCCAATGATGGAAGGCCGTAATGGTAGTTTGTTAACGTTAAGTTATTTAGGTGCAGAACGCACCATGCCAAATTACAACGTAATGGGTGTTGCCAAAGCCAGTTTAGAGGCTAACGTGCGTTACTTAGCGCAAAGCTTAGGTCCGCGTGGAATTCGCGTTAATGCAGTTTCTGCAGGCCCAATCAAAACATTGGCAGCCTCTGGTATTGCAGATTTTGATAAAATGATTGGCTTTAATGAACGCCATGCTGCCTTGCGCCGTAACGTTACCATTGAAGAAGTCGGTAATACTGCGGCATTTTTATGTAGTGATTTAGCATCTGGCATTACTGGTGAAATTACGTATGTGGATGGTGGCATGAACATTACTGCGGCTGGGCAAATCGATTAGTTAATTTTCATTTAGCCGCAATAAAAAAGCCGATGTGTGAACATCGGCTTTTTTTGTTATAAATATTGATACTTAACTCACTATTTATAACAGTAATTTAAATTATTGCTGCGTATTTGTTTCTAATAGTTTGCGGTTAACAACGACTTTACTTTTCGCTTTCAACGATTTCGAGTAAGCACTCAGATATTCAGCTGCAACAGCAACCTTATACTCATCCTCCGCACCTTTTTTTGCATCTGCTTTCAATGTGTTGTCGATACGACTTACCTGCACGATAGTAAAAGATTTATTACCATCTGCATAACCTGCAAAAGCCGGCAATTTGCTTGTATCGATTTTAAACGCTTGATTCATCACTGGCTCTGTCAAACCCTGTGCGTCTTTGCGATCAATCGTCACTGTTGGAATCCACTCCAAATCATCCACTTTGTTACCAGCTTTCAATTTAGCCAAATCAGCCAAACCTTTTTCAGTGGCTAATTTTGTCGCTTGCTCTAGTTTAAGTAAGGCTTCAATTCCGCTTTTTACATCATCGAAACTACGTGGCGCTGCAGGTTTATACTCTAGCACACGCGCAGAAACCAAATTATTCGGCGATACTTCCACTGCTTCAGAATTACGTTTTTCTTTCAAAACCTCATCAGAAAAAACTGAATTGATTAACTTTTCATTTTTGAAGAATTTAGCGCCATCTTCACGATTTAACCAACCAGTTGGTTGAATCTGTAAGCCAAATTTTTCTGCCGCAGGCTTTAAACTACCTGATTGCTCATACACCGTATTACTAAAATCATCTGCAAGTTCGGCATATTTAGCTTGGGCTTTTTGAAATAATAGCTCGCCCTTAATTTGTGGAGTCATACTTTCAAATGAAGAGGATTGACCCGTCACACCAGTCAATTTAATAATATGGTAACCAAATTCAGATTCAACTAAATCACTGATTTGGTCTACTTTCATATTAAAAACCGCATCTTCAAATGGCTTAACCATCGCACCACGTCCAAAACTGCCTAAATCGCCGCCTTTTGTAGCGGAACCAGGATCTTGCGAGTTTTTCAAAGCCAGTTCTTCAAAACGTTTAGGATCTTTTCTAAGCTGCGCCAAAATTTCCGCTGCCTTATCTTTAGCGGCAGCTTTTTCTGCTGCAGTTGCCGCAACACCAAAACCAATCAAAATATGGCTGGCTTGACGTTGCTCATCACCCTGAAACTTAGCTACGTTTTCTTCATAAAACTGTTTCACTTCAGCATCGGTTACTTGCATTTGCGAAACTAACCCAGCCGCAGAAAGCAAAGCAAACTCTAACTTAACCTGTTCTGGCACCTTAAATTTATCTTTATGCTGCTCATAATAAGCTTTGACTTGCTCTGGCGTTACTTTAGTTTGGGCTATAAATTGTGCTGTTTTAATTTCTGCCACACTTACATCACGTTGTTGATGCGCAAATTTCAATGCTTGATCCGTCACACCATTTGGCACAGAAACTAACAGAGCTAAACCATCGCGCGCTTGCTGGCTTAACAACTCATTGCGTCTATCATTCTCAAACTTGCTTACTGTTAACTTATTCTGTGCGAGTGTTTTTTGATAAATATCTTCAGAAAATTTACCGTTTTCTTGAAATTCGGGCATATCCAATATATAAGTACTTAACTGCTCATCGCTAATTTTAAAATTAGCATGCCGAATCTCCGCATTCACTAAACGACGCGTAATCAAACCATCCAGCACAGATTGTTTTAATTCAGCACTTTCTAGCATGGAAGGATCAATTTTTTGATTTTGAGATTGCAAGCGATTGCGCACATTATCAATGGCATTGCCATATTCTTGAACTGAGATTTTGTCACCATTAACTTTAGCGATAGCGATATTACTGCCCGCATCATTAAAATACGAATCAATACCAAATAAAGCGAATGGAATAGTAATTAAAGCCAAAATAGCTTTAGCCAACCAACCTTGCGTGTGATTACGAATTGCATCTAACATATCTTAACTTTCTAAATTTTTAGTGCTTTGAAATGACAAATTAATAACTAGAACAGCCTAAGATTATATAACAGTTGTGTGCAGACACGGCTATTTTGAACCGCAATGAAGAACATCAATTAATCGTAAAAAAGCTAATTAGCCTCTCACTAGTTTACTGAGCAATATGTCTGCATTTTAATAGTGGCTTAAATACTGATTTACGGAGTTTTATAGATAAAATTAATTTAGAAAATAAAAAAGCGAGCTAAAAGCTCGCTTTTTTATATGTTGGCGGAGTGGACGGGACTCGAACCCGCGACCCCCGGCGTGACAGGCCGGTATTCTAACCAACTGAACTACCACTCCAGTTTTCTTACTGCTTAATTTGCATTATTTAAATCTTAATACAAAAACTTAAACCTCTCAAAATTAAAGAGCGCTAAGAATCTAGCACTCTTAATTAATATTGAGGCGATATATGTTAGTTATTGGTGGGTGCTAACGGGGTCGAACCGCTGACATTCGCCTTGTAAGGGCGACGCTCTACCAACTGAGCTAAGCACCCTGTGCCACTTTAACAATTTAAAACTTTTAATCTAATGCGTTACCGCACCAATTAATTACCGAAGTAAATCTAACTAAAAGCCTTAAAACTAACTTTATTTAGTGGTTAATTGCTTAATCACTAAAAGAACGCTAGTTTACAGCATCTTTAAGCGCTTTACCAGCCCTAAACTTAGGAGAATTTGCAGCACTGATTTTAATTGTCGCGCCAGTGCGAGGATTACGACCATTACGCGCTTCACGTTTGCCTACGTAAAATGAACCGAAACCAATTAATGTTACTAAATCACCTTTTTTCAGTGCCGTAGTAATAGCAGCTGTAGTTGCATCCAAAGCACGACCTGCTGCAGCTTTTGAAATGCCAGCTGATTTTGCAATGTCGTCAATCAATTCTGATTTATTCACGAGTAATCCCCTCAAATGTTATTAACATAAATAACAGGCGTATCCTGTTATGACTTTATATCAAGCTACAAAAGCCTGTGTCAAGGCTTTGGGCGCTATTTTGCGATATAAACACTAAATTAGTACAAATAAACTATATAGAACTTAAAATCTAATGTGTCACTGCCACATTAAGGTCTGTTGCCGCATCAGTTACTGCCGCAGGCACTTCTTCTGTTTTCTCTATAGTGGACTGCGGTATGCGTTCTAAAGCCAACTCTAATACTTGATCAATCCATTTAACAGGATGAATGACCAATTGATTCTTGATGTTTTCAGGAATTTCAACTAAGTCTTTCACATTGGATTCCGGTATTAAAACCGTTTTTATGCCACCACGATGTGCGGCTAACAGCTTTTCTTTTAAACCACCAATTGCAAGCACTTCGCCACGCAAGGTAATTTCACCGGTCATTGCAACGTCTGCACGTGCTGGTATACCTGTTAAAACCGAAACCAAAGCTGTCGCTAAACCAATACCTGCACTTGGCCCATCTTTGGGAGTTGCACCTTCTGGCAAGTGAATATGAATATCTTTTTTCTCATAAAAATCTTCACTAATACCTAAGCGTGCCGCGCGACTACGGACAACACTCAAAGCGGCTTGAACAGATTCTTGCATCACATCACCCAGCTTACCGGTTGTTATAGTTTTGCCTTTACCAGGCAGCAATACTGCCTCAATTGTCAGTAACTCACCACCAACAGATGTCCATGCCAAGCCAGTTACTTGTCCCACTTGATTTTCTTTAGCGGCGATACCGTAATCGTAGCGATATACACCAAGATATTTCTCTAAGTTTTTCGGTGTGATACTAATTTTTTTAACCGCAGCAATGGCAATTTCTTTATCTGCAACATCTGTAGCACGGCGTACTTTTTTCGCGCGTGTTTGATTCAGCAGCAACTCTTTCACCACTTTACGGCAAATTTTAGCAATCTCTTGTTCCAGTCGGCGAACACCCGCTTCACGCGTGTAATAACGTACGATATCGCGAATAACCGATTCCGAAATATTAATTTCCGTTGCTTTAAGGCCGTGTGTTTTAAGCTCTTTTGGCAATAAATATTTCATCGCAATATTGATTTTTTCATCTTCGGTATAGCCCGCAAGACGAATAATTTCCATCCGGTCTAACAGCGGAGCAGGAATGTTCATTGTATTAGCCGTTGCCACAAACATCACGTCAGATAAATCATATTCAACTTCAATATAATGGTCTGCAAACGTGTGATTTTGTTCAGGATCAAGTACTTCCAACAAAGCAGATGATGGATCACCACGCATGTCTTGACCCATCTTATCGACTTCATCGAGTAAAAATAGTGGGTTTTTAACGCCTACTTTACTCATACTTTGTAGTACTTTACCTGGCATAGAGCCAATGTAAGTACGACGATGACCGCGAATCTCAGCCTCATCACGCACACCGCCCAAAGCCATGCGCACAAATTTGCGATTTACCGCTTTTGCAATACTTTGTCCTAATGAGGTTTTACCAACGCCAGGTGGGCCAACTAAGCACAATATTGGCGCTTTTAATTTACCCACGCGTTGCTGTACAGCCAAATACTCGACAATACGCTCTTTCACTTTTTCAAGACCGTAGTGATCGGCATCCAATATCGCCTCTGCAGTCGCTAAATCTTTACTGATTTTGGTTTTTTTCTTCCAAGGCAAGTTAACTAATGTATCGATGTAATTACGTACAACGGAAGCTTCTGCAGACATCGGGGACATCAATTTTAACTTTTTAAGCTCTGCATTGACTTTTGCATGTGCTTCTTTAGTCATGCCAGATTCTTTAATGCGTTTTTCTAACTCTTCTAATTCGGCATTTTCATCTTGCTCGCCTAACTCTTTTTGAATAGCTTTTACTTGCTCATTCAAATAATACTCACGCTGACTTTTTTCCATTTGACGTTTTACACGGCCACGGATACGCTTTTCAACTTGTAGGATATCGATTTCAGATTCCATCAAGTGCAGTAAATGCTCAAGTCTTTCCATCACGCTTAACATCTCAAGGATTTTTTGTTTTTCTTCTAATTTGAGTGTTAAGTGTGCAGAAATCGTGTCGGCCAAACGTCCTGCTTCATTAATCGTCGCAAGCGAAGTTAGAATCTCAGGTGGGATTTTTTTGTTTAATTTAACGTATTGATCAAACTGGGTGAATACAGTGCGCATTAACGCTTCTGTTTCACTATCGTTTTCTATAGGATCAGCGATTTTTTCCGCTTTAGCTAAAAAGCACTCTTCGGTTTCAACAAACTCTGAAACGCGCACGCGGTGCAAGCCTTCAACCAATACTTTTACAGTGCCATCAGGCAACTTTAGCATTTGCAAAACGGTCGCTAATGTACCAATCTCATACAGATCTTCTGCATCTGGCTCATCTTTATTAGCTGATTTTTGTGCGACTAATAATATTTGTTTATTACCATCTGAAGCGATTTCTAAGGCTTTAACTGATTTTGCACGGCCGACAAAAAGTGGAATCACTAGATGTGGATACACAACGACATCGCGCAAAGGCAACAATGGCATCATTTCGTGCAAGGTTTCTGTGGATGGTAAATTTTCTGGCAAAGTTTGTTCTGTCATAAAATACTTTCAAGGTAAATAGGCGCTGTGCTAAATAGGCAAAGTCCTATGCTATTAAGTTGGGAACATACTTTGATAGTTCAAGTGCTAGCATCAAATAATATCGTTAATTTAAACTTCAATTAACGATATTATTGAATAATGACTATAAACGACTGAGGTTTAATTGCAACCAGATTTAATTGCAAAAGCACTGTTTAATTAGAATCATTTGATTAGAATAAAAAAACAATTGAGGATGATTAACTTGCAGATTCAGCTTTTTTTGGTGCGTCTACACTGGGTTTGTCTTGAAAAATCATCAAAGGTTGTGACTCGCCTTTGATCGTACCTTCATCAATTACCACTTTACTTAAGTTGTCGATAGACGGTAAATCGTACATTATTTCAAGTAATGAATGCTCTAAAATAGAACGCAAACCACGCGCGCCAGTTTTACGCTCTAAGGCTTTCTTAGCAATTAACAACAACGCAGATTCTCTAAATTCCAAATCAACGCCTTCCATTTTAAACAACTTGATATATTGTTTAGTCAGCGCATTTTTCGGCTCAACCAAAATGGTCATCAATGCTGCTTCATCCAAAGATTCCAATGTTGCAACTACTGGCAAACGGCCAATAAACTCTGGAATTAGACCAAATTTAATTAAGTCTTCTGGCTCAACATCACGCAATACAGCGCCGACTTCACGCAAATCATCTTTACTTTTAACTTCTGCGCCAAATCCAATGCCGCCTTTTTCAGAGCGTCTGCGGATAACTTTATCCAATCCATCAAATGCACCACCGCAAATAAACAAGATATTCGTGGTATCTAATTGTACAAATTCTTGATTAGGATGTTTACGTCCACCTTGTGGTGGAACAGAAGCAATCGTACCTTCAATCAGCTTTAACAGCGCTTGTTGAACGCCCTCACCTGATACATCGCGCGTAATGGACGGATTATCTGATTTGCGCGAAATCTTATCGACTTCGTCGATGTAAACGATACCGCGTTGCGCTTTTTCGACATCGTAATCACACTTTTGCAATAATTTCTGCATGATGTTTTCAACATCTTCACCCACATAACCAGCTTCAGTTAATGTAGTTGCATCTGCCATGACAAAAGGCACATCTAACATGCGCGCTAAAGATTGCGCTAATAATGTTTTGCCAGAACCTGTTGGACCAATCAGTAAAATGTTACTTTTTTGAATCTCTACATCATCTTGGCTGACATTTTTAGTACTGGTGTTTTGCGAAATATGATTATGGCCAAGACGTTTGTAATGGTTATAAACCGCGACTGATAGATTCTTTTTAGCCTGCGTTTGACCAATCACGTACTGATCTAAAATCGCACAAATTTCTTGCGGCGTTGGTAATGATTTATCCGTCGATTTAATATCGCTTAAACTTTGTACTTCTTCTTTGATGATGTCATTGCATAAATCGACGCATTCATCGCAAATAAACACAGACGGCCCAGCGATGAGTTTCTTAACCTCATGCTGACTTTTGCCGCAAAAAGAGCAATACAATAATTTTTCACTTTCGGCTTTATTCGCCATGCAACATCCTTAAACCAACAAACTTAAATACTGACCAAAAAACTTAACACTCTAAAGACTGCAAATTATGCAACGGCAGCACGTGCTTCGATTACTTTATCAATCATGCCATATTCAACAGATTGCTCTGCACTCATGAAGTTATCACGCTCCGTATCACGATCAATTTCTTTAGCCGTTTTACCTGTGTGATGCGCTAATATCGCGTTCAATTTACCACGTAAATATAAAATTTCTTTAGCGTGAATCTCAATATCTGTTGATTGACCTTGGAAACCGCCCGACGGTTGGTGAATCATCACGCGTGAGTTAGGCAAACTAAAACGTTTACCTTTTGCGCCAGCTGCCAACAAAAATGCGCCCATACTTGCCGCTTGACCAATACAAAGTGTGCTCACGTCTGGTTTAATGAATTGCATAGTGTCATAAATCGACATGCCTGCAGTCACTGAACCGCCTGGTGAGTTAATGTAAAGTGAAATGTCTTTATCTGGATTTTCAGCTTCCAAAAACAATAATTGAGCAACCACCAAATTAGCCGTCATATCATTGACAGGACCGACCAAAAAAATCACACGCTCTTTTAGCAGACGTGAATAAATGTCGTAGGAACGTTCACCACGGCCACTTTGCTCGACTACCATCGGAATCAAACCTAAACCTTGCGGTTCTAACCCATTGCTTATATTCACTTTAATATCACTCATATTAATTAATAACATTTACCAGTCAATTGGACTGCGATTACAGCATTAAATTTACTGACCAGCCATTAATTCATCAAATTTAATTTTTTTGGTCGTCACTTTTGCTTTATCTAACACCCAATTGACAACATTTTCTTCTGTCGCCAAAGCTGCTGGCTCGTCTAAGCGTTTTACATCGGCATAATACCAACTAACCAACTCAGTGGGTTTTTCGAAGCTTAGCGCAAAGGTATCTACCATTGCACGCACTTGATCAGCGCTGGCTTGTAAATTATTGGTATTAACCAACTCACTTAGAATCAAACGTAAAGCCGTGCTACGTTTAGCTTGCTCCTCAAACATCGTTGGCTCTAATTGAATCGCTTTAGGATCCATGCCGCGCTGTTGTAAATTCTGTGCAGTTTGTTGCATCATGCGATTAATTTCCGCATTCACCAATGCTTTTGGCGTTTCAATATTTGAATCTGCAACTAACGCTTGAAACACTTGTACTTTGGTGCGCGCTTTGATGCGTTTTTCAACTTCTTGCTCTAAGCTGGCTTTGATTTCAGACTGCATTTTTTTAACATCGCCATCATCAATGCCTAAACTTTTAGCAAAGTCTGCATCAATTTTTGGCAATACTGGTTGTGAAACACTGTTGTAAGTCACGTTGTAACTCACTGTTTTACCAGCTAATTGTGCAGGATTATGGCCTGCAGGATAAGTAATCTCAAATGCTTTATCGCTACCCGCTTTTCCGCCTGCTAAGTTTTCATCAAACTCTGCAATTCGGCCAACCTCGCCCAACACTAAATCAATACCTTTTTCGCCAGTGCTTTCTACTTGCTCACCATCAATACTTGCGGTCAAAATCACATTGATTTGATCACCTTTTTTTGCGGCGCGTTTAACAGGTTCGTAACTAACGCGTTGTTTAACCAAAACTTCCAATGTTTTTTCAACATCTGCTTCTGCTACTTCTAGCGCTGGTTTTTCGATTTTTAATTTGCTTAAGTCGTTTAACTTAACCTCTGGGAACACCTCAAAAGTTGCGGTGTATTCAAAATCAGTTGCTGCTTCTGCGAATGGCTTGTGTTCAATATTCGGAAAGCCTGCAACACGTAATTTATTTTCTTCAACCGCGTTGCCAAAACTTGTTTCTACCGCTTGCGAATACACTTCATCGCGTACTTGATCGCCATAATGCTGATTCACCAAACCAATTGGCGCTTTACCTGGCCTAAAGCCTGAAAATTTAGCTGTGCGCGAAATTTGAGTAAGGCGTTGTTTAATTTGGCCTTCAAGCGGTGCCAAAGGCACTTTAATCGTGATACGACGTTCTAAATTACTGATTGTTTCAAGCGATGCTGCCATATTGCAGTTCCTGTAGTAAGTGTTGCCTATAATTGATAGGCGACGATTTAATTGTTAACAGTTTGAAAGGTCGTAACTTGCACAACCTGTTTAATTTTTAATGCCTAGTTTAGTTTAATGCGAATTCGTTTTAATTTGAAAATAAGCCACTCGAATAATTCAAAATGGACTCATTCAAAACAACACTGAAATATATCACATCCTAGATTTGAAATAAACGCTTTAAAATTTAAGCGAACAGATTAAGCCGCTTGAATGCGTCAATAACTAAAGCTAAGTTAACGATACGATTGCTTCAATTTCCACCAAAACATTACGTGGCAATTTAGCGACTTGCACAGTTGACCTTGCAGGTGTGTGACCGCCAAAAGCTTCAGCGTAGACATTATTCATCGCAACAAAGTCGTCCAAATTTTTTAGAAAAACAGTTGTTTTCACTACTTTGGATAAATTTGCGCCAGCCGCTTCAATCACGGCTTTTAAGTTGGCTAGCACTTGCGTTGTTTGCACAGCAATATCGCCGTCATTTAATGTGCCATCTGCGCGCAAGGGGATTTGGCCTGAAGTGAACAATAAATCACCTACTACAATCGCTTGTGAATAAGGACCGATAGCAGCTGGCGCGTTGGGTGTTTGAATAATTTGCATATAAAAACCTTTTCAATAATGTTGCTAATTAATGTTTTTTAATATTATTTGATGTTAACTCTTGAATCTACAATAATTTGAATTAATCATTATCTGAATAACGAAATTGTACGCGTTTCACATTGCAAAACAATTCATAGGCAATCGTGTTTGCTGATTTAGCCACATCATTTGCAGCGACTTGGTCGCCCCATAATTCCACATCACTGCCAATTTCAGCATTTGGAATATCGGTTAAATCGACAAATAACATATCCATTGAGACGCGACCGATTAGCTGGGTAACTTTCCCATCAACCGCTACTGGCGCGCCGACTTTGTTTGCACTTGTTGCTAATCTTGGATAACCATCGGCATAACCGCAAGCGACAACGCCAACTTTTGTATCGCGCTGTGCGGTAAAAATACTGCCATAACCAATGGATTCACCTTTGCTAATTGTGCGTATTGAGATGATTTTAGAAGTTAACTGCATCACGGGCCGCAATATTTTTTGCTGCTTCAAATGTGTTAACTCCGTTTGATTTTGCACATTAGCCGTTAATGGATGCGCGCCGTACAGCATAATGCCTGGACGCGACCAATTTGCCTGCGCTTGCGGCCAACCTAAGATAGCAGCAGAATTTGCCAAACTGGTTTCGACAGAATGATTGTTTGCGTTGCTTAATAAATGAGAGGAAGCCAATTGATTAATCGTCTGCTGAAAAACCGCAACTTGTTGTTGTGTGTGCGGCGAAGCTAAATCGTCGGCATTAGCAAAATGGCTCATATGAACGATTTTTGCGATATTTTGATGGTTAACTAATCGCGCAAAAGCATTTACATATTCGGCAGGAGATAAGCCAACTCTATGCATGCCTGAATCCAACTTAAGCCAGACATGCAGTGGCTTCGATAGTTTGGCTGCTAATAATTGATTCAATTGCCATTTGGCATGCACCACAATCCACAAATCATTAGCGACAATTTCTGGCAGTTCTTGTGCTTCGAAAAAGCCCTCTAACAACAAAATTGGATTTTTAATAGCTGCTTGGCGCAACGTTAAAGCCTCTTCCAAACTGGCAACGGCAAAACCATCCGCTTCATTCTCAATCGCTTTTGCGCACTGCACCGCGCCGTGACCATAAGCATTGGCTTTAATCACCGCCAACGCAAAGCCAGCATGCGATTGTTTGGCGACACGGTAATTGTGCCTAAATGCATCTAATCGAATATGTGCGATTGCTGGACGAGACATGATGTGAATGTAGTTTTAGAGCTGTAGACTTAAGATTTGTTGAATAGTATTGTATTTTTACCGCGCAATACAACGATATTTGACGATATTAATCGTTAATCGCTATTCAAATAAAAATACAGCACTTTTGGAAATGTTACGGATTGAAACTGATGATATAACCATGTGTTTGATTTAATCAGGTTTGATTCAATTCCATGTTTGATTAAACCTGGTGCGAAAGGAGAGACTCGAACTCTCACGCCTTACGGCGCTGGAACCTAAATCCAGTGCGTCTACCAATTCCGCCACTCTCGCAGGTGATTCCGATTCACTGTTTAAGTATCCCTAAACAATGAAGATGCGTATTATATCTGAATATCAATCAATTTGATAAGAGAAAGTCGCTACTACAGCACAAATATTATTTTGTGATGAATTAAGTTGATTGACAAGCAAGCATGACCGATTGCAAGATAATAAGTGAATTTAAAAGAGAGAATGATTTATGCAAAACACACAACAATCTGCCGAAAATAACATGTTACGTTCGGAATTAGAATTACTGATGAAAGAACGTGAAACACTGTTAATTATCGCAGGTGCAGCCACTGGTTTGATTGC